>JBKQLC010000126.1:0-103183 GCA_052147195.1 Syntrophobacteraceae bacterium
ATAATAGCAAAAGGATGGCAATGAAGGAGAAACAGTGGGTGATGGTTTACAATTTCCACCCGTTATTCGATACTCTCGGACAATGACCGCGAATCGTGCTGAAAATTAGGATTACAGAAATATGAAGAAGGTTAGCCAAACCGACAAGGATGAATTGCGTACCGAGTATAAACCGTCAGACTTTCCAGAGGGCTTTGTACGCGGGAAGTACGCAAGTCGTATTCGCGAGTCATCGAATATTATCGTACTGAACCCGGAGGTGGCTGAAGCCTTTCCAAATGAAGAAGCAGTGAATAGCGCTCTCAAATCACTTATAGAGCTTGCGCAAAAGACCACACGCCCTAAAAAACGATCAACCGGTGAGACGACAAGAGGAAGAGATGCCGGCTAAGAGAGCCGCTGGAGGCCGCCCCCGGCCAAAAGGGGAGCTTGGATAAGCAGGTGGCTTCGGCGGCCGCGATGAACATCTCTTCGATGGTTTGCCCCCATGCTTCGAAGGCAACATCTGCGGTAGCGATTTCATCATGAAATTCAAAGGGCATTTATCCAGCCTCGCACCCCCGCAGCATCTCCTCTATTTCCGGGCGGCGTATGTCAAGATTGCGGCCGATGAAGACCAGTTCCGTCCTGTCAACGTTGAATTCCTCAAAATCGGCCCTCCCTGCCACGTAATTGAAAAGGCGGCCTCCATCTTCGAAACGAATAAAGCCTTTGGCGCGAATCAGCTCCATCGGAAGTTCGCGTATGAGTCCCTCGAATTTTGCGCTCTCGAGGGTCTTCTCGCTCGTCCAGGTAAACGAACTGAACTTTTCCCCGGAGGGTGAAACAAGCCGGCGCGGCTGCTCTCCAGGGGCCCGGGCGAAGAGCAGGTTCGTATCCACACCGCAGTTCACGGTCCTGAGCATTGCGGCCCGGTCGTTGTACTTCCTGACCTGGGTCTCCACGGTTTCAGCCTCGGCCGCCGTTACGAGGTCGGCTTTGTTGATCAGGATGATTTCGGCTGATGTGATATGTGTCCTGGATACGTATCCCACGTGGGGATGCCTGATCCCGAGATAAGCGTCTACGATGCAAACTACGCTGTCGAGCCTGACCTCCGGAAGGTTGTCCTCGACCTCGAATACAAGAGCGTCCGATTCGGCAACCCCCGTAGCCTCCACGACGATGAAATCAGGCCCTATTTCTTCAATTATCTCCCTTACGGCGGCTTCGAACTCCCCGGTCATGGAGCAGCAGACACACCCGCCCGCAAGCTCGATGATATCGACATTTTTGCCCTCGATAACCCTGCTGTCGATCGCCAGTTCGCCAAACTCATTCATGAGGACCGCGATACGAAAGGGCGCCGAGTCGAGAATACGCCTCAGAAGGGTTGTCTTGCCGCTCCCAAGGCTTCCGGTTATGAGCATGATCGGGGTTTTGCGGATTTCGGCCATCTTTGAAGACCTGTTTCTGCCCTATCCCTTGACGTTTCCTACCGGTACGAACCGTGCCACCCTTTTGCTGATGCCGGCCATCTCGGTGGCTTCGACGACCTCATCGATATTCTTGTACGCCGGTCCGGCCTCCTCGGCCAGGCCCGACCAGGATGCGGTCCGAACGTAAATGCCGCGGCGCTCCATATCCTGCTGGAGCGATTTGCCGTGGAACTGTCTTTTTGCCTGGCGCCGGCTCATAGTCCGTCCACTGCCGTGCGCGGTGCTGAAGAAGGTCTGATCTCCCGAGCCGACACCGGCAAGAAGGTACGATCCGGTCTCCATGCTTCCGCCTATAATAACCGGTTGCCCGCTTTTTCGATATGCCGCCGGAAGCTCTTCGGAGCCGGGGCCGAACGCCCTGGTCGCCCCCTTGCGATGAACCAGCAGGCGCTGCTGGCGGCCGTCAACCGTATGGGTCTCGAGCTTGGCCGTGTTGTGCGCTACATCATATACCTGGTGAAGCCCCAGGTCGGCCGGGTCCTTTCGCAGCACATCGGAAAAGACCTCGCGAATCCTGTGCAGAATTACCTGCCGGTTGGCGAACGACATGTTGATCGCGCATTTCATGGCTGCGAAATAATTCTGTCCCTCGGGAGAATGGAAAGGGGCGCAGGCGAGTTCGCGGTCGAGGACCTTGATGCCGTACTTTGGCTCCATCACCTTCAGGAAGACCTGTAGATAGTCGGTCGCGACCTGGTGGCCGAAGCCTCGGCTTCCGCAATGGAACATGATCACAACCTGGTCCGGAATGCTCAGTCCGAAAGCCTTCGCAAGTCCCGCGTCGAAGATATTTTCACGCCGGGTCACCTGGATTTCGAGATAATGATTTCCGGAGCCGAGTGTGCCGATCTGTTTGAAGCCTCGCTCGACCGCCTTTTGGCTTATCTTTGAGGCGTCAGCGCCGCTTATCTGGCCGAATTCTTCGGTGCGCTCGAGGTCCTCCTCCCAGCCGTACCCGTTTTTGACACACCACCTCGCGCCCTTTTCCACCAGGGTCCGGAACTCGTCATGGGTGAGTTTGACAAATCCGCTGCTGCCAACCCCGGCCGGAACGCGCACAAAGAGCCGGTCCACGATATCTTTAATGTGCTCTTTTATTTCGTCGTAGGTGAGATTGGTCAGGACAAGCCGCATTCCGCAGTTCACATCAAACCCGATTCCCCCCGGTGAGATGACCCCGGAACGCTCGTCCATTGCAGCCACCCCGCCTATCGGAAAACCGTATCCCCAGTGGCCGTCAGGCATACAGAGGGCGTACTTTTGTATACCGGGCAAAGTAGCGACGTTTGTCACCTGGTCGATGACCCCCTCATCCATTTCCCTTGCAAGCTTTTCTGTGGCGTAGATGCGGGCTGGAACGCGCATTCCTTCCTTAAAGCTCACGGGAATCTCCCAAACGGTATCCGATATTTTTTTGAGTACGTCAAAAACAGCCATTTGTCTTTCCTTCATCCAAATATGGACCGGCGGTGGGAATTATCTGAAACTTCAAGCTGGATTTCAACGCAATACTGGTGCTTTGTCACCGGCGGGTATGCCGCAACTTGAATATATTGATCGAAAAGCCGATTGTCCATCCGGCGGCTGCCTCAAGGGAGTCTTGCCGGAGGATTTCACGGTTGTTTTCCGAAACTTCGAGGAATAGAGCGCTGAAAAACGCGGCCCTCTCGAATCATATGTTGTGTTCACGCGCCCGGTCAGACCCAAGGACCTGGCAAGCTATAGAGAGTTTCCGGTTGGTAATCAACCACTATGATTCCGCGCCGATGTCGGGTATTATGCCAAGGGACCATATTCAATAACGGCAGCCGGCAACGGAAAGGCCGACATCCCGCAGGGAACGATGGTTAGTATCTCAAAGCGGGCCGGTAGTGATGACAAACTATGGTTTAAGACTGTAGAATGGTCAATTATGACCACTCTCTCTTTGGCCGGCAAGGTTTTGAGGTGACCCTTGCCTTTTAATGGGCGACCCCGAATCAGCAAATAACTTAAATGGGGATTATTGTGGACATCAAAATGATCAGCAATATGTATATATCATTGTTTGTACTCGGTGCTTTGTTAGTTCTATCAGGTTGTGAGACAATCACCTCTAAAGACCACACATTATTGGATGAAACTGCCTCACTGTGCTTCAGTAAAGCAGAATGCGATATAAAATGGTCTGCTGCTAAAGAGTGGGCTTCTAATCACTCAAATTTGAAGCTCCACATTTACAGCGATGATTTTATAGAGGCTGATGACTCGACAAAAGATTCACGTCATTTAGCGTTCATAATTAGAAAACAGCCTACTGCTAATCCAGGAGTTTATGCTATATCATTAAACGTATGGTGTAATAATATGTCAGGATGTTTTCCACCAATAAAGGATGCTATTTCAGACTTTAACAAGTATGTCAATTCTACAGTTACACATGGCAAATCATACTCCGTTACAAATCTAAAAAATGGAGACATACAGAAACCAAAATCAGGGTTCAGAGCTGGAATTGTAAACAATAAAATAATTGTTAAAACCGTAAATAGTGGATCTCCAGCACAAAATGCAGGGTTGATGGCTAATGATATTATTATAGCTTGTGATAATACGCAATTAACTGATATGGATAGCTTTATTAACTTAATGAAAAATGTTAGGTTTGGAGATACAAAACATTTACGTATCCAACGTGGCAATGATATTCTTGATTTATCAATTGTATATCCTACTTTAGATGAAACAAAGTTCTACGCACCTCAATCCGAAACAGTTGACACGAAAGCTAAAAATGACGATAATTAGACCAAACCTGAGAAACTGAATATTGCCCAAGAATAAACTTATATCAACACATTAGACTAATGCATCGGCGACGCCGAAACCACGACCTCAGGAAAGGATGAGAGACCGAAACCGGGTCATGCCGCCACACCGCCGGAGCAGTCAACCGAGCGCCAGAGTAACGGAACAAGCGCGGCAAGGATATCCGAGAAGTAACGGAAGAATGAATCCCCGCCCTGCGACGGGTGATATTAATTTTCTTCGTCATTCACGAGGACTTTTCTGAAAGTTTGGGTATCTCTCCTTAACATCGGTTTCAGAAAGGCAAAATCAACTTTCCAGGTCCATCACATTTGTAAACCTTTATCCCCGGGACCCGTGCCGCTCAGTTTTCAAGAATTCTTGCTGCTTCCGATCTTAAGGCTGGTTACATTATTATTTAAACCGCGCCGGGAAGAGGTTTCGAGGTTTACAGTATGAACGCAATACGGGCTGACAACCCTCCGCAAAACCTTCTTGTGCGGTATGATTAAATAAGGAAGGTTTGAACGTTATGGAAAATGGTTTGACCCTGATGCAGCGCGTGGCGATCTGCTTCGTAGCGGGGGTTATAGGCGGACTGGCCGTGATCCTTTTCGGCCGCGTCCTGTTTGAGTTGGGGCTTAGCGCGGCATTCGGGGTAAAGGCCCCGATATCCTTGAGCCCGCCGGATGTATACAGGCCGCTCTTCTGGGGCGGGCTGTGGGGTATCCCGTTCGGGCTTTTTATAAAGACCGCCTGGAAGCGGCTGTACCTCTCCGGTCTTCTATACTTCCTCGCGCCGGTGCTGGGGCTGTACCTAATCTTCCTGCCGATGAAGGGCGCGGGGTATTTCGGGCTTCATCAGGGCGGGCCGATGTTCGCGCTCTACCTGCTGCTGGTGAATCTGCCGTACGGAATAATCACCGCTTTGGCAGCAAAGGCGATAATAGGGAAGAAGCCGTGATTATGAACATCATCCAACCGATGTGCAGGAGTGTCCTGAGATGAGCACCTACCTGATCAGATCGCGGCGGCTACCGGCGCCGAGCGCTGAGGCAGAGGCTGCTCTCGGTCGAGGAGGCCGGAACGGCAGCGGCCATAAATCGGACACCTGGCGCTCTCCTTAGTTAGGGATCGGGACTATTCCCATTTTTGTATATCTACTCCTTTTGATTACTGCTACTTAGCTTTTCGATTACTGCTATTTAGCTTTCATGCTGATTTTGAACCCGGAGCTGTGCTGAGAGCCAATTCCGATAAACAGTCTCTTTAAGCAGCGATGAGGGCATCTCGTGGGGAAGCATCTTGTCTTGGTCGGAGGAGGCCATGCTCATCTAACCGTGCTGGCGCATCTCGGGCGTTATGTCGGGCGCGGCCACCGAGCGACTCTGATCAGCCCCTGCCATTATCATTACTACTCGGGTATGGGTCCGGGCATGCTTTCCGGCCTCTACGAACCCCGGCAGGTCCGCTTCAACATCCAAAGAATGGTCCAGGAGCGCGGCGGTCAATTCATCGAGGCCAGAGTCACGTCGGTCGATCCTGCGGCTCAGAAGTTCTATTTGGACAACGATACGCAAGTATCATATGACATAGCATCTTTTAACATCGGCAGCGTAGTGCCCACAGCAGAGCTTGCTGCAACCGATGAACATATTTTTGCCGTAAAGCCCATCCTCAATCTCTACAAGGCTCGCAACCTCATCTTGAGTCACAGCGCCAAAGGGACAACACGAGTTCTGGTTGCAGGAGGCGGTCCGGCCGGTATTGAAATCGCCGCCAATGCCTGGAAGCTGTTGATCGAGAATGGGGCCACTCCGGCGGTCACCCTTGTCGCCGGAAACCGGATTCTCCGGGGTGTTCCCGCAAGGGCCAGGCATCTTGCCGTTGCTTCTCTGACTTCAAGGCGAATCGCTATTTTCGAGGGGATCAGGGTGCATTCCTTCGCGAACAGATTTGCGACACTCACCGATGGCCGAAGCATTCCTTTTGACTTTGCCTTTGTGGCCGTTGGAATTCGGCCTCCCGCAATGTTCCGGGAATCCGGGATACCCGTCGGAGAAGACGGGGGCATGTCGGTCAACGGGTATCTTCAGAGCACTGCCCACCCCCAACTCTTTGGCGGCGGGGATTGCATCAGTGTGGAAGGGCACACCCTGGCAAAGGTCGGAGTTCATGCAGTACGGCAAAACCCCATTCTGCAGCATAATATTGAAGCCGCCCTCGACGGAGGTGAAATGAAACGCTTTGCTCCCAATCCAAACTACATGCTCATTATGAACATGGGTGACGGCAGAGGAATCATGTGGAAGAAAAGCCTGGTTCTGAATGGGGGCTTAGCGTTCTTGCTCAAGGACTTCATTGACAGGCGTTTCATGAAAAGGTTTCAAGTTTCGGGTGAATTAAAGGATTTTTCAACCTGATCCTAAAAGAGGAATTGGAGCCTATGAGAGTGCTCGATTACTTCAGACGGGTTTCTGAGTGGAAGGTGAAGAAGGTTCGGGACTTTCTGGAAGACAAAAAGCCCGAGGACTACAATCTTTTGGATGTGCGCCAGCCCGATGAATATGAACGGGGTCACCTGCCCGGCGCAAAGCTGATTCCCGTCGGGGACCTGCCGGACCGCCTCCGTGAGCTTGACCCGAAGAAGCCGACGATCACTTACTGAATGGCCGGTGTCCGCAGCCGTGCTGCTGCGATCGTCTTACAGCGCGCCGGGTTCAAAAACGTCCACAGCATGCAGGGCGGGCTCCGGGCGTGGGAAGGGATTCTCGCTCAAGGTTTTCCAAAACCCCTGATGTCCTTCCTCGCCCATGCACAAAGCCCTGAAGAATATGCTGCGCTCGCCTGGATTCTGGAAGACGGGATGAAGCGGTTCTACTCGCAGATGGCCGACACCTTCAGCGCATCCCGCGCAACTGCCCAACTCTTTGACCATCTGGCTGCTGCAGAGGAGCACCACAAATCAGAGCTTGTCACCCTATATGCTTCGATTTCAGGAAAAGAAGCTGATTCGGGTTTCCCGTACTCCCTGGTTTCGGAATCTTCCCGGGACGGGTTTCTGGAAGGGGGCGTGGCTTTAGAGGACGCGCTCAGTTGGGCAGACGGCAAGGAGGTCATCGAGGTTCTCGAGCTCTGCATTGCTCTCGAGATGACTGCTTACGATCGCTACCTTCTCATGGAAGATCAGGTGGAGGACGCTAGCTCCAAGCGAGTGTTCCATCTCCTGTCAAGCGAGGAAAAACGTCACCTCAGAAGCATGACCGAACAATTTGACACGATGAGAAAAGGCCGGCCTGCAGCTCCTGAGTAGCGAAAGAAAAATGAGAGAGGCAGATCGGCTCTCAAGCACCGGACATTCACTGCCAGGGGGATACTGACAGCGCTCTATGCGAAAGGCACAGCTCTCTCCTTCACGCAATATAAGTTAAGGTTCTTCTTCCAGGCTTCCGATTCAGGTACATAACGGCTATGGAGCACGAGCATTGGTGCGTTCAAATTCAGTAGAGGATCAGTATCGCCTTGTCGCCTTCATTCAGGAGACTAAGTGATGGAGCGTCGACAGTTTATCAACCATGGCGGCAAACCATACATAGACGCAACCCTTGATTTCTAAAATTAGACTGCAAGGGAAAGGGGAACCCAGGATAAGAAACAAATTACCCGCAGCCTGAAACGGGCAACTCGTATATCCCCACGTGGCGCACGAGGAGGATCGATTTAGCCGTCTTGCTTGGAAACGCTTCCCGAGGGAAGACCCGAGCGGGCGGGAAGATCATTTGGCTAACCCTCAATCGGAGAGCGACCCATGAACCGTCGAGAATTCTTGAAGATCGCCGGAATTGCGTCCGGTGCGGCCGGCGTGTTGTTTGAAAAGAACATGGCTTCTGCGCGGGGCATCCCCCTTGCGGCTTTTCCTGGGACTCCGCAGGGACAATGCTATAAAGGTGCTCCTCGCGGAGTGATCCTCACTTCGCTGACCGACATGTTCAAGATCGGGCCGGGGCCCTCAAGCTCACATACAATTGCCCCCCTGCGCATAACGTGCAATTTCGTGGAGGCAATCGAACAGTTGTCCAATGCCGACATGGATGCGGCCCAGACCATACAGGTTCATCTTTTCGGCAGCCTGAGCGCAACGGGGAAGGGACACCGCACGGATCGCGCTATTCTGGCAAGCCTGTTGGGGCAAAGACCGGAGACATGCGATCCCAAACTGATGGATGAACTTGCGGACACCTCTCGAAAGTATAATACGACGATAAACGGGAAAACGTTCGAGATCGGCAGCCACACGATCGTCTGGGACAAGGTGGAGCACAATTATCCGCATACTAATACAGTTGTCATGCGGCTTATAGGAAAAGACGGTTCGTTGATCATGGAGAGAGAATACTATTCTCCGGGCGGAGGCTTTTTTCAGTGGAAAGGGCAGCCCGCGCCCAAACGAGGACAACCGTCCTACCCTTACGGCAGCATGGCCGAATTCAGAAAGCTGTTGTTGGAGAGTGGTAAAAGCCTTCACGAAGTGATTCTCGAAAACGAAAAAGCAGTAATGCATACGGACGAGAAGCAGATCTTTGGGCATCTGGACCTGGTACTGAAGACCATGGAGGATGGAGTCAACCAGGGTCTGGACGAAGAAGGTCTTCTCCCGGCCCCGTTCGAGTTCTACCGGAAGGCGAAGCGAATTTACAAACGATCCAGAAATGCCGGCGCCGAGGATGGTTTCATGCAGCAATTGAGCAGCTACGCCCTGGCTGTTTCTGAAGGCAACGCCGCAGGCCGGCTTGCCGTCACGGCCCCTACGCTCGGTTCCGCAGGAACCATTCCATCGATTGTCTATGTAATGAAACACCACCTGAAGATGTCCCGGGACTCGATGCGGATGGGCCTCTTGGCGGCAGGGCTGGTAGGGTTCCTGTGTAAGAACAATGCGAGCATAGCCGGAGCGGAAGTAGGCTGCCAGGGTGAGATCGGCGTAGCTTCATCCATGGCGGCAGCCATGCTGTCCTATGCTGCAGGAGCCTCTCTCGATGCTACCGAAATTGCGGCCACAATGGCCCTTGAGCATCATCTCGGCATGTCTTGCGACCCCGTGGGCGGTTTCGTGCTCATACCCTGCATAGAAAGAAACGCTTTTGGAGCGCTCAAAGCCTACAACGCATATCTTCTCGCCAAGAATGAGGTCACGTCACACCACTGGGAGGATCTGGACAGAGTCATTGCGGCCATGTTGGAAACGGGTAAGGCTTTGCCTCAGGCATTCAAGGAAATGGGGACGGGAGGTCTTGGCATAAGCATGGTTGACTGTTAGGCGTATTAATGAGTTTGCTCCTGTTGGCTAAGAAGGATATTCAGCTCATTTAGAATGGTAATGGGGGGCGCGGGGCGGACCCAAAACAGTTATATGCATCTGTTGCATAAAATTCCCATCCTTCATGGCTTAAAACGCTGTTTTGGGGGTTTGAAAAGACCAGTTTAAGGCGGTCTTGATTCTCAAAAGGTACTCCAGAGATGCCATAGTGCCTCCACCTTGGCTCCAAAAGGGACAACTCCACACATCTTCTGGCCATTGAATTCCCGAAAACACAAAAGTTCAGCACATCCGGATCATACTTATTGTGCGACGTACCTCCGGTCAGATTCCACCTTCTGTCATTTTGCCTCGCATTGACCCTGTGGGACCCATAGAAGCATTTCGTAAGTTCTTCGATATCAAATGGTTATTGTGATTGGCACTCACGCGCCATTTCGGTGGGATCATAATATCGAGCTATTTCAGGAATGCTCGACCAGCCTACACCGTCTGTACATTCCCAACTTGAGTCCAGAATCACCGTTCCAAGTAAAACTCCCCCCTTTTTCGCATTTGGCATAATCAGTTTCTTGTGATAGTGAGTCTCCATAATCTTTGATTCGGAAAGTCCCCATGCAAGATACCCCCAGCCGCTTTGACAGTATGCTCCAGAAACTCCGGGAAAGGGGGTACCGCATTACGCCACAGCGACTAGCGATACTTAAGATTCTGGCTGAGAGCAACGGGCATCCCGGCGCAGAGGATGTTTACGGCCTGGTAAAAACAGATTTTCCCACCACGACAATCGCTACCGTGTACAAGACGCTGGCTGTTCTAAAATCACTAGGTGAAGTACTCGAACTTGAGTTCAGCAGTGATTACAACCGCTATGACGGGAAAAAGCCCGGTCCTCATCCTCATTTGATCTGCATCAAATGTAAGAGGATTGTCGATCCCGATTTGGAGAGCCTGACCGAAATGACTGCAAAGCTTGCCTCCCAAACCGGCTATAAGCTTATCAGTCACCGGCTGGACTTTTACGGCATCTGCACTGAGTGTCAGCAGAAAGGGTAGCCGATGCGCAAGAAATTACTGCTTTATTCGATCATTCTATCCTTAAGCGCCATGATAGGATCTTCATCAGGTGCTGATTTGGCAGAATCCAAATCCGCAGAAGCAAAACACAAGTCGACAGAAAATCTGGTTCCGCAGGAAGAACTGGGGAAATTAATCTTTTTCGACAAAAACCTCTCGGCACACAATAACCAGTCCTGTGCAGCGTGCCATTCACCCTCAGTTGGGTTTACCGGTCCGGACTCAAGCATCAATGCTCTGGGAGGGGTCTATATGGGCTCTGTGGACGGCCTCTTCGCGAATCGTAAACCGCCGAGCACCGCATATGGTGGTGACAGTCCCGTTTTGCATAAGCAGGATGTTGGAACATGGTGCGGTGGGATGTTCTGGGATGGTCGCGCAACAGGCCAGAAGTTGGGTGATCCGCTTGCGGAACAAGGTCTGGCGCCTTTTTTGAACCCTCCCGAACAGGGGCTCCCCAACGCTGCCGTATTGGTCGAAAAAGTTTGCAAGGCCAGCTATGCATCACTCTTTAGAACCGTCTGGGGGAAGGACGCGTGTGGTGATGTTAACAAGGCGTATGAATACATTGGACGCTCCATCGCTGCATATGAGAGGTCAAAGGAGATGAATCCGTTCAGCTCCAAATACGACTACTTCCTTAAGCTAAAGGCCACTCTCACTCCGGAAGAAGCAAAAGGCCTCGATCTGTTCAATGAAAAAGGCAAAGGAAATTGCACGAAGTGCCATCCAAGCGCGCTCAATCTCAGGAAACCCGGCCCAATCGTGTTTACCGATTTTACATACGATAATCTTGGATTTCCGAAAAACCCGCTTAATCCGTACTATCATGAACTCGGGTTAAACCCGTCGGGCATTCACTGGGTTGACCTCGGTCTGGGCGGTTTTCTCAACTCAGCCTCCGAGTACGGCAAGCACAAGGTTCCAACTCTGCGAAACGTTGACAAAAGACCTTACCCGATATTCGTGAAGGCCTATGGGCACAATGGCTATTTTAAAAGCCTCGAAAGTATCGTTCACTTCTATAATACGCGGGACGTGCTGCCGGTCTGCTCTGAGCCGCTCGCAACAGGCGACGTACCGGGAGACAATTGCTGGCCTGCCCCGGAATTTTCGGAAACCGTCAACAAAAAGGAGCTGGGGAACCTGGGATTGAGCCGCGAGGAAGAGGCTTGCATCGTGGCCTTTCTTAAAACCCTCACGGATGACTGGAAACCGGCTGCTGCTAAAACCCATGTAGCAAAGCACGCTGAGGTTTTGCGAGATACCTACTGAACATGAAAGGATACTGCAATGGCTGACAAAGTCGAAGTATGTATGTGCGAAAAGTGCGGGAACGAAGCGGAGATGACCATAAGCTGCCAGTGGGTCGATGTTCAGGCAGCATCCGGAGAAACCCGGAAAAAACAAAAAGAAACCAGGACATGCAAAGTCTGCGGTAATGAAGCCGACATGATTATTGATTTTGGCGATTAGTTAGATTTCATTCTGACTATCGTTACCTGTCTTCAGGAATGGGGCCGAATATCCGAAAAGTGTGCGGCCCTTTTGTAACGTTTTTTGAGACACTGACAAAGAAGGCGAACCATGAAGGAGAAAACAGATGAAAAGTGATGAGAAGAAAATGACTTGTGCTCACTGCGGCTATACTGGTGATGGACGATTCGAGGGGGATATCTGCCCACAATGCGGGCTGACGTATTGGAAATGCGGCAAGTGCGGTTTTCTCGTCACCTCTGCCAACCCTCCTGACACATGCCCTGACTGTGAGGAGAAGTGCGATTTCCTCAATGTCACCTGCTATACGCCCGACTGTGGTGGACCTGGTGGTGTCGATCCGCGTCTGTAGACCGTTATTGATGGCGGCCGGAAATTCCCGCCAACGTCTATTGGTAATTGCGTGACGGGTTATTCAGGTTAAGGGTTAAATTTCAAACCTGAAACTTAAGGCGAAAGATTCTCATGAATTCGACAAGAATAAGATTGGGGATCTTGCTTCTTCTGTGTATGTTCCTCTCGAGTTTATGCCGCTGGGACGGGGCTGCTCAGGCCGCTCTCACCGACGAAATACAGGTCTACGATGCCGAGATCAACGAAGTGGGGCAATTCAGCGTCGAACTGCACAATAATTTCACTGCGATCGGTCACCACGAGCCGGACTTCCCCGGAGGCATCGTCCCCAATCACACACTGAACGGCGTTCCTGAATGGGCCTACGGCGTAACCGACTGGTTTGAGGCCGGGCTTTATCTGCCGGTTTATTCGCTGACCGGAGAGGGACATCTGCTCTTTGACAGTACCAAACTCCGGGCGCTTTTCGTGTCGCCTCACGCAGCCGAAAGAAGTTTTTTTACGGAATTAATTTCGAACTCAGCTACAACATGCCCCAGTGGGATCAATCCCGCTGGGCGGGAGAGGTACGCCCGATCATCGGCGGCCGGATCGGACCCGTAGACATTATTTACAATCCGATTTTCGACACCAACTTCCACGCTGGAATCAAATCGCTTGACTTCGTACCCTGTGAACGCATTGCCTACAACTTTTCAAAGGCCTGGGCGCTGGCGCTCGAACACTACGAAGATTACGGCCGCCTCAACGATTTAGCGCCGCTAGACCGGCAGGATCAGACGCTTTTTGCAGTGGTCGATTACAAGGGAGAGCCGGATAGTGTCGAGTTTGGCGTAGGCCATAGCTTTACCGGCGGCGGCGAGTGCTTGGTCCTAAAGCTCATGCTGACACACAATTTCGGGTCTTCAGGCAAAAGCGTACCTGAATAGTTTGTGAAAACCCAAAACAAAGATGGTGATGGCAAAGCAGTGAATCGCTTTTTGTCTTTGTGAATTTCACATACCCGGTTTCCAGTTCCTAGCCTTTTCCCGGGCCATGTTGAATTCGTCACGGGTCAAATCCGACGCCATCAACCTCAATACATTGTTTGCCTCAGCATTTCCCCTGGATGCCGCAAGGATCATCCACATGCATGCCGTGACCCGGTCGCAGGCTACCCCTTCCCCATTGAAGCACATCTTTCCAAAAACCTGCTGAGCATCCGCAGACCCTCTCTCAGACGCCGTTTGCAGCCATCTGGCGGCCTCGCCGAGATCCTTCCCCATGCACTCACCAGTATAGTACATTCGCCCGAGATGGTATTGCGCCATCAAATATCCCTGATCGGCCGCTTTGCGATAGAGGTCGAGCGCCTCAAAACAGTCTTGGGAAACCTCCTGCCCCCGTTCATATCTAACCGCAACTCTTACCTGGGCGGCCGGGTCGCCGGCCTCCGCCATTTGCATGTCTTTCTCAAGCGTCCCCGGGCGGGCATCCGGCCTTTGGACTTCTGCCCGGACAGGAGTATTTGCGCTTGGAGCGGCCGAAAGCTCGCGAAAGGTGGAACTTAAGCCGGAAAACCGTTCCACGGGTACGGCGAAGTTGATATTCGGCCTACCGGGCACTGCTGCGGTCTCGATACCGATAACTTCACCCTGGGCGTTCACCAGGGGGCTCCCGCTCGATCCAGGAAATGAGTGGGCGCTATGCAGGATACCCCTTCCAAATTTCGGTATCGTCATGATTGCATCCACATTTCCCTGGCTCACGACCTTATCGACCCCCAGGGGACTGCCGATCACCATAACGGGGTCACCAGCCTTAGGGGCGGTACCAGCGGCAGTAAGATAGGGCACCGAACCAACCGAGACATCCACAACGGCTTCGATCAGATCGTCAGTTGCATCTTCGGCCACGACGGCTTGTACATTGAACTCCCTTCCATCAGGAGTTTTCACCCTGGCCTTCGCTGCTTTTCCGAGAACGTGATAATTGGTGATCAGATGTCCATAGGATTGATAAAAGAAACCGCTGCCCTGGCACACCGCGTTGCCGGCTTGATCGAAGACATAGATTTTGACGGTTGCGGGTTGTACTGTTTTTACCACTGAGTCAATATCGGCCTTCGCGGGACAACTCCATAAGATCGCAAACAAAAATACGGGGAAGACGATGCAGCATATTATGAGATTTTTCATATCCTCAACTCCACAGGTTGTGTGTTTTGGGCACCGAAGACGTTCTCCCAACCAGATATCGTCAGATCGTGTAATTGTTATAAGAGAAATAAATCAAGCAGACGGCCCCGGCGACTGTGGACAAATGGCTGATCCGGAGCGAAAGAAGCGAAAAAGCCTGTCCCTTGACTTCCGAACGGAGAGTTAATCGGCTTAGCGGTCTTTGAGCTGGAATAATGCATCAAGTTGGATGGATGCTTCTTGAGTGGCGGGCGCCCCTTCCAGGAGCACGCTCCAAGGCATATCGCCCGGGCTGAAAACAGATCCGAGCTCTTCAGGGGACAAATCCCGAAGAACGGAGTTCTTATGCAAAATTCTTGAACTTTCGAATTCTATACAGCGCATTGGCACTGTAGTCTTACCGTTGTTATTCTTTGTCCATAGCTTCCAACTGCTTTACAAACCTCACCTGCTTTACAAACGCGTCGGCGGCCGGGATTACTCCGGGCTGGGTGAAGAGCACTTTGGCGTCCTGAGTCGAAACGACCATAGTGACTGGAGTGGCGCTAATGCTCTTGGAGCGCATAATCTCACGGCTTTCGTCGAGCAGAATAGGAAAGAGCGGTTTGAACTGTTTCTTGAACGTCTCTACAGTAGTTTTGTCATCGGCGATTGCTATTGCGATAACCTTCACGTCGGCTAGGCTTGAGTCTGCCTGGATGGTTTTGTAGACGTCATTTATTATGGGGGTGTTGGCCTGGCAGGCCGAGCAGAACCCACTCATGAGCTCGATAATGACGATCTTTGCCTTTATGTCGCTGACTTTGAACTGCTTCATCGCTTCCAGACCAAGATATATCTGCGTCTGCGCAGAATCAGGGGGTGGGACGGTGAACCTCACAGTCGACTCAGTTTCAGCAGGGTCGGCACAAAAGGCACCGCCGGACTGCAAAAAGATGGACGTGAAGGCAACAATTATAAAAACTCTAATCAATCCCGGCTTTTTCATTTCTTCTCTCCATCCTGTTGCAGCATTGGTACAGCATTGAAGCACTGGGTCTCAAGCATTGTTAAGCATTGGATCGGACCAAGACAAGTATATGCATCCGTAGCGGAAAGTTGCCGAATACCCCATCTTTCAGGGCTTAAAACGCTTTTTGGCATCCAGAAGACCAGTTTAAGGCGGTCTTGATTCTCAAAAGGCACCCCGGAGATGTCATAGTCCCTCTGCGTCAGCTCGAAAAGGGGAAACTCCACAGCTCTCCCGGCCCTTGAGAAATGAGACGCCGGAATTTTCGCTGTTTCGAATGGGAGTCCCGCTACCCGTCAGTACTTCCGAGATGCGGAATGTGCTCACAGCAGCTTGCCGCACAGTTCCGCCACTTTGGACCGCTCCCCCTTTACCAGCGTTACATGCCCGGCGATTTCCTCCCCTTTAAGGCGCTCTACGAGATAGGTCAACCCGTTGCTGCTCGCATCGAGATAAGGGTGGTCGATCTGCTCGGGGTCTCCAGTGAAGACGATCTTGGTGTCTTCACCGACGCGGGTAATGAGTGTCTTTATCATGTGGGGCGAGAGGTTCTGGGCTTCGTCACAAAGTATGAGCTGTTTCGGAATGCTGCGTCCCCGAATGTAGGTGAGCGCTTCCAGTTCCAGTGTCCCTTTTCTCACCAAATCATCCAGCACTCCGTAGGGCTCGGGACAATTTCGCATCAAGAACTCCAGGTTGTCATATATCGGCTGCATCCAGGGCCTTAGTTTCTCTTCCTTCGTCCCCGGGAGATAGCCCAGGTCCTCGCCCATCGGAATGACGGGCCGAGTGACCAGCAGCCGGCTGTATGCGTTTTCCTCCAGGACTTTTTCCAAGCCGACGGCGAGGGCCAACAGGGTTTTCCCTGTCCCGGCCCGACCGACCAGAGTGACGACTCTTATCTGATCGTCTCTGAGCAGTTCAAGGGCAAATTTCTGCTCCTTGTTCAGGGCCTTGATCCCCCAACTGACCGAATCCGCATGGCACAGGGGCAACAGCATTCCATGGCTGTAGCGTGCAAGCGCCGATTGCGATTGATTTTCGTGGCACTTCAGCAGAAAGAATTGATTTGGGAGCGGCTGGCAGCCGGATAACTTCAGCTTCCCCTCCTGGTAAAACTCGTCCAGCTCACACGCAGATAGGTGTCGCTCGACAATACCGGAGTAGAGGTGAGCGTAGTCCACCTTATCGTTATAGAAATCCTCGGTCCGCACGCCTACAACGTCGGCTTTGATGCGCAGGTTGAGATCCTTGGTTACGAGAATTACCTCTCCTCGCCCTGCATGGCTCAGGTTGAAGGCCACAGCGAGAATTCGGTTGTCAGGTTTCTCAGGGTCCAATCCCTTCGGGCAGTTTATTATGCTGGAGTGATTGAGTTCGATGGTGAGTTTTGCTCCCGAAGGCATCGGAACCCCCTCGGAAAGGCGCCCTAACGAGCGAAGGGCATCGAGTTCCCTCGAAACCACCCGCGCATTTCTTCCTATTTCATCCTGCCTTTTCTTTTGGCTGTCTATTTCTTCGATTACCGTGAGGGGAATGACTACATGATTGTCTTGGAATGCGAATAACGCTTCTGGGTTATGCAGCAATACATTGGTATCCAGAACATAAGTCTTGTGCATGAAACCCTCCCGCCTGAGCAAGGTTGTCTCGTTTAAAAATGTCCCACCCCTGATTATTCATTTGACGCCTTCTGAGGGAAATTAAAGAACGGGTGATATACCGGGATCTCCTTTTCCGGCATGCTGTCGTGTCTGGGACTGTAATGCCTCCTGTGCCATCTGCTCAGGCCGTCTAGACCGGGAAAAAGCACCCTTTCGGTGATATTGGCCTGATCCAGCTTGTCGCGGATCTCCCATTTGAGTTTCGCCGGGATGATAATTTTGCGGGCGATTTGGGGGTGCTGTACGAGCCAGTCGTCCAGCACCGCCTCAGGGTCTGACATCACCGAAAAGAACGCAAATTGGTTTACAATCCGATCGTCCATTGAGGGGGGTTCAAAAAAGATGGTGAAAGGCAGCCCGCAAAGGCCGGCCAGTTCGTGCAGTGTCTGCACGGATTCGGACAGCATCTCCACGGTGAAAACATTAGCTCCCTCCTGTTCGAGCTGGAGCTTGAGACTTTCGGGCAGCAGCCTGTGTGTCCGTACGTAGTTGACCGCCCAGACAGCGCCATCCGTGTCGAACTTATCCAGGTCCGAAGTGGCGAAGTGCAGGGCGCAAAACGGTGAATAAGTCCAGTCCAGAAGCCTCGTGGGAAGGCCCGAATGTTGCGCCACAGCCAGCCAATGCCAAATCGAGTTTCCGCTCACCAGGTTTCTATGCGCGTATTTCTTGAAATTTCGCAGCAGGTGGTTTTCAAGTTCTATAAATTTGCCTCTCAGGCGTATGAGGGTCGTTTCCAGCCGGTAGCCTGCATCGGATAGCCCCCGGAAGGCACAACGGGACCGAAAGCGGCCAAGTTCTGCGTTCCAGGAGTCCGTGTAGAGTTCGTGTTGAAGCTCGTTCCAAGTCCGTACGATTGTTTCCTGCATACTCTCAATCATCCAGGGCCCAAAAACATCGGGTATGAAAAGCCGGTCCTTAGATTGCTTCCTCCAGCTCGGATCTGTTTTGTAACTGGCGCAGCTCCGGTACATCGGCCCAGTCTTTCCGAACGCGCGCTCGTAAGCCTTGATTGGCCGCTATGACCTCTTCGCCCGGAGATACTTCCTTCAGGTAGACGATGGAACCGTACCCCCGAGTGAGAATTTCAGAACATTCAGAGGGGATTTTTCGGGTGGGATTTCGAAAAGACCGGACATGGCGCCAAAAGAGATAGCCGATACCGCAAGTTGTCACAAAAGCGAGCATCTGCACGTAGAACTGATTCACTGTTATTTTGTGTACCTCCCGTCTTTTAAAAGGACGCTGTTCAGGCTGAAATTATTCAACGTTAAATCCTTTCGCTTTTGGAGGTGTTGCCAATTTACAGAGAGAATTTGGCGGAAGTGTGTCGGAGATGTATATTCCTTGTTACGGATGTTCTGATTGCCGGTTTGTTAAACCGCAAGGAAGAGCTCAGAGGCATTGAGAAATTGAGCGCCAAAATCTTCGCCGCTTCCGATCATTCTTTTAACTAATCGCTGTAAACCGGACTCTTTCGAAATTGGCAGGGTATTGGGATTCTTCGCCTTGAGAACCTCTCTTGTCTCAGCATGCGTGTGTGGTTAGGGTATAATACAAAGAATGAAACTTGATCTTCGACCCCGGGGCGCTACATGACTCAGTATGTTGAACCGTTGGTCGATCTCTCTCATAAGCCGGCATTAACCGAAGGCAAAACCAATCATGGGCTGGCCTAAACAAAATGGATGCGGTGAATATTAACTCCATTATGCTTCGAATTTTTGCGGCAACACTATTCGCAATCACACTTGTCGCCACACCTGCAGCGGCGCAGAAGAAATACGACCCCGGCGCCACGGACACTGAGATCAAAATCGGCAACATCAGTCCTTACTCGGGTTTGTACTCGGAATACGGGGCGGTAGCCCGCGCCGAGGCTGCATATTTTCAGATGATCAACGACCGTGGCGGAGTAAACGGCCACAAGATCAACTTCGTAAGCGTCGACGATAGTTCGGATACAGGCAAATCCCTCGAACTGGCGCGCAAGCTGGTCGAACAGGATGGGGTTCTGCTGATCTTCAGCTCCTTCGGTAGTGAGAGCAACGAGGCGATCCGCAAGTACATGAACGATAAGAAAGTGCCGCAACTTTTCATCCAGGCCAGTTCGGCGGTATTCGACGATCCGGCCCATTTCCCTTGGACGATGGGGTTTTTCGCTACATACCGGACGGAGGGATCGGCCTACGCGAAGTATATCCTGCAAAGCAAACCCGGCGCAAAAATAGCGGTACTTTACGCAAACACCGACGCAGGCAAAGAGTATCTTGCCGGCGTTCACGACGGCCTGGGTAAAAAGGCGTCAACAATGATCGTCAAAGAGGTCCCCTACGAGCAAGCCGATCCAACGCTCTCTTCGCAGATTGAGGCGCTCAAGAGTTCGGGTGCCGATGTCTTCATCAACTTGGCGTTTGGGAAGTTTGCGGCGCAGGCGATTCGCAGCGCCTACGACATCGGCTGGCATCCTCTGCAGTTCATTCCCAACGCATCCCTCTCGATCGATGCTTTCATCGACCCGGCGGGCCGCGAGAAGGCCGCCGGAATCATCACGAACGCCCGCTCCAAGGGCTGGATGCATACGCAAGAGCGAAACGACCCCGCAGTGCGTGAGTTTCTCGCCTGGATGAGCAAATACAATCCAAAGGCTAGTCTTCGGGATCAACTCAATGTGGCCGGCTACGAACGCGCGCAGGTGCTGGTTGAGGTTCTGAGGAAATGCGGTAACGATCTGACCCGCGCTAATGTAATGAAGCAAGCTGCCGGCCTGGATCTGGAGCTTGGGATGCTCCGTCCCGGAATCAGAATCACGACGAGTCCTACCGACTATCAACCGATCAAGCAGTTGTATTTGATGAAGTTCGACGGCACGACATGGGTCCCGTTCGGACAGGTCATCGGCGGCTGATCAAGATATGTTGGGACCTCAAAAGGCGGCCAACCAGTCCGTCAAGTTCGGGTATCCGGATCATGCATTCCAGCGATCGCGGAGGTAGGAATTATCAAACATTTGGCAAGACATACGGACGAATCGGTAGCGCGCAAATGGCAGCCTTGATTGCAGTTGGTTGTCGGGCAGCAGGGACACGGAAAGGAGAATCGAAAACATGCATGACCATAATCTTAATTCGGAACAGCAGGCGATGGTCGAAATGTGGGAGCGGCATGTGGCTGCCGAGTTCAAAGAAAAGAGTATCAATAACACCATGGCGACCATGAGTCCGAACTCCTTTGTCAACCATGTCCCCGTAATGACAGGTAACGTCGGCTTTAGTGAAGTTCGACATTTTTACAACGATTACTTCATCCCGCATCACACCTCATTCGTGCCAGTCGCTCGCACAGTGGGAGAGGACCGTATAGTGGACGAATTGATTCATTTCCCGGATCTGTTCCGGTAATTCACCACAAGATCGCTTCTAAAACCGGATAAGAAAAGAGAATGTGAAATGGCTTTAGAACAGCAGATAACGCAGTCGGTTGTACCGGGCATCACCGGCGGAGTGGATCTTCTCAATCGCCACGAGCTGAACAAAGGCACGGCATTCACGGAGGAGGAACGCAGAAGATTTTGCTTGAACGGACTTCTGCCTCCTCATGTCGAGAGCATCGAGGAGCAGGTAATCCGCGCCTACGAGGCTTACAAGCGAAAGGACGACGACCTGGAGCGGCATATCTACCTGCGCTCTCTGCAGGACACTAACGAAGTCCTTTTCTACAGGCTTTTGCTCGACCACATTGAAGAAATGACCCCCATAGTGTACACGCCAGTGGTCGGGCTCGCGTGCGAACAATTCAGTCATATCTACCGGAGGCCGCGCGGCCTGTTCATCTCTTACCCGTTGCGTGATTCGATTTCTGCGGTCTTGCGAAATCGTCCCAATCCGGACGTTGACGTAATTGTCGTCACCGATGGCGAACGTATTCTGGGCATCGGTGATCAGGGCGTGGGAGGAATGGGCATTCCGATCGGCAAGCTTTCCTTGTATTCGCTCATCGGTGGGATTCGTCCGGAACGGACTCTGCCCATCCTATTGGATGTGGGAACCAACAACGCGGAACGGCTCAGCGATCATGAGTACCTCGGCTGGCGCCACGAACGGATTACCGGGCAGGCGTATTTTGATTTTGTCGATCAGTTCGTCAGGGCCGTGAAGCAGGAACTTCCCGGAACATGTCTGCAATGGGAAGACTTAGCCACTCCGCATGCCCGGCCTCTTCTTCAGCGCTACCGCGATGAATTGCTGACTTTCAACGACGACATCCAGGGGACGGCGGCCGTTGCACTGGGAGCAGTTCTGAGTGCGGTCAAGGTGACTGGTAAGAATCTGAAGGAACAGCAAATCGTCATGTTAGGAGCAGGCTCCGCCGGCATTGGCGTTGCCGATGGGTTGCGCGCCGCAATGAAAGGCGAAGATCTCTCCGGCCGGGATGCGTCCAGCCGCTTCTGGGTCCTTGACAAAGACGGTCTCCTGCACTCAGGGCGAAAAGACCTTACCCCGGAACAGAGTGTCTATGCCCAGCCGGAAGACCGTGTGTCCGGATGGCCGAAAACCTCCAACGGTCACATCGGACTTGCCGATGTAATCGGGAGTATCGAAGCAACCATTCTAATCGGACTCTCCACTGCGGGTGGGGCATTCACGGAAGCGGTTGTTCGCGAGATGGCGCGCAAGGTTGAGCGACCGATCATCTTCCCGCTGTCGAATCCGACCTCGAAGTCAGAAGCCAAACCCGGCGATTTGATTCGTTGGACGGATGGACGGGCTCTCGTGGCTACGGGTTCGCCTTTCGCGCCTGTCAGTTACGGCGGGCGCACGATTCCGATCGCACAGTGCAACAACAGCTTCATCTTCCCTGCCATGGGGCTTGGGGTTGTCGCCTCGGGCGCCCGGCGCGTCACGGACGCGATGATGCTGGCGGCGGCCCGGGCACTCGCCGGAAATTCGCCCGCCCTCAAAGACTCTTCCGCATCCCTGCTACCGCCTTTGACCGACATTCGGAGGGTGGCCGCGCAAATCGCGATCGCGGTTGGTATCGAAGCGCAAAAGGAGGGCCTTGCACCAAAGCTGGCTGAGGATGAACTTCGTCAGCGAGTGACGGCAGCGCAGTGGACTCCTGTCTACCCGGCGTTGATATAGCAAATGCGGCGGTGGAAAAAACTTAGAGTCTCTATCAACAGATCCGCCTCGTGGAATTCACTTCTGAGTTCATCGAACCTCACTGGTGCGAGAAAGGCCATACAGGGTTAATTCTCGAAGGTAGCCTTGAGGTTGACTTTAGGGGCAACGTAGTCATATATCACAAGGCGGAGGGCATCTTCATTTCTCCCGGACCGAACAGCGTACACAAAGCTCGTTCCCTCACACCGGTTGTGCGGTTGGTGCTGGTCGAAGATGTGTAAGAATTCTTTTGCGTGACCCGTATATGAAACGGTACGCAGAAAGCCGCGTGCCGCTTAGCACCATTACGGATCGTGGAGTTATAATCCATGGGTATGAAGGGAATTCCGCCCCGCCCGGTATCCCTCGGGAAAAGACTCAGGAAGAGCTCGATTCGGTGCGTCGGGCTGAAACCGAACTGGAGCGACTACCCGGAAGAGTTGCAAAGAGAAATCCTGCTGGCCGAAAAGATATGCTACCCCGGCCCTGTTTACAGCGAAATTTTCCAGGCGGCGGGATTGAGTGTTTTTCCGCGCAACTATTATCATTTTCTCGGCAACAAAATAGCGCAGACAGACCTTTTCAATTTGCTCCAAATTCCCCAGCCGAGGACTAAAATTTATTATGGACGGGACCGTTTGGAGCCAATAGCGAGAGATTTCACCTATCCCTTTGTTGCGAAAACCCCCTTCGGGTCATCCCGGGGCACGGGCGTCTTCCTGATCCGCCGCCCGGAAGAGCTTTCCCGATATCTGGAAACCCACAATCCTGCATACATTCAAGAGTATCTTCCTATAGATCGAGATTTAAGGGTGGTGGTCATAGACGGCAATCTTGTTCACGCATATTGGCGCATCCACGTTGAAGGCGATTTTAGAAATAATGTCACTCAGGGTGGGACCGTCTCGTTTGAAAACATTCCTGCGGAAGCGCTCGATTTTGCGGAGGAAGCGGCCCTTAGATGCCGCTTCGACGAGGTCGGCCTCGACATCTGCGAGTACAGCGGAAAGTATTACGTCCTGGAAGCTAACATGGTCTTTGGCCAGGAGGGGTTCAGGAAAAAGGACATGGACATCCATCAAATAATTGCGGATCTATTCGATTCAGGCCACTCGCATTAGCCCACCGCGTTCCGTCCCGATAGAGACTCACGCGTCGTGCGGCCCGCCGATTTTCTCCCGATGAAGTTATGACTGCTTTTCAATTTGGTATTTACGCTACGCCGATTCGATTTCTGCTGGAAGCTCCGGATGACGGTCAAGCACCTTTAGCAGTTTCACCACTCTCACAAACAGGCAACCGATCTGCCTCCTGCTTTGTCTGGGCGCTCCGCAGCGCTGCATCCAGGTGGGCCTGGGCCGAAATCATTTCTTCCTCGATTTTACGAATCACTTGCGGTGGAAGGTGGAAGTCGGGGTTTTCCAAAATCTTGCTGAGCACTTCGGCTTTTTGGGCCAGCTTTGACATATATCCACTCCACTTCGGGCCCATTGTTTCAACCACTGCGGCGGTCCCGGCGCGCTCAAGCCCCGTCGCCGTTATCCGGTCGCCAATTGAGGGCACTCGCGTATCAAATGGGAATTTTTGTCTCAGGATGTTTGCGAATCCCTCGCTTACACTTTGTTCGCCGTGTATCAAATAGACCCGCATTTTCGGATTTTTGAAATGGCTGAGCCACTCGATCAGCGCATTCTGGTCCGCGTGAGACGATAAGCCGCCAATCGTGAAGACTTTTGCCCGGACGATCACCCTTTCGCCCAGTATTCTAACCATGCGCGCACCTTCGATGAGGCTTCTGCCCAGGCTGCCCACCGCCTGAAAACCCACTATCACCAGCGAACATCCGGGCCGCCAGAGGTTGTGCTTGAGATGATGCCTGATCCTGCCGGCCGTACACATCCCGTTTCCCGCAATCACGATGGCCGGACCGGAACGCCTGTTTATCTCCATGGACTCCAGGGCCGAACGGGTGAGTACAAGCTGATCCAGATCGAAAGGGTCCTTTCCCGAGTCCAGCAAAGCCCTGGTTTCGGCGCCATAGTATTGTTTCATGTTGCAGAATATTGTTGTCGCGGCTATCGCAAGAGGGCTGTCCAGGTAGACCGGCATCGCAGGTATAAGTTTTTCCCGAAAAAATTTGCCGAGGATGAAAAGAAGCTCTTGTGTCCGTTCCACGGCAAAAGCGGGAATAATGACTTTTTCACCATGGCTATAGCTGTACTGGATTGCGTTCAGCAGTTCCTGTTCGCTTTGTTCGAGCGATTTGTGATTGCGGTTTCCATATGTGGACTCGATAAAAAGGATGTCCGCCTCCGTCAGGATCTCGGGGTCTTCCACGATCAACCGCCCCTTGTAACCCAGATCACCGGTAAAGACGGTTTTTGGCAGGCTGTCCGGAGGCCCTTCCCAGATTTCCAGTAAAGAAGACCCCAGAATATGTCCTGAGTTGCGGAACCGGATGCTGAGGTCTGCCTGGAGACGATAAATTTCATCCTGCTTTACCGGCTCGAAGAGAGCAAAACAGTCCTTGGCATCCGAAACCTGATAGAGTGGTTGGATGAGCTGCTCTCCCCGGCGTTTGTTTTTCCTGCTGTGCCACTCGGCTTCCATTTCCTGGATGTGAGCTGAGTCCATGAGCAGTATTTTGGTAAGCTCGATTGTGGGAACGCTTGCATAGATTCTGCCCCGAAAACCGTCTTTTACCAGCTTGGGTATGCGGCCGGAATGGTCAATGTGGGCGTGAGTGAGAAAGATTGCCTCGATATCGGCGGGGTTGAAGCCCCAGGGGCCGCGATTTAACGATTCCATTTGACTGCCGCCCTGAAAGAGGCCGCAGTCGACCAGGTATTTTCTACCGTTGTCGATGAGAAAACTCGAACCGGTCACGCAACGCGCGGCGCCCAGGCAGGTTATCTGCATTCAGTGTTTTCCTTCGAGTTTATTTAAGAATGTCACAGGTGCTAAGACCGAAAAACCCCTCCCCAAGGTCCGGACACACTGTCATTGTCTTCTATTTAGTCATAATATGCAATATATTTAAGAAGTTGAAGTATATTTAAGCTGATTTGTCCGATTCTGTTTGTTCTTGACAAATCATGGAAGAGGGGGGAAACAGAGGTCGCCGGATGAAGTGGCGGCGGCCCTTGGCAGGCAAGGCAGTAATTCGAATGCGCAAATGTGCTTCAGAAGATGAAAGATGAGGTTTATTCGAGGATAAGAGCATGGGAGCTGAGGACCCGCTCTCTGTATGTAAAGGAAATGAGATGGCAAACGGGAAAAACGGCAAAGGCAAACTCATAGTATTCGGAATCATATTCTGGTACCCGCTCGCGGGTGTGACATACCAATTTTTGCATTACCTGATCGGACTCAGGCGGCTCGGTTGGGACGTTTACTACGTCGAGGACTCGAGCCGGTGGGTCTTTGATGTCAACGACTTTGAGTTGACGCCTGATGCCTCTACGAACATCGAGATGGTTGCCCCCGTCCTCGAAAGGTACGGATTTTCAGGAAAATGGGTCTTTCGCGGCGGCTACGAGGGAGGCAAATGCTACGGGATGAGCGAGGCTGAACTGATGCAGCTCTACAGGGAGGCTGACGTCTGCTTCAACGCGACCGCATCCCAGGAGCTTCGCGAAGAGCATATGTCCATCCCCAGAAGAATTTATGTCGAGAGTGATCCTTTTCACGTCCAGGTAAAGGTATTGGAAGGGGACATCAAGACATTGAACGCGCTTGCCGCGCACGATATCCATTTTTCTTTCGGAGAAAATCTGGGACAGCCCGACTGCGATCTGCCTGTCGATTTAGTGTGCTGGCATCCGACCAGGCAGCCCGTGCTCATGGACCTTTGGGAAAACCCCTTTCCTGCCTCGAAGGATTCGGTCTATTCGACCGTTACTACTTGGAAAAACAAGGGCAAGGACCTGGTTTTCCGAGGCGAGACATACTACTGGACAAAGGACCGGGAGTTTCTCAAATTCATCGACCTGCCGAAGCGCAGACCCGTTGGTTTTGAACTTGCAACGGAAGTGAACGATGAGACGCTACGGTTCCTTAACGAAAATGGATGGAGGATCAGGCATTCTCTACCCATCTCCGCGGACGTGGATAAGTACCGGGAGTATATCCAGAGGTCGAGGGGCGAGTTCACGGTTACAAAGGAGCAGGTGGTGCGCCCAAGGACCGGCTGGTTCAGCGATCGGAGTTGCACATTCCTTGCCGCCGGGCGGCCCGTCATAACCCAGGAGACCGGATTCAGCAAGTTCCTGCCCACCGGAAAAGGGCTTTTCGGATTTTTGACGATGGATGAAATTCTGGCTGCCGTCGATGTGATAGAAAGCGATTACGAGGGAAGCTGCAAGGCGGCGCGAGAAATCGCACAGGAATATTTCGCGGCGGAAAAGGTGCTTGGAAAATTAATGTCTGAGGCGGGCCTTGGGTAGCGAATTCCGCCGCGGTTGAAATGAACGGTCACTCGCGCGCGTAGCGTTAGTTGCGTGGGGCGAGCTAAGGGGCGTGAAGCCCAAGACTTTTCGAAGCTGCAATTAATGTCTCATTGGGACTTTTTCCCGTTCCTCGACGTCAAAAAACGCTTTTTCGCGTGCAAAACCGTCTTTTCGAAGTAAAATAAAGCATAAGAACCATACACAAAGATCGATCAGCTTTCTCTCGGGAGATACCGCGCCGCGAGCCATCCGGCCGCGAAGGCAAAAAGAGCCATTATGCCCAGCAGTACCGCTGCGTTTTGCAGCATATCCAACGCTAACCAGTTGAAAGGCTTTTCCGGAAAGCCGGCCGCTATGTGGAGTTCTCCCGACGATCCTTCCGTTACGCTGGTGAAGGCAAAGTCCCGCACGACTCCATCCAGGTCCTTTTCCTCAACAAATCCTTCCTTTTGACTCAGCATCGTCTTGATTACGGGCGCATCTGGCATTGAGCGTCCAATCCACTCATCGACGTTTGGGTAGCTGGCCAGAATGGTTCCTTTGGAGTCGACAATCAAAACCTTGCCGTTTTCAGGCAATGATTTTTCAGAGATCTGAGCCAATGCCTTCAGGTCCAAAAAGGCATAAATTATGCCTTCCGGCTTACCGATTTCACTTAAGCGCGGGTAAACAAGCGCGATTGAATGCTTTCCGGTGGTCCGGGAGAACACATGATCGCTGAAGACGAACTGTCTGGTTCCAACGGCCTGCCGAAAATACTCCCTGTCTGCGATGCTGGTTCTAGACGAACTTGCCGCATTGCAGAAAACGTCCCCGTTCAGGTCAGCCGCCCCGATGTCGCTGAAAAATGGCTGATTTTTCAGAATATCCGAAAACAGGCTGCGGCAGGATTCCGAATCTTCCCGCATTACCGGGGTGGATTTCGATAGAGCTGCCAAAAGGAGCTTGGTCTGCTCCATCAGTTGCCTGTTCGAAGCGGCCTGGTATTGAACCAGCCTGCGGGCTGTATTCTGTCCTTCGGTCTTTTCATTTTTCCATTGCTGGTAGGCCGGATGGATTATCACATCCGTGGTGGGTAAAAAGAAAAGCGGAACAAGAATCAAAATTTGAAGCCGCAGCATTTTCGCACTAGACATTTATCATCCTTTATCGAATTGTGAGAAATCTACTTTCACAATGTCCAATTCTACAAAATGTACTATACATATTTTGCTTGTTAATAACACGGCAGGATTGTTCTATCCTGGGTCCGCTCCCAACTTTGGGGGGTTGAAGAACACCGCCGTGGAAGGCGGTGAGACGATGGCGAGATGAAAGAATCTTCGTTCGGCACCGGCTGGTTTCGCTAATGCAAAAGTTATTACGTTGAGGTCCCTTAGTATGGAAAACCGTGACAGCCATCTCTTTCGAGCCTCTTCAGCCGGTCGTTTTCAGTGGCTTGACGGCGTCAGGGGGTTGGCCGTCATCTGGATAGCTTTTTACCATTGCCTCCTTTCATATGATAACGGACGCCTGCCTTGGCCGATAACGTTCGATTCCTTGCCCGGTTTTGTCGAACAGTGCGCCAATGGATCCATCCTCGGAAAATTTTCCTGTGCTGTTTCAGGAATCATTTCTGCAATCATCCAGCGAGGCCCGGAGGGTGTCGGTGTCTTCATCCTCTTCAGCGGATTCGGCCTCACCTACTCGCTTGTAAAGCGCGGCGGAGTTGGAATTTCGTGGGCGGATTGGTACAAGCACCGTTTTATGAGGCTTTTTCCCACTTACTGGCTGGCCAATCTGGTCTTCCTGATCTCTCCCTTCGTAATCCTGCACGATCCTGTCGATTACCGCTTCCGGTTGAGCTTTTTCGGCGACAGGGTCTATCCTCTCGATAAAATGTTCTTTTACCTGGTGCCTGCCTGGTGGTTTCTGGGGCTGCTGATAG
Source organism: Syntrophobacteraceae bacterium (assembly GCA_052147195.1). Taxonomy (GTDB): domain Bacteria; phylum Desulfobacterota; class Syntrophobacteria; order Syntrophobacterales; family Syntrophobacteraceae; genus SbD1. The sequence continues at coordinate 28,898 of JBKQLC010000126.1, forward strand.
AACTCTACATCGTCTTCCCGGTTCTGTTCAAGCTGATGCAGCGCCTGGGGTGGGCAAGATACCTCGGGCTCTGCGTAATATTGTGTTCGGCTGCGAGGTATGTTCTCTTCGCGATACTGCAGGCAAACGGATATTATGTGATGGGGGCTTTCTTTGTCTGCAGGCTCTGGGAATTTGCGGCTGGAATGGCAATGGGAAAATCCGTGGCTGAATCACCCGACAGGACGCTGAGCCTGCTGCTTTCCTGGAAAGGGTTTTTTATCGGGATAATCTTATACGCGCTGGGACTTTTTACCTACCAGCCCAATTTCATGTACAGTTTCTCGGACGGCCTTACCGCAATGGGTTTTTCGGTCATATTGATTCACGTGGCCTACCGTATCGACAGGGTGCCCGGTGTTGGCAAGTCTATTGGCTGGGCGGGAGTGTATTCCTACAGCTTCTATCTTTTTCACCAGCCGTACGTAATGTATGCCGGCGAGAAGCTTCGCTCCTGCGCCCTCGGCATTTTCCTGATTTTGGCTTCGGGGGTAATAATACTGGTAGCTTTGGGCTCAATCTTCTTGGAGTACGCGGTCAACAGCACCGTGACTCGTTTTTCCCGATAGATCCGCTTTGGCACACTCTCAAAAAAACCTTGCTCAAAAAAAATTGCATGTTTCGACTCTTTTATCAAAAAATAAGTTAAAGTTTTTCAAACCCTGAACCGATGTATGTGATGGATGGGTAGTATCCAAACAGGGCTGTATTCCAAGCCGACACTTAAAGACACCTGTTTGGGAACTTTATTCACCAGGGCATCCTCCATAAAACCTAACCTTCAAAGCCGGACAGCACGGGGGTTCAGACATGATTCGAGAGCTTAGCGAACACGAAATCGATGCTCTCCATTACGAATTGCTGGTCAAAGACATCGTTGCGGCAGCGGAGAAACTGCCCCCATTTCCGGATATAGCCTGGAAAATTATATCTCGTGTGAAAAACATGGCTCCGGTAAAGGAAATCGAAGATATCATAAAATACGACCCGGCCGTCATGGCGAAAATCCTCCAACTCGGCAATTCGGCCTATTATGGCCGGCAATACGACGTCCGTTCTCTCAAGGAAGCAATCGTTCTGATCGGCAACAAGCGGCTCATTCAGGTGGTAATGGCCGCCTGCGCTATTCGCTATTTTGGGAGCGGCCGTTCAAAGGACGAGCGTGAACTTTGGGAGCACTCCGTAGCTACGGCGCTAATCGCCGAGATAGTTGCGCGGCGCATTACTTACAACGGGATTCTCACACTCTATACCGCCGCGCTGCTCCATGACATAGGCAATACCATCCTCAACCTCTATTCCAGGATTTACCTTCAGTCCAGCCTGCGCGAGATGATGGGCGATAGCGATATCGTCAGGTCGGAACGGCGGGCGCTCGGAATCGACCACCAGGAACTGGGTGGAATGATAGCCCGCAACTGGAAGTTTCCTTCCGACATAACCACGGCGATCGAACATCATCATGATCCGGAAAAAGCCGGCCAATTTGAAGAAATTACCTCCCTGGTTTACGTGGCCGACCTGCTGGCTGTCACATTTAAAAATAAGAGTGAGGAGCGGCGAAAGAAGGAAATCGATCCTGAGTCTGACCCTATCTTAAAAAAACTCAACATCAAGCGCGAAATGATCGAGGATATCAAAGTCGAGTTCGAAGTCGGTATGGAAGGGGTCAGGCAGGCGCTGAGCGCCGTATGAGACGGGCTTATGATGGCAGTCGGGGGAGCAGTAGCCTGCCCGCTGAATTGAAATGGAGTTTACGGGCAAGAAAGAGAACAAAGAGCGTGTGGGCGAGGGACATTGGCCCCCCCACCCTCACGGGGCGTTGGGGCCAATCAGGGGTTTGAAAGCGACCCCCGCCCTGAAAGACGGGGGATTATAAATCATCGTGCCGGCCGGAAAAAGTCTTCCCGCCGAACCACAGCTACTTCATTGCAAGCGAGGGTGCTTTTTCACCCACCGCAGAAGGCCTTTTAGTGACTCGGGCAATAATGACTGCGATAACCAATACACAGGCCGACATATAGAAAGCATAGTTGAGGCTTCCGGTTATATCCTTTATGGTCCCGCCAAGCCTAACCATGAAGAAGCCTAGACCCCAGCCGATGAACACCAGGCCGTAGTTGAAGCCCAGGTTTTTTGGCCCAAAGAAGTCGGCTGTAAAAGACGGCAGAAGCGCGAGACCGCCGCCATACTGCCAGTAAGCTATGCCGACAGCCAGAAAGAGCAGGAAAGCGCTCTTGGCGCCGATAACAGTTGGCATAAGGAAAAGACAAATGGCGGACACCAGACAATTGAGCGTATAGGCGTTGGTACGGCCGATTTTGTCAGAGTACATACCTGTCCCGACCCGTCCCAATGCGTTAATGAGCCCACCGAAGGAGACCAGCCAAAAGGCGGCTGCGCCAAGTACCGGAGCGGCCATAGGCATCGCGTTGCCGATTATCAGAAGACCGGATTGAGTCGAGCCAATGAACATGAGGACCAGAGCGAAGAACTGCCAGGTCTTCATCATGTCGGAAGCCGCCCAGTCTACTGTTGTCAATGCTGCTTTGCCAGGCGTGCCTGTTTTGGCCGCTGCAGGTGCAGGGGGAACGTAGCCGGCAGGAGGCCATGCCAGGAGTTGCCCTGCGATTATGATGACCACCGCGAAAACGATCCCGAGTATAATAAAGCTGCCGCTGATACCGTAATCGGCAATGAGGTATTTCGCCAAGGGCGCGATATAGAGTGCAGCGCCGCCGTAGCCGCCTACGACCAAGCCGGCGATGAGACCACGTTTATGCGGGCCGAACCATTTCAGCGCGGCGGGAGTGGGAGCGGCGTATCCGATACCCATGCCGATTCCGCCCATTATACCGAAACCAATGATCAGACCTTCGTAGCTCTTCATCAGACCGGCAACAATACACCCGGCAGCCAGGAAGAGCCCGCCTACGGTAGCGCCGACCTTCGGGCCGAACTTATCTTGGATCTTCCCGCCGGGGATCATCAAAAGCGCGAACATTATGACGCACAGCGAGATGGGTGTGGCGGCCTCTGCGTTGCTGAGGTATGTCCAGGCCGAATTGATGCCGGGAAGAGGCGTGCCGACCAAAGATAGGTCTACCTTACCGGCTACTGTCGGAACGGTAAGCGCTCCGCCCCACACGCTCCAAGCGTACAAAATTCCCAGGCACAGATTGATAGCCGTTCCTGCGAAAGTGACAACCCATGCCTTGCCGGGCACTTTTTCCAATGGTGCGGCCATTCTTTTCTCCTTTCACGTTAAAAATCCGGTTTGCAGGTAATGTAGGGCAAGCCCTGGTTAGATAGAAATCGAACGGGGTGCGGCCGGTACTAGAAAAAGAATTGCTATGGCCAAACAGAGAAATAGAGACGATTCCTTAACAGGGCTAAAGTAATGCAATGCAGACAGGAAGAAAAAACTGCGGCTAATCCGCTCTGAATTGGGGATAGCGTTCCAACGTAAACAAGAGTTCTAGGCCGGACGGTCACACCTGAGAGCAAAAGGGAAATTGGAAGGAGGAGGTGAACACTAAAAAACGCTGGATAAATCGAAAAAGAAAGTCAAAACCGCGAAAAAATGAATCCGATTCTTTCAGCTACCGGTTATTTCCTTCAATCACCTCCTTTTCTCGATAGGGGTAACTACGGCCGCCACAGTATCTATAAGTAAAGACTATGGCGCAAGGGCAGTGGCAAAAGCGAACGGGGATAATGAAACATTAGCAGAAGGAGAGGGAACAATGTTAATTCGACATTAATCGTCGCGGCGCTCTTTTGCAAGATCAATTTCTGTGATGCTTCAAATTCCGGCGAAGCTGCCTGCCGAAAGATTTGGAATTACACCAGTTTCCGAACAGCCCATACCCTGTTTCACGGACATGGAATCTTGTCAGGACAAATTCTGCGGGCCATTCAAGCACATAAAATAACAAGCGTTTTCATAGACTGGATCACTCTTGCTCAAGGGGGTGGCGGACCGGCATTACCTGGTTTCCACCCATCTCCTGAATACAAGAGTTCCATTGGTTCCGCCAAAGCCGAATGAGTTTGAAAGCGCCATTTCGATTTGTCCCTTGCGGGCCGTGTTTGGAACGTAATCCAGATCGCAGTCGGGGTCCGGAAATTCGTAATTAATAGTCGGTGGCATGAGCTGGTTATAAATGGTGAGTACTGTATAGGCGGCTTCGACGCCGCCGGCTGCGCCCAGGAGGTGCCCCGTCATCGACTTTGTTGAACTGACCGCCATTTTGTAAGCGTGATCGCCGAAAACAGTCTTGATCGCCTGAGTTTCATATTTGTCGTTGAGGTCGGTCGAGGTGCCGTGCGCGTTGATGTACTGCACATCCGAAGGCTTTATCCCCGCGTCGTCGATGGCCATCTGCATGCAGCGGGCCGCCCCTTCGCCGTCGGGGGCCGGCGCGGCCATGTGGTAAGCGTCTCCGGAGGCGCCGAACCCGATTATTTCGGCATATATCCGAGCGCCGCGCGCGCGAGCGAAATTGAGATCTTCGATAATCAGTATGCCGGAACCTTCACTCAGTATGAAGCCGTCCCTTTCTTTGTCAAAAGGCCTGGAAGCGCGCTCCGGGTCTTCGTTGCGCGTCGAAAGGGCCCGCATTGCGTTAAAGCCGGCTAGTGCCAGGGTGGTCACGGTCGATTCGACGCCCCCGGTGATCATCGCTTCGGCAGACCCGTCCCGTATTAGATGATAAGCCTGACCTATGGCGTGAGTTCCAGCCGCGCATGCAGTCTGCAGGGAAAGGTTGGGACCTTTTGCGCCGTGGTAGATTGAAATGAGGCCAGGGGCCATATTGCTGATAATCATCGGGATGAAAAAAGGGCTTACCTTTCTTGGACCCGTGTCCAGGATAAGTTTGTGGGATTCCTCGATTGTGAGCAGGCCGCCAAGACCGCAGCCCATTACGACACCAACTCGTGATGAGATCTCAGGCTCTATTATGAGTTTGGCGTCCTCCATAGCGTAGCGGGCGGCGCCGAGCGCGAACTGGAGGAAAGGATCCATTTTCCGGAGTTCTTTTTTGGCGATGAACTCCTCCGGATGAAAGTTTTTGACCTCTCCAGCGATATGGGTCGCGAATGCGGAAGAATCGAAGCGGGTGATCGGGCCGATTCCTGACTTCCCGGCTATCAAGTTGGACCAGTTCTCTTCAATGCCGATTCCAACAGGGGAAATCAGCCCGATTCCCGTAACAACAACGCGCCGCCGATTATTGTCTAATCCCATCCCGTTCTCTCCCACCGCAACCTGGGGATTTTAGTCTCGCGGCAATGGGGTTTCTACCCCATGAACATGCCGCCATTAACATGTATAACCTGGCCGGTTATATAGCCGGCCGCATCAGATGCTAGAAATGCAACGGCTGCCGCAATATCCTCCGGAGCGCCGTACCTTGCCGCCGGAATTAGCTCCAGAAGCGCCTCCCGTGCCTTTTTCGGGGTTGCAAGCGTCATGTCGGTCTCAATGAAGCCCGGGGCAACCGCATTTACTGTTATGTTCCTGGAGATAATCTCGCGGGCAAGAGATCTGGTAAAGCCGATAAGCCCTGCCTTGGCCGCCGAGTAATTGCACTGCCCGGGATTTCCAATCACGCCAACCACCGACGTGAGATTCACGATACGTCCGTAACGCTGGCGGATCATGGGTTTTATCACTGCCTGTGAGCAAAGGAAAGCGCCTTTGAGGTTGGTGTCCATAACATCGTCCCAATCGGAGGCCTTCATCAAGGCGAGGAGGTTGTCCTTTGCTATTCCAGCATTGTTTACAAGCACGTCGATTCGGCCATGCGCATCCAGGATTTGCTTAAATGCAGTCTTGACCGCGTCAGGGTCGGCCACGCTGAACTGCATGAGAGTAGAGCTCCCGCCCTTGCTCTCGACCATCTCCGCAGTCTGCCTGGCGGCATCGGCGCTCGAGTTGTAATTGATGATGATATGGGTTTGCGCAGCGGCCATTTCCACGGCAATGGCCCGGCCAATCCCCCGGCTTGCTCCGGTCACCACTATAACGCGTTTTTCGCTCAATCTCAAAATCCCCCCGCTGACAGGATCATTGCTCACCCAAATGGGCTATCCCCCACCCATAAAAAAACAATCGAATAAATACTCCATCTGAAAAAGCCCTGTAACAAAATCCCCCTTGATCCCGAAATTGGGTGACACGCAAGGGGGCTGAGGATTCTCATCTGATTCGGAAAACGAGCAACATGAGCAGTTTAGAAGAAAGTGTCCTTAATTCTGCTGTATTCCTTGTTTAGTTCCTGGCCGATGATGTTTCGCTGGATTTCGTTCGTACCCTCGTAAATCTGGAGAATTTTGGCGTCGCGCATCATCTTTTCGATCGGATAATCCTGCATGCATCCGTAGCCTCCGAGCACTTGCACGGCGTTTGTGGCCACTTCCACGGCGACGTCGCCGGCGAATACCTTAGCCATTGCAGCGACCTTGCTTGCGTCGTGAGGGTCGCAGTCCATGTACCGGGCGACGCTATAGACAAGGGCGCGCGCGGCCTCTGTTTTTATGGCCATTTCCGCAAGTTTGTGCTGAATTGTCTGGAAGCTTATAATTGGCTTTTCGAACTGGACCCTTTTTCTCGCGTACTCGACCGCAATATCGAGCGCCCCCTGGGCTAGACCAACTCCCAGAGCGCCTATCCCCGGCCGGGATTTATCGAAGGTCTTCATCGCAATGATAAAACCCATTCCGTCCCGGCCTATCAACCGGTCTTTGGGAATGCGGCAATCTTGAAAAATCAACTCGCGAGTAGCGGATGCGCGAATGCCGAGCTTTTTTTCCTTCCTTCCGAACAAAAACCCGGGGTCCCCCTTTTCGACTACGAAAAAGCTAGCGCCTCGCGGACCCTTGGAGCGATCAGTTATGGCCAGAATCGAATAGATTTCCGCCTCACCCCCGTTGGTGATCCACTGCTTGGAACCATTGATAACGTAATAGTCTCCGTCTTTTACCGCCGTGGTCTGAATTCCGGAAACATCGCTTCCTGCCCCGGGCTCGGTAAGGCCGAAAGCCGCCAGTCTTTTCCCGCTGGCGATCTGTGGCAAGTATTTCTGTTTCAAAGCCTCGCTGCCGTAGAGCAGGATCGGATATGCCCCGAGGCCGCTTGCAGCAAAAGTGGTGGCAATTCCTATACAAGCCTCTCCGAGCTTTTCGACTGCAAGGCAATTGTCGAATATTCCTCCACCCATTCCACCATATTCTTCAGGGATATACAGGCCGAAAAGATCCGCCTGTGCGAGGGTCTTCATGATCTCCCAGGGGAATTCATCGTTTGCGTCCAGTTCCGCTCTGATCGGCCGGATTTTTTCCTTGGCGATCTGCGCAGTTAATTCCTGTATCATCTGCTGCCGTTCAGTCAGTAAATAATCCAACTTATTTCCTCCGATCAAAAACCCCATGGGCTTCAGGCAACCCCGCTTACGCCTGACGGCGTTGCAATGGAGCGGGAAGCGGGCAGGGGATTCAGAATCTGTTTCCCTTAACATAAAAAGAGGGGTTTAGCCAATATTCAGTTTCAGGATTGCGGTTAGGTATTCCAGGATTTCTGAATTCAAAGGCTTACTTTGGCGCAAATCCCCATTTGTTCTTAAGATTCTCAAGAATAAGCAGAGCGTTGAAATACTTGAAATCGGCCAGCGAGCTATCCTGCTCAAGCTGTTCAGCCATTTTCCGGCAGGTCTCATCCTCGGCGATCCTGTATGCGAGCTGGATCGCACTGCTGATAGCTTCGCTTTCGGAACGGCCATGGGCAACCACAACCGGCTCTTTCACCCCGAGCAGCGGCGCTCCGCCCACGTGCTGATAAGCATAGCTTTTCTGAAAGCTGTCGAATATCCGGTTCAACTCGGCCCGGTTTTGGGAGCCACTCTGCCTTACCTTACCGCCAAGAGCCCGAATCAGGCCCTCAGAAAGCCCTTCATACATTTTCATGACAATGTTGCCAACGAAACCTTCGCATATGACTGCATCGGTCTGGCCATTGAAGAGGTCGTTGGGTTCCAGGTTGCCGGTAAAATTCAGGCCGGAGCGTTTAATGAGAGCGAAAGCGCGCTGCACCGCCCGGGTACCCTTGGCCGGCTCCCGTCCGATGTTGAGCAGACCTATGCTGGGGCGGTCGATCCCGCGGCTTGCCTTAAGGTAAATATGGGCAAGCGCCGCGGACTGGGCCAGGTGTAAAGCCCCTGACTGGGCGTACGCGCCGGCATCCAGAAGAACCGGTCTGCCATCTTCCGTTGGAAAGGGAACAGCAAGGGCGGGTCTTCTAAGTCCCGGCAGGAGTCCCACGAAGTGCTTGGCGGCTGCGACAATAGCTGAGGTATTCCCCGCGCTGACAACGGCATCTACTTCACCTGCGGCCAGCATCCGCATTGCCACATTCAGCGACGCGTCACGCTTTTTCCGGATAGCAACCGGGCCAAATTCCTCCATCGAAATCGCAAGGGGAGCGTGTATCACTTCAGGAAGACCCAGAGGACCTGATCCCCCTCCGAGCGCCTCCCGAACAACCGGCTCGTTTCCGATCAGCACGAGGTCAGCCGAACAGACTGATCGGGCCAGCAGCGTGCCTTCCACCACGGGTCCGGGAGCATGATCCCCACCCATGGCATCTATCGCAATTCTCATCTTGCAGACTCTTTGGCCTTGATCTCCGCTCTATTCTTCCTCTAGTTCCAGGACCAGCCGGCCTTTGTAGTACCCGCAGTTCGGGCAGGCGCGATGCGCCAGACGCATTTCATTGCACTGAGAGCAGCGGGCCAGAGCCGGGGTGGCAACAGCATGGTTGGCCCGCCGTTTGTCGCGTCTGGCTTTGGAGGTTTTTCTTTTCGGTACACCCATCGTTTAAACTCCTGATCTGGAATTGAGCCCGCAAAGGCGGGCGTTGCCTGCTGATTAGCGCGAAACTATTTCGTGGATTCGCGTGGTCCCGGTTTTAATGATTTGAGTTTGGCAAAAGGAGACTGCCCACTATCCGCCTTGCACCGGCAGGCTTCTTCATTGAGGTTTGCCCCGCATCCCGGGCATATCCCCTTGCACTCTTCGACGCAAAGTACCTTCACCGGCAGCGCGAGAAAGACCTGTTCGGCTACGAGCTGATCCACTTCAATCACCTCACCGTCGAAGAATTCATATACCAGTTCTTCCGGTTCGAGTTCCTTCTCTTGTTCTTTGGGCATCCGTACCTTTTCGAACAGGTAGAGGTCCACAGGTTCGTTCAGAGGCATCGGAAATGGCTTCAGGCACCGATGACAGATGACTTCAAGAGCCCCTTCGATTTTACCGGTAACGCGTACGTGGTCCTGATGCCTGTCAAGGTTCAGCACAACGTTCACGGGGCGGAGCAGCTTGAGGTTGAAGGGATCGCCCGGCGGAACGAACTGCCCTAGCCTGTCTTCATCCCAGTGGAATCTGAGAGTGCGCCCTGATTCCGGTATCTCGTCGATGCGAACGCGCATGTGTTTAACCTTTCCGCCAAAACAATCAAGTATAAATATATTCGCGGAGCTGTCAATAAACTTCAGGGAATTTGGCGCATTTACATGATTTTAGGGGCGCAATGGCGACTATGGTGTGTCTTCGCCGATGTTGAAAAGGCAGGTATCGGGCGCCGGAGTGAGCCAGGCTCGCATTGTCACTAACCATTTTTGTTGCTGTAGACTCCGGACCCCGCCGAAGGCAGCGCCGAAGATTTGAGCGGCAATCCCGGCTGGCGGCCCCACCGCACCATGCCCCGGCATGAGTTGTACGGCCAAGCCGAGAACGTGGTTAGCACCGCCGGCGCCTCTTTGCCCGCTAGAAATTCTTGACCGCCTGATTGACCACGTCTTCAGAAACTTGCTCGAATATCTTTTTCCAGGCATTTCGCGTAAACGTACCGCTGCCATATACAATCTTGTGTTTCGATTCGATGCTCGCTAAGTGTCTGCCGCCCTGGCTGAGTTCTACTCTGACAGTCAGGACGGTATTCCCCACGTATGGGAGCCAGCGCGTGTCCGCACCCCCCTTCTTGAAATACACGACATGGCCTTCCATGACATATGGCTCACCCTCGAGCTGCGGCGTCCAGAGCATTCCCCGCTTTTTCAGTGAATCCTCAAGCCCGTTCCACAGAAGGCCGATTACATCCACATCATAGACTTCGTGCGTATCGTTGGATACGTCGGTCACCCTCACTTTGTAGGGCGAAGTGATAACCTCTTTGGGCGAATATATGTCGCCCGCCACCTGGATATCCCCTGTTCCTCCCCTATGACACGCGAACATGAATACTGCGATGAAAACAAGTGTAAGAAAACGGATTTTTCTGGCCATAGATGTCCCTCTCTGCCGGATTTTCGGACGAATCTATACGAAAACATCGCAATGAGCAAATTATTCTCCCAAAAAGGCCCCCGCCTTTTTCGCTCAACCCGGAATAGTGCCAGAGGTCGGTGATATGGGCAAGAGCTTAATAAAGTTCAGAGTTGATTAAACTTTCTTTCTAATTGACGTTTTCTGCTATTTTTGTCCGCCGGGAGTATAATTGAGTTCGCTGCAATATTATGTTATTGAACGTGCCCTGCTTGTTCAGGCAATTCATCCCTCAAAAGCGGAAATTCAATCGCGAAGGCGCGCTTCACCGCCCGGCCGCCGAATAGGAGTATTGTTGAAATGGAACCCGTAATCACCCGATTTCCTCCCAGCCCCACAGGGTACCTGCACATCGGAGGAGCCCGCACCGCACTGTTCAACTGGCTCTTTGCACGCAATACGGGCGGCAAATTCATCCTCAGGATCGAAGACACAGACGTGGAACGTTCGACCGAGGAGTCCGTGAAAGCCATCATAGACGCCATGGAATGGCTGGAACTTACCTGGGACGAAGGCCCGTATTTCCAGACCAAAAGGCTGGATGTCTATCGCCTATATGCCCAAAAACTGGTGGATGCCGGCCACGCTTATTGGTGCGAATGCACTCCCGAGGAACTCGAAAATCGGAGAAACGCGGCAATGGCCGAAGGGCGAAAGCCAAAGTACGAGGGGACCTGCCGCCGGAAAGACCTCGGTCCCGGCCCGAACAGGGTGCTCAGGTTCCGGACCCCTGACAGCGGCATGACTATTCTAAAAGACATCATAAAAGGCCCCATCGCCTTCGATAACTCCGAGCTGGACGACCTCGTCATCTTAAAAAGCGACGGCATTGCTACGTACAACTTCGCGGTGGTCGTGGACGATATCACTATGGGGATCACCCACGTGATCCGCGGAGACGATCATGTGAACAACACCCCCCGGCAGATTCTGATATACCAGGCGCTGGGAGCAAACCTGCCCGAGTTCGGCCACGTGCCGATGATCCATGGCGAGGACCGCTCACCTCTGTCAAAGCGCCACGGGGCGACTTCGGTCATGGAATACAAGAATATGGGATTCCTTCCGGAAGCCCTGCTGAATTGCCTCGTGCGGCTGGGCTGGTCCTTCGGCGATCAGGAGCTTTTCTCCCGATCCGAACTTATAGAAAAGTTCACACTCGAAAATGTCGGAAAATCTCCAAGCATCTTTACAATGGAGAAACTGCTGTGGCTTAACGCACACTACATAAAAGAAAAACGCCCCGAGGATATCGTTGCGCTCCTCAGGCCCTTTCTGGCCCAAAGAAATTATCCGGACAAGCCCGTTGGCTACATTGCCGGCGCAGTTCGCACCCTTCAAGCCCGCTCGCACACGTTGGTCGAAATGGCCGATGCCATGCGGTTCTTTATGGTGGATGAAATCGAGTTCGATCCCGATGCCGCAGGAAAGTTTTTGACATCTGAGGTTCGGGAGACTTTTGTCCGGCTTATCTCCGAACTGTCCGGCCTGGAAGTCTTCGACGAAAAAAGTCTCGAACCCGTTTTCAGGAAGATTGCGGCGGATTTGGCAATGAAACTTGGCAAGATAGCTCAGCCGGTCAGGGTGGCCTTGACGGGCGGAACGATAAGCCCCGGCCTTTTCGAGATAATAGAAGTCCTTGGAAAAGAAGCTGTGCTCAAGCGCCTTCGAAAGGCTCTGGAGTATATCCAGGTATAGCTATCTGTGATTTCGCTTTAATTATGAACGGTTACCGGCTGGGCCCTGTCACATACAGCCCCATATCGTCAGGCTGGCAGGAATTCAATTCCTCGTTGGATTTATCCAGCGATTCGGCTACCGAATAGATTTCCTTGCCCTGTTTTGCGCGGCCGGCCGACGCTTCCATCACTACGGCGGTAAGATACTTGGCCTGTACCGCCAGCAACTTTTGGCGGACAGCCGCTTTCTTTGCCTCCAGGATGCTACACTCGTCCACAAGGTTGTAATAGTTTTCCAGGGTCTTCTTCCAGGAGGTCTTCCACTTCAGGCTCCACTCCGAAAGCCGGGCCTCTACGCCCTCTATCTCCACCTCATTATCCGGGTCTTTCAGTGATGGATACTCCAGCAGAATCTGCTCGAATTCATTCCACCCGGGCCGGCCGCGGAATTCTTTAATTTCCTGGAGCGCTGAAGCCTGTTGGGTATAAAAGACCGACAACTGCTCTTTTACATCGTAAAGTGCCCTGTTTGCTTCCATCAGTTTGGCTTCAGCTTCGGGAGGGCTGGGAGGGACACCGCCTCCACCCTGCAGGCCGGCGCATCCCGAAAGCGCCGCAATCAAGACAATACATAATGTAATATGGCCAAAAGTTTTTCTGAACATGGTTCAACTCGCCTTTGTGAAGAGAATTTCCCCGATTCGGGCAGGCAGAAAAGGGAAAAGCCGGTAGCACTTTACCCTAACAATACTGTGTTAGTAGATGGAAAATACATCCTATACCTGATTTTCAAAAGGGAAAAATCAGCTAATATTGCTCCATAAGATTGTCCCTCCTTATAAAGTTTTGGTTTTTGGACCCCTTAAACATTCGCCCCGGAAAGCCAGGACCCCCCGCCCCTGGCTTTCTCCTTTTTTAGCCCGTATCCATTTCCTACTTATGTGGCACTCCTTACGCATTTCCTTCGCAAAACAAAGTCTTATCGAAAAAAAGAAAATAATTCTCCGGCATGCGCTTCGCGGTTCGGATGGTTATCTTACTCCTAGATTTTGATTAGGAGGAAAAGGATGCTCGAAATAATTGAATATTTGCATGAGAAGCTTGATTGGGCAGCAGACCGGATCGCGGAGCTCCTCACAGGCTCAAGAGTATACAAGGTGCGAGAAGTGAAAGCACGTGGTCCCGACGTTCGCAGAATTGCTGACGCTCGCCAGGCTAAGCGCCTTCAACCTCCCGTTCTTCCCTGCGATCGACATTAAACACTTCCGACGGATTTGTATGGACAAAACGGCCGGAATGGTAATGCGATGAGTTGAATCAAACTTTAGAGCAGCAGAGATGAGAACTTTTGCGGCAATTAAGGCAAGGTTCTTATCTGTGCCGCAGCGATGCCCGGTATACCGTGAAAACGCCTGCTTTACCTGCTGGTTTTTAGGCAGTTCCCTGCCTTTTCACTCCAGGACGAAAATTTTTCATAGAATCATTGCTTCCACGCCGGCGCAAAAATGAGGGGCAGCGTTCAACCTGATGCCGCCCTCCAGCCTTGCTTACTTCCAAACTTTTTCCCAGTCTATTGGATAAACATAAGATTTGTTCGCCACTTCTTTGGGCCACACCAGCTCGAGCTTCCCATCTATCCATTGTACAAGGTAGGTAGGAAGCTTGTTCTGATTGTTCATCTTCTCATATGACAAGAATTTGACAGGCCCAAAAATCGTCATGATATCAGTTTTGCTAAGCGATTCGCGGATTTCGTTCGGGGTTAAAGACCTTGCCCTTTTGAGCGTGTCGGCAATCACATAGGCAGCCGAATATCCTTCGGCCCCGTGGTATTCGGTTTCCATTTTGTATCTCTGTACGAATTTGTCGTAGTACTCCCTGGCGCCAGGATAAGGCAGGGTCTGATACCACAGTGCCGCTGAATAGACCATGTTTCCCGCTTTGCCCGCATTCTCACCAAATTCAGGCAGTGTAAAGCCTGCTCCTCCCCCAACGAAAATTTTGGGGGTGAGTTTCAACTCCATGGATTGCTTCATCAGAAGCGAAGCGTCCATCAGGTAAGAAATCATATAGATTACATCAGGGTGCGCCTGTTTAACTCTGACCAGCAGGGGCTTGAAATCTACTCCGCCGCTCTGGTAGCCTGCATTCATTACCACCTTGAGTTTGAGCTTGTCGCAGCTCCGTTGGAATTCCTTGGAACCCGAGGACCCGAAGTTCGTATTCTCATAGAGTATCGCCACACTCCGAGGTTTTACCACTTCTGTGATGAAAGATTCGAGGGCTTTGGGGTAATCGCTTACCGGCTGGTTTAGGCGAAACACAAAATCCCACTTCATTTCCGTGATCTTGTTGTCCGAACCGGTGTTAACCAGAAAGGGAATCCGGTTCTGCTGAGCAACCCCGGCGATTGCAAATGTCTCAGAACTGCTGTAACCGCCTCCGAGCATGACAACCTTGTCATTGGTGATCAACTTTTCTGCCGCGCTTCTTGCCGCTTCGGGCCTGCCCGTATCGTCTTCGTACAGGAACTCCAGCGTCTTGCCGTTTACTCCTCCAGCCGCGTTGATCTCTTCCAGAGCCATCTCGAACGATTTTTTCTCTATCTCACCAAATTCTGCCTTATCACCCGTCCCCGGTAGAATGATTCCCACTTTTATGGAGTCCCGGCAGAAAGCCGTTGACGGCACGAGCGGATACAGGGCCAAGATCCAAAGAAGAATAAATCTGAAATACTTTTTCATAATTCTCATCCTGATCGTGTATTGCAATCACCAGGGATCTTTTCTCTAGAAAAACAGCAGGGCTGGACGTAAAGGAGCACTCGGAACGATAATAGCCATTAGCTGAAGACCAGCATACTATCGAATTTTGGCGAGTCAAGGCCCTAATCTACTGACAGGGCTAAGGATACGAATCTTTCACATACCTCCGTCTGGAATATCCGCGGAAACAACAGCTATTCTCATGAGCCGGAGAAGGCAACCTTCTCAAGTAAAAAATCCAATGCCTGTCGCGCTTTGGCCCTGTCCCTCACCTCATTGAGCATGACCGCAACCGCACAGACCCTGCCGGACGGACCTGAAACGTAGCCCGCAAAGCCGATCACATCGTTCAGTGTTCCGGTTTTACCCCTCACCGTCAGACCCGGCTTGCACATCCTTCGTCTGAGAGTACCTTTCTCTCCGTTGACCGCCAGGGACAAAATAAATCCTTCTCTTATTCCACTATCGCTCCAGGCCGCGCAAAGCATCCGGCAAAATGTTTCCGGGCTTATCCTGCAAAAACGGCTAAGACCGGACCCGCAATCCAGACTCTCGGTTTCAGCAGGAATACCTGCTTCCCTGAGGGAGGTTCTGACAATCGCAATCCCTTTTTCGGAGGTGCCGAGGGCGCCCGCAACATGCCCTCCAAGTGATCTCAGAAGCATTTCGGCCATAAAATTGTTGCTGTACCTGTTCATGCCGGATATCAATTCCACGAGCTGAGGTGAATCATGGTACGCAATTACTTTGGCGTCGGGGGGCGCCGTCCCCTCTCTTGCTTCGGTTCCCAGCACCTTTACGCCCGAGCGCTCCAGGGCCGTCCGCATCGCATTCGCAAAAAGGCCTGCAGGGTCAGCCGCGTTGAACCGAAATTCTCGAACACGGCCCCCGCGCCCTGACGCCCCGCCGGAAAGCTGGAAATGTTCCTGGCCCTTTCCGCTGGCGCCTAGAGAGCGGAGCCTAAGTGGAGGGGCGCCCTTTTTCCCCGAACCGGGCTCGCCGTTCACCAGGACATAGCCTGCCGCAAGGCCTGGATCGGCACTGAACGCCTTTCCGCCCTTCGCCGGGGTTGTGATCTTCACCGTCAGCGTGTTGTAGTCGATTGCCGTTGCCGAGACTACGGGGTTGTACGCGCCCGCACAGTCGCTATCGAGGCAGATACGCTCCGATGGGGGATCAAAAAAGCTGTTGTCCACAAAAATGCTGCCCCGAATTTGCCTGATTCCGCTTTCTCTCATCTCCTGCGCCAACAACAGCGCATTCTCCGAAACAAAGAAAGAATCACCGCTTCCCTTTATCCAGATATCCCCTGAAATGACGCCCTCCACGGGCGCCTCAACCGCAAGCACTTTCGTTGTAAAGCGGAAAGAGGGTCCAAGCTTCTTCAGGGCCGCATAGCTGGTCAGCAGCTTCATGAGAGAAGCGGGAACAAAGGTATCTTTTGGACGGGACTGGCAGACAACTTCCCCGGACGAAAGCGATACCACCAGGACCCCTGCGGTGCCGGCGGCTTTGCCGATGCGCTCCATGGCTTGTTGAAAAGCGGCGGGGACCTGATCTCCAGACGCCCCGGCGGAAACCTGGATTTGAGAAAAAGTCTGAATCTGAGACCGGGCGGGAAATACGGCCGTGTGCATCAGCAAAACAGACATACAACAGATTAGGGAGAGCTTTCTCATGGCAGTTTCGGCTTGCTGAAAATTCCTCTGATATCAACACTATACACTAAACTATTAACTTTGACTCTTCCCCAGGCCATCGAAAATCTCCCAGAATTCCGGAAATGATTTGCTGACGGACTCCGCCCCGTCTATGATCACACCGTTGAGGCGCAGACCTGCAAGGGCAAAGGCCATCGCGATCCGGTGATCGTCGAAAGCCGAGATTGGACCGGAGGGCGGTCTGAGTGGTGGCCCCCCGTGCACAATCAACCCATCGGACAACTCTACCGATTCAACCCCCAGCGTCTTCAAGCCGGCCGCAACCGCCTTTAGCCGGTCGGATTCCTTTATTCGGAGGTGGGCCACGTTGCGAATGCGGGTAGTCCCGCTTGCGAATGCGCTCAACACACCCAGCGTAGGCACCATGTCCGGCATCTCATTCATATCGATATCTATGGGCAGGAGCCGCTCGGGTCCTTTTACGCAAACTCCTTCCGGTTCCCATATGACGCGGCAGCCCATTTTATCCAGGACACCCAGAAAACGGCAATCGCCTTGAAGACTGTGAGGCGAAACGGGTGAGGTTACTACTACTCCGCCGGTCAGCGCCGCGGCCCCCCAGAAATACGAAGCTGAAGAACAGTCGCCCTCGACCGTGATATTGCTGGGCGCATAGACCTGGGGCGCCGAGATCGCGATCCGGTTGGAGGCTAGCCTCTCAAACCGGATTCCCGCCCCTTTCATCATTGCCAGGGTTATTTCCACGTAAGGCCAGGATGCTGCAGGCTCGGACCACTCTACCCTTACTTCTCCCCGCGCACCTGGAGCCGCGATCAGTATCCCGGATAGAAACTGGCTGCTTTCCGATGCATCTACAAAAACATCCCCGCCGTTAAGTCCCCTGCTCCTGATCTCCAGTGGAGGAAACCCCGCTTTATCGAGCCAGCGAATTGAGGCCCCGAGCTTTTCGAGCGCTTCAGCGGCCGGGCCTACCGGGCGCTGCCGAAGACGCGGAGTTCCGTCTAGTACGAATATTCCGGTTCCCGCAGGGATGACGGCGAGAAGAAGACGGGCACTCGTTCCGCTGTTTCCGAGAAAGATCGGTCCATCCGGCTCCCGCCAGCGATACACTGGTGGTATTACCTTTACCGAATCGCCGCTCCATTCGATTTTCGCTCCCAGGGACTCCAGCGCGTTCGCGGTAAGATGCGTATCCTCGGCCTTAAGCGGGTTGCGTATCTCGCTCGGCTCCTCTGAAAGAGCGGCCATTATGAGCGCGCGGTGGGTTATCGACTTGGACCCCGGCAGCCGAATGTGCGCATTTATTTGGGAGACTGGTTTTATCGTTTTAAGAAGATTTTTCATTTACGGCTTCTTCCAGAGCCTGTCGCATCGCCGCAATAGCGGGAGTTTCGAAGATCGGACGTTCCAGCCACCACTCGAGCTGAGCCGCCCCCTGGTACAGCAGCATGTCCAGACCGGACACAACCGTGCACCCGGCCTCCATGGCAGCTTTGGAAAAGGCGGTCAATCGGTGGCTGTAAATTATGTCCATTACTGTCATTTCAGGCCTGAAAAAGGAGTCGGAAACAATGGGGGTGGCTTCGCTGTCCTCCAGCCCTACCGAAGTGCACTGAGCGACAATGTCAAAGTCTCTTACAACTTTTGCCAGAGAGCTCAGCGGAATGAAATTGCTCTTGAGATGCCTGGAAAGAGTGCTGCCCCGCTCGACGCACCTGTTAGAGATTGTAATTCTTGCGCCGGCCCGCTTCAGGCCATAGGCCACCGCCCGAGCGGCCCCTCCGGCTCCCAGGATAAGAGCGTTGAGGCCTGAGACATCAATGACTGACGAAAGAGCCCGCAAAGCGCCGATCCAGTCGGTATTGCGCCCTTCCCAGCCATGGTTCGTTCTGCGCAGGGTGTTTGCGGCCCCGATCTCTTCAGCCGTCTTGTCGATTTGTTCGGCCAGCCGGCATGCCATCTCCTTGTAAGGAATGGTTACGCTCAGCCCGCTGAAGCCGGTTTTGTGCAAAAGCTTGAGATCGCAGTCAAGCTCATCGACATAGAAAGCCGCGTAAAGCGCGGGAATATCGAGCGCCTTGAAGCACGCGCTCATCATAATGGGACTGAGGCTGTGGCGCACCGGGTTTCCGATAACCGCGAAAAGCTTTTTTTGTTCAGGTCTGATCATTTCATTGCCACCTTGCGTGAGAGGCTCGGCGGTGCAAGCGTCGCTGCCGGTTTTTCAAAACAGGTTTATCCAGTACCGGGAACACTTTCCTTTACCAGGGCAAGATTCCGTCCAACTGAAATCTCAGTTTTTTTCTCAGGACCTTCAGGTAATGCAGCAACTCCGGTTCAAGATAGTCGGGATATGTCCAGGGAAGGGCTCTGTACGCGCCCTTCTGATAAATGAGAGTGAGGTCGGCATATATCCCGTCCCGAAGGTAAATCCTGTGCGTAAAATTTTTCCCGGTAGCCAGAATGAAACGCTCTGCGCTGAGAAGTCCCGGATCGATATTAACCTGCCGCTTGCCGTCACGTAACAGGCCGGCCTCAATTTCATTTGTACGAAGCTTGATATCCGGCAGAGACTGCGGCGCTACGAGCTCCAAAAAGCTGGCCGTCTGCCTGCGGATTTCCAGACCCATTTCTTCATTGTAATAGGTAGTGTAGGGAAAAGCTCCGGGGGCGGACAGAAAATCCATCGGTCCGAAATCCGATACAAGGGTATTGAGGGCTTGGATCTGAGCTCCGGGATCACTGAACAGAAACCGGATTATGAGCTTGGCTGGGTAAGGTTCTGCGGGCTGGCTCATATGCCGGTAGGAGTATCATCCGTCTCATGAAAAACGGTATTATGCCAGGTTGTCTTCATATTCCTGGAAATTTTAGCCAAGGGACCCCCAAACCTGCATCAGTCGAGGGGCTTTGCTTCCTCGATCAGCATGATCGGGATATCTTCCCGAATTTCGTACATAAGCCTGCACTGCTCGCAAATGAGCCCGGTTTCATCTGTGTTTGGATGTATCGGACCCTTGCATTTAGGGCACCTGAGGATTTCTAGAAGTTCTTTTCTCACAGACATCCAATAGACTCCTCTATTTAATCTGTTTGCACCGGAGGCTCCGGTTTTTCTTCGAACTTGCGTGGAGTCTCCTGCCCATCATCATCGAGCATCTGGCGGAATGCGTCAAGGAGTGAACGCATCCTGGCCCCAAACTGGATTCGATTCCGCCTCATCTCCGAGATTTCCTGTTCCATCCTGACAATGCGATTGCCGGCCTCATTAAGGAGCCCTTCGGCTTTGACTTCGGCCTCCGAGACAACCAGCCTGGCCTCACGCTCGGCGTTGGCCCGGGTCTGCTCGGCATTTTTTTGAGCGTTGATAAGCACGGCTCGAATGGTTTTCTCACGCTCCCTGTGTTCTTTTATTTCTGATTCCTGAGTCTGCACAACTCTTTTGAGGTTTTCGTTTTCCTCCAGGAGCCGCCGAAATTCTTCGTTCAAATCCTGCAGGAAAGCGTCCACATCGCCAGGATCGAGCCCTATCAGGCGTTTGCGAAATTTTTTCCCCTCGAGGTCGTGTATTTCCATCAAACTCAAACTCCGAAAGTTCGCTCCCGCCCCGTGAGGCGGAATTGAAAAGGCTTAAGCGCCCATCAAGTAAGCCATCCTTGACAGGGTTGGCACGACGAATCGATCCAGAAACACCAGTACCAGGATCAGTATCATAGGAGTGAAGTCGATACCGCCGGTGTCGAACGGCATCAACCTGCGAATGCGATACAGGACGGGTTCGGTTACATTATAAAGGAACCGCACTATAGGATTGTAGGGGTCGGGGCTTACCCACGACAGAATCGCACGGGCGATCACGATAAGCATGTATGTATAGAGGATGATGTGCAAAACCTCTGCCAGCGCCAGGAGAAAATAGGAGATAATGAACATGTCCGACTCCATGGATGTTGTGTTTGAGAATCAACTATATGCACAAATTGAAATTTGAAACTACTTTTTTTCAACTGGCATGTCAACCCGGCACTCAGGTATGCGATTAGCTTTTTAGATAGAGAGGAAGATCGAGGGCAGCAAAGTGAGGCAGATGAAGATTAAAATAATTGACTTCAGTTTGCGGGGCGGACATAAACCCCTGCAGGTGAACAAAGCGCACCGGCTTTTGTTTTGAAAGCAACTTGAGGTTGACTTTGGCCCCAAAAACAGGGATGAAGGGGCGATTTGAAGATTTCCATTTCCCGGGGGGGCTCAGTGGATGAGTAAATTCGAGTTCGGCGAGTGGGTGCTGTTGACTTCACAAAAAGGGAAAAAATGGCTCGTTCGAGTGGAGGAGGCGCCCTATTCGTCCCATCTTGGAGGCATTAACCTCGGGGATATAGCGGGCAGGGAGGAAGGCGACTGGCTCGTGACCAGCAAAGGAGCTAAGCTGATGCTCTTCAGACCCGCTCTCCAGGACTACATTTTCAGCATGAAAAGGCGCACCCAGATAATTTACCCCAAAGACCTGAGTGCGATGATATTCAGCGGGGATATCTATCCAGGGTGCGTGATCCTGGAGACCGGGATCGGATCGGGTGCCCTTGCGCTTGCCTTGCTGCGCGCCATGTGCGGGCGAGGAAGGCTCATTTCGGTTGAGAAGAGGGCCGAATTCGCTTTGGAAGCCCGTGAAAACATCAGTCGCTTTTTCGGCGGGATGCCGGAAAATCATGAGATCATCGTTGCCGATATTGAAGGCTTCCACCTTTCATGCCAGGTGGACCGGGTTTTCGTGGACCTTCCCGAACCCTGGCGCGCCGTTGAAAGCCTTTGCGGAATGCTCCGGATGGGAGGGCTTCTGATAAGCCTGAGCCCCAATGTGGGCCAGGTCCAGCTTACTCAGAGGCAGCTTAAGGTAAACGGGTTCGGAGACATAGTCCATTTCGAACTTCTGCGGCGGGACTGGAAGGTTGACCAGCTTCGCGCCCGCCCTTTTGACAGGATGGTGGCGCACACCGGGTTTATTACGGTTGCAAAAAGGGTTTCGGCCGAACGCGGAGAGCCGCTTGAGAACGGTCCTGACTATGGGGAAGATTCCGAAATTGAGAAAGCCCCCGAAGAACTTATTTAGCGCAGATTCTGACTCGCGAAACGGGAAATACTGAAACATGGAATTTAAGCAGCAAGTACTGTTTAACAAGATGAATTCTATTGGCGAATTGAGTACTCTCGAACCAGGGCGGAAGTGTATGGCAGTATCGATGAAAGAAGAAAAGATCGACATCTCGATAGTGATTCCGGTAAGTAACGAAGCGGAAAACATCCTGCCTCTGGCCGATGAAATAAAATCCGTTATGGAGCGGGAATTTGCGCAATGGGAGTGCATCTGGGTTGATGACGGCTCAAGCGACGGCAGCCTGGACGTACTTGTTGAACTTGCGCGCGCGGACCGCCGCCACAGATATATATCCTTTGAACGAAACGCAGGGCAGTCGGCCGCGCTCTGGGCAGGCTTCAGTGAATCCAGAGCTGCAATAATCGCCACAATCGACAGCGACGGCCAAAACGACCCGGCGGACATCCCTGCGCTGTTTAGAAATGTCGAATCGGGCGCCGCCGACATGGCGAACGGCTATCGCGCCCAAAGGCAGGACAACCTGAAAAGAAAAATTTCGTCCATTGTGGGCAACGGATTCAGAAACTGGCTGACCGGCAGGACCGTAAGAGACGCGGGATGCTCAACCAGGGTCTTTCGTAGAGAATGCGTAGAATCAGTCCCTCACTTCGCCGGAATGCACCGTTTTCTGCCCACACTGGCGGCCCTGCAGGGCTTCAAACTGACTGAGGAGCCCGTAAATCACCGGCCCAGGCTCAAAGGCCGCTCAAAGTACTCGATCGGTAACCGGCTTTGGGTCTCGCTGCTGGATATGTTTGGCGTTTTCTGGCTGAAAAAAAGGGCCTTTAGCTACACGATAAAAACGAAATCGAAACTTACCGATTGATTCCCCTCCCAACAGCCGGCCCACACGAAGTCTCGCGAGAATTTCAGCATCACTTCCAATTACCATTTCGCCATTGGAATTACAGTCAAGAAACTGACGATCTTCATGGGGACTCTCGGAAGATGCTGGTTTTCTGAAATCCAGGCCACATTTTCTGTGATTTCGCCTCATGAAAAAAGCTAGGCCATATAATCACTTACCAACAACCCACTCATGGCTCGCCTCCTGAAATAAATCTTCAATCCGCCGCCTCTAAAGAGGCACAAAAAGTGCATATCGCATTCCCTGAGAATATTACGTCGTGATCGAAATGAGGAATGGAAAGGGGATGTTCTCCGTATGAACGGCAAGCGTGGTTTCACCCTGGTCGAACTGATGGTGGTTGTCGCAATCATAGCTATCCTGGCTGTTGTCGCAACACCGGCTTACATCAACTACGTGAACCGTACGAAACAGGGTCAGGCTGAAAGTCTGCTGTTTACAGCCCGGCTGGAGATGGAAGAGTTTTATACGGATAATGGACATTACGCGAGCACCATAAAATGTCTGCCTTCCTTTGCCGGCACCTCGTCATGCGTGACCAATTGCGCCGGCTGCGCCAATATCTATACGCCGGACAAGAACTATTATACATTCAATGTCTCGATCCCTCCCTCGGGCAATACGCCCTATTACCAGGTTGCTGCTCAGAGAAAAATTTACGCTTGGGCCCAAACTGACTTGCTTACGATAAGCGCAAATACTGATACGCCGATTGTACAGAACACGGACGCGTTGAAATTTTCCGTTTTTCAATGGTTGTTTAATTCAAACCCATAATGGGCGGAGATATCCGGAAGGTCACCGGCACGAATCAACAATATAGGAAATTTCCCATGCCTAGATTTCTTGTTTTGGGTATCGCAATTTTGCTTCTATCCCTTCCATTGTTTTCTCCAGGCAGCGCCATGGCGGTCACGGTTAAAAAAGGGACTGTCATTCAAAAAGGCGCGCCTTCCAAAGCACCCCCCACAGCGGCGCCGGCCAAAACTTCACAGCCTTCGGCGCCATCGGCGCAAGCTGCGCCGGCCAAGACTTCACGGCCATCGTCACCTTCCGTGAACAGGGAAGTTGTCAATATCGTCGTGGACAAGATTGAGGGAGGCGCAATGTATGCCAGGGATGGGGGGAAGTTCGAAATTACCAGCGCTACCAGGGTCATCAACAACAGCCATCTCAAGACCAGGATGAGAACAGCCGAACTGTCTTTCGAAAATGGGACTCTGGTGACAGTGATCCTGAAATAGCGGCAATTACATACCTAAGTTCGAGGAGCAGTCTATGAGGCGAGCTACACTGATTTTTATTCTCTTTTCTTTTTTTCCGCTCGCTTTTTTGCCCGGAGATGCCTACGGCGGCAGCGCATGCAGCAATGCGCTCACTCCTCCGTTCATTACCAGCGGCGTCAAACCCAACATACTCATAATTCTCGATAACTCCAACAGCATGGACGAAGATTTCTACGGCAACGCGGTGGGTTCCTATTCTCCAGCAAGCAAAACGGTGGTGGCAAAACAGGCGCTGCAACAAGTGGTTACCAACCTCCAGGGCAAAGCCGATGTCGGAATAATGACATACTCACTGCCTAACGACATTGTAGGCATGCAAATCCATAATGCCATGCCTTTTGCTTCCTACAATCCCAAATCGTACTGCCCAAATCCGCCCCCGGAATGCAACACTTACTGCATGTCGCAGGACCCTTCGGCGCAAAGTGTCTGCGAGGCGGCATGCCCCGGCCTTACCACTACGACCTACGACAATGGGACAAATTTTCCAGATCTCATTATTACATACTATCCTCCAACGACCGACCCCAACAGCACAAGGGCAAGGTATTGCGGACTGGCCTATCCCAAGACTCAAAGGTGGCCGAATCCCACGGACCCTGGAAATTACATTTATTATAACCAGACAGACCCGTTCTATGACTGGGGAGACGACGGCATATTGTTCGGGTATTCCGGAGGCGATGACCCCCTAAGCGGCTACTCCCCGTACAGTCCGGCGGAAAATGCTGCTAACGTCTACACATACTGCAACAGCAAAGTGGGAATCAGCGATCTTTGGAACGGTTACAACCTCAGCACCTATTGTACCAATTATCAATTCGAACCTACCGATTCGGACTGGGCTTTAGGGTTTTACAACTGGGGCCAGATGATGCCCTGGTATTGGGTGGGCCCGACGTGGTTCAGTTGGAGTCAGGGATCGGGTTCTCCACAGGGGTACCTTCACGTTCCCGTAGCCGACCTGAGCAATCCAACCCAGTATAACAATGTTTACAATATACTCAATCCATACGCCAATAACAGCGCGGGCTATATGAGCTGCACGGCAGGGGACAAGAATACCTGTCCCTATATTATCAATGCCAGCAATACGCCGACCGCCGGCACCCTGAATACGGCGTTCAACTATTTCAACGGCCAGCTTGGCGGGCAAAGCAGTCCCATCACCTCTCCATGTCAAAAGAACTATATAATCTACGCTACGGACGGCTTGCCGTCCACCTTCATGAATGGCTCGCAACCCACCCCGGACCCTACAGTCAATTCGAATCTCCTGCAAGAAGTCCTTACGCAGATTAGCGGCCTTCAGACGGGCGTGTCACAAACAATCGGCGGTACAAAATACACCTTCCCCGTCAAAACTTACGTTCTGGGAATGGGCCTTACGACAGATGCCAAGTCAAACCTTGACAAGATGGCAGTTGCCGGCGGCACGGCCACCTCCACCGGGCACGCTTATTATGCCGATAATCCCGGCGAGTTTGCAGATGCTCTAAATACCATCATTACGGACCTTCTCGGGCGTGTCTCGGCGGGCAGTTCCATCTCGATTCTCTCCGAAGGGCAGAGCCAGAACGGCGACAACATGCTGCAGGGAGTATTTTATCCCTCCAAATACTTTGGGACGGCATCCGTAACCTGGCCAGGGTATCTGTATAATTACTGGTTCTATAACAGCCAGACATATAACAACATGAGAGAGGATACCATCCATGACTATATCCTCGAACTCAATGGGGACGACGGGATATCTTTCATATTCGACCCCCAGACCGGCCTTTCGGTCAACCGCTACTCAGACCCGACCGGCAGCGGCAATCCGACCACATTTGTCAATAACGTCGGGCTGGATTCTCTGACCCCCATATGGGAAGCAGGTATGCAGCTTTTCCAGACGCCCGCCGCCAGCAGGCAGATCCTCACTCCGGGAAGCAACAGCAACAATAGCGGACTGGTTAGTTTTAATACCTCCAATGCCACCCTCACCACGCCCGCTTCTTCTCCATTGGGCAATCCGTCAGTAACTCCGTCGACATTCGATCCCTGCCTTCAGCCTCCGGGAACGAGCAATAAGGCTATCCTGCAAAACCTGATAAATTATGTGCAGGGGACCGACATAACAAATAATTTCTGTTCTAACGGGACCAGTTTCAACAGCACTCCCTGCAATTCGAACAGTGACTGTAAGACCGCCCCTTACACAACCTGCGCCACGTATAGTAGCTGCAGGAGCAGGACTGTGGGCGTCTGTTCCAACGGGACCGCTTTCAACAACATTCCATGCAATTCGAGCAGTGACTGTACCGCCCCTTACGGCACCTGCACTCAAAATGTATGGAAACTGGGGGACATCGTCTATTCCACACCCCAGGTTAAATCCGATTACATGTATTGCTCCAACGGCACTTCTTTCAACAACACGCCCTGCTCTCAGAACTCCGATTGTTCGGGCGCTTATTCTTCGTGCCAGAAGAAGCAAAGCGTCATCTTCGTCGGCGCTAACGACGGCATGCTGCACGCCTTCCAAACGGGAGTTTTGACCAACCAGGGATTGGACCCCTCGCAATCCCAGGTCGAAGCACTTACGGGAATTCCGACTGCGAGCATGGGGCAGGAATTGTGGGGATTCATACCCACGAACACTCTTCCCTACCTGCGGTGCCTGGCCGCTCCGCCTCCAAACAGTTGCCATCTCTATTACAACGATTTGAGCCCGTACATAACGAATATGGCGGTAACATCGAAGGATGCGAACGGGCAGCCAATACAGGTTACAAAGACGGTCCTTATCGGCGGGATGAGATTCGGAGGCGGATCGGTGACGTCCACCGGCAATTACTGCTTCAACGCCTCAGGGGCATCAAACGGACAAACGTGCACAAGTAACTCAAACTGCACAACGGCTCCCTACACATCGAGTTGTTCCAACGCATATCTTATCAACGCTCCATCGGACACATGCAACCCGGTGCAGTGCTCCGACCCCACTACCTGCTATAATCCTCCGAGCTGCATAGGGCTTTCCTCCTATTACGCCCTCGATATAACTGACGCCCAGAACCCCATACTCCTCTGGGAATTCAGCCATCCACTTATGGGTTATTCCTACTCCGGGCCGGCGGTCATCCACAAGTGGTCCAGCACGACCGGTCCGAGCGGCGACCAGTATTACGTAATGTTCCTGTCCGGCCCGACAAGCGGGGCGGACGGCAGTTCGATTCAGGACGTCCAGGCATTCGTCCTGACACTTGACACCGCCAACCTGGGAATCGACAGCGTCTTCTACAAGGACCTCGGAGCTACCACCAAGAATGGCTTTGGCGGGAGGCTTTTTACCCCCGGCCTTGATGTAAACACGGATGGATACACGGACTTTGTTTTCTTCGGGTACGAGAACTCGCTAAACGGCAGCAGCACAGATTGGACAGGAGGCATCGGGAAAGTCTACACCAGCAAGGCTACGACTGATTCGAACGGACACCCTGTAATCGATTACTCTGGATCCCTGTCCCCCAGTAACTGGACCTATGACATAGGAACATACGCCGGTATAGCTACACTGCCCATAACCGCCAAGATAGCAACCGAGCAGTGTTTCAACACGTGGTACCTCTATTCCGGGACGGGAAGGTACTTTTCCGCCCAGGACAACTATGGGTTTACGCCTGCCCACAGTTCGGCACAAACGCCCAATTATCTCATGGGAATACCGTTTACATGCGATCAATTTAACAACAGTTGTACCAACATCGCCTCCCTGAACTCCCTGAACGCCACTACGACTGCATGTTCCACTGTGGAGCAGGGGGCAAGCGGTCTTAATCAGGCCGGCTGGGAGTACCCCTTGAATGTTGGCTCCGGCCCCTATCTAAACGAAAGACTGATTACCGATCCCACTACATCCTCCACCAACACAATATTTTTCGTCACCGCAGAACCCACTAACGATCAATGCGGCTATGGCGGCCAGAGCCGCGTATGGGGTATGAACTGCGCCACAGGGGGTCCGATTACACAATCATGCGGCACATATACGGTTGCCAACCTGAGCGGCACCATGTATCTGCAAACCTCCACCGGTGCAATATACAATATAAACGCAGCCACCTCGTTTACCGATTCGAGCACAGGCAACAGAACAACCCCGTGGTTTGTCGGCATGCCTCCGGAAACTTCAGCCCCGGTGGTACAACCGACTACACCTTTGAGCCAGGTGGGGCGTGTTATACAGTGGATTGAAAAATGAAAAAGCAAGGCGGATTCACTCTCGTTGAACTTATGGTGGTAGTCTCGATCGCTGCGCTGCTGCTGTCGTGGGGCATTCCTTCATTTAAAACCTGGAACATAAAACACGGCATCGAAAACCAGATGGTCCAGCTATACAGCGACCTTCAGTTGGGGCGCATGACCGGTTATGGCAGCAAAGTCGTAGCGGGCGTATATTGGGTAGGAGGTTCGAGCGTCACGTCATACCAGATAAGATCTGATGCGAACAACAATGGCAAAATCAGTGACACCGGCATAGACACTCAGATCGGGGCAACGGTGACGCCAAAGTATCCCATTGCTGTTTCGGTTAATCAGGACAGCGTGAGCTTTGACGGCAGGGGGTTTCTGAATACCTCCGATCCGGCGAATCCCGCAACTCAGATCACGTTCAGCACCGCAAACACCTCAGGGGCCGCAATAGATTGCGTGGCGGTCTCAAGCACCAGAATAACCATAGGAAAAATGAATGCCGGAATTTGTGGGCCAAAATAAGGGGTATCTGTGACTATGAACGCTCGCGATAAACGGGGCTTTACGCTCATTGAGGTGATGGTAACTCTTATAATTCTGGCTTTCGGCATGTTGGCTACGGTCATCGGCATCGCGGCGGCGCTGGATCACAGCCTGATGAACGAGATGCGAAACGAAGCGATGAAGATAGCGCAGGAACAGCAGGAAGCGGCCAGGAACATGCCGTATGCCAACATTGAGACTATTAAGACCACACAAACCATAACGAGGCAGGTGAGAAAAAACCTGGTCCCTTATACGGTTACCTTCACAACGCCCTATACTTGGGCAAGTGGCGCAATGGTGGGATATACGATGGTACAGTTTAAAGTTACCTGGAATTTCAAAAAGCTTCCTCAATTTAAATATGTTTTGCAGACCATCGTGAGGCAATCATAATGAACAGGCAGCGCGGCATGACGATAATCGAACTGTTGGTCAGCATTACGATCGTCATGATTATTATCGGGGCGGCAACCACGACCTACCTGAAGATTCTGAGGACTTACAAGACCCAGGGCAGGCTGGCCGAGGGCTATATGGCCAATTTGACCGGACTGGAGATGTTGCGCTACGATATCGAGACAGCCGGGTTCGGGCTGCCTGCAAACCTGAATACCGCCACTTACATCGAAGCTGTCGCGGTTAATCCCGAAACTAACTTCAATGCAGCGAGCAATCCTAACCCCGCGCCTCCCTACGACCCAGCACTTCTCAACGATTCGCCGTCAAATCCGCCGCGAGCATTCGCACAGTTAGACAATCAGGGCCCAGGCATCGGCGGGAACAATTATTCCGATGTGCTCTCTATAAAATCGAGTACGGCCAACATCAATGCTACGAGCAAGAGATGGTCTATGATCAGCACCGCCCCAAACTTTCAGGATGCAACCAATACAAATCCCAAGGTCAAATTATGGGGAGGTACGCAACTGGATCCAGTCATGGACTTTACTTCCGGGGTTCCCGCCGACAATTTCATCGTTCTCGACAATACCGGCACCCTGCAACTCAACGGCGCGCAATGGCTCTTTACGTTCAATGCGTCACTACCGAATACAGGTCTTTATAAAAACATCAACTCCTTGCCCGGCCTTCCATCCCCCGGTACCCAGTATGTCTATTTCCTGTATGGCCTTGATAACTACACCACCGGGCACAGAATGCCGTTTAACCGCGTGGATTACTACCTGGACAGAATTGCCTCCGATTTCCCAAGCACTTGCGACCCGAAAACCTTTACACTGTATCGCAGTGTGATCGACCAGGCGACCGGCGATCTCCTGGTCCAAACTCCCCTGATCGACTGCGTAGCGGATTTTCAAGTGGCCTTCGGGCTCGACCCCAGCGGCGGGACTAGTACCAACGGGGACCCCGTCGCACCAACCCAGTGGCAAGCAAACCTATCCGTGGCCGGGGTGCCAATGACCGCTCAGCAAATACAGCAGCAACTCCGCGAAGTCAGAGTATTTATCCTCTACCAGGAAGGGCTCGGCGCTACAAGCAAGTCGCCCGATTTCATCTTTTCCGGCACTTTGAATCTTGGTGACCAGGCTATTGCCAACGCTATTGATCCGGCGGATTACCCGAATGTACCCAACAACTTTACACAGTTGAGCCCTGGGCCCATTAATGGGGCGCTGAACCATTTTACCCCTGCGAACAGCGACCAACAATACCGTTGGAAGATCATCGAAATGGCTGTCAAACCGATGAACTTGCTGAACCTGATATCCGGGACACAGAGATGAAATTGAGCTGAGAAAATGATAAACCCAATTCGAAATCAAAAAGGAATAGCACTCGTTGTCACGCTTATGCTGCTCGTACTTGGATTTGCGGTCGTGGCGATAATGTTCCGGCTCTCCACCCAGGAAACGAAGCTAACCAGCCTTGAACAAGGTTATACAATGGCACTGGACGCGGCCAAGGCTGGAACGGACCTGTTCATCGGCCAGGTGGAAAATACTCAGGGAACTAGTCCACCGAAGGTCGGCAATCCACCCAATGGCTTCGGCACAAACTTTCTTAATGGCGCGTGCCTTACGATCAAGATGTTCAACCCGACAACATCATGGACCAGTACCCCGGGATGGGCGGGATGTCCAAACCTTGCTAATGCGACAAGCCCCTTCCCCTCAGACCCCACCGACATCGCCGGCTATTATAATGACACGACCTTACCGTTGCCCAACGGCTACACGGTTTACCTTAAAGTCATCGATAACTATCAAACTGCTGCGACTGGTTGCACCGCTCCTTGTCCGTGCCAGAATGGCTGCTACTATTACACGGTCCTCGCGCGCGCCCAGGCGCAAGGGTCCAACGAGCATGCCGACGTTCAGTTCGTTTACCGCTTTGATGTACAATAGGGAGTATGGTAGAGAAGGCTTGATACCGGCTTGCTCATCCGGGTAAAATCACCCCTCAAAAAGGGGCGATCCCGGCCTGCGGCAAGAATTCCACACTTTTGTAAAGTGCAAGGGAATGAATTACTAAGCGCAGACTTACATCTTCGCAATAAACCTGCTATAAAAGCAATCCCGGCCACTGCCTGAATCCGGCTTTGCTCCCCTTTCTCCCAAAGCGCACATGTGTCGTTTTCAGGGTAAACCGGAACTTTCCAGGAAGCGCCATTTCCGGGTGGCAACCTGGCATTGCGGGTGGAAAGGGCAAATCTCCCATCCATTGCTCATCACGCGAGACTCGAAATGAAGCCAAAGCGGGCTGTCCTGCTCTCTTTTTCTATTATTGCCCTCTGTATCTTAAGTTATGAGTTTTTCGACCAGCCGGCCGCTCGTTTTTGCTCGACCATCGATGGCGAAATCAAGTCCATCTCCGAGCTGATAACGCGGCTGGGATTATCCACGCCCTACCTGGCGGCCGCGCTTGCCGGATTTATCTACTTCAAGTTTATCAAGAAGAACGAAATCGCGGCAAACGCAGCCGTTTTCCTGTTCCTTGCCGTCGCCCTGGCAGGGATCGCAAACGATCTGATCAAGATTCTCGTCGGAAGGAGCAGACCCGGCCTGCTGCTTGATAAAGACATATACGGGTTCCAACCCTTTACCGGCCAATATAATTATGCCTCGTTTCCATCAGGGCATGCCAATACGATAGGCGCACTGTGTTACGGACTTTTCAGGGCGAGCGGCAGCTTCAAGTGGGCCTTGCTGACTATAGCTCTGGCGGTAATGGCCAGCCGTGTCATACTCGGGGCGCATTTTCCCAGCGACGTCCTTTTCGGGGCTTACCTGGGGGTAATCGTTACCGAACTCGTAGCCGCGGCTTTTGAAAAAAAATCAAAGTGGATAACACGGCAACCCGGACAGGGACCGCCGCAGCCCGCGGGCAATTGATCTAGAATGCCGATAGAAGGATGAGAGTAAAAGATGCCATTCATCAACATTGGGGACATCGATCTCAACTATGAGATCCATGGCGAGGGATTTCCGCTCCTTTTCATAAGCGGTCTTTCCGCAAGCACCTCTACGTGGGAAGGGCAAATCGGGTTTTTCAAAGACTATTACAGATGCATAGTTTTCGATAACCGGGGGGCGGGGCTGTCCGGAAAGCCCCCCGGGCCGTACACAATGGCGCAGATGGCACAGGACGCGCTCCGCCTGCTTGACGGCCTCAGGATCGAAAAGGCGCTGGTATTCTCCCTTTCGATGGGGGGAATGATCGCTCTGGAGCTGGCGAGAATTGCGTCCCGGCGCCTTGGGGCCATGCTCCTGGGATGCACCCACGCGGGCGGCAAGAACCGTATCTCACCCTCGCCCGAAGCAGTATCGCTCCTCGTAAACAATGCGGGGCTTGACCGCGAGGAAATCTTTCGAAAAGACACGCCCCTGTTTTTTAGTGAAAAATTCCGGGCCGAAAACTTGAAAGCGATAGAGGAACACTACCGATTGCAGCTTTTGGCGCCCCCTCAGCCGGAGTACGCATTTCAAGCTCAACTCATGGCAATCTATCAATTCGACTGTACGGACTCACTGAGACAAATCAGCAACCCTGCGCTGGTCGTAACAGGGACGCAGGACGTTCTGATTCCGGCGGCAAATTCGATTTTTCTTGCTGAAAATCTTGGGAATGCCGAGCTGCTCGAAATCCCTGGAGCGGGGCATTCCCTGCATGTCGAGTGCCGGGAGTTTCTCAATCAGGCCGTTCACCTTTTTTATCAAAAACATCTTGGGGCGGGGTCCCGCTGAGAAAATTCCGCCTTAGAAAAGCTTCTATTTTTGCCGAGAGGTCCCGCTCGGCCCCCCAGTAGAAATGATCCACGCCGGAAAATATTTCAAGGGTTACCGGGGCGCCAGGCTGGCTGGAGAGCCATTTCCGAAGAGATTCGACAGAGCAGAAATCATCCTGGTTTCCGATCGTGACGAGTCGGGGCACATCCGGGAGTTTGAGTCCCTCGAAAGAAATAAAATCCAGCGGGGGCGATATGAGTATGATCGAATCCGGTGAAAGTCCCATTCGGCTTGCCTCCATTGTTGCCCATGCTCCATAAGAGTAGGCGGCAAGATCAATGCGCCCGGGGGAGTGGCCGTTGAGGTATTCCGAGACGGGAATCAGGTCTTCGGCATCCTTGAGCCCCTGCGCCGGATGCCCGCCGCTGGCGCCTGTTCCCCTGAAATTGAAGCGCAGCGTACTCCACCCCAGGCCGGCAAAAGCCTGACGAGCGCTCTGAACCACGTTGTTGTGCATGTTGCCGCCGTAGAGCGGATGTGGATGGCAAAGGATCGCATTTCGGCCAATCCGCCCCTCTTCAAACAGTCCCTCAATAGTTATCTTCCCGCCTTCAACCGGTATCCTGACAGGCTCTTCAGCCATAATCCGCTCCTTTTCGGCCGCCCTTCGATTGATTATATTTTTTTATATAGATGCATACACCGGATGGGCCGGTTTTTGCAATTCGGTTTATGTTCGAGCCAGGGGCGGGCGATGCGGCCGGGTTTATCGGCCCCTCCCGGGCTTACTGTCGCAGTGACGTTAAAAGGATGTTGAATGTCCCGCTTCAAATCAGCTCTTGCGCTTAGCGGAGGTTCCGCGCGAGCCCTGTCGCACCTGGGGGTCATCCAGGAAATCGAGCGCAGGAACCTGAGGTTCGACTTGATAGTAGGAACGAGCATGGGGGCCGTAATCGGCGGCCTCTACGCCTGCTATGGAGACTCGGCAAAGGTTTTGGCGCGTCTCAAAAATCTTTTCAAAAGCGAACTCTTCCTCAGGACCACCTCCAACGCAGTCGATGATAATCCCGTTTTTCTAGGTCCGGACGGTTTTTTTAACCGGTTCATATGGCTGTTTAGAAGAGGGGTCTACCTTAGCCACACTATGCTGCGGATGGAGCTGGTAACGGAAGATCTCTATGACGAGCTGTTCGCTATGCTGATACCGGAAGTGCTCATAGAAGAACTGCCGGTCCGGTTTGCCGCAGTCGCAATGGACCTGCTGACGGGAGAAGAGATAGTACTGACGAAGGGATCTTTGAGACGCGCCGTTGCCGCAAGTTCCTCGATTCCAGGGATGTTTCCGGTGATCGAGATAAACGGTCGAACGCTCGTGGACGGGGGCTGGACGGATAACGTCCCCGCTGCCCCGGCGATCGCCCTGGGAGCTCATTTCGTCCTTGGCTCCGACGCCACTCTCGAGGTTCACGGAATGGCTACACAGCCAAAGTCCGCAATGGAGATATTGTTTCGCTGCAATGAAATCTCGCGCATTCTTCTGACCAGACATCGGAAATCAGCCGCTGATGCCCTGATTGCCCCTGAAATAGGCGACATATCCTGGGCGGACTTCAAATCTCTGGACCATTGTCTGGCCGCAGGCAGAAAAGCCTTCGATCAAAACTCATCGGCCATTTTGAAACAGATGCTTCTGCGCCGGTTCCAGACACTTGAAGGGACCATCCATCCCGGCAGGGTCCGGGAGTGGCGGCATCAGTTTCTGATAATGTGATTCTCCGTCCGGCGTTTCTTCGTCTATAAAAGCGACCCTGACGAAATCGTGGAGGCATTCTCACCGACGGACGCCGCCCGGGCACACGGTGCGGTAGTGAAGTGCCTGCATGACGAACCGGATGGAAGTGCCCTCAAAACATGTAGCAGAGCCATCTCGCTTATTTCCTTTGACAAGGCACCCCTGATTTATGCGATAGTGATTCATACTCCAACTGAGAACAGAAACACTCATTGTAATTGTAAGACGAAAGGAGATATACCATGGCTCAGAGGGCTACCTTTGCCGTTTTTATCATAGTTTTCAGTCTATGTTTGCTTGCACCTGCCTTTTCAAACGCCGGAGTCAGCGAGGAAGCCAAGGTTCAGGCATCAACCGCCGTCATAAAAGAGATTATGGAGATCCCGGAATGTGCAATTCCGCCCAGTCTCTTGTGCAGCGCACACGGGATCGCGATTTTTCCCGATCTGCTCAAGGCTGGATTCATTTTTGGCGGCCGCTACGGATGCGGGGTGCTGCTGGTGCGTAATGAGGACGGGACTTGGAGTAACCCGGTCTTTTTCCGCCTCATAGGAGGCAGCTTCGGGTGGCAGATCGGCGCCCAATCCACCGATGTTATACTTGTGCTCAAAAGCATTCGCAGTCTGGATGCGATAAGCGGCGGCAAATTCACTCTCGGGGGTGACGCTTCGATAGCGGCCGGTCCGGTCGGCAGGCAAGCCGAAGCGGCAACTGACGTTCTGCTCAGGGCGGAGATCCTCTCTTACTCGAGAAGCCGGGGCCTTTTCCTGGGCCTTTCGCTTGAAGGGGCCGCAATTCAGGTGGACTACGGCTCGACCGCGGCATTCTATAACGTTCCGGGATTGCTGCCTGTGGATATTTTGAAAAACCGCAATATGATGGCCCCGCCGTCTGCGGCGGAACTTAGACGGGTGCTCGAGTGGTATTCCAGACAGCAATAAGAGGCCGGGCAGCCGTATGATGGACGCCGAAGCCTGAGAGTAGACAAACCGGAGGGCTCACACAACCGAAACCTTGAGGGTCTCAGTAATAGGCTCTGACGGGAGCTGAAGCGATTTCATTCTTCCTCCAACCTGCACCGCTCGAACCGGTCTCTCCTGGAGCTGGTTCCCCGCACAAATATAACGAGGAAAGCGGCGGAGAACGAAAAAGGCAGATCGGAATCCTACCGGAAGTGTAGGGCCGGCTCAGGCCACCACCCAAAGAGCAATACCTCCTGCGAGTTGGATAAGTTTGCCTGTTACGCGCCCCATGTCGAACTCAGCCACCTTGGACAGCCCTTTTCTTCCCACCACCACGGTGCCATATCCTTCCCGGAGGGCTTCTTCGAAAATAGCCCCGGCGCGGCTTGTGACGCCGGAAATGACTTTGGTCGAGATTTTCTCCCGCTCGATTCCGGATGAGACAAGTATACGGATGGCCGCATCAAACGCAGGGATGATCTGATTTTCCGCCTCCTCGATAAGCCGTTGCCTGTATTCTTCCGGAAATATCTTTTCCTTGCCGGTCCAGGAGACTGTAATTCCACGAACCACATGAACGAGCCTGATGGCAGTTTTGGAGGCGTTGATCATCTTGGATACATGATCCACGGCCCTCATGGCCGCTTCAGAGGGGTCCATAGCTATAATCACCCCTCCGCTCCCAGCGTTATCTCCAACCAGCCACAAGTTAACTGTACAAAGTTTTGCAGCAGTTTTGGCCGCAACGCTTCCGAGCACCTGTGCGCCGGCCCCCCCAAAGCCGCTCCGGCCCACCAGTATTGCGTCATACCCGCCGCGCTGGGCCTCCAGCAACAGGTCTCTTGCAATACCTTCTTTTTCTTTCTGGATGCTGATCATAATAGAATACTCGGGTATGCCTATCCCTGTAAGCTGGCGGCGAATATCTCGCATAAGGTCGCGGACCAGTCTTTCCCGCTCGGAGTCCCATTTCCTGAGAAGGTCTGAATTTGGTAAACTGGATGGTTCTCTCTCCCAATCCCTGAAGGATTCCGGAGCTTTCGGCATAACATGGAAAAGAACAAGTTCCGTCTGCTGGACGGAAATTATGCCGCTCAGGTAATCGACAAGCCTCTGCGTCTGTTCAGAGCCATCGACGGCGATAAGCACCTTACAGCATCCGAGTTCCATTCTTCTCCCTATGCTCCCGAGCAAGTTAGCGTTAGCCTTCGCTTTCAATCGGAAAAGTGAGCTTGGCCCCGTGCCAACCTATTACTAAAACCATAGGGCAAAGGGAAAAGATGAGCAATAAATAAATGAAGCTGACGCCCCTTAACCTCGTGAGAATATCAGGGGTCATTTCCCGCCAGAAGAGGGCGCCAAGAGACACGACCAGCATGAGCATCGAAACGGCCACTTTTATATTTATCGACCGCAATGGTCTTGCCAGGTAATTAACGAACCAGGTTGTAAAACCGGTCAGCATGACGATCGGAGTAAAGATTACTCCGCCGGCGAGGCAATGGAAGGCTGTCGTTTCGTATGAAGCGTCCGCTGTTATGAGGTAGAGGAAAGTAAAGAATACCGCAGTGAGCATGAACACAATGGGAAAATGCACTGTCATCGGGTGCGGGTGTCTGCGAAGAAAGGGAAATTTCTTGAACAGCGGTTCGAGAAAGCTCTTTTCCCCAATTTCGGATTTACTCCCGATAATCCCGACCTGCGGATATCTTTCGAGAACTTCCGGCCCGTGAGGGGCGGCGCTCATATCAGCGGTGAGGTCCTTTCCTGAATGATGGCGCCTCATGTGAACGCCCGTTTTCCAGAGGTTACTCCGGCTTACGTCATAGATTTTGCCCTCATAGGCTATATAGACGGGCTTTCCTTCCTTGCCGTCTTTTTGGGCAAGTTCCTCCAGGCTCAGTTCCATATCAGGCATTTCAAAGTCCCCCAGGCTCAAATCAGGTTTTGCTCGTGTGATTCCGAAAAAGATAATAATCGAGCCGCTTAATACAATCACTAACTACCGTCTCCCAAACCAAAATTCGGCTGTTGAAAATTAACGAAGATCCATGGATTGCATTTGATCTGTCCATTCTTATCGTGGTTTCAGCATATGTGTGGCGAACGCTAATGTGGGGAGGTGCAACTTTCATATGGCTCAACCTCCCGGCGGACACATAATTTACTTGGTATATTCGCGCTGTTTCGGCGCGGGGAGGCGCGTTTCCTTGAAGGTGGCCGGCGTTTTTGTGCTGTGCATTACGTTTTTGCTGTTTCCTTCTCTTTCCCCGGGGGAGGCATTCAAGGACGCTACGGAAGCTCGTCTCTCGAATGGCCTCAAAGTCATTTTGCTCGAAAACCACAGCTCTCCAATAGTTTCGTTCCAGGTCTATTACCGGGCCGGGTCGCGGAACGAAAAAAACGGCAAAACCGGGCTCGCACACATGCTTGAGCACATGATGTTCAAAGGTACGGGCAAGGTAAGCGGTGAGGAGTTTGTCAGGACAATCTATGAGCTGGGAGGGGAGCAAAACGCCTCTACGTCGCACGATAGTGTGGGGTATTTCGAAACGCTTGCCTCAGACCGAATAGGGGTGCCCGTCGCTTTTGAATCTGACCGCATGAGCAACCTGGTCCTGAGAGAAAATGACTTCCGGACGGAGAGGATGGTCGTTCTCGAAGAGAGGCGAATGCGCGTCGATGACAATCCACAGAATTTTTTGATTGAGCAGTTGGAGGCCGCCGCGTACGAGTCGCAGCCGTATCACTGGCCTGTAATAGGATGGACCGAGGACATCGAGAGATTAACGATCGAGGACGTAAAGGCTTTCTACGCGACCTACTACAACCCGGCCAATGCCTTTATAGTGGTCACCGGCGACTTCAAAAAAGAAGTCCTCTTACCCGAGTTGGAAAAGGCGTTCGGGAAAATCCCAAGCGGAACACCTGTGCAAGAGCTTCTAATCCAGGACCCAAAACAGCCCGGTGAAAGACGTGTGATTGTCGAACGCCCTGCACAGGTCGGGTCCCTTGTCATCGCCTGGCACGTTCCCAATCTGCGAAGCCAGGACGGTTATGTGCTGGAGGTTATAAAGGCGATTCTTGCCGAGGGCAAGAGTTCCAGGCTCTATGACCGCATGGTGCGCGGAAAAGCGCTCGTACTCGAATCTTCGGTTGACTACGACATGCTTACCATGGACCCGTCCCTTTTTTATATCACGGTCTCCGTTCTTCCAGGCAAGGATTTCGGCGAAATAGAAGCGGCTCTCTATGAAGAAATGGAGCTTCTAAAGTCAACTCCCGTGGGCACCCGGGAGCTTGAAAAAGCGAAAAACCAGCTTGAGGCCGCCTTTGTTTTCGATCAGGAATCCATCTTTTCCCTGGCCCAGAACCTGGCTTCATACGAAATAGCGCTTGACTGGGCATCTATGGGCGCATACGTTCCCTCCATCCGGAGCGTCACGCCGCAGGAAATTCAACGCGTTGCCTCGAAGTACTTCACGGCCCAAAACCGCAATATCGGGATTCTCAAACCCACAGGGCCACCCGTTGAGTTGCCCTCTCAGGCCGTCCCCCAGCCTGCGGGCGGCATAAAGGATAAGAGCATAAGGCTTCGCGCTTCCAATATCCGCAATGAAGTTATCCCGTAGAGTGTGAGCGGCTGCAATGAATCGAAAGAAAATCTGTATCGTTTTTATTTTGGTCCTGATTGCGCCTCTGCTGAAAGGCGACTTCTGCATCGCGATGCCGCAGGCCCAGAGGATCGATTTGCCTAACCACCTGCAGGTGCTCGTATTCGAAGAACATTCGGTTCCGGTTGTTACGCTCCAACTCCTGGTCGGCGCCGGTTCCTGGCGAGATCCTCAGGATAAGAAAGGCCTCGCTAACCTGACTGCCAAGTCTATCCTGCTCGGGACCCGGTTTTTTTCATTCGACGAGATAAATGACCGGCTTGATTTCATTGGGGCCAATCTTGACGCCGATTGTTCCAAAGACTTTGCCATAATCGGCATGCAGGTGCTCAAAAAGGACCTCGATGCGGGGGTCGGTCTATTCACGGAGATAAGCGTCCATCCCACCTTCCCCGCAGCCGATGTGGACGGACAAAAAGATGACATCATCGGAGCGTTGCGAGCAAAGGAGGACGATCCGATGGAGGTCGCGAGCAGGGCCTTCGACAGGGCGCTTTTCCTGAACAGCCCTTATGCCAGCCCGGTCGAGGGTACGGATAAATCGGTTGCGGGAATTGGTGCGGAAGAACTTTCAAAATTCTACTCCTCTTTTTATCGGCCGAACAACTCCGTGCTGGTGATCGGGGGGGACATAACCCCGCAGGAAGTGAATACCCTGATAGTTCCCAAATTGCTTGAGTGGGAAGCGGCCCAGATACCTGAAACGCCGTTTCGAACCGAGTTCGCCGAAGGAACCGTAAACGTCGCCATCGACAAGCCCGTGACGCAGGCCACGATCATAATCGGCTGCCCGGCCATGGATAGAGCCAGCGAGGACTATTACCCCTTTCAGGTGATGAATCAGATTCTGGGCTCAGGGGATTTGTCGAGCCGGCTGATGGCTGAGATACGTATCAAAAAGGGGCTTGCCTATGCGGTCGAAAGCCTCCTCGTCGCGCGCAGGCATGCGGGTTCTTTTCGCGTTGTTATCCAGACCAGGAATGAGTCCGCCAAAGAGTCGACGGCGCTTGCTGAAAAAGAATTGGAGCGGCTCCAGCGCGAGCCGGTTTCACAGGGAGAACTCCAGGCGGCAAAGAAGTTTTTGATAGGCAATTTCCCATTGAAATACAGCCTCCAGCAGGATTATGCAAAGTTCCTGGCGCAGATCGAATTCTACGGACTCGGGTCTGATTACCCCGACAGGTACGCCTCGCTGATAAACGCGGTGACACAGGAAGATATTCTCAGAGTGGCGAAGAAATATCTTAAACCGGAGAATGTAATAGTGATTGTCGCCGATCTGAAGAAGGCACAAGCAAAATAAGAGAGCCGGCTTTAAATACCACGATATTTATCGAGATTGAAAACCGCAAAAAAACAACCAGGCTATTGTAATTGCAAGCGGTGATATTATTTTTGGCGAACAGGGTCCTGCCGTCAACCAACCAACGTCTGGGCAGGGCTCTTTCGGTTAATTTTCAGTGTCCTTCACAACCGTTCCCCTTACTGAATCGCAAGGCTTTGGCAGATGCCTGATTTGTGTCGTAGAGAATTTCTCAAGCTCTTCGGAATCGTCGGGACAGGAGCGGTGCTAAGCGGTTGCGGTGAGCCGGCCACGCGGTATCTGATTCCTTTCATTAATCCGCCTGAAGATGTCGTCCCCGGAAAGGCAGTATATTACGCCACGACCTGCCGCGAGTGTCCGGCCGGGTGCGGTATGTTGGCCAAGAATCGTGAGGGGCGGATCGTAAAGGTGGAAGGCAATCCGGCACACCCGATCAGCGGAGGCAAGCTCTGCATGCGGGGGCAGGCTTCGCTGCACGGCCTCTACAACCCCGACCGGTACCCGGGTCCCATGCTGCGAAATGATGCCGGCGGCTTCGATCATATTCCCTGGGAGCGGGGCGAAGAGATCCTGGCCACGAAGCTGGCTGAGGCGGTTCGCAAAGGCGACGGGGGCCGCATCGTCGTCATGACCGATCTGATCACCGGATCTTTAAACGATTTGACCGGGTTTTGGCTAAACGAAATGGGCCAGCAAAACGGCCATATAATGTATGAAGCCTGGTCCTATGAGCCGCTGAAAAAAGCCAACCAGGTAGTTTTTGGCCGTGACGCTATTCCGGCATACCGGTTCGATGAACTCGATTTTCTCATATCTTTTAATGCAGGCTTTCTCGAAACATGGATATCCAATCTCGAATTTGCCCGCCAGTACGGTTCCTTTCATCCAATCTCGGGTGAGAGGAAAAACACCTTCGTCTTCGTCGGACCTCGGCTTTCGATGACGGCAAACAATGCCGACCTTTGGATTCCGACGCGTCCCGGAACGGAGTACGCGGTCGGACTTGGGATTCTTCGGGCAATCCTTGACAAAAACCTCGCCCCCGGCCTTCCTGCAGATCGCAGGGCGGCGCTTGCTTCGATGGTCAATGACTGGCCCGTCGACAAGGCTGCCGCAACAGCCGGGTGCGATCCAGGCCTCATCGAAGCCGTTGCGAAGAGGTTTGCCGAGGCGACTCGGCCTCTGGCGATCGCCGAAGGACTTTCACAGTGTCTGCCCAACGCAACCGAAACTGCGGTTGCCGCAAATCTGCTCTGCACGATCAAACCTGCGAGCCTTTCTGCTATCGACTTCAACCGGGAATCCTCCTATAGCGTGAGCGCGCGAGCCGAGGAGGTCAAAACGCTTGCTGGCCGGATGCGCTCCGGAGAAGTGGACGTTTTAATCTTCCGGGGAGTAAATCCCGTTTTCTCGCTCCCCAAATCCTGGGATTTTGCCGGAGCGGTGAAAGCCGTTCCTTTTGTGGTGGAGTTTTCTCCGGCTATTGACGAGACCGGCGCCCTGGCTCATCTGGTTCTGCCCACCAATTATTCCTTCGAGTCCTGGGGAGATTATTCACCCAGACCGGGAGTAACCGGGTTCATGCAACCCGTGATGGGGCCGGTTTTCAATACCAGGCACATGGGGGATATACTGATCTCAACGGGGAAAAAGATAAAAGGAGAAGACAGCTTTCCCTTCAAGGACTACTACGATGCACTCCAGGGCTACTGGACGCGAATATCGACCGAGGCAGGTATAGAATCGTTTGACACTTTCTGGCAGAATTTGATCAAGCAGGGCGGGTACTGGCTGGAGCAGCCCGGAGCAGCCCAGGCGCTTTCCCTGCCCGTACCGGCGTTTAGTTTCCCCGAACCGGCGCAACAGCCGGGGGCAGCCACGCCCCTGGTCATCTATCCAACCGTACAGTTCTTTGACGGCAGGATGGCCAACCACTTGTGGGTCCAGGAGATCCCCGACCCGATGACCCAGGCGACATGGGGAGGGTGGCTGGAGATCCACCCGGAGACCGCCGGGAAATTGAACCTGAAGAAAGGGGACCTCCTTGAGGTAAAAACGGATTATGGGACCGTCCAAATTCCGGCCCTTCCCATCTACACTGTACCGGAGGGCGTCGTCGCAATACCGGTAGGCCAGGGACATTCGAGCTTCGGCAGGTTTGCAAACGGGCTCCCGGCTAATCCTTTCGAATTGCTTGCTCCTGATATCGACCCGGTTTGCGGCGCTATCCTGCGTCATGAGCTAAACCCAAAAATCGAAAAGACAGGCGGTACTTTCGATATTGCCAATACAGACGGAAGCTTCTTCCAGCATGACCGCGACTTGGCGCAGGCAATGCCCCTGGAAGAGAGAAACAGGATGGCGGCAGCGGGAGAAAAGCCCTACATCGATTACCCTTTGCCTATTGGCTACGAGAAGTCGAAAGATTTCTATCCGCCTCAAATGTATAAAGATTATCGCTGGGCAATGGTCGTGGACCTGGACAGGTGCATTGGCTGCAGCGCTTGCGTAGTCGGATGTTACTCGGAAAATAATGTTGCCGTCGTAA
Source organism: Syntrophobacteraceae bacterium (assembly GCA_052147195.1). Lineage (GTDB taxonomy): Bacteria > Desulfobacterota > Syntrophobacteria > Syntrophobacterales > Syntrophobacteraceae > SbD1. Next base: position 72,030 of record JBKQLC010000126.1, read on the forward strand.
AACGGGAGCAGGTCATTAAGGGGCGCGAAATGTCATGGATAAGGGTCCAGCGATATTTCGACGACAGCAAGACTTCCGCCAAATGGCTGATAATGCTTTGTCAGCACTGCGACAACGCCACATGTGAGTATGTGTGCCCTATTTTCGCCCCGCAGCATAGCGTGGAGGGGCTCAATAACCAGATTTACAATCGCTGCTTCGGAACGCGTTTCTGCTCGCAAAACGATCCTTACAAAGTGAGGCGCTTCAACTGGTTTACCTTCACCAGGCCCGAGCCGCTTAAGTGGCAGCTTAACCCCGACGTTACGGTGAGACAAAAGGGCGTAATGGAGAAGTGCTCTTTCTGTGTCCAGCGAATCATAGAGGCAAAACTCGACGCCAAAGCCAAAGGCCGCGAAAAAGTGCGCGACGGGGACTTTACGACAGCCTGTGCGCAGACCTGCCCTACCGGCGCCCTTATCTTTGGCAGCCTGACCGACCCGGACAGCAGGGTGTCCAAGTTGATTAACGATGTCAGGGCTTACCAGGTGCTGGTGCACCTCAATACAAAGCCGGCGGTGATCTACCTGAAGAAGGTAACTCGGAAGATTACCATCTGATTAAGGTCCTGAAGGACGCTGAGAAATGGGGATGACAGTTTCGCATGGGATGACGGAAGCTGCGGGACCGCAGGGGCTGACCACCTACGGCTCGGTGGATGATCAGATACTGGGTGCTATGTGGAATCCCGGCGGCTTTTACTGGCTTTGTTTAGCGATTGCCGGGCTGGGCGTTCTTGTAGGCGCTTTTTCCTGGGGGTACCAGATCGCAACGGGCCTCGGGGTGGCCAATATTACCCATCCCACGATGTGGGGCTCATACCTGGTGAACTTTGTATTCTGGGTAGGTATCGCACATTCCGGCACCCTCATCTCGGCTATCTTGTTCCTTTTTCGAGCATCCTGGAGAACAACCATTTCCAGAAGCTCCGAGGCGATGACTATCTTCGCGGTAATGATAGCCGGACTGTTCCCGCTCATCCATCTGGGGCGCGTTTGGTTAGTGTACTGGATACTTCCATATCCGAACCAACGGAATCTGTGGCCAAACTTTCAGTCGCCTCTGGTCTTCGATGTTGTTGCGATCTCGACTTATCTCACCGTCAGTTTCCTTTTCTGGTATACGGGAATGCTGCCCGATCTGGCGACTATAAGGGACCGCTCTACCGGCTTGAAAAACAGGATATATGGTTTTTTCTCGCTCGGCTGGCGGGGGTCGAACTTTTTCTGGAAGAATTACGGGACAGCCTATCTGCTGTTTGCGGCCCTTGCCACCCCGCTCGTTATCTCGGTTCACAGCGTCGTTTCCTGGGACTTCGCCCTGGGCATCGTTCCGGGGTGGCACAGCACTATTTTCGCCCCCTACTTCGTTGCCGGCGCGATTCATTCCGGGCTTGCAATGGTGCTCGTGCTTCTGATCCCCATGCGCAAAATTTTCAGGTTCGAAAACCTTATAACGATGGAAGTGCTTGAAAATATCGGCAAGACGATAATCCTTACGGGTCTGATAGTCGGCTATTCCTATATGGTTGAACATTTCATGGCATGGTATGGCGGCGGCAAAGCCGAAGAGGCCCAGTACATGTGGCGTATGACAGGTTATTACTCCTGGTGCTTCTGGCTGATGATCGTCTGCAACGCGGTCGTCCCGATATTTCTATTCTTCAAGAAAATCAGGACCAGTCTGCCCGCCCTGTTCTCGATAGGGATCCTTGTAAACATCGGGATGTGGTTCGAGCGCCTCGTGATCATTGCGGGCTCCGAGGCCCACGAATACGATCCCTATTCCTGGGGTGTCTACAAGTATCCATCCCCGGTCGAATTGGGCATCCTTCTTGGTTCGTTCAGCCTGTTTTTCTTTCTTTTCCTTCTGTTCGCGAAGTTTCTCCCAACCATCGCGATAACGGAGGTAAAGGAGGCGATACCCGTGCCGGTCAGGAAAGAGTAAGGGGAAACTGCGATGGCTAAAAAGCTGGCTGTAGTCGGGATTTTCGCATATTTAAACGAGGTGCTTTCCGCAGTCGAAGGCCTCAAGAGGGAAAAAATCAGCATCGGCGCTGTCTATTCACCGATGCGTATTGAAGAAATTCGGGAAGCGCTGGGCGAGCCGCCTCTGGGGCCGGGACGTTTCTTCACCCTTACGGGAGCTATTCTCGGATTATTGACCGGGATTTTTCTTGCCGTCTACACTGCAAGCCAGTGGAGGTTCATAGTAGGGGGCAAGCCTCCGATCCCGATAATACCTTCAGTTATACCGGGTTTCGAGTTCTTCATCCTGCTAGCTGTGCTTTTTACGCTGGGAGGTTTGCTTTTTCTGAACAGGATGCCGCAAATGCGCCTCCCCACCCATTACGACAAACGCTTCAGCCAGGACCGGTTCGGGATTGTGGTTTATTGCACGGATGCTGACTGCGGCCAGGTCTCGAACATCCTGAGCGATTCAGGGGCCGAGGAGGTCCGTCAGATTGAAGAGTGAGATCTACCGGGAAATTGACTTTGCAAAAATGTCGTTCAACTGGGGAAGGTTGAAAGTGGTGAGCCTGGTCTTTTTTCTGATCGGCGCGGCGGCCTTTGCCTACCAGTTGTTTGCGGGCGACGCTCAAAGGGCATGGTCCGCTTATTTGACCAACTATGTTTATTGGACAGGTCTCGGGTTCGGGACTTTCCTCCTCTCTCCGGTTCTCGTTTTGACCAACGCGACCTGGGGTAGGCCCGTAAAGCGGCTCTCAGAATCGGTAATCTTTTTTCTCCCGTTTACGTTCATTTTGCTCTGGCCCCTGTTTCTCGGCAGGCAGAGCGCTTTCTGGTGGGTACTCGAGCCTGCAGGGCATAAAGCGCCCTGGCTCAATACGCCCTTTTTCTTTGCACGAGAGAGCATCGGGCTCCTTGCCCTTATCTGTGCAGCGGCCCTGCTGGCCTACAATTCCGTCAAGAGCGACCTGGAATACTTGGAAAAGGTCCCGAGCCCGGAAGGACGCCAGAGCGCTCAGCAGGCACTGTCAACTGCATACGTAATTCTCTATGCGTTCGTCATGACGCTGGTGGCGTTCGACATGATGATGTCGCTTAATCCGGAGTGGTTCAGTACGCTTTTCGGGGCTTATTATTTCGCGGTATCTTTTTACGCGGGGCTTGCGCTTCTGGCCGTTCTATCCACATTCGGCGTCAAGAAACTGGGGATGGGCAACGCCATCGAGAAGAAGCAGTTTCACGACATCGGAAAACTCACTTTCGCCTTCTGTGTTGTTGGTTTGGATTTTTTCTATGTTCAGTTTCTGGTCATCTGGTATGGCAACCTGCCCGATGAGACCCGATACGTGATCTGGCGCGTTATTTACGATCCGTGGGCAGCGCTGGCCTGGACCGTGCTCATGGTGCTTTTCTTGATCCCCTTCATTGTTTTAGTGTTCAGAAAAATAAAATTGGAACCGGTCCGTTTGACCATGATCTCCATTTGGATTCTGATTGGGGTCTGGCTGGAAAAATTTCTTCTGGTTACCCCGTCGATAGTGAAGAGCAAATCGCTTCCGCTGGGAATCTTTGAAGTACTTATTACCATAGGGTGGCTGGGGCTTTTCGCCTTCTGCGTATGTTCTTTTTTACAGAAATACCCGGTTCTGGCGGTTTCCGACCCGAAACTGGCTTTAGCCCTTGAGCCGGAAGCCAATGTGATAGACCTGGCATGAGATCCTGGCGCGCCGGGCGATTGGAAAATGTCTCCCATTATTTTCGACTGAGAGAAAATGGCTGAGGGTACCAAGGCAACCAGAAAAGAAGCAAGGTGGTGGATAGGGTGGTTCTGTGCGGCCGTTCTACTTTTGCTCACCCTTATCTACTTCTTTTACCTGTTCCCTGGACAAGACATTGGACCGGTCCAGCCTGTCTTTTTCAGCCACCGCATTCATGCCGGGGTCAAACAGATCAACTGCCGTTTCTGCCATCCTTACGTAGAGCGCTCGGAGCACGCGGGACTGCCGGAAGTCGAGAAGTGTTTCTTTTGCCATAAATACATAATTCCGATGCATCCCGAGATTGAGAAAGAGAAGGAGTATCTGGACAAAAAGGTCCCAGTCCCCTGGGTGCGAATCTACTTTGTTCCCGATTTTGTAAAGTTCAGGCACAGTCCGCACATAATGGCACAAATTGACTGCCTGAGATGTCACGGAGACGTTCCGTCGATGGACCGGTTGCGCAGAGTGGATTTCCAGATGAATTTCTGCATTACATGCCACACGGAGAGAAAGGCGCAACTCGACTGCTATCTTGGTTGTCATCACTAAGACAGTTCCGAATTGATGAGGTATAAGCAGTGCAGCTTCTAAAGGTTGAAGAAAACGGGACCGCAAAACTTTTTTTCCTGAGTTCGGCCCTCTGGTTTGCCCTCGGCACCCTGGAGGGCTTTGCAGCCGCCACTCAGTTGGTCATTCCCGACCTTTACGGAGGCATTGCCGGGCTGGTTTTCGGCAGGGTTCGCCCGATGCACACCACCACCATGATCTTCGGTTTCGTCGGGTCTGCGCTGCTCGGGGGCGCCTACTACATTCTCCCGGCGGTGCTGCGGACCCCGCTGTGGAACGAGAAGCTCGGGAAGGTTTCCCTGTGGGTCTGGAACCTGTCTATTCTTACCGGTATCGTGGCGCTCGATCTCGGATACTCCCAGGGCAGAGAGTACGCCGAATGGATTTGGCCGGCCAACATAGGGATTTTGCTGTCCATGGCGCTCATGTTCGTAAACCTGCTGCAGACAGCCGCCAACCGGCAGGAAAAACTGATGTACGTCTCAGTCTGGTATATATTTGCATCCCTGGTATATACCTGGTTTATCTACTTTTTCGGACATGCCGTCTTTAACATGAAAGGCGCGATAACCGGCTTGCCGGATGCAATTCTGGCGTGGTTTTACGGACATGGTATCGTGGGGCTGTTCTTAACCCCTCTCTCGATTGCCATAGCCTATTACGTTATACCCAGGGTCGCCCGCAGTCCGGTGTACAGCCATTCTCTCTCGCTCGTCGGCTTCTGGACAATTTTAGTCATCTACACCCATATCGGGGCCCATCACATCCTTCAGGCCCCCATACCGGTCTGGCTGAAGACGATGGCGGTATCCGGGAGCATCGCAATGATTATTCCGGTCTTCACGGTACTCGTGAACCTCTGGCTCACGATGCGGGGCAGGCTTGGGCTTATCCACGCAGATATCGGAGGAAGATTCATCATGGCAGGTCTTGTCTGGTATATCCTGACCTGCACCCAGGGATCACTTCAGGCGCTGCCGGTCGTGCAGAGGGTAACTCACTTGAATAACTGGGTTATCGCGCATTCTCACATCGGGGTTTTCGGATTTGCGGGGATGATCGCACTGGGGGGGCTGTATTACATGCTCCCCAGGATTACGGGGAAACCGCTCTACAGCGGCCGTCTGGCCGATGTTCAATACTGGCTGCTCGTTCTTGGAATGGCCGGTTTTTTCTTGGTGCTGACCTGCGCAGGCCTCATCCAGGGCAACGCCTGGCTTAACGGAACAACCGTCTACCGCACTCTGCCCATGGTCCAGATCTATTTTATAATGCGTGCGTCTATAGGATTGTTGATCATTGGGGCGGCGTTCATCGGCCTCTATAACGTAATCAGGACCATCCGGGGCGATCAGGCCCTTGGCGAGCGCATATTTGGAGAAGCGTTTCAGGGAGAACCACAATGAGGATGACACCGGCCGTATTAATCCTCGGGGGGCTGCTCATTTTTGCCCCGGTGCTCTTCATGTTTGTCGTCCTGCCCTGGCTAACGATGAGCGAGAAGGGTTCGGATATCTTCAGGCCGCGTACCGAACTCGAAGATGAAGGGCGTTCGGTTTATGTGAACAATGGCTGCACCTACTGCCACACGCAGTTCATTCGCAACTTCGACTGGGATATCGGCGCCGACAGGATAGCGCAAGAAGGAGACTACGTCGCAGACTCGCCCCACCTTATAGGCACCGAGCGCACAGGTCCGGACCTTTCTCAGGAAGGCGGAGAACATCCCAACGACTGGCACCTGGCACACTTCGCCAATCCGAGGTTCACCCGCCCCGAGTCACTTATGCCCTCCTGGGAGTTTCTCGGCCCGGAAAAAATCAAGGCCCTTACGGCCTACGAGCAGAGTCTTGGATTCAAATTGGCTGATGGAAGAATGGCACGGCAGGATTACTGGAAAACCGAATCGATAGCAGCATTCGAGTCAGGTCCGGTGAAGAATGTCGAATGGATCCATTCCCATGTTCCGGAAGGCTGGAGAGTGCTGCCCAACCCCTATCCGACCTCTGCTGCCGGCCTCGAACGGGGACACCGGATTTACCAGAGCTATTGCATCGGCTGCCATGGTCCGGTAGGAGACGGTGTGGGTCCGGCCCAGCCTTATCTTTATCCTCCTCCGCTCAATTTTACAATCCTCAAGGACAGGGGGATATCCGGAGGGATACTCTATTACCAGATAATGAACGGGATCACGGGCACCGCGATGCCTTACTTCAAAAAGGACCTCCAGTCCGAGAAGATTTGGGACGTGGGCAACTATGTGGCCGTGACATTTATCGGGCAAACAGACGCCCACGCTGAGCCGAGAGGTATCGACGCGGCCTACGAACCGGTGGTGAAAGAAAAATGATCTATTACGCAGGATGGCTTTTTCTTGTTGGAACCAGTTTGACCGTGAGCCTCGTGGCGTTTATCTGGGCACTCCGGGCGGGGCAGTTTTCCGACCAGGAGCGCGCGAGATATCTGCCGCTTGGAAAAGACCTTCTCTCACAGCCTATTACACCCCTCAGCCGCACAAAACGCAGAGTTCACACGATTACCCTGTGCCTGATCGTAGCTATGTGTTTTATCGCCTTCGCGGCCGCATTGGGGCTTGGCCTCTATCACCGTTGAACGGATACGAACATGCGATTCTTTGTCTGGGTCGATTTTCAGTATGAAATGATCGCACTCTTTCTGGGCGCGATATCTCTGATTATGGTCTATCTCGCCTGGGCAAGTTACCCGAGAAGACGCATAGCCAGAACGGAGGCTGAACTCGAGGAAAGACGGTACCATGAGCGTGAGAGCGGACATCATCTGGAAAAAAACCCGATAGCTCCTTTTCTCATCTTCACTTACTTCATTATAGCCGCATGGTCCTTCTCCTACTTGATTTACGTCTGGGCCAACGGCAGCAGGTTTTAAGAGCGGAGTATCCTGAGATGCGCACGGAAGAAGAATTTAGCTGGGTTAAGACTTGGTCCATCGTCGGCGCAATCGCGGCAGGATTCCTCGCATGGGGTTTGCTGATTTATTTTGTCATTGGGGATAAAGGGCCTCCGGGCTGGGACTTCAGTGTTATCCCGGATATCCCGGGTCAGTCGATCTATTCTTCCTATAATCCGGCCAATCCCCATGGCCTGGTTCCCGGGCCGGAATCAACCCCGGTGGTGCCCCAGCACGTTTCAGGGCCGGTCTCAGAAATGCAGAAGATGGAGGCGCCGAAATGAAAGCAGCCCGAAGCGCATCCACTCACTTGCTTATACGCGCAGTACTCATCGCATTGCTCGCCTTTTCGTCCCTGACCCTGTTTGGCTGCTATTATGCCGAGATGAGGGACGACGAGGCAGTGCAGGCCTACAACCAGGAATTCCCGCAGATGCCGAAAAAGACCATACCTGTCGATGGAGGCATCTGGGTTGAGCGTGAAGCAAACCCCATGGAGCTTGTAAACCCCATCCCCAACGACTCTAAAATGGTTGCCCGGGGAGGGGAAAGATATCAGCTCTACTGTGTGCACTGTCACGGGCCCATGCTCGATGGCAACGGCACGGTTGGACAAAGTTTCGCCCCCCTACCCTCAAACCTCGAAAGTCAACAGGTGCAGGACCAGAGCGACGGTGAAATGTTCTATAAAATACGCTTCGGGTTCAACAGGCATCCCCCTCTCTATGCCACGATGACAGATGATGAAACCTGGGCCATTGTGCGTTACGTGAGGAGCATGCGGTAAGTTTTCCCGTCATCGAACTTTATCGAATTTCAGCCTGCTTTCAGTTTCGATTCTACTTCATTGCTGTGTACCTTGACAGATACTAATAGATACTCTAAGATACTGAGTGTAAAGGAAATCCTGAACCATGGGCAGAGGGAAGGTATTCCAGTGTGAACTCACGGTTTCCTCAGGTGTAGAGGAAAAGCTGTTCAGCAAGCATAGGATTGAGATGTGGGAAATTGAAGAGGCCGTCTACGATGATCCTGACGCCTTTTCAATCACTTACCGGGAATGCCATTTTATTTATGGACGAACTTTTGCAGGCAGGTATCTGCTCGTACTTGGAAGGGTACTGTCTTCGGAGGAGGTTTGTCAATTTGGTCTTGAAGCGAAAACAAATGTCCTTAAAGTCATAACTGCCAGAGATATGAACAGGAATCAGAGAGATACTTACAGCAAGAGGAGAAAGACTCCGTGAAGAAAACAGTAAAACACGTGTCCGAAATCCCCGCCATGGATGATGAGGATCTCGAGCGGTTCTGGGAGGCGCATGGTCCCGAGGACTTTCAGGGCTGGACAGAGGGTGATCTCAAGTTTACTCGCCCGGCGAAACGGCTGATCCAATTGCGACTTGACCCAAAGGACATTAGAGTGATCGACCGGGAATCCAGGCGATCAGGGATCGACAGGGCACAACTGGTGCGTTCCTGGGTAAAGGAAAAGATAAGACATCTGGAAGGGCAAAAATGATTGAACAGCCTATTCCAAACGGTTGAGCGTCAGGAACCTGAAATCACGCATCCTGGATGCCTGCGATGAAGTTTATCAGCCCCCGATCTACTTCCATATTGTTCAGCACATTAGCTGTCCTGTGCCCGTTCGCACTGTTAATGTCAGGCATCTTCGATCCTCCAGGGCACGTCTGCGGTTTATACGTTATTATTTATATCTTCGTATTCGGCTATTTGTAGGGCTCAGATCTCATAGAAGTTGTCATTGGGTTTTTCGCAGGATTATGAGTAAACTTCTCCTCCACTCCTGCTATAATCTTACCCGATATGCTGGAAACATTTGTTCCTTTCATTGTGGGGCTGACTGGCAGCCTCCACTGCCTGGGGATGTGCGGACCGCTCGTTATTGCGTGGTCTCTGCGCTATAAGGCCGCATCTTGTGCTGGAGCGGGCAATGAGGGAGCTTCCCTTTTTCCCGGGGCCTTTTTGCATCACCTCGCGTTCCATGCCGGGCGTATACTCACTTATGGCCTTATGGGAGCCATTGTCGCGGGTATTTTCGGTTCATTTGAGGTACACAGATTTTCGATGCAATACAGGGCGGGCTTTGCCGTTGCCTCGGGACTCGCCCTCATTGGCCTGGGTCTGATAGTTTCTCGGACCTTGCCTTTGCCCACTTTTGTGACCCGGCTGCTCGCGCCTCAAGCACCGGTTTTGGGCAAGCAGTTGGCGAAGCTTACGAACTCAGGTGCCCCCGGTTCCAAGTTAGGGCTTGGCCTTCTTGTGGGCCTCCTTCCCTGCGGTCTGACCTGGGCTATGCTGGTTGCGGCGGCAAGCACGCTCAGCCCCCTCAGGGGATTTGTCACCATGGTCTCTTTCGGGCTTGGGACCATTCCAGCGTTGCTCGCTGCAGGGTTGTCAGTCTCGCTTGTCTCCGCCCGGATACGTCTTTTCGGCGAACGGGCGGCTGCCATTTTCATCATCCTGATGGGCGCATTGCTGGCCGTAAGGGGAATGGCGGCGATACTCGGTTTCGGGGACCACTGCTGCCCCATGGAGTTTTTGTCCGGGAGCGGCCTTTTACGGTGATGAAACGGCGCACCTTGTCACGGAAGCTACCCCACGATATTCAGCAGGCGGGCAATCATCTCGAGGCGCTTCGGCAGTAGCCTAACTCCAGGATAGAAACCGACCTAGTCGCGCCGATTGAACTCATTCATTGCATCGGACAAGCATGTAGCGAGAACGGCCCGGGCTGCTTTTTCAGCTTGGGCCGTCATTTTTTCGAAGATTTCCCGGTCTTCCGGATATGGGGGCTGGAGGACAAAGGTTTCGACCGGCTCACCGTGTTTCGGGCGGCCGATCCCGATCTTTAGACGTGGAAAATCGGGGCTGCCGACGTGTTCGATTATGGACTGGATGCCCTTGTGCCCGCCCGAGCCGCCTCTTTGGGCGATGCGAATCCGGGCGAACGGGAGGTCCAGGTCGTCATGAATGACAAGCATCTGGCACGGAGGGATTCCGAAGTACTTGATGATCTCGCCCACTGCCTCGCCGCTCCTGTTCATGAAGGTGAGCGGCTTCACAAACAGGATTTTTCGCCCTTCGGCCATTGCGAAGCCCCAGGAAGCGCGGAACTTGCGCTCCACCATACCGGGCGAATAGCTGGCAATCAGATGGCTAAGGACCTGGAACCCCACGTTGTGGCGGGTGTTCTCGTATTCTTTTCCCGGATTTCCAAGCCCTATAAGGGCAAGGATTTGCTCTTCGTTGCGGCAGACATCACCCATAGGGACTGAGCCATTTCAAATACCTGCAAGGCGCTATTTCTTCGGGCTTTCTTCGGCAGGCTGGGCCGCGCTCTCCAGAATAGACACCACGCTCACGACCCCTACGCTCGCATCCTCCTCGAATTCGTAGGAAGACTCCGCTAAAAGGTCCTCGACGTGGAGCATCTCCCCGATATCAAGCTTGCTCACATCGATCCGGATACTTTCCGGGATCTGGTTTGGCAGGCAGCGAACGGCGAGCGTTCGCTGAATCAGGTTCAGCTCTCCACCCTTCTGCACCCCTATCGAATCACCGAACAGCTCTACAACTACTTCTACAGTTATGGGCTGATCCAGGGGCACTTCATAGAAATCGACGTGCAGAAAACGCCTCCGGTAGGGATGTGTCTGAACTTCGCGAATGAGCACTTGCCTGCTTTGGCCGCCCTCGACATTTAGATTTAACAGCTTGCTCTCGCCTCGCGTCTCCCTGAGAAGCTTCTCCAACTCCAAAGCCGAAACCGAAAGGGGGGTCGGCTGGGTTTTCGGTCCGTAAAGCACCGCCGGGACCCTCAGAACGCTGCGCACGTTTCGCGCCGCGCCTTTCCCGGTCCTGTCTCTTGTTACCGCCTTAAGTTCCAGACTCATTTAGCTGTACCTCCTGATTTATCCGGCGCCCGGCCCACCTTGAACTCTCTTTTAAACAAGGAGCTTCGAGGCAGGACACGTTAGCTGCGGTGTTCAAGTTAAGTTGAATATTGAGCTTATCGATTCCTCAAAATGCACCCGCTTGATAACTTCGGCCAACAGGGGCGCAATGCTCACAGTATGGATTTTTTTACAGGCTTCCGCTCTTTCGGAAAGTGGAATTGTATCGGTCACGATCAATTTCCGGACGAGAGAAGATTCTATCTTTTCCACAGATGTTCCCGAGAGCACGGGGTGAACGGCGCAGACATCGATTGCCTCGGCTCCGGCCGTTTCGGCCGCGCGTGCCGTGCGTAAAATGGTCCGTGCGGTATCGACGAGGTCATCGAGGATTATGACTTTTCTCCCTTTGACGTTTCCAACGATCCTGGGATAGGTGCCGTTCTCCTCGCGATAGTCCATCAGAGCCAGATCGAGCTTGAGCCGGGATGCGAAAAGCCGCGCGCGCTCGGCCCCCCCCGAATCGGGGGCTACTACAATCTCGTTTCCCTGTATCTCGCTTTTAAGTGCGTCGCCCAAAACGATAGTCCCAAAAAGATGATCCACCGGAACATCGAAAAAGCCCTGAATCTGGTCGGCATGCAGATCAATTGTGATCACGCGGTCAGCCCCGGCGACGCTCAAAAGGTCGGCAACCACCTTGGCGGCAAGCGGGACCCTCGGCTTTTCTTTCTGGTCCTGCCTGCCGTAGCCGTAGTAGGGAATTATTACGTTAATCCGGTGCGCTGATGCCCTTTTGAGGGCATCTATGATCACCAGCAGCTCCATCAGATTTTCATTGACGGGCGGGCAGGTGGACTGGAGCACGTAAGTATCTTTCCCCCTGACGTTTTCGCCTATTTCCACCCGGACTTCTCCGTCACTGAAGCGGGTGATAAGGGCTTTGCCCGGACGTATCCCCAGCCGCGAACAAACCTTATCGGCAAGGGCGGCGTTCGAGTTTCCGGTAAAAAGAGTGAGACGGCTCCACATAATGGCAATTTGCACGCCTGAGCAAAAAATAATTACAGCCCATCTCGCCCGTCCCCCTTTGATGAAAGGGGAAATTTTCAAAAAGCGAGATGAGCGCCAATCTTCAGGAACAGTTATTCATGTCCCTCCGGGACACCCTGAAACTATGAAAAACCCGTAGGATGGGTGGAGCGAAGCGCAACCCATCAAGTCTTCTCGCAACAGAAAAAAATGGCTGGGGCGGGAGGATTCGAACCTCCGAATGCGGGTTCCAAAGACCCGTGCCTTACCGCTTGGCCACGCCCCAACGCAATATTCCGCTTATGCGGTACTAGATCACAGCGGAGGCGCAACGATAAATACGCCCCCGTTAATATCTGCATCCATGACCGATCACTTCGGCGGCATTAACCCAGCAGTCCGGCCAATCCCTTTTTGCGTCGGTTTCCGCAGCCGCAGCGGCTTGCCGGGTCCTGAAAATTCCAAACACGGTCGGCCCGCTTCCACTCATTGACGCAGCCAGCGCGCCCTGGCCGAGCAGCCATTGCTTAAGGTCTGCAATGACCGGGTATCGGGATGCGGTAACCGATTCAAGATCGTTTTCAATCAGTTCCTGAATCTGCCAAGGGTGCGCGCTGAAACTATTTAGTTTAATTTTGGCTGCGCCCTTTGTCAAACGCAAACTTTGATATACCCACGCCGTGGGAACATTTACGGGCGGCTTTATCAGCAAGAGCGGATATTCCGGGGTGCCGCCCGCAAATTCGAGCTTCTCACCTATCCCGGTCGCCAAGGCAGGTCTTGCGTGAAGGAAAAAGGGCACATCAGCCCCCAGCCTGAGAGCCAGTCTTTCCAGCTCACTGTGTGGGACGGCGTTTGGAAATAATGAGTTCAGGGCAACAAGCACGCCTCCCGCGTCCGAACTCCCGCCCCCGAGGCCGGCTCCCGAAGGAATGTGCTTTTCCAGATGTATGTGAATCCCGGCTTCAATCGCGCCGCTTCTTACGAAGAGATCTGCGGCGCGCCAGGCCAGGTTCCGATCGTCTGAGGGTATTTCCGGCTGGTCACAGGTGATTGAAATGTTACCGCCGCCAAGCCGAACGTCCAGCCCGATATTATCGTAAACCGAAACTGGCAGCATGAGGCTGGAGATATCGTGATAGCCGTCTTCTCTTTTTCCGATCACCTCGAGCCACAGGTTGATTTTTGCGGGAACGCTGGTCTTGAGAATCAAATGCGAACCCCGGCCCCTTCCTATTTGCCTGATTTCTGGATGTAGCGCATACGCAGATCGTAGAGCACGGATTTGAGGAGCCTTTCCTCGTCCTGGTCAAGATTGCCCTTCGTTTTATCCTGGAGCATGCCAAGGGTATCTATAATCTGCTTTGCGATGGGCAGATCAACCTCGGTGCGATTTGTTTGAGGTTCGGGAATTTCTCCCAGGTGCACCAGGGCCGACGAGCTGAGGGAGAAAATGAAGGTGGCCAACGTAACTTCCGGGAAAGGGCCCCTTGCCTGTTCCTCCTTGTCGGAAGCATCTTCGGGACGGGCACTCTTTTGTTCCCCGGCCTCGGATGCCGCTTCAGGCTGCGGTTTTTCTTTCTTTTCTTCCGCTTCGGGCTCCTCAGTGAACCGGCGACGGTCCTTTACCACAAATCCCTTCTCTTCTTCCTTCTCCGCCATGGCGCTTTTTTCCTCCTGAATTATCTGGTGGGGACTAAAGCTCGATTGCCTGGACAATGTCCACATTATCCATCGCAAGCAGTTCTTCGATGACATGCGTGGGAACGGGCGTGTCCGTCCGAAGAAAGATAATGTTTTGTCCGCGTTCCAGCATCTGGCCGACATTCATCAGTGAAATATTTATGTTGTGCCGCCCCAGGCAGGTCCCGATCGCCCCTATGGTACCCGGAGTGTCGATATTGTGGATCAGCAGTAGATGCCCTTCGAGGGCCGCTTCGAGGCGGAAATCATTGATCCGGACCATGCGCGGTTCTTTTTTCCCGAGTATGGTCCCTGCGACGAGGTTGTCTGCTTGCGAAGTCTTTACATGAATACTGATCAGGTTAGTAAAATCCTCGGCCTCGCTGCGCACCGAGGTGGTCACCCTGATATCCCTCTCCTTTACGTGGATAGGAACATTGACGAAGTTGACCATATCGCCAAGGACCGGCGTAAGCATGCCCTTGAGGATGGAAATAGTAAGCGGCTGGGTTTCCAGGGAAGAGGCGTCCCCCACGTACTCTATCGACACCTTCTGTATAGCGCCCTTGGTAATCTGGGTCAGAACGCATCCGAGCTTCTCGGCCAAAGTCAGGTAGGGACGCAGTTTGGCCAGAATGACGCCGTCAATATTGGGAGCGTTTACCGCGTTGCGGATGGTGCCGCGAGTCAGGAAATCAGTTATCTGGTCGGCAACGGCGATGGCAACATTTTCTTGCGCCTCCTCGGTGGAAGCTCCAAGGTGAGGCGTAGCTATCACCTGATCGAGTGTGAGCAGCGGGTTATCTATGGGAGGCTCTTTGGCAAACACATCGATCGCGGCCCCGGCTACGATGCCTTTTTTGATTGCTTCATAAAGGTCCTGCTCGTTTACGATTCCTCCGCGCGCGCAGTTGATAATGAAAACGCCCGGTTTCATTTTGCTGAATGTATCCGCATTGAGCAAGTTTCGGGTTTCCGAAGTCATGGGAGTATGAATGGTAATGTAGTCGGATTTCTCTAAGAGCTCGTCGAAAGTTACGCCCTGGATGCCGAGAGTGTCTACCACTTCGGGATTGATATAGGGATCGTAGCCGATGACCTGCATCTTGAGCCCCTGGGCGCGTTCGGCCACTACACGCCCGATCCGGCCGACTCCGATGATTCCAAGCACCTTATTGAAGACTTCTTTCCCCTTAAAACGTTTCTTCTCCCAGACGCCATTCTTTAGAGAGCTGGAAGCCTGCGGAATGTTGCGGGTAAGAGCCAGCATCATGGCTATGGCGTGTTCGGCCGTAGTTATGACATTGCCTTCGGGCGTGTTCATTACCACTATGCCGAGCTTGCTGGCGGCATCAATATCGACGTTGTCAAGCCCGATTCCGGCGCGGCCTATCACCTTCAGATTGTGGGCATTTTCCAGAGCCTGGGCGCTGACCTTGGTCCCGCTCCGAATTACCAGCGCATCAAAATCTTTTATGACCTGCCGGAACTCTTCGGGAGTGAGTGTTGTATTCACATCGACTTCGAAGCCGGGAACTTTGGTGAGCTTTTCGATCCCCGATTCGGAAAGGCTATCACTTACAAGAATCTTCATCAATTCCTCCTGAAACATATTTCCCCGAACAGCCCTCATAGAGGACCATACCCCAGGAAAAAGGGCCCGAAGAAGACGATTGAATAAACATTAGCTGGAATTGGGAAACCAACCGGACAGCAGTCCTCGCGGCGTTTTAATTTATGAAGAACCCGCAAACAGAATCCGCCTTCGCCGCTAGTTTAATATAAAGTTGGCATTATTGGCCCTTTGGCGCCAAAAATCAAGAGGCGAAAAGACTTGCAGCCTCTCAGCGTATACTCACTTCAGGAGCGCCGCAGCTCCGTAAATTATTTAGCCTTTCCGAAAGCTTGCGGCTGAGGTCCCGCTTTTCTCAACTCCTCGTCAATCATGCTCCTGAAGATATCCAGCGACGGGCTTCCAGCATACACTGCGCCGTTGATCATAAATGAAGGGGTCCTGTCCAGTCCCGCCTGAACGGCGTCCCGCACGTTTTTTTCCACCAGGGGCTTGAATCTTGAATCCTGGAGGCACTGGCGGAACTTCTCCGGTGACATTCCGAGTTGGACGGCGAGGCTGACCAGATTGTCGGGCGAGAGGTCCGGCGCGGTGAACAGCCTTTCCTGATATTCCCAGAATTTCCCCTGATCCTCGGCGCAATGAGAAGCCTCCGCTGCCTTGAAAGCGTCTTTGTGACGCTTCAACGGATACTCCTTATAGATCCACTGTACCTTGTCACCGTAAGCGGCCCTGACCTGCTTTACTACCTCATGGGTCGCACGGCAGGCGGGGCATTCGTAGTCGGAGAACTCGACTATGGTCACCGGCGCATTGGCGGGACCAAGGGTGGGAGCGCCCTGGGTGTCAACGTTCACTTTGGGCGGCACCGGCACCGGCACGAGAATCCGGACCCCGTATTTGGGCTCGAGGGCTTGAACGTAGTTCTTGATGACCTGTGATCTTTTCTGTTGCACAATAAAAGCCCCTATCCGCTGTCTCAGATCCGGAATGCTTCCCTTATATCCCTGGATCTGCGCCTGGTTATCCTGCATGTACTTGTCAATCTCAGATTCTTCAACCGGAAAACTGGCGGGGGCTACCTGTTCCAGGAGATTATCGACCGTTTTTCCCTGCTGCTTTGCCTCCTTTTCGATAATCATTTCGACTATCAACTGATCCAGCTTTTCCTTCTTCATCCGGTAGATATCTACGCGCGTCTCCAGAAGCCTTGGGCCCAGCAGTACATCCAGGCGCTGGTTGGTTATGACATCGTCGCCCACAATGGCCGCAATGCCGGATTCATCGCCGCGCTGAGCGCCCGGCTCCGCTGCAACTGTTGCAGATGATCGCCAGAGATGGTTTTCGAATGAAAGGCAGAAAAAAAACCCTACAAAAAAAGCAAGGATCAGGGTAGCTTCTTGCCAGAAAAGCCGTTTTCTGAATGTAGTCACAACCAGCACGAGAACCACTACCGCATTGGCCATGCAAAAAACGCAGGGCGCTTTGAGTTGGATCATGATCAAGATGAGGACAGCTTCCACTCCTGCGGCGGGGGCCACGATCCACGTTGAAAGCTCCTGTCTGAACAGGGCCAACAAGGCTGCCCCTGAGTAGAAAACCGCGCCCATTAACCAGATAGGCGCACCTAAAAAATGAATATCGATAGTATCCTTGCATGCGCTCGAGCAAAGCGACTTTAGAAAGGGGAGATCCTGAAATCCGCTCATCAACGATATGATCAGCCCGGTCAAAGAAATGAGCAGAAGAAGAATGCTTCTTCTGGGTTGATCTGAAATAGGAGGTGTTTGCAGTTTATCTGACATGTTGCCTGTTTCCTGCTTTTTTTTGGAGGACATGAATTACGGTCTCCTCTGTCAACTGTTTCTGATGGGTTGCCCAGACCCGGTGAAGTGCTGGGCTGTCATAGCGCCGGGGTGACGAGCCTTACGATTCCGGCTGTGAATACCTGGAATAAATCTGATTATCTGATTAACGGAAAACTCCCTGGAACCCAGGGAGAGGGACATCCTTTACAGGCGCGAGCGTGCCGGGCAGGTTTACACTCGCGCGCGATTCGGGTTGTTTATCTTTAGTTTATCGAGAAAAACCCTTTTTTCTTCCCCTCGAGTTCTTTAAGCGCCAAATTAATCTCTTCAATTTTCGAAGGCGAGTCCTTGATAAGGGATTGCGCCTTCTTAAGGTGCATGATCGCCAGTTCCTTGTTTTGCTTATGAATGTAATAGCGCGCGAGGTGGTAGTGCGCCAGGCCAAGCTGGTTGTTCTGCCCCAGGACTACTCCGAGTTGATAGTCCACCTCGGGGAACATAGGCGCAAGTTCTTCTATTTGCATCAAATGCTCAAGCGCCTCATCTCTCTTCCCCATATCCATCAATACCAGGGCGAGCCTGTAGTGAGCGATTGAGGAGGAAGGGTCCAGCATCAGGGCTGACTCCAAGGTGCTTTGTGACTCCGGCAGCTTGCCGGCCCTGTAATAAGCATCTCCCAGCGTGCTCAGGACAAACGGACTGTATGGCATCAAGCGGGCGGCTTGACGAAGCTGCTCCACCGCTTCGGACCAATTGTTCTGACGCAGGTAGAGGCGTCCGAGCCCGAATACGGCAACCTTGTCACCTTTCTTTACGGCTGCCTGAAAACGGTCGAAAGCTTTCGCCTGATCGGTATAGTCTGCTATCAGGGTGGCCTGCATAACCTGGAAATCCCCGGTCATGGGCTCCACCGCTTTCTTGGATGAGCTTTTCTGTTTCTTGACCATTTCAGTCAGGTACTGAACTCGTTCCCCAAGCGCAGGATGGGTGGAGAGATAATTTGGAATACTGGAATTTGTCAGCGACGTGGTTTGCTGCAGCTTTCCCATGATACAGGGCATGGCCGCGGGATCGTAGCCGGCCGCACAAAGGAATCTGAACCCGAACTGATCGGCTTCCATTTCGTGGGCGCGGCTGTATTGCAACGCCTGTGTTTGGGAAGCGGCCATGCCTCCGGCTGCCAGCCCCGGAGCCCCGAGAAGAATCCCCGCCACCAGGCCGGCTATCATTCCAACACTCAGGATCTTTGCCTCATCGATAGATCGCTGAAGGTGCCGTGCCTGTATATGCGCCAATTCGTGCGAGAGGATACTTGCCAGTTCCGCTTCAGACGACATCATTTCGATCAACCCGCGGTAAATGAATATATTGCCGCCGGGAACTGCGAAGGCGTTAGGAATTGGTTGATCGACCACAAAGAACTGGAATTGATAGGTGGTTATGCCGACTTCTTTGGCCACACGGTTACCAACGTTCCTGACATAAGTGAGAACTTCGCCATCTTCGACAAGGGGCATCGCCTTGCGGATCATCCCGACGACCTTTTGCCCCAACTCTTTTTCTTCGCTCAACGAGATCGCATTCACTTCCCCCGGAGGGTACATGACGACGAACATGAAGATAAACAGAGTCAGGACGCTCAGTCCTCTTTTTATTTTCCTGCCGCAAAACGCTGGAGAAAACATAAGATTCAGCCTTTATCAATTTTTGTCTGGTGTGGATCAGTGAGGTCCCTGCTCCCACGCTACCCTCGGAGCCTCGGACCACAGACTTTCCAGGTCGTAGAAATAGCGGACTGGTTCGTAAAAGACATGAATGATTATGTCTCCGTAATCCATGAGGACCCAATGACCCTCTCGTTTTCCTTCGGTCCCGATTGGTTTGAGTCCCTGCTTCTTGAGATCGTTTTCCAGGTTATCGGCGATCCCCTGGACCTGCCTGCCGGATTTCCCGCTGCAAATTATAAAAAAATCGGCAAAGGAGGAAAAGCGGGAAACATCCAGAAGAACCAGATCCAAAGCCTTGAAACGAATCGCCTCCCTGGCGCACAGGATGGCCCTTTCTTTGCTGCTCATCTCTATTCGGGCCTCTTTGCCCTTCTGTTCATCTCCCGGCGAGATTCCCAAATCTGGCATCATTATTCCTTAAAGTGATCGGATGCGGCCGGCTAACCTGCCTTTATATAACCCATTTTCTTCAATGTAACCCAACACATTATCGGGGACCAGATATTGGATGGATAACCCTTCGGCGACAAGCTCCCTGATCCTTGTCGACGAGATATCCATGCGCGTGTTCCGGAGGCTGAACACCGAAGGCAGCACGGGATGCCGGATTTCTCTGTTTTCGGGAACGATTCCGTACAAATCGGATACCTTTTTTGAGAGAAATTCCAATATTTCCTCTTCACCGCACTCGAGTCTGGAGAGCACGGCAACGGCCGCCAACCGAAAAATTTCTTGGAACTGATACCAGGTATCCATCTCAAAGAAGGCATCGCCTCCGACCAGGAAAAAAAGCTCGGCCCCGGGATTTTCCTCATGGAGCTTTTTTAGCGAATGCACAGTGTATGATTTTCCGGGCATTCG
Organism: Syntrophobacteraceae bacterium; assembly: GCA_052147195.1. Taxonomy (GTDB): domain Bacteria; phylum Desulfobacterota; class Syntrophobacteria; order Syntrophobacterales; family Syntrophobacteraceae; genus SbD1. The sequence continues at coordinate 91,895 of JBKQLC010000126.1, forward strand.
CCGTTCGAGGTCTGAAAGCCGGAAGCGCGCATTGTTGGCAATAGCGAGTTGGAGCATGCGCCAGCGGCTCTGGAAAGAGAGAATCTTCCTGTTCGGTTTGTGGGGAGGAACGGAGACCGGCACGAAAAGCATCTCATCGAGCCCAAGTATCTCCAAGGCTTCCTGCGCCGCTCTCAGATGGCCCAGATGAACGGGATCGAAAGTCCCCCCAAATACGCCCAGCCGCAGTGGCATCGACTCTGCTCCATATCAGCCGCGCAACTGGCCGTTACCGAAGGCGATGAATTTGGTTGTCGTAAGCTCTTCCACACCCATAGGGCCGAAAGCATGGAGCCGAGAAGTGGAAATGCCGATCTCGGCTCCCAGACCAAGCTGAAAACCATCATTGAAGCGCGTCGAAGCATTCACCAGGACAAGAGAAGACTGTACCTGCTCGATAAAGCGGTGCGCACGTTCAAAGTTTGAAGTGACAATGGCTTCCGTATGGTGCGACCCGTATTTCGTGATGTGACGTATAGCTTCATCCATGTCCGGCACTATGCGCACAGAGAGAATAAGATCGAGATACTCGGCGTACCAGTCCGCCTCGGTCGCTGCGGCGCAGTTGGGCACAAGCGCCCTGGTCTTCTCGCAGCCGCGCAGCTCAACGCCTTCGCTCCGAAGGGCTTCGGCCGCTGCGGGTAGAAAACTTCCCGCAACCGCCTCATTAACCAACAATGTCTCCATTGCGTTGCAGACCCCCGGCCGCTGTACTTTGGCATTAAGGCATATATCCCGGGCCATCTCAAGGTCAGCGTCCGAATCGACGTAAACATGGCAGACGCCCTTGTAATGTTTTAAGACGGGCATCCTTGCATTTTGGGTTACAAAGCGTATCAGATCCTCTCCCCCGCGAGGAATCATGACATCCACATATTCCTCCAGGCCGAGCAGATCCAGAACTGCCTTCCGGTCGGTGGTTCCGACAAACTGGACCGCGTCTTCAGGCAGTCCGGTTTGCTTGAGTGATTCCCTTAGAATCCCGGCAAGACGGCTGTTCGAGTGAAACGCCTCGGAGCCCCCGCGCAGGATCACGGCGTTTCCGGCCTTGATGCAAAGCGCCGCAGCATCGACCGTGACGTTCGGGCGTGACTCGTAAACGATTCCGATCACTCCGAGAGGAATACGCATCCTGCCGACCCGAAGTCCGTTGGGCCGGGTCCACATCCGGGTGACCTCGCCAACCGGATCAGGCAGCAGCGAGACCTCTTTAAGCCCGTCAATCATCTCCTGAAGGACTTTTTCGCTTATGATGAGCCGATCTATTTTCGCCTTGCCCAGCCCTCTGCGCTCTGCCTCTTCGACGTCTTTGCGATTTGCCGCCCCGATTGACTCGCGTTCAAGCTCCAGGGCCGAAGCCATCTTCTGGAGGGCTTCCCGCTTCAGATTGCTGTTTGCCACTCCCATGAGATGAGTGGCGTCGCGGGCTTTTTTGCCCATCTCCAATATTTCGTCCCGCATAAATTCCCCCGGATTCTATTTCCTGCTCTCTAGAGCGTCTCGCTTGTGAGAACGAAATTATCCCTGTGGATCACTTCATCGGAATGCTTGTAGCCGATAAGCTTTTCGATTTCCTCACTGTGGCGGCCTTTTATGTTATCGATTTCTGTCGATTTATAATTGGTGAGCCCTATACCGATCACTTTTCCGTCCTTGTCGATGCACCGCACCGCAGCGCCGACGCCAAAGACGCCCCGCACTTCCCTGACGCCTATAGGAAGAAGAGACCGGCCTTTTTTTATCAGCGCCGTTACGGCCCCGTCGTCCAGGGTCAGCTCTCCGGCGGGTTTGGGCAAATTTGCAAGCCAGACTTTCTTGCCCGAGTAAGTGCGCTCCCTGGGCACAAACATCGTGCCGAGTTCCTCGCCATCGAAAAGCCGCAGCAGAACATCTCTTTGCTTCCCCGCAGCGATTATCATCGCAATGCCCGAAGCCAGGCATTTGCGGGCCGCGTTCACTTTGCTCAGCATTCCGCCCGTGCCCACCGATCCAGGCTCCGGAGTGGTGCATGCCAGGACCTTGGCGTCCACCCGGTGAACAATTGGAATCAGTCTGGCTGACGCATGAAGCCGGGGGTCGCGGTCGTAGAGCCCATCAGTGTCGGTCAGGTTTATCACAAGGTCCGCCCCGACAAGCCCTGCAATAAGCGCCGAGAGGTGGTCGTTGTCCCCGAACTTGATCTCTTCGACGACAACGGTATCGTTTTCGTTCATAATAGGCAAGATGCCCCAGGAAAGAAGCGTCTCCAGAGTATTGCGCGCGTTGAGATATCGGCGGCGGTTAGCCAGATCCTCACTGGTGAGGAGCACCTGGGCTACAAGCAGATCGTACTTGTCAAAGGCCGCCTCCCAGGCTTCCATCAGCGCGCCCTGGCCGACTGCCGCCGCAGCCTGCTTGTGTGGAATCGTTAGCGGGCGCTCCGTAATTCCCATCCTGCGCATGCCGGATGCCACCGCGCCGGAGGATACGATCAGGACCTCCATCCTGGCGTTGCGTTCCCTGAGTTCTGCAATCTGGTCGCTAAGGCGGTGAATCATGACCCGGTCAAGGCCTTTCGGCCCCGTCAAAACCGCGCTGCCCACCTTGATCAGAATGCGCCTGCATCGGCTGAATATTTCCGTCCGATCCTTGGACTTGTCCATAAGCTGGATTGGGTTCCCGATTAAATGTCAGAATTTCAAACCATTTAGTGTCAAATCCCAAAGTCAGTAATGATATTCCCAAAACCTGTTTTTTTCAACTGCGGCAATAATTCAGTAGTGTACTAATTTGACCTGGCTTGCGCGGATTCGAGGAAAGAGCTTAAAAGATTCTTCAAAAAAGTTTCGTCCTTTGTTTGGCATTCCCATACTACAAGGATATCCCAGCCTTGTCCTTCTAAGACGGCTTTATGCTCTATATCACGGGCTTTGTTGCGGGCTATTTTCTTCTCCCAATATTCTTTATTGGTTCCAGGAATGTGTCCCCCACGTTTGCAATCGTGGCTGTGCCAAAAGCAGCCATGGAGGAAAAGAACTTTTCGGCGACCTGGAAATACAAGGTCGGGTTTTCCGGGGAGGTCCTTCCGATGCAGACGGTAACGATACCCCATTGAATAAACAAGTCGGCGAACAATCATTTCCGGCTTTGTATTCTTGCTGCGAATGGCTCGCATAATTTCGCTGCGCCTTTTAACCGAAAATGTATCCATTTAATTTGCCAGAACTTGCCAGTTTATCTGCGTAATTTGTCTTAGGGTCGCTACATCCAGCAAAGGTTCTCTCCAATGGACCATTCTGTGGCAATTTGAGCACAAGAGCATGAGGTTGCTGAGATTGGTTATAGTGTTTGGCAGGAGCGCCGCCAGCGGCAACAGGTGATGCACTTCTATAAAGCCCCTGCCTCGTTCACCGTACATTTTTTCAAAATCAAATGTGCAATTCTCACAAAATATCCGGCCATGTTCTCTCTCAAATATTCTGACTTTGGCTATTCGAATGCTGCGGCTTCGGTCGATGCGGTTGTGAGAAACCAGGCGCCGCCTAGCTTCGTTAGCGGTCAGATTTGTAAGAATCTGAATCTCAGCAAGTTCTTCAGGACGTTCAATAAACCCTTCACTTGGGGTTTCAATTGCCTCTGCAAGTTCAATATGATCTTCAAGATGGGCGGCAAGCCCGTTCGAAACTCTTCGCAGTTCCAAAACAGGAACGTTGCCGCTCACAAGCTGATGATATCGGTTGGCAAGGTCTTGGATGGGCATAGGCAAGTCTTCTCTGGCAACTAAAGCGCCGATGCGGGTAAGCCGGTCAACGAGGTCTATTTCGTTATTGTCATGCAAAATCCGCAGTCTTTGTGGGATGCAGATGGCTCGTTGATCGTCTGGATATTCAGCCAGAAATGTAATTGCGCTTATCACATATCCCTTATTTCTTAACGGCAGAACAAGGTTGCCCTGGTCTTCTCGGATGGGGTCGGGCAGGAGGGCTAAGGCAGCTATTAATTGATGTATGTTCAGGCGCGTTCTGTCATTAGGATTATCGCGCCTAATCCGTGGCTTGCCGTCCCTTATTCTTCCCCACGCATCAGTATCAATGTATGCGCCTGGAACCGAGACAGCATTGACAACAATGCGCCGCCCCAAAAGAACATCTTGCGGAACATGCTCATATTCCCCGCGGCCACCGCTGGGTCGCCACCGCAAATCCACTAGAGGCATAGCACCTCCTCTCCAAACAAAGGCTCATTAGGTTCCGGCAATTGCATTGAAGATTGAAAGTATTGGACAATGCGCTGTCCAAGCCATGCCGCAACTGCCGGTGTAACAGCGTTTCCAACAGCATGATACCTCAGGCTATCAGAGTCTTCTTTCCCTGACACCGCCACATTGGTCCAATTGTCCGGGAATCCTTGGATGCGTTCGATCTCAATCGGAATAAGTCGGCGCACGCGTCCATCCGGATACCAGACATAATTGCGGCTCCAATCGGTTCCAGTGTGCCGCGCTGATTCGGCGTAAATGCAGTGTGCACGGCCTTTTACGAGCGGCCCCGTGATAGAATTTCCAAGGACTGTCTGAAAGAGGCTGGCAGTTTTCTCCCCATTTGGTCTACTCGCCGGAGAATCCCCATTGCTGCATTCTGGCTCAAAAAGTATTTGTCCGGCACCGGCTGGGTCTCTATGCACGGCAACAATGTAGACTCGCCTGCGCGACTGGGGGACTCCGAAATATTGGCTGTTAAGCACTCGCCATGCCACACCATACCCGAGTTCATCCATCGTCTTGAGTATGACGGCGAAGTCTCTTCCTCGGTGGCTAGTGAGAAGGCCATGCACGTTTTCGATGATAACAACCTGCGGGCTACGAGTACGCACCAATGCCGCGAAATCATAGAAAAGTCCAGATTGGGTTCCCCGCAGTCCTGAGCGCGGACCCATTCGAGCAAGCGATAAATCTTGGCAAGGAAACCCGGCGGTCCAGATTTCTGCATGTGGGATGTCTCCCGCGTCAACATGTCTAATGTCCTCCATAATAGATACATCAGGCCAATGCTGGCGGAGAACCCGCCGGCAAAATTCTTTTTTTTCGCACAAGAACACGGTTTTTAAATTTGACTGCTCAAAACCAAGGTCGAATCCCCCAATCCCCGAAAAAAACGATGCGTGAGAAAACTGTTTTCCCTCTTTCATTTCCCTTTTTCCCCTTTTTCTATAAATATGCACGATGGAAGCCCTAAGAGCCTTTTCAGGGAAATCTACGGGCGGTATATGAGAACTGCGTAATATCGTCGTTTTGCACCCCCCTCTATCGGCGACGACCACGCATAACACTTATCGGCCTGCGGATGGCCTCTTATGAGGAAAACGGAAATAACGCCGCTCCAAACGGTTTCATCTCCAAATTTTTCCACGACAGCTACATTTTCCAAAAAGGATGCTTGACAATGATGCAGCCGCTCCATAGCCTGTTTCAAATCATCATCCATGGTCAATCCTTACCACGGAAACTTTTAAGCAAATTCTTAAACGGGAATCAGTTTAGTCCAATCCCATTTCCCGGTTTGGTATAAGATATCCATTTCCTTTGCCAAGACAGGATCATACCGGAAAACGTCCTCTCGCGGGAAGCCCACAGGCTGGCTTATTTTTTCCCCTGCAAGCAGGCGTTCAAAGTGGGCATCATCCGTAATATAAACCCCATGGCCGACTTCTTCCCACACTCGGCGAACCAGGGGTTTTCCTCGAAAAGCTCTGACAATTACCAAATCTCCTCGCATATTAGCCAGCTCCCGTTAATGTGGCCAAATTTTAATTGGACTTTTTCCACCTGTAAAAAAAAATCACTCTCTTCGCAAATTGTGGTATTTTTGGTATCGATATGGTATCAACCTCGGTATATGTTGGCCTCGAAAGGAGGGAATGGCCATGGCTCCCAAGGAAATTGCCAAGAAATTGATTCCCCCATATGCTCCTTATCGGACTTTTATAAACTTTCTTGATAGCCTAAAACGAGGAATACCCCAGAGGATTGATCGAAGTTTGATGGGATCAACTTCGGGAAGCCTCCAAAGGCAGCTTATGCAGGCTTTGGTATATCTAGACTTGATAATGGATGATGGGACTCCCACAGAAAAATTAGATCACCTTGTTCATTCTAGCGGACTTCAAAAACAGCAGACTCTAAAAAATATTCTTGAATCAGGGTATGGTTTCTTATTCAAGGACGGCATCCAGCTTGACCGTGCCACCGCAAGTCAATTTCGGGAACGATTCGAGAAAACTGGGGCGACAGGCGACACTCTCCGAAAAAGCATGGCATTTTTCCTGACTGCCGCCAAGGCCGCGGACATGGGGTTGTCTCCTCACATTAAGAAAGTTCCCGGTCCGCGTCCGGGTTCAGTTAAACCCAAACGCATACTGCAGCCCAAAACCGCACCCAGTGTATCTCAGTCAGCAGTTCAGGAAGTGTCTTCCTCTCAACAAATTGTGGTACCGATAGTAGATACCGCTTTGGAAAAAATGATTCTTGACAAGATGCCTGACTTTAATCCGGAGTGGTCCGAAGGGGCTCAAAAAAGTTGGTTAGATACCATTAATAAGTTGATTGATCGGTTCCAAAAGAAGTCGGGGATCTTCTGAAAGAATCAAATTAGGGCACTACCAATAATTCCATCCTCAAACAATTCATGCGGCAATCTCGAGGTGAGTTCGGCTTCGGCGAAGATGAAGTGCTGTGCGATTAAACGGATTTGAAACCTGATATCCCTTTCGTCGTATACCTTCAGGCACGACTGCGGACGACCGGCCTGAGATTCGGAATTCAGTGAATGAGAACAAGAAGAGGTTAAGGCGAGGTAAGGGTATAGATTACCGTAACGGTGCGCTTTCCAGTGTCGCAATTCCAACTTTTCTCCAGGTACCAGTTAAACGTCTCTGAATAAGACGCGGAACACCCCTGGCCCGCAGCATTGCGCGGGACAGCCTCATTTCGAGCGGCCGGAGGGGACAGGAACAAATTACCGCTCGGGTCCATGGCCGTCGCTGTGGCGCCTGCAATGGGATCGGAATCAGACACGTTCGTCAAATCATCGATTGCTGCAACTGTGAGAATGGCCGGTGCCGCTCCGCTCCTGACGCTTGCAGTCGCGCCGGATTTTACATTGGGATTGTTGGAACTGTCATTCAAAGTCAATCGTGAGGAGGACTCGACCGTAAAAGTCAGGGTCACGTGGGCGGTTCTGGTGGCAGCCTCGACAAAAACCGGGCCTGTATATCCAAGAAAGAGTATGAATATCGCCATGATAGCAATTTTACACTTCACTTCTTCCCACATCGGGCGCTCCATGGGGCTGTCAATCCGGAAATAAAGGACAAAGGAGCTTTCTGTTGAAGCGTTGCTCACAAGATATAGCAAGCATGCGCGACCACAAGGGGGATTTTAAGGGGTACGGATTGGGTAAACGGCTACGCCTTCATATGCATTTCAAATGTAAATGCGCTGGCGTAGACAATAAGTAGTGGTGATTATTTCATAAGTATGATTATTGTGGGAGGGTAGGCAACGGCTTTACAAAGGCTGTGCGATGTTACGTCCCTTCAAAAATGACGCGCCGCTCCTTGATATGAATTGTAAACTTCAGGCCTTCCGTTTTGTCTCCCGGCGCGGGTTTGACCGTCAGGGTTTGGGGTGCGAGGACCTCGCCGCGTTCAGGCAAAGTATCTGCCGCGAGGCTTAATTCGTATTGTTTGGGTATGATCCCCTCGAACGAAAAATTACCTTTGCTGTCGGTATAGGTGTTCATATCACCTGGTTTGAGGACCACTAAAACATCCGGGACCCCTGTTGCGGCATCTGCTTTTTCCCCATCTTTCGGTGCCGCCAGGACCCGGCCGCGAATGCCTGCCCCCAATACGAAAGGAAAGTCCACCCTGGCGCTCCCCCGGTGTTTGACCTCGACAGTTTCGGTTTCGGCCCCTACGAAGGTGTAGGCGGCGGGAATTCGCGTGGCGTCGAGCATGACGACATGTCTGCCGGCCCCTACCGAAGGAAAGGAGTAGTGGCCGTCTTTATCAGTGAGAACGGTGCTTCCGTCCTCCAGTTTGATCTTGACTCCTTCAACTCCCTTTTCGTCCCGGTCAAGGGCGCCGTTCAGGTTCTTGTCGTCGAACACCCAGCCCTCGATACTCCCGGTCCCCATCCATTCCTGCCCGGATCTCATGCCTGCGGGCGCCGTCTTGTCTCCCCAGGAAAAGGTTTTGGTGAGGCGGATGCTGACCTGATTGCTCGCATAGTCGTTGATGAAGTCTCCGACCCCGGGTTTGCCTGTCTGCCCCTGGCCGAAGGCCCTTAGCGAGAAACCCTGGGGAAGTTTCCAATCGATGCCGACTTGTCCGCCATACTGCTCACCATTGGGCCGGTAGTTCACCTCGCCGTAGACGAACATGTTTTTGGAAACTGCGTAACTTCCGCCCGATTTGAGAAAGAGCCCGTCGGACCCCTCTCCCTGGGACGCCGGGGAGAACGAATCGTATTCGGCTTCCCCATACACGGTAATGTTCTTGTGCGTAGCCCTGATTCCCGCCAGGGGGCTGTTCTTAGTGTAACTGTCCCCCGTCTTTACCTGGTCGTCGTATTGAAAATACTCGTATCGCATATAGGCTTCCAGGAACCCAAACGGCTTGCTCAACTCAGCGAGGTGACCCTGGGTCTGCCCGTGCACCGCGACGGGAAAATCACCCCTGGTGGCGATATCGCCGTCATAATTCCGCCAGTAAAAAGTCGGCCACGGGGGACGGTAAAAACGCAGTCCAGCGGAGCGTGTCTCGTTTTCATTGATACTTTTTGTGGGGTCCACTACCAGATTGTTCTGGGCGGAATCGAAACTGCCGGAGATTCCAAGAAAAGGCCAGGGGTTAAAATCTCCGGCGCCAAAAAAGCCTTTAACATTCTGTTCTGCCTGGTATATCGGACTTAGCAGGTGAAAGTCCGGGCCTTCATAGTAGTAGTTGCCTTCCAGGTGCAAGCGGTCTCCGCGCCATATGGCGCCCGCGCGGTATGCGATATCGTCTTCATTCTTGCGATCCGGGTCCTCTGAAAAACTCTGCATGAATTCTCCGAGTGTGTAAAGCTTCGACCAGGTCTGGAGTTCGCCGGCCAGCCGGTAAACATCGTTAGACCTGGTGACCAGGTTCCCGGTATAATCCTTCTCATTTTCGGTATGAAAAAAATCGCCTTCCAGGGTCAATCTCTGCCAGGGTTGAGTCCGGGCGGCCACACCGTATACATCTTCCCCGGTTTCCTGGAACGTTTCGCCCAGCACCCCCTTGGAGATGGTCATTCCGCCTCCCAGGACCTCAATTTGCAAGTAGGGGTTGCTGACCCCGAGGCTGAGTCCTCGAAAATAAAAGGTGGGATAAAATGTGTTGGAGAAGCGTACGGGGAGGTTGCTCAACTGGAAACTTTGATCTCCTGCCGAGGCCTGCAGGACCGAAGTGCCCCAATGATAGTCCTTGAAGGTCAGCCGCTCGTATGTCTGCTCGTTTTTTGAAACCGTTCCATCGCTTTGTTCCGAGTCGGACCAGGCCACACGTCCTTCCAGCGTTCCATAGTTCGTGATATTTTGATGGAAATCCGCATACCCCACAAGGTCGGAAAGAGCGAACTGTTCCCCCGAGGTGCGATACCTAATGGTGTCATAGATCACCCCGGTCTCGACTCCGCCCTGGTCAATGGCCCGGGCGGTGTGAGGCATCGTAAAGATGAGTTGGATTGCAAAAAAAAGGGTGACGACCCCGAACCGGTTTTGCATACGTATCCTGAAAACAGGGCGACCGGAGGGGGACTTCACCGACTGGAAAATACACTCCTAACTACCGGCCGATTGTGAAGGAACTCTTTCGGCCAAGAAAATCTTCTTTCCCGACGTCCAGGATCGCTTCGGCCATATAGCTCCCTTTGGGTAAAGCCAGGTCTTCCTTCTTGAACTCCAGTTCGCGGGTGCCCCCCGGCAGCACCGGAATATCCGGCACCTCAACCCTGCCCACTTCTTCCCCATTTGAGTTCTTGAGGGTGATCCAGCTCTTCTTTATTCTAAAATGAACGTCCCCCTGGTTGGAGAGCGTCAGTTTGAATGATATTGCTTTATTCGCAGCGGTGGCCTGGAAGTCCTGAAACTGTGCCCTGATCTCGGGGCTGCCTACGGTTGCGTAGGCCATGACCACGATACTCCCATGAAGAGACATCCTCTTTTTGACCGGCTCGCCTTCATTCTGCGTAGGTATTCCTTCCAGCGCGATGGCGGCGCGGTAGCCCCCCTCTTTAGCCTCAGCAGGCACGGTCAATGAGTAGCGTATCTGACGGGGTTGGCCGGGGTCCAGGCGAAAATCCGTGGGGTTGAGCTGAATCCAGTTGACGCATGAATAGGGATCGCCGCCTGCCTGGGCGAAACTCACTGTTCCCTTCCGGTCCATCGTCCAGTCTTCCATATGGACCGATACCCTGACAGGATCGGTCCCCTCATTTCGAATCTGGATGACATTGGTCTCGTTTGTTCCGGGCTTCACCTGATGCTCCACCCGTATCGGGTTTACCATAATGCTCATTTGCGCCTTAGCCGGAATTACTCCCAGCAAACAAACTGCAATGGAAATTAAAAGAACCATATATCGAATATTTTTCATGGTGAACTCAAATTGTAGAGGAATTTTTGGTTAAATCGGCCAGGGGCCAAGTCCCAGCTATTTTGAAGCAAGAACCGTACCACCCCAACTTTGGACCCCTGCCCCCTGCCAAGCATCTGAGGATGTTTGTCGCTGAGAGTACCATCGAAAAAAACGTTCCCGGGGCTTCCCTTCCAGGTTACCCTGGAAGCCGGGATCTGAGACCCTTGCGGGGATTGAAGCGGGCCCAGCGCCTGTACCGTCAGGCGCCACGGGGCGCGCCACGGGGCGATCACCCGTATCGTGACTTCGCATTCGGCTGTCGACGGAGGTGGCCCCATGTGGAAGCTCATCGTAGTAGGTGCGACGAAGAGTTGAACTCCCGCCGCACCGGCTGCCTTGAGGCCTGCTGGCCCTGGGATATTTCCCAGGGCCAGTGCCAAAGTGAGTGCAATCGATGAGAGTGCCTTCCGTGCTTTCATGTGGAGCCATTATGGCGCGGTAAGGGTATAGACGGCTGATCCCGTATAGACGCCAGTGGCATAACTCCAACTGTTAGCCAGAGACCAACTGAATGTCCCTGCGTAAGATCCGGATTGTCCGGTCCCCACCAGT
>JBKQLC010000127.1:0-19882 GCA_052147195.1 Syntrophobacteraceae bacterium
CAGGCAGTTCATAATAAGCTCATTGAGGGCTTCGGGAATTTCGGGCCTCCACACCTTGGGTGGGGAAGGGTACTGTTCGCAGTGCTGGATTTCATATTCGCCGAAAGAAGAGGCCTTGAATGGAGGGGCCCCTGTGAGCATTTCGTAAAAGAGTGCCCCGAAAAGATAGATGTCGGTGAAAACGGGAGGTCTCTTACGCGCAAGATAGGTCCTGAACTGTTCCGGCGCCGCGTAGGCAAGATGGGGGAGCGGCATCTCTTTCAAGCTCGTCCTTGCCGGGTTAGCCTTTTCTATCCATTTCCAGAGGCCGCCGTTATACAGCTTGAGTCGGGGTTTATCCCTGAACAGGAGGACCCTGGAGGGACGTAGGTCGAGATGGAACAGGCTCTGTACCCTGCCGTCTGCAGCCATGTGGAGATGCAGGTCCCCAAGGGCTTCCAGCACTTGGTAGGCTAACCTCACGGCGAGCGAAATAGGCATGTTTTCCCCTGCTGCGAGCAGGTCGTTCAATGAAAGCGGCAGGTGTTCCCGAACAATGAAGAAGTATCCGTTTGTAGTTGCGAGATCGTGTATCCCTACCAGGTGGCGGGAATTGACCAGCATTTGCCCCTGCGCCCATGAGGCCAGTTTTTCGGGAGGAAGTGCATTCGCCAGTTTTCCGTTTAAGGTCTGACCGGCATATTTTTTCCTGTTGCTCTGATCTTCCAGTTCTACAACCATGGAGCTCGATCCGACGTGAAGCAGGTCGGTCACCTGGTAGCAATTAGAGACCCCCGGGAGAGTCTTGCCGGCTGGACCCACCCAGGATGAGACCGTGTGTCCGATAATGGGATCAACCGAATAGGAGCCCAGTGAAACGACCGATGGATCGACGAACTCGGGGTTTTCCCCCTGGTCTGCCGCTTCGGTTTCCTTGCGGTCCTTTGCCGGGGGACCAGAACGGACATGCTTTTCTTTCTGAGCTTGAGAGCACTTCGTTATCTTTGTCAGAATCGCTTTTTTATGTTCGTCGGTGAGGCTTTCATCCGTATAGACATACTCATAGAAGCGGAATGCGTCCTCCCACTTCTCGAGCCTGGACGCGCAGTCTCCGCACAATTCCCAGCATCTGAGGCGCTTGTATCCGAGCCCTGCCGCCAGGCTGAGTTGTTGAATGGCTTCCTCCCAGAACTGCCCGTCCATAAGTGCCGATCCATAGTCGTAGAACTGGCTTGGATCGGTTGCAGGAAAACCTTCTTTAGGAGCGCTCTCCATGCTGTTCTGGTTATTGAGGCTGTTAAGCATTGACTCGGTGCGGGAGCGTATTTCGTCCTTTGCCGGTTCGGGAAGGTCTTTTTCTTCGATTTCAGCCAATATCCCCTTGAGGATGTCGACAGTTCCGTGTTCCAGACCCTGTTCCATGCACAGGCGCGCTTCCGACAAGCGGCTTATGAATTGTTGGACCAGTTCTCCGGGCGCCATTGATTATCTCCGTTGATACTGACCTGCCATCGAGCTTGCACTCGAGAGTTGGTCGGGAGGTAAAGTCTGGCTGCATGGTTCAAAAACCGACGCCAAAAGGCAGGATAGGGTTTCAACCGCCTCACGCGGTCCCTCGGCCTGAGGTCCACCCCCGATTCCGGCATCGGCTATGAAATCAGCACTCTCAGCAAACAGGATCGCGTGCTTTTCCCCGTCGCTTGCCAGGACCGCTATTTGCCCAGCCGCCCCGGCCTGGTTAAATGAATCCAACGCGACCAGCTCGAACCTGTAAGATCTTAGTATTTTGCTCGGCAGTTCCGTCCAATTTCCAAGAACTTCGCTTTTGATGCCGCGCAAACAAGGCTTGAAATTGGCCAGAGTTGCATAGCCCCTCTCCAGGATCCGTAGCCCTTTTTTTGTGGACGACTGCGCTACTCTGAGTACACAGGAGGCAGGAAGCGCCAGAGTTTGTCCGTCCAATGCGATCAGGTGCAGCATCATACGTTCGGCTAGTTGTGACCCTGCGGCAGCTTGGGCCTCCAAATATTCGGCGCCTTCGCCCTTTTGGGTTTTAATTTCGCCGTGGGCCCAGCCGGTTTCAGATTTTTTGATACGGGATATCCTGTCGATCAATGCGCCTCTTTTATTGCGCACAGTATCAACCTGGTCCTCAAGTGCCCTTCCGATCCCGTTCAGTCTTTGGGCGACAGGAACAAGAGCGGGTGTTTTCGAAAGCATAGCCTCGATTTGCCGCAGGCGCGCTATCTGAGTACCAATGACCTCGAGGTTTTCCGAAAGCGAGTAGGTTTTTTCCACCAATTCCAGAAATTCCTGGAGTGAATCTGTGTCCGGCTCTGGTAAAATCCGCTCGGGCCGGGCTTCAGCAGGGGGCTGTGGCTCCTGACTGGGGAGGAGGAACTGAGCGGTATCGCCGGCCCTCGGTCGCGCCGCCTTGGCTTTGGCTGCGAGTGCCTTTTGACGCAGCTCATGAAAACTTTCAATAAGATCCTTGAGCCGTTGCTTCTCATCCGGTCCAATCTCGCCCTCTACGAGAAGCATGTGTGCAAGCAGGCCCTGAGAATCGCGGATAAGTTTGACCAGCCTGCTGTTTATTGCATGCGGTTTGTCCGCAAGCCGTTTCAGAATGACATTCAAAATCCGGAGAACAGACCCGGCGTCGGCATATCTGGAGGCAAAGGGTTCGAGCTGATGAAGGGCAGCGAGCAATTTTAGTATGTTTTCACGAGAAAATTCCCAGTCCAGGCTCAGGTACGCGGCATTGAACGTTTCAATCAGTTTGGACAATTCATGGGAATGATATCTCTCAGAGTCAAACGCATTGTCAGGCGGCGATTCGTCGTATTTCGCGCGTAATGCGGCTCCATGGGAAGGTTCTAAAGAAGGGCCGCCGGCCTTCCGAGTGTCTCGAAGGTCTTGCTCATCCATTTTCGGGGATTTGTCCTGCACGCTCTTCGGCTGCTCATGATCGGCGGTCTGAACCGTTCCTTCGTTTCTTTCGGGCTCGACTGCAGGGACAAAAAGGCTGTCAATTTCTTTATCTATTTCTACCTGGAGGGAGTCGAGATTGAAGCCGGCGCCTGTGCTTGCTGCAGATTCCTGAATGCCGGGGCCGGGCGTTGATTCGAAAAAATTGATGGTTTGCCCGGCTGCTTTGGATTCCTCCGTAGAGGGGCCCTCTGCCTTCCGAGCGCCTCGAAGGCTTTGCTCCTCCGTTACCGGGGATTTGTCCTGCACGCTCTTCGTCTGCTCATGATGGCCGATCTGAACAGGTTCTTCGTTCCGTTGGGGCTTGACTGCAGGGACAAAGAGGCCGTCTATTTCCTTATCTATTTCTACCTGAAAGGCGTCGAGATTGAAGCCGGCGCCTGTGATTCCTTCGGATTCCTGAGCGCCGCGGCCGGATTCGGAAGAATTGCGGGTTTGCCCGGCTGCTTTGGATTCCTCCGTAGAAGGGCCCTCCGCTTTCCGGGCGCCTTGAAGGTTTTGCTCATCCATTTCCGGGGATCTGCCCTGCACACTCTTCGGCTGCTCATGATTGCCGGCATGAACAGGTCCTTCTTTCCGTTCGGGCTTGACCGCGGAGACAAAGATGCTGTCTATTTCTTTATCTATTTCTACCTGAAGAGCGTCGAGATCGAAGCCGGCGCCTGTGATTCCTGCGGATTCCTGAACGCCGCGGCCGGATTCGGAAGAATTGCGGGTTTGCCCGGCTGCTTTGGATTCCTCCGTAGAAGGGCCCTCTGCCTTCCGGGCGCCTCGAAGGTTTTGCTCGTCCATTTCCGGGGATCTGCCCTGCACACTCTTCGGCTGCTCATGATGGCCGGCATTAACAGGTCCTTCTTTTCGTTCGGGCTTGACTGCGGAGACAAAGATGCTGTCTATTTCTTTATCAATTTCTACTTGAAGAGCGTCGAGATCGAAGCCGGCGCCTGTGATTGCTGCAGATTCCTGAATGCCGGGGCCGGGCCTGGATTCGGGAGAATTGCGGGTTTGCCCGGCTGCTTTGGGTTCCTCCGTAGCCCGCTGGGCCTTCTTCACCGTGGGTACAAAAACGGAGTCTATCTCGCGGTCGACTTCCATTTCGAGCGGAAGGAAATCGATTGCCGCAGCGGCGTCATTTTCGCTCGCTTCTTTTTCAGCCATGGGCTTTCCCTTTAAATCAGGTAGTTTTGAAAATATATAAGGGCCTCATGCAGGTGGGCGGTCCCACCGCCCCATGCACCGCCGAAGGCAGTGCCCACCCCGACAGCGGACCCACCGCCTTAGCAGGCAATTTTTTGACCCCCGACCTTCTGGATCACGCTTTTTATCGTCCGTTTGCTTATTTCCCGCAAAGTCTCGTATACACCGTTTCCCAAAGCTGCACTGGCTTCGAAAAACGGCAAGTTCAGCTTCTCGTTCAGATCATTTTCAAGCTCCTCAACAGGGAGCAGCGGTATATTCGACTCAAGCAGGTCCCGTTTGTTATACTGCAACACCAGTGGCACCTGCCCGACCGCGAGTCCTTCGTCGCTCAGGTTTTGAAAAAGGTTGTCAAGGCTTTCGATGTTCTTGTTCTTTTGCACCCTGAGCGAGTCGGCGACGAAAACGACTCCGTCAACTCCTCTCAAAACAAGTTTTCTCGTCGCGTTGTACATCACCTGGCCAGGCACCGTATAGAGCTGGACTCGAATGGTCATGTTGAGGACCTTGCCGACATTTAGTGGCAGGAAGTCGAAAAAAAGGGTCCTGTCTCCCTTGGTATCGACAGTTACCATTTTACCACAAACCATCTTGGACATGGATTCATGCACATGGAGAAGGTTAGTGGTCTTCCCACCACGGCCGGGGCCGTAATAGACTATCTTGGCCTGGATTTCGTTTTTGCTTAGATCTATGAACGCCACGGACGTTTTTCCTCCGACTCCCCAAAGATCGCGCACATTTCACTTATCGCGCTTCCCAGCTTGAGCCGAATCAGACCCAGTGAAACGTTGTCATTGAAGAGAGTTATAATGAGATAATCTTTGGCCACACGGCTGAAGTGGACATTGTGATTGCCTCCCTTGTGGTACAAGAGAGCGAAGTCTTGCTCGCCTATTAGCCTCGCAATCTCGGCGGTCGCAGCGAAATTGGCCGCCGAAACGGCTGCTAAAGAGAAAGCGTCCTCGATCTCAAGGTCACCGCACTGGATAATCAGGTTGCCCGATAAATCAGCCACGAAGACGTGTTCTGCCCCCGAATCAAGAAGTTGGTTCGAAATAATGTCCCCGAGTCTTCCCAATTCACTTTTTGTCAATATCAGGTTCATTGGTGTACATTCTCCGAGTGGTTGATACGCGCCGTCGGTAAAGAGTATGCAAGAACCATGCGGAACGGTTCGTCCGCGTTACTTGATCTCTGCCAGCTCGCTTTGAAGCGGATGGCTGCTGTCCAGGTTCAGGAACTTGAGGGGCGCTATAAGCGCTTCACCATTAGCGGATATCGAACATAAAATGTCCTCGCCACCCTCGGGACGAAATACATCTGTAATCTGCACTTCATCGGAGGGGTTGAGGCCCTTGCCGTCTTTTTCGAGAAACTCTACAAGGGCGCCTGAAGCCTGTGCCTGCAAGGGCATGTGTTCCTTGAGCCTGCTGATCAGCCCGGTGTGCCTGCCGGAGAACTTTCTTTCGTCCCGGCGCCGCAGCCACTGCAGCACGAGCTGCTCCACCGGCTTGTCTATTGTGACCGGACCCGATGGGATGAAAGGATAGGTGATAAAACGGCCCTTTTCCCATCCAAGTATGTTCATGAAAGCTTCTTCGCCCTCGATGCTGCCCGTTTGGGCATGCAGAATCCGGCCGGAGCCTATATAGATGTTGCCGTGGCTGCCTGCCGAATAGACCCCTATGTTCAGATTCGAGCGCGAGAGGCACCCGATCTGAAGCAGGTCCGCCAGCCTGATTGCAGTAAACGTGCCGTGAAAATCTCCATTTTCGGCTTCCCCCGGTATGTCTTGACCGGTGCAGCCCTCCAGGAGGGCTTCGGTAAAGTCGGCGCCCTCCAGATTTGCCATTTTAAGATTCACATTTGTAATTCGAGCCTTTCTCAGATTGCTTGCCTCCAGATTTGCCCCTTCGAGGTCGGCGCCTTCCAGGTCGGCCTCCCGGAGATCTGAGCGCACCAGGTTCGCGCTCACCAGGTTGGCTCCCTTCAGGTTTGTTCCGCGAAGATTGGCCATGGTCAGGTTAGCCACATCCGCCTTAACTCCGAAGAGATTGGCACCTTCGAAATTGGCCCCCATCATGTTTGCCGAATGCAGGTTAGCCATCTCCAGGTTCGCCCCTTTGAGATTGGCCCGCTTGAGATTGGCGTTGGACAGGTCCGCCCCCCGAAGGTCGGCATCAGCGAGCCACCCGGCCCCCGAAAGGTCCATGGAAGCCAGATTCACTCCCCGAAGATAAGCGGGGCCTCTCCCTGAAATCACAGCCATTAAAAGATGCTCGCGTTTTAGTTCTGACATCTAGCGGTTCTCCTGCTCATTTTTATGAACTTAGTCCTAAAGAAGCAATCATCAGGCCAAGCCGGTTTCCACCCGGCATGCGAGCGACGGCCACTGTTGCTTCCCTTTATTATTCGGCTAAGGAGAGAAAGATCATAAGGGTTATTATCGTTTTTTTGTTTATTTGATTCGTTGGCAGAGGATGACCTGAAATTCAAAATGGGAAGTGGATTCGCGGTGAAAAATGGTATGTAGCTGATGAACGGACAGAGAAGCGGCGCATGGAGTCTCTCAGTGGAAGCATGGATTTGTCATATTGGCTATGAAGTTGCCCGCATTCTGAAGCTGTGGTATCAAAGCCGGGGTGTTTCGGGGAAATGTCAGGATTGCCCACAGGCGGGAAGCTCCATTTTTACATTCCTAAGGAAGTGTCTCGGCGCGAAAGGCTTGAAGAATGGGAACCAAAGTTTTCGAGGAAATGTACCGGGGCGCTCCTCCATGGGAAATAGATGGGCCCCAGAGCGAGATTGTGTATCTTGCTGAACATGGTGAAATAAGGTCTCCGGTGCTCGATGCCGGCTGCGGGACAGGTGAAAATGCACTCTATCTGGCAGGACTTGGCTTCGAAGTCGTCGGAATCGACATTGTGCCAACCGCCGTAGAAAAAGCTCTCAGCAAGGCAAAAAAGCGTTCTTTGGATGCTGCGTTCCTCGTCTGGGATGCCTTGAGGCTTCAAGGGCTACAGAGAAGATTCAATACTGTTATCGACTCAGGGTTCTTTCATGTTCTGCCTGACAAAAAACGTCCTGTTTTCGTAGAGGGTCTTGCTGCCGTGTTGAATCTTGGAGGGTCCTACCTCATGATGTGCTTTAGCGAGCATGAACCAGGCTCCTGGGGGCCTAGACGGGTAACTCAGGCCGAGATTCAGGAGAGCTTCAGACAGGGCTGGCTTATCGATTATATTCGAGAGGCGGAATTTGACACAAACCTTGGCTCTCGGAAATGCAAGGCGTGGCTTTGTTCGATCACATTAGTTGATAACCGTGTAAATGAATAGTATGCAAATCATTACCGTCGAGCAGACGTGTTCGGCGCCTCCACAACACCCCAAAGGGAGAGTCTTCGTGCCATCCTGTTGCGCCGGCGCTCCACCATGCAGGTCGCCTCTGACGCTGTTCGAACTGACATTGAACCCTGCGTGGAAATGGTTACGTTTAAAAAAGCCTCCACTGCGAAATACATAAAGCGAAGCGCTGAGATTTGGCAAATGCCATTCCTTTTTGAAAAGCATTGGAGCGGTAAAGATCGTACCTGACTTTAAGGAGTCGGCAATGAAACCTTTGGATGTTTATCCTTCTGAAAAAAGGACTCAGTTTACTCGGGTGAAAGATAAGGTTGGCAACGAATACATCTGCGCGGCAGATGTATTGAAGGACCCCAAAAAAGCTACCGGGGAAGAACTTCGGGGTTGTATCGATGAATCAAAAACCCCGCAGCCTTTCGCGGGGGGTTGATTGATCCGCAAAGAAAGCAGGGGGAGGAGATCCTAAGATCTCCCCCCTGACGAGGAATGGACCCGAGGGGTGCGGCGATAAACGGCGAACCTCTTGGGTCCAAGTCCGTTTGAATAACCTGTCGCGCAAACGCGCGGATCGAGCCTGAGGATATCTGCGACCGAGACTTGGCCGTTTCTGAATACCGGCACGTCAATTCCGGATTCATCGAAAAGCTGAACCAGGTTATAAATGGAAGAATAGTAGTTATCGATAATAACCAGCCGTATTGACGCCTCCAAAAAAGAAAGCCGCTCCCGCTTTCGTGAGCCGGGATGGCCTGTGCCCGGCATAACCCACTTTTCATTATTTCAAATTGCAGGCGGTCCATCGGAATTTCCCGTTGCAGAGCGCATAAAAATGGGGAAATGAGGGAAAACCCCGAAAAGAATCCTTTCTTTTTAGCGGCAATGGGCCGATTAATTAAGCGATGTTGTTTAGAAATATCGCTGCTGAATTTTTGATTGACAGGGGTGCCAATGGAAAAGCGCAAAAACAGACGAGTACATTTTGAAGTCGTGGCGACCGTGCTCAGCGGTCCGATCAGTATTAACGGAACAGTCGATAACCTGAGCATGAAGGGGATGTTTCTAAACACAAAGGAGAGGCTTTCCGGCGACAGTGCTCTGAAAGTTTCAATGACGCTGCCAGGGTCATCTTCCGTTCTTTCAATGGAGCTCAAGGGCAGGGCTCTCAGGCAAACTGAGACAGGGATTGCGATCGAATTTCAAGAAATGGACCTTGATTCCTTCATTCACCTGAGAAACATTGTGGCCATTAACAGCGACGACGCGGACGCCGTTTATAAAGAATACTGCGAATCCATTAAGACAAAGTAATGCGCTGATGCCGAAGGGCATCATTTTACCACGAACGCCACCTGAGGAGTTTCGACAGGCCCGCTTTGGCCTGCACGCCACACCCGGGCCTGTACGATGTATTCGCCGCGGGAAAGCGGCCATAAGAACCGATGCTCATCTTTCCCCGTCTCCCCTGCAAGTTTTCCATTCAGAACCCACTCGACCCTGACGGGGTTGATCTTTTTGGAAATTCTAAACGCAAACGCCTGCAGTTCAGCGGGAATCCGGGGGTCCATGGCGATCTGAAGGCCTGGGGTGGGTTGAAGCATCTTTATACCTTCGCGGGAAGACGGCACCTCGCGGAGCGCAGATATACCTGCCTCCGGCATGGATAGGTCAGCACGGATCGAATGTAGTGTGCACAATTCGACAGGTACCTTGCCGGGCTCAAATTTTTCGTCCATCCGCGGGCAGTCGGGGCCCGCAAGCTTACCGCTCACTGCGCATATGCTCACCGATTGCAGGCCGGGCCACGCAGACAAAGGACCTGTTTCTCCGTCCCGGTTCAGTTCCGCAAAGATTGCCCGAAGAACGAGTGCCGGGCCGATGGCTCCGGTTACTCCCCTGGTCGGGCGGTGGTCGAGATTTCCCATCCACACGCCTGCGGTGTATCGGTCGGAAAAACCGACTGCCCAGCAGTCCCGATGGTCCGTTGAAGTCCCCGTTTTCACGGCTGTCTGGACCGGAAAGCGCAGGAGGTGGCCCTCTCCGAATTCAAGGCGCCGCGCCTGGGGGTCCGACAGTATGTCACCGATTAAGGCCGCCGTAGCCGGACCGATCACCTGACTCAATTCGCCCGCGGGGGTATGGCGCCCGGACAGGGTGCGCAGCGGCATGAAGGCGCCGTGTCGCGGCAGTACCGAGTAAGCCTGCACAAGCTCGAAGAGGCTCACTTCGCCATCTCCCAGCGCAAGGCCGTGTCCGTAGAACTCAGCCGGTTTATTGAGTCCGGATATACCAAGTGAGCGCAACCACAGTAGAAACCGTTCAGTACCGGTGAACTGGATCGTTCTGACCGCCGGAGTATTCAGGGAATTTCCAAGCGCCACCCGCAGCCGGAGCGGGCCGTAATAGGTCCTGCTGTAATTGTGGAAGTTGTGCAGACCCGACCCGGCAGCTTCAGCCAGAGGAGAATCCTCTATAATGGTTGCGGCTGTCCATCCCATTTCCATCGCAAGGGCGTAGAGAAAGGGTTTCAGGGCAGAACCCGGCTGCCTCTTTACCATGACGGCATCCACCCAACCCAGTGATTCCCCGGCTGACAGGCTTTCGCTCACCCATGCAAGCACCTCGCCGGTCCGATTGTCAACGACCAGCGCTGCCCCATCGCCTACGTCGCTTGACCTCAGCGCTTCGAGACGGTTCCACAGGATGTGCCGGACTTTTTCCTGAACGCCCCCGTCAAGGCTGGTGGTGATCCTGCCACTGGAGTTCAATTCCTCGGCCCCGGTGGTGTTCAATACGTATTGAACGAATTGAGGCGCTTCGATTACTCGCCTGGAATGAGCGAATTCAAAGCCCTCCGAGAGAGCGGCGCGATATTCGGCTTCAGTGAGCAGGCCTTTGTCGCGCAGATGTGCCGCGAGTTTCGAGAGGCGCCTTTCAAGGGCTTTTTGCTTTTGTCTCAGATCGAGACCGGAAGGCGCCCGCACGAGGACCGCCAGCGCAAGGCTTTCCTTCACATTGAGAGTTGCGGGATCGCGGTCGAAATAGAACCGGGCCGCTTCCACGATTCCACGCCTCTGATGTCCGTATGGGACCTGGTTCAGGTAGAACTCCAGGATCTCGCTTTTTGAAAAACCATTTTCGAGACGCGCCGCTTCGAACCCTTCGAGCCACCTCGACCATACGGTTCGGGGACGGGGGTGAAGCATGCGAACGACCTGTTCTGTAATAGTACTTGCCCCCCGGACACCTTTCATAGCGCGCAGGTTTTGAGCCAGGGCGTGCACGCGGGCCAGTTGGTCCACACCGCCATGGCTGTAAAAACGCCTGTCCTCCGACTCGATAAAAGCACTTCGCAGAAGCGGCGGGATTTCGTGTAAAGCAACGGTTTGAACGCTCCACCTGTTCTGATAACTGATAGAAAGCGGATTGCCGATTCGGTCGAGAAGCTGCGGTTTTCTTATCTCCGAGTCGCCGAGCAAAAGAGAGGCAGGCAGCGTTTGAAGGTCTCGGGCCGTTTTCAAAGCAAACAGCGCCAAGAGGCCTCCGGCAAGGCACAGGAGGCACGCCACAAACTTACGCCGGCCTCTCCGGTGCAGTCGGCTCATTCGGAAAGTTCCACCTTCAACACTACGGGTGAGCTTTTGCCGTAAACGTCAGGCTCATACATTTCTTCGGCCCGGGCGGGCAAGGCCGTGAATTCGCCCGGTGCTATCGCCTGAGCCGTGTATGAGAGGTAATAATGTCCGGCACTCAGCCGTTCAGAATAAAACCGGGCGGAGTCATGACGCAATTCCTTATGGTAGAAACTCCAGCGGGACACGCCGAAACTTCTCCAGTCGGTGTAGCCGCTGCGCAATGACTCCGGCGCAAATGCGGATTCGCCTTTTTGCGCGTCAACTTCCGAGGTGGTCGCAAGTGCCCTGTTCACCGGCTCAAGGCCTCCCGGCACCGGGTCATCGACTACGACAAAGTAGCGCTCCGAGGGCAGGGACACGAACAGGTCCACCCTCACCAGATCACCTGTCTTGACCTGAACGGGATTTTTCGCGAGGACCCATTTCCCGTCTCGTTCAATACTGTATTCCCGATGGATTTCGATCCCGGCATTGACCGAATCCCCATTCATGCCGGCCGGCTCATAGGTAAGCGAGGTATCGTAGTAGAGTCTGCCCTCACCTTCCTTTCTCACCGTCACAGCCGCCTTTCGCCCGCGATCCGACTCCTGTACCCGGTATTCGAATCTCACTGACTTGTCCGAATAGCTCTCAAAGCTGCCCTGGCCGATGGGTCGCTGATCCAGCAGCGCTTGAAAATTTAACTGCGGTTTTTGGGTTTCGAATGCTTTGCTGTAACGAACGGCCGCCATTGCTGCAAAGAGATTCTCCTGGGTTGAGGCCCAGTGATCCAGACCTCTTCTGCTCGAGGAGATCGCAGCCATAAGTCTGAGAGGAATATCGCCGAGATCGTCCGAAGCATTTTCGGTCCGGCAGGACAGAAACGCCATCAGGATGGCGGCATTGTCCCTGATGGGGGAGGAGAGGATGGAGAGCAGCGCCGAATCCGGCTGCTCGCTAAATCTGATCGTCCCGCTACTTTGATCGGAGTGGGCAAGAATACTTCTGACGACCTCTTTCCTCATTTCCAAAGTATCCGGTACCCTGGCCAGGGCTTCCAGGAACATGGCTTTCCCGAAAAGATTCATCTCCGGCAGGCGCATGTAATGGCGTTCGAGATCGGCGCGCGTGATTTTGCCGCTATCCGCCAGTGCTGAAAGGGCAAGGGCCCTTACGTTGGCAACAACACTGCGTGAAGCGGAGTCTTCCGATTCGTCGCGCTTCAAAAGGTTGAGAAGATACTGAATCAGCTTCTCCTCGACCTGCGCGGGGGGCGCGTGGCCGGTCTCCTTTAGCCAGTTGAAAGCCTTGGCTGTAAAAGCGCTGAGGAAGGGACTGACATAATCATCGCGGGGTTCGTAAAAGGCCATTCCGCCGTTGGGGGCCTGAAACTCCGAGGCTGTGGCGAGTATAGAGTCCGCTTCCCCCGGGGCGTTTTGCCATGAGAACGAATTGGAAAAATAGGGAGCCAGGTTCGCAGCCGCACCCGCCATGACCGCCCGGCTGATCTTCTGTTCCCAGCATTCATAGGAGTAAACCTTCATAAAATCAAAGGGTCCCTCAAGCCCTCCCAGAACGGAGGGCGCCAGCCCTACGCTCAGCACGCTCGAATTGGGGCGCATGTTCTCGGGAAATTCGATTGCCTGGGAAGCCGTCCCTGTCAGGATGGTCCCATAGGCGACCGCTACGCTGCGGTTAAGCCTTGGAAGAACTTTCAAGGTATGCCTCAAGCTGTCCCGGTCACGATCGTCACCGGCCTGTACAGTGAAAATTATTTCACCCTTTCCGGAGGCTTCCACAGGGAAACGGACCGTATAGCGCTTGTACGGCTCCGCCGTTATTGTCTGCACAGTTGAGGCGGCCCCGCTTTGCCCCTGGCCGGATTTGCCGGGTGCAACCTGGCCGTCGGCCGTAATTTTCACTTCGATATTTCGACTTTCACCCGTGCGGTTCATCACCGAAAAACCGGCTGAAAAACTATCTCCATCAAGGACCTGGTTGGGAAGCACGGGCCTGATTTCCGTGAGCTGATTTTCTTTGAAGGTGGATTCGCCAAGGCCCATACGATCACCCGCAGACACAGCCATTGCCAGCACCCGCCATCCGGTCAGATTGTCCGGCAACTGAAACTCAACGCTTGCTTTCCCTTGCTCATCGACGCGCACGGACGGGTTCCAGTAGCTCACAAACTTGAAGACCGAACGCAAGCCCAGATCGAACCCTGCGGCGGCGGCGGGAAACCCTCCCTTTTTCTCCAGCTTCTCCCTTCCCACCAACTGCATCAAGAGGTTGTAATTGACGAGGTCCAGGTCCTCCAGCTTATAAAACCCCCCATACGGATCGAAAGCGCTCCTTTTCTGGCGCAGAAGGTCGAAAACCGACTCATCGAGCACTGCGACCGCAAGCTCTATGGCAGGTTTGGGTTCGCCGGGCGAAAGGTTTTTCGGGCGGGCTTCGAACTCGAGTTTAACTGTCTCGCGCGGCTTATAGACTTCCTTGTCGGTCCTGCATTGTACTTCAATCTCTTTAAACTGGTCCTTTACCTCCATTTGCGCGTAGCCTATGCGAAAGGCCGGTTTACCAAGGTCTTCGCCTCCTGGGCCAAGAGGTTTTTCAACTCTTGGGGACATCACCATCACAGAGACATAGAATCCGGGCAGGTAATCCGGTAGAACCGGGATCTCGATCAGTTCGGCGCTGTGCTCCAGGGTTTTCACCCAGCGATCCAGTACCCCGTAGCGTTCCACAGTTACCAGGGCCTTTGCGCCCGGAAACGGGTTCTGCACGAAAACCCGCGCCGTATCGCCCACTCTGTACTCTTGCTTATCGGGATAAATGTTAAGCAGGTTTCCTTCTTCTGTTTTCCAGAGGACGTGACTTTTTCCGGAAACCCAACGCCGCATTGAAGTTTTCTGGATGCGACCCTTTGAGTCGGGAACACTGGCCACTATTCTTACCGTTCCGGACTGCTTCGGAGTAAATTCGAAGCTCCGGGGTCCATCGCCGGATGAAACGGTCAAGGTCTCAACCGGCGCCCACTCTTCCTCGTATTGCGTCAGGTAGGCGTCTCCCGCCCCCTTTACGCGAGCGGCTTTGGTCTGAAGCTTTTCAACGTCTATTCGTACCTGGGAGCCGGGAACGGCGGTTCCCATTTGATCGGTTACGATGAAGGCGGTGCTGGCGGGCTTGCCTTCCTCAAGCACCCAGTCCTGCTGGTTTAGCCCTACAAAACGGTCGCGCCCAAAGTAGGCTGCGGTCGCGCGGTTTGCGACGGATTTGCCGCGCTCATCTCTTACCGAACTCTCGACAGTAAGCCGCCCGTAGTAGACCGGCAGATCTGCAAGCGTAAACTGTGTCTCGAAGTTGCCGTTATTGTCCAGTTTGCCTATTGTTTGAAAAACGGTCTGGACCTCGGGCCGGGTTTCTCCGAATTCTTCTTTGTCGCCTTTCTCAACGACGTCGAACTGAAAATCGCGCGCAAAAGGGTTCTCGGGCCGAAAATCCTGGGCCTCGACAGAGGCCGTCACTCCGAGGGCCGCACCTCCGTATGGCCCCCCGGCATGCAGTTTGGCCTGAGTAGAAACAGCAACGCTTTCAGCCGTACCGAAGATCTTCCCGTTGAGCTCTGTTGAGACCCGGAAAGGAGAGGGAGTAAAGTCGCTTACCAGTACCTGGAGCGGTTCGAGGTTCAGCTTGGCAAAACTGGATTCCAACTGAAAATTGTAATAGCCGACCGAGCCGTTTCCTGGAATCAGAAACTCGCCGTCCATAGCGCCGAATTCGGAAAGTTTAATGTCATCGCGCTGGAAGATAATTCTTGATGTGGGGTCCACTACCTTCAGGCTGTAGGAGGCCTGCGGCGGCTGTATAAAGCGCCGGTTTCCCTGGTCTCTTACGTAGATTTTGTACTGAACGGTGTCCCCCAGCTTGTAGATACCCTGGGCGGTAGCGCCCCATGCGCGAATGTGCCCGTGCCGCGACCGCATCGAGGAAGGGATGTACTGATAGTTGGCTCCCTCGGAGTCAACCCGGAAGTGATACATGATCGGGACCAACGCCAAATCAGTCCCTTTGCGGCACATCACCAGCAACTTTTGAGCACTATCCTGCGAGTAGCCTTCCGCGAGTTTGAGGGCGGGATCGATTTTCGAGGTGCCCGCAAGTTCTGCTGTGCCATTGGAGTCCGTCACGGCTTCGGAAAGAGGAGTTGCCTGAGTTTCGAAATCTTTATACGAATCCTTTCGCACTTCTACGCTGACCCCGGGGACCGGCTCGCCGGTCTTGAGGTCCGTAATCCAGACTAAAGTGTTAAAGTGCCCCATCTTCACATGAACATCAAAGGGAGTTATCTGCGCGAAAAACCAGTTCGATTCCTGTTCCTTACGGCGAATGGGGGGACGTGGCGAAACCGTACCCGTCAGGATGCCCGACTCAGCGGGGATCAGCTTCCGGATTCCCAGCGGTATTGCAGAGGTAACGTCACGGACCCTTGGGCCCGGGAGGGTCGCCGATTTTGCGGCAGATTTTCCCGCGGCTGTAAATGTCTGGTATTGGAGATCTATCCCATCGATATTGCTTGCAAAGACCGGCAATTCGGTGTCCAGTCCCTTCTCCAGTACGGACATATCCTTGTAGAGGCGCAATTGAGGCGGCAAGTGGTCAATCTCCAAAGGCATGTCAACAGCTTTGGCGAGCGGCCTTCCAAATTCGTCTTTGAGGCTTTTGGCTTTGGCTCTGATCCGGTATTTACTGAAAGGTTTGAGGGATTCGTTTTCAAGCTCGCAGGCGAAATAACCACCTTTTTCGGGTAATTGCCTGACCATGGGGAAACCTTCGTATTCAGGCCAGATGTTTTCGGCCCCGATGCCCTTGCCCCCCAGTGTGACGGATACATTCTCCTTAAGCTCTGATCGCGCTACGGGAGAGGTGAAAAGCAGTGAAACAGGGCTTTGAGGATTGCATCGGGTTTGACGCGTAGCACCGGCCTGCGGGCGAATGATGGACTGAACGCCGTTCAGGTCAAGGCACTGCACA
Organism: Syntrophobacteraceae bacterium; assembly: GCA_052147195.1. GTDB lineage: Bacteria > Desulfobacterota > Syntrophobacteria > Syntrophobacterales > Syntrophobacteraceae > SbD1. The sequence goes on from JBKQLC010000127.1 coordinate 16,175, forward strand.
CCCTCGAACCGGAACTGCCCGAGCGTGCGAAATTTGAAGACAGCCCGGCTTTCGACGCCTGGTTCGGTCCCGCGTTGCGATAGAATTCCGGGTTCCAGGACGAGTTCTGCTGCTTTGTCCGCAGGGAGGTCGCCGGCCGGGCTCAATACCCAGTTAAGTCCCGGTTTCTCATACTTGCTATACCGCTCGTCCTCCAGAACTTTCGCCGCAACCCTCAAGCCTGCCTCCCCCTTGAAGAATGCGTGCGCTTCTATTGAGTCCTGCCGGACAACCTGCTCGAAGCGTACCCTGAGTTGCGGCTTTACAGGCGAGAGCCACTTGTCGAATACTGCAAAACTGATTTTGGGTCGCTGAGTTATGAAAAAGTGAGTGACCGGTTCGGCGAGGACCGCCCCATCCTCCGTGGTGATCTCGGGCCTGACAGTTATGTCGTAGCGGGTCGATGGCGCCATGGCATGCTGCTCGTCCAGTTGGCACGCAAGATTGGATGAATTGAGCCATCGCCACTGGCAGGAAAGGGCCGGTTCAATGGAAACCGGTATTTCAGAAGCGCTCCGTTCCATTCTTCCAAGGGGCACGACCGGGCGGTTGAATTCAAAGACGATCTGCCTTCCTGGTGGGATATCTACGCCCGAAGGGGTAATGCGGGTTATCTTGAGCGAGGTCTCAGCAGCCTGCAAATCGGACCCGACGAAGCCAGCGATTAGGGAAAACCCCACAATAACCACGCATGCTGAGATTATCACGCAGAGGTTAAACCTCACTCTTATCGACTCTCGCTGAAACATCGGCTCCTCCATCGTCAATGAGTTCAGACCCACACTACACGCAGGCGGCATGAACAATTGCGGAATAACCTCTATTGGCGCCGCGTCAACGCAGTATACAATGTTTTTCGCCGGATTCGCGATCAAGATTTCTCTCTTTGAATTCCAGGCCCACCTGCGTCATAAAAGATTTCCTAAACTGCCTCGAATACTTTTGCATTAATGAACGGTGCCGCGGCCCGCCCGCCTCAACTACTGTCGGAAACCCTGTTCGGATGCTGATTTTCTCCAAACGATAACCGCGCTCGGATGATTTCCGTTAATCTAAGTGGCACAAGATTCCGTATTAGATTTGAACACCGATCGTTATACTCAGGTATATTCGAAGAGGTAATATAGAGTGGAGAAGCTGTCTTTGGGCTTTTGGTCCATCCCCAGAAAACTGCTTGTGCTATTACTGATTGTATTCCTGCCTGCATCCGGAATCATTGTCGCTTCATGCCTGGTACAGCGCGGAAGAGCAATCAGGGAGGCAGAAAGGGGGGCCATGCTCCTGGTCCAGAGCTTGGCGGCCCAACAGGAACGAGTTACAGCCGGAACCAAGCAGATGCTGAGTACACTGGCCCAGTTGCCTGAAGTGAAAAACCTGGACGCTGCGGCCTGCAATGAAATATTTAAACAATTACACGGGAATTACCCGGCCTACTCCCTCATAGAGGCGGTAAAGCCCGACGGAAGTGCTTTAGCCTCTGATCCGCCCTTTGATCGCAGTACCAATCTTTCTGATCGCAAGTACGTCAGGGATGCAATAAGGACGCTCGATTTTTCTGTCGGTGATTATATCGTAGGCAGGACCAGCAAGGTCCCGGTGATCGCCTTTGCTTATCCTGTTCTGGGTCCGGGTGAGAATCTGATCGCTGTCCTGATCGCAGGTCTGAAGCTGGACGAGTACGCTCATTTTCTGACGAAGGCGCATCTGCCCCCGGACTCCACGGTTACTATTTCGGATTGTAATGGAATTCGGTTGTTCCGTTTTCCTGAAAATGATGGAGTCGGTCAGGGCAAGCCTCTTCCAGAAGATGTGTTTAAGCAGATGTCGGGCGGTCTTGACATGGGAACATTTGAAGCAATCGGAGGTGATGGAGTTTCCCGGATTTATGCCTTCAAGCAACTGCGGCTCCGGGAGGATTTGTCTCCATACCTTTATCTGAGCGTAGGCTACTCGAAACAGAAGATCTTCCGGACCGCCAACATCGAGATGCTGGGTTATTTATCTGTTCTCGAAGCTTTGGGCATTCTTGCGATGTGCGTTGCGTGGGTTTCAGCCAATCGCTTTCTAATTCGGCCGATTAAGCAGCTTGTAGAGACAACACGGTTGTTCGGCAATGGAGAAATGGGGATACGAACGGATTTACCGCACTCGTCCAGTGAAGTCGGTCAGTTGGCAAAATCTTTTGATGATATGGCGTCACTTCTCGAAATGCGGGATATTGATCGTAAGAGAGCCGACGAAGCGCTGCGGGCGAGTGAAGAAATGTTTCGCCTGCTGGTCGAAAATGCTCCTGATGCCATTTTTGTTCAGGCTCAAGGTTTTTTCGCCTATGTCAATCCAGCGGCTTTGAAACTGTTTGGCGCCGCCTCACCGGACCAACTGGTGGGCAAGTTCAACCTGGAAAGAATTCATCCGGACTCGCGTGAGGAGGTCAAAAAACGAATCCATGCGCTCAATCTGGAGAAAAAACCGGTGCCAAATGCAGAGCTGAAATACATCCGAATCGACGGGTCGATTGTCGATGTCGAAACTTCGGCGGTACCGATTAATTATGGCGGCCGTGACGGATCATTGGTTTTTGTCCGTGACATCAGCGAACGCAAATGGGCCGAAAAGGAACGTGAGCATCTCAACCGGCTGAATCAGTTGATTCTTGATGCCGTCAACGAAGGAATCATCGGGCTCGATGCCGAAGGGAAATGCGTTTTTGCAAATCCCTCAGCCACAGCAATATTGGGATACGAATTAGAAGAAATGCTTGGAGCAGATATTCACGGTCTTATCCATCACTCCAAAGCGGACGGGTCTGTTTACCCCCGCCAAGAATGTCTCACGCTCATTTCACTAAAAAATGGAAGCCCGCAGGGTATGAAAGGGGATTACTATTGGAAGAAAAATAGAGAAAAGTTTCCGGTTGTCTTCTCATGTACCCCGATCATCGAGGCCGGCTCCGTGATAGGAGGAGTCATAACTTTTCTTGATATGACCAAGCATAAAAGAGACGAAGAGATCAAGTCCATGCTCGAGGCCAAGCTTATGCAGGCGCAGAAGCTCGAGGCCATCGGGACGCTGGCAGGAGGCATCGCGCATGATTTCAATAACATCCTGTCTCCGATCATAGGTTTTACCGAAATGGCTCTACGTGATATTGCGCATTCAAGTCCTATGAGGAGTGGTCTGGAGCAGGTGCTAATAGCAGGGTTGCGCGCCAGGGAGCTGGTCAAGCAGATTCTGGCATTCAGTCGGCCCGGTCGAGAAGGTGAGAAGGTCCCGCTTGAGCTCAGCGGGATCGTCCAGGAGGTTATGAAGCTATTGAGGGCTTCGCTTCCGGTATCGATTGAAATGAGGCAAAATTTAGAAAAAGGCTGTGCGCTGGCCGATGCCACTCAAATCCACCAGGTCTTGATGAACCTTTGCATCAATGCGGCCCATGCAATGGATGATCATGGCGTACTGGAGGTAAACCTTGATCGAGTCCATCTGAGAGAAAGCGACATTGAGTCTTTATCACTTATCGGCCTCAAGCCCGGTCCTTACCTTAAACTAAGTGGTCCGTTTCATAAATTCGGTGACGTATTCTAATTGAACTACGCAGCGACACGCAGTTCAATTTCGCAGTTTAGCTTGTCAATTAATTTGTTCAGCTTCTCACGGGTGAATTTCCACTGG
>JBKQLC010000128.1:0-6237 GCA_052147195.1 Syntrophobacteraceae bacterium
AAATCGGTTATGCATCAATATCTCCTCGATCTATTTGACGTGACCGGCAGAACGATCATGTTCATCACTCACGATCTCGACGAAGCCATTTTCCTCGCTGACAGGGTTTTCGTGATGACTACCAGGCCCGGACGGTTAAAACAGATGATCGAGGTGGATCTCCCCCGACCACGGAATTTAAGGACCAAAGTGACGGACAGGTTTATCGAACTCCGTAACGAGGCCCTTGGCGCCGTCCACGAGGAGGCTCGAAAGGCCTTTGAGCGGGGCGAGCGAGAGATGGCCAAATAAATCGGATGTTCGATTCCAACGGAAAGTGAGGGGCCGAAGTGGCACAGGTAACCATATCGAAGGACGAAACAGCAATAGAAGTCTGTCATTCGGATAGAGCAAAAACGGAGAGCCAGCAAATAGATTGGACCGTCAGGATCGGGGGGTATACGGAATATTCCGCCTTCCAGAAGTTTTGGCGGCGTAGCGCCCGTGGTACATTTAACCTCTCCAACCTGAGAAGGGTCCTTTCGCTTGTCATCATTGTATTTCTCTGGCATGTTGTCACTGCCTACCAGATACCTCCTTTTACTCGCGTGCCGACCCCCGTCGAGGTGTGGAAGGACGCGGTCGTCTTTATCCCCACCATGCACTGTCTCAAGTGCGTGATCTTCAGCATGGGAAGAATCTATCTCGGGTTCATGGTGGCGTGCATAATCGGCGTTCCTCTGGGTTTGTTCATGGGGTGGAACCATATTTTCAAGAATTTCACCTTCCCTACTCTCGAATGCCTGAGACCGATTCCCGTTATTTCGTGGATACCTCTGTCCGTAATAATGTTTCCGCAGACCGAGCAAAGTATTGTGTTCCTTGTGTTTCTGGGTGCATTTTACCCTATCGTTCTAAACACTCTCTTGGGGGTGGAAAGCCTGCGTTCCGACTACATTCAGGGTGCGCTGTCCCTGGGCTCCAAACCCCGCCATATCTTTTTTGACATCATTTTGCCCGGAGCGTTACCCTCGATCTTTACAGGGATGACCGTCGGAATGGGTTTGGCATGGGTTATGGTGGTAGCCGCGGAAATGGTTGCCGGTGGATACGGGCTGGGGTACATGACGTGGGAGTCCTATATTCTTATCGCCTATCCCCGGATTATCCTTGGAATGCTCATAATCGGGGCCTGTGGGTATCTTTCCAGCACTACCTTACGGTATCTCGCGACCAAGGCCATGCCGTGGAGAAGACTTTTCTAGGGAGGGAGGTAAAATGAATTTACCCGCAACAAACACGGTGGTGGGGGTTGAACCGGGTGTGATGGAGATGAAGGGGTGCTATTACTCCTTCGGCAGAGGCAAGGAAGTCCTCGATAATGTTTCGTTCAAGGTTGAAAAGGGCTCTTTTACCTGTTTTTGCGGTCCCTCCGGATGCGGCAAATCTTCCATCATTAACCTTTTGGCCGGCTATGCTATGCCTGATATCGGGGAATGCCTCATAGACGGTATGCCTGTGCAGGGGCCGGGGGCGGACAGGTTGGTTGTATTTCAGGAGACTGCGTTGCTGCCATGGATGACGCTCTGGGAGAATACCCTTTATGGTCCGAAGGTCCAGGGTAAGGATTTGATGGGCGAGGTTGCCGACAGGGCTGAGGAACTGATCAATATGGTCGGCCTTACCGGATTCGAGGAGAAATATCCGAGCCAGCTTTCCGGGGGCATGCAGAGGCGTGCGGAATTGATTCGAGCGCTGATCAATCGACCCAAGGTTCTCCTGATGGATGAGCCCTTTCGCGGTCTTGATGCTATGACCCGTGGGATTATGCAGGAATATATCATAAAGCTTTTCGAGGAAACGGGGACTACTATTCTGTTCGTTACGGCGGAACTGGAAGAGGCGATATTCTTGGGGGACGTGGCCTATTTTTTGACGGCCGGACCCGCAACAGTAAAGAAAAAACTGCTCATCGACCTGCCTCGTCCGCGCAAATTCGAACACACTACGACCTCAAATTTTGTCGCATTACAGCGCGAGGCCATCGAAACAGTGGAGGAAGAAGCCCAGAAGGCATTCTCCACTTGCGTCTTGAAGGCAAAGTAGCACCGGGCAAAACGGAACATGTAAGGGAGGCGACAAAATGGGATACGCAGAGGTTTATAGAACGAACCGGAAACCCTGGAAAAGAGTTCTTCGGTCCACGATTTATATAGTGATTTTTGGTGTGCTGCTTTATTTCTCCCTACAATTGCTGGGCTCTCAGTCGGGGTTGATGGTGGGGGGATCCATGCCGGGTGGATCTTCCGGCAGTGCCGTTCCCGTGAAGTGATATGAAGATACGGAAAACCAGAATTAAGCGTGTGCTCATCTTGTGGGTCATATTGTTTTTTCTGACTCTTACATTCGTAGCCAAGCCAACCGGGTTTAGTTGGGGATACTGGATTTATGGCCTCATCTGGGGGGTGGCGACAACAGTAGTGCAGAAACTGTTCCCAAAGTTGTTTGTGGAAGAGATTGAAACCTAGTCGCTTATCCAAACATTGAGTCAGTCTCGATATTCTCGAACTGTCAATGACCGAGAGCATCTGAATTGAAGGAGGGTCCCTTGCACCGAATTTTCACACCAGTTTTCTTGATCCTGGCTCTGTCGGTTTTTGTCGGTGACGTCCATTCGGTATCTCACCCGATTATACCCCGATCATTTTCTATCCGTTATCAAGGCTCACCGGCAATAGCCAAATTTATCGACATCGCCAATAAGGTCTATAGTAAATCCACTTTCACTTCCAATGTGCTGACGAAAAGCAAGGGCGGGGAGGAATGTGTCTTTAACGGCAGTTGCGACATTGGCGGGGTGGCTAACGAACTTGAACCCGCCGTTTCGGAAAAAGGGGGAAAGGCTGTTTTGATCGGAAAGGATGCAGTCGCGGTCATCATAAATCAGGATAATCCGGTGGAGACTCTTTCCATTGCGCAACTGAGGGACATTTTTTCAGGAAAGATAAAAAACTGGAAGGAGGTGGGTGGATTTGATGAACCGATTCGGCCTCTTATCACCTCACCGATCTCTGCTACTCATCAGCTCTTTAAAAGAGTCGTAATGGAAGATGCCGATTTCAAGGCCAAGGTTATGGAGCCGGACCCGACCATATTGCTCTTGGTCTCCAGTAATAGAGGATCGATAGGTTTTACAAGTTTCTTTCTGATCGACAAGCCACGGGGAGTAAAAGCGGTGAGACCTGACGGAAAAGAGGCCAGCGTCTCAAATCCCGAATACCCGCTTTTGAGGCCTTTGTACCTCGTCACGAAAGATCCTCCTTCAGATGATGTACAGCAATTTCTGGATTGGGCCGTCTCGGAGGAAGGGCAGTCTTACCTGAAGATCTATTTCATCGGGATAAAATAAAGTGTCCTCGTCCTGTCACGCCGGGTTGATGTTGCGCGCCGATTCCGAATAGGGGCTTAATAGAGGTTTTCTGGAAAAAATCAGCCTTGTGTTGAGGAGGGACAATGCCGATCGTCCAACAATTAAGTGAGAAGCGAAAAAGGCAATGCACGAAACTTGTCGAACTATCCAGAGCGGTAATACGGGATGTATTTGACAAGTTTGCGCCCGAAGAGTCGGGGATTATCTGGACGGGCGGCAAGGATAGCAGCCTTACCCTTTGGTGTATTCGGCAGGTTTGCATGGAGCAGGACAGAAAGATCCCCAGGTCTCTGTTCATCGGCAAAGGCGATGACTTGGAAGAAATCGAGGAATTCGTCAGGACTTACTCAAAGAGGTGGAATGTTCTTCTCGATATCTGTCGCAATGAGGATGTTCTAAAAGCTGCAAACTATACTGTCGGCGCGACAATCGATATAAAAGATCTCAATGAGCACAATCGAAGAGAGCTCAGGAGAATCGGATTAAATGAAAGTGAGTTCCAGTTTGAAACCGAATCGTACACGGGGATCCATTTGATGGAAACCGTAGTATTGAACCAATGGATTGAGCGTAACGGCATCAAAGCGCTGTTTCAGGGACGGCGATGGGATGAGCATCCGGCAAGATTCGATGATGAATACCTTGAGCACGTCGAGGGCTCTAACTCGGTTCCGGAGCACACGCTGATTAATCCACTTTTGCACTTTACAGAGCGCGATCTTTGGAGCACTTACGCTGCTTTCGATATCCCTTTCTGCAGCCTTTACGAAAGCGGATATCGTTCATTGGGCACAAAATCGTCCACCAGCAGGGTTTCAGGGATGCCGGCTTGGCAGCAGGATCTGGACAACACCGAAGAACAGGGGGCGCGGCATGATAGAACAATGGCAATGGAGAGGCTAAGAAAGCTTGGCTATATGTAACTGTTCGCGTCAGAATCCTGGTCGACCCTCAGATACTTTAGGAGATTTAACTTGAGAAGAAAGGACAGAGGACTCACAGACCCGGCAGAAATAAGGTCTATACTGGAGAAAGCTGATGTTTGCCACCTGGCTATGTCAGATGATAACGTCCCTTATCTTGTGACGATGAATTTTGGACTTAAGAGTGATAAGAACATCGTTCTGTACCTTCACACAGCACACGAAGGCAAGAAAATCGACATTCTGAAAAGGAATAATTTCGTCTGTTTTGGAGCGGACATCGATCACGAACTTATAATCTCGGAGACAGGCACCAGTTGTGGTTGCAGCATGAGGTTCAGTAGTGTGGTCGGCACTGGCGATGTTTCATTCATAACTGAGCGATCTGAAAAATGTGAGGCTCTAGAGGCAATAATGATGCACTATGCCCAGAAGCAGCCGTTCTTATTCAGAGATGAGATGATTGACCGTACAACAATTCTAAGACTGGACGTAAAAGAAATAACCGGAAAGAAACGGGCCTGATCCAGGTTGCGTTCCCCTGGCAGGAGATGCAACACAGACAGATGATTAACTATCTTTCTGGTTGCATACGTAACTTTGCCAAATAAAAAAACTGGACACTTGAGCTACTGTCCTCTAATCAGGCTCGGGTTTTTACCAAATAGGCACATGTGAAGCTTATTTTTGTAGTCGGCTCTAGATTTCATGCGGGTTTGCAGCCCTGCAATCCTCTCAAAAGTTCCAAACGTGTAGGCACACGACATATCTCTTTTAAATTGACATGCCTTCGTAGTAAATGCTAATTAGGTAGGCATGTATCTGCGAACAACAAGACGCAAAAATAAAGATGGATCGGTGGTCGAGTACTACCAGCTTGCCCACAATATCCGCCATGCTGAGACGGGACAGCCTGTCGCTGAGATCATCCACAATTTCGGACGGGCTGATGAGCTTGACCGGGACGATCTGGTGAGGCTGTGTCGCTCGATAGCCAGGGTCTGCGGCGTGGAGGTCCGTGATCCTCTGGAGTCTTCGGATGGGACTCCTACTCCCATCGGCGAACAACCCGCGGCCCTGCCTGAAGACGTAAAGCTCATTCAGACTCTTGAGTTGGGCGTTCCCTTTGTGGTCGAGGCGCTCTGGGAGCGACTGAAGCTCGGCTCCACGTTGCGCAAAGTTATGGAAGAATCCGGAGGCACTGCTCTACACGAAAGAGCCCTTCTTGCCATAGTTGCAAACCGGCTCTGCGAGCCCGACTCAAAGCTTGGAGTCTGGGACCGCTGGCTTCAAAAAGTCTACATGCCTTCGTGCAACACCTTAAAGCTCCACCATATGTATGAAGCAATGGACCTTCTGCATTGGAATGTGGCCGAAGTCGAAAATGCCATCTTTTTCCACGTGGCAAATCTTTTCAATCTGGTTGTGGATGTCATCTTCTACGACACAACCACAGCCTCCTTCTCAATTGACGAAGCTGACGAAGACACCGAGGCGGGAGCGGGCTTTCGAAAGTACGGCCACTCCAAAGATGGAACATGGAGTCCGCAGATCGTTGTCGCTCTTGCTGTAACGCGCGAAGGGCTGCCTGTGAGGAGTTGGGTTTTTCCCGGCAACACCTCCGATGTGGATACGGTAAAGAAGGTTCGCGAAGACCTTCGGGGATGGAAGCTTGGGCGGGCGCTCTTCGTTGCCGACTCCGGAATGAATTCCAACACAAACCGGGATGAACTTGCCAAGGCCTGTGGGAAGTACCTCCTGGCTACCCGAATGGCCAGCGTTTCAGAGATTAAGGAAGATGTGCTCAGCAAGCCCGGCCGGTTTAGAACGATCGCCGAAAACCTCCAGGCAAAGGAAGTAATCGTAGGCGATGGGGAGCTCCGTCGCCGGTATACCCTGTGCTAC
>JBKQLC010000129.1:0-25340 GCA_052147195.1 Syntrophobacteraceae bacterium
CCCAGATCTACTGACATTGCTCGACATGCCTGACTTCCTGCTGCATTTTCAGAAGATCATGGCAGAGCGCGGCTTGACATACAAGGTGGGGTTCACAGGACGCTTACTCTCTTTCTTGCACCTGGAAAAGGTAGCAAAGGCGTTTTCCACTCAGTACTGGAAGAATCTCTCCAAAGAGCATTTTCTCAGGACGGGCGGTTTTCTGCAGAATCCCTTTTGCAAGTTCCCGCCACAAAGAGCGGCTATCCCCCGATTTCCCCAATCGCAGCGAAGGGTTGGCAATTCGCCAGCGCCTGGAGATCGGTTAGGAATGACTTGCTGATGAATACGATACTCAAATCGGAAACCTTATATTTTTTCTGAAGGATTTAGTGATCCTGCGGGCGGTAAAAAAGAGCATACAAAAAGAGGAAGTAAATGCCAAGGCAGCCGAATTGCCCCCCTTTGTAGAAAAGTGGGGCGGGTGGGATTTTATCCGGGAGTGGCACAACCTTGGACACATCCCGAAGTTCTTTATCCGATCTCCGGTATCCGGAACAATGCCGTGCGAAGCGAAGAGTTCTTAATCTAAGATTCCAGGGTGGGGTTACCGTATTTTTGAGGTAAGGGGTGTGTGGTATAAATCCGAATAATGCATCTACAGGCCACTTCCTACGGCTATTCAGTGGAACTACGAGCTGTGTTCAAGCGGGGAGCTGCACGTAGTATCCATTTTTCTAAAAACAAGATTACTTTAAAAGACCAAACGGCAGTCGATTCCCGATTTCATGCATACATCGGCAAGCTCTCGTCCAGTGCGGTAAAAGAAATCGTCAGAAAGGTTATCTTGCAATCTGTATTTCGTGTAAACCCAGTTGGCATAGTTATAGTTCATCCGGTCAACCAGGATGTAGTCAACCTTTCCTGCCAGAGCTTTTGCCAGAAGTTCCGCTCCAGGAAGAATGGGCGCGATCATGGCATAAGTCTTAATCCCAGACAGATGCAATTCATCAAGTGCTCTTAGGCGCTCATCTATGGATGGTGCATCTGGCTCAAATAATGCCCTGATACCATCGTCTGCCGTGGTAATTGAAAACCCAACTTCAATATTGGGTACTTCTCTAAGGATATCCATATCTCTCAGCACCAAAGAGGAGCGTGTCTGGATGATGACGGGCCAATAATGTTTAGCCAGTATTTTCAAACATTTGCGGGTCAGCTTATATTTTGCCTCTAAAGGCTGGTAAGGATCACATACCCCACTTATCCATACGCTTCCCGGTTTTTTCTTAGTTATCTCCACCAGCAATAAATCGGCAGCATTGATTTTAACATCGACAAACTCACCCCATGGTTCCTTATGCTTGCTGAACCTTTTCATAAAGCGGGCATAACAGTAGCTGCAGGCATGCTGGCAGCCCACATACGGATTAATGACATAGCTATAAATCTTGGATACAGAGAGAATGGTTTTTGACTGGATTTCCTTCACGTTCATGCCCTAAATCCTATAACCTTTACTCTCCGATAAGTTTCGTTTCTATAAATCCCAAAACCCTCAAAACTATACGATTTCCCGATTGAACATGCAAGTGATAGGTCAGCCGAACGGGTTTGGCACTTTCAGGGCCCACCACCGGCTTCGCGGTTAATGGCTACGTTTTCGTCCCATCGTGCCGGTGTGGGGCTCAGGCCAAAAACAGAGGCATGAAAACTCCATTCAATTTTTTTTCTGTTTATGCCGATTCGTGAAGTATCTCCATTAGACAACTTAGCTCGCCCCGGATTGTGGTCGGTGCAGGCTCGAAGACTAAAACCGGCAGGCAAACGCCGGTATGAAAAGTTACAAGCAGGACGTACGGATGCATGGAGAAAGCGCATGCGACTCGATGATAGGCTTGACAACATGGCTGGCAAACAGTTGGACGGTGGAGTTGAAAACGGGGCATCCGATGTAAACATCGCTGAGGCGACCAGAATTCCACTTAAGATAGACGATGAAATAATGGTCAGGTCCTTCGCCACCGTCGCGCACAGGGCTAAATCCAGAATCATCGGCGCGGTACACGGCGACTTTATTCTGATTCAAGAGCCTGTCGTGGTTATTAACGACAGGTTCTTGGCTGTTTTCGATAATGTTTTCGAGTGTTCCTATTTCACGGCGGGATATCGATACAAATTTCTTAGCCGGTACAGAAGCCATGTGTTAAGCAATATCGTATGTATAGAATACCCCAAACAGGTGGATGTTCATCAGGTCAGGAAGCATCGCAGGATCAATGTCAATATCGAAACAAAATTCGCTATTCTAGGAGCCCCTAACTGGTTTTCCGGTGACATGACGGACATAAGCGAGGGCGGGTGTTGCTTGATCCTGAATTCGAAAGTACCCGTGACAAAGGGAATGAGGGTCCTCCTGGTATTCCGCTTGCCCAACGAAGATGTCATTGACGAGCTTAGAGGGGTAGTCCTGAGAAGCACGCCCATCGAGGGCAGCGAAGCAATCGAAGTCGGGTTGTCCTTTACCGGTCCGCAGAGTGAACTTGCCAAGATTTCGAGTTTCTGTGGATTCTGCATGTTTTTTGACTTGGAGTAGCATTGAGGTAGAATCGGTATGAGCGAGATCGATGAGAGGTTCAACATGCTCACTGTTGTAGCATCCCGGGTGGACGATTCGAGATGCGAATCATTCCTTGCTCTAACTGTTCGCCGGTCAGTTCTGCCGTGCGGGAAAGCCGGAATCCGGAAGATTCCCCGCCATGCCGGCTGGAGTCGAAGTGAAATCCCTGATCAGGCCTGAAACCTGAGAATAAAGCCGCTCTGCTTTCTGCAGATGCCAGAGAGCTTTCGATTGAGTGCTGCGGTCCCCCAAGAGCCTCTTGTATTCATTTGAATGCCGTTCAGCCTTTTTGTGAATGCGAATCAATCGCTCAATCTGATAACAAGCCATAAACTCCTCCTCCAAAATATTGCGGCGCAACAAAACAGGTTATGATGGAGGTTGATAATCCTTAGCTCGCCTTTGAAAGATCGAGCAGTTCTTCTATTCTCGTTTTCATGCTGTCAATTCTTTTTTCGTGGAGCAGGGAATTCAATGCGCCATGCTGGTTATCGTAGAAATCATAATGACCGGTTATCAAATTTCTTCGGATAGTGCCAATAACTGATGAACCGTTTTTGACCACGATTTTCGAAAACGGCGATTCCGGGTCGCGCTCATAAATCATTTTGATGTCCTTTCGATAAATATAGGCAAACCGGTGTATCCACTCCGAGGAAGACAAGAATCGTCCTTCTGAGTGTGTAATTAAGGTGGACTTTCGAAACTTACAAGGGTGATTTACGAGGGTATAAATGGGGTAAAAACCATACCTAATATGAAGAAAAAGATGAGTCTATATTGCACATTTTGCAAACAAAATTATTCTGAATAATTCCTCAAAGTGGTCGCCAACGGACAGCCGAAGGATTCCACACGAAGAAACTCTTGGCACTCTCAGAGTCCATAAATCATATGGTATGCCAATCAAAACACGCAAGTCATACGCCAATGAGGCCAGTTTCGGCAGTTTCAGGACGCACTCTTCAACACGCCCGTCCAAAGTCCCGTTTATCGTGATGCCCGTGATTGCCGATTCGTGGAGATCATGAGATCTGAACCCTTTTGAATTTCGGCGACCAGGGTTCGCTTCCCTGCGATGCCCCATGCTTCCGGCTGGCATTGCGGAGGATCTCCCAATCTTAATTTAAGCATAGCTATCTCATTTTGAGATCCCTTATTTTTTCTCATAAGCCGCAAGCAGGTTGGTCGTCAACCCTGGGTTTCGATGTCCAGGTTAATTCGTCTACTGCATCTGGGGGGAGAGCTGGCTTAAATCCTCGATTGATTCTTTACCAATCAAGTCATCGAATTCAACGTGAATCGTGGAAACAGTGAGATCCCCAGACAACAGGTCAAATATGAAGCAATTATTTCGAGAGTTAGAATCTGTTCACAAACTGAAGGAAATCAAAGGATGCCGTCAGAAAGCCTAATCGAAGCCGCCTCCATGTTAATCTGTGCTCTTGTTAAGATAGTGATCTGTTCACCGATGAGGTTCTTCAAAACCTCCAAGTTTTTCGTAAGGTCTTCATTGTCCTTCTTATCTTTCCCATTGGAAAACATGTTGGATTATGTCTCCGTTATCGTACTTGGAATACTCAGTTATATTGTTATCCTCCACATTAATTATGTAAACATCTTCTACACTATTGATATTGTACTTATTCCATCCGGGGGTATTTCCTGTTTTTGGAATCTTAATCTCCGTTTTGCTCGTATTCTCTATGGTAGTTGTAAGCCCTTCTATCTCGATACGACGCACTTCAATGTATTTGCCGTCTGGCATAATCTCGCCTCTTACAATAACCTTACCTCTAACATCTATTACCTCTGTTACACCTGCATATATCGGACACGTGTACCTCCTTCCGTCGATACTTGTAAGCCAGTCTTGTGCTCGTACAATAGTTATCAACACCAAACTAAGCATGAAGGCTAAAAATACTGAGAGACAAATCTTTTTCATTTTTGATTACTCCTAATGGTTCGGGGGCCAGGCATCACCATGATTTGACGGGATACCGGCCCTCAAAACTTTTTCTATCTTATCGTCACCCTCCACGTTGATTACCTCTTGGGCACCATACTCGTACTTTTACTTACGGTCGATCGAATTATGCTATTTGACTTTTTCGCTGAGAGTCTTGCCTGCTTTGAACTTGACAACTTTTGATGCAGCAATTTTGATCACTTCGCCGGTCCGGGGATTGCGGCCTTCACGTTGAGACCTTTCCCCGATGCTGAAAGTCCCGAAACCTACCAGCGTAATCTTGTCACCGCCTGACAAAGCGGCTGAAACAGCCGAAACAAATCCGTCAACCCCTTTTTCAGCCTGTGATTTGGTAATCCCACCTTCACTAGCGATCTTTGCAACCAATTCAGCTTTCGTCATTTCCTTTCCTCCTCAAAGTCAGATGATGAAAACCGCCTCATCCTAAGTCGGAATGTTTTCCGAACATTAGTTGCTCTTTCAAGAAAGGACACTACACTGTACACTAACTCTATTTTGCATGTACACCTCATTCTGAACCATTCAATCTTTCTTTCATGATAGAATACTATTTTACTAACTTTCCCGATCATTCAGGTGACGGTAGAGACAAGCATACCTCACCCCCCACCGAAATCTTGGCTCAAGAATCTACCCCCTTCATCGCGCTGACGGATTGACCAGTGTCTCCCGGTGGCCCTCCTCAAGAATATCGGCGCATTTTTTGCGGTAGGCTGTAATCCTCACTTTAAGTATTAGATTGACAGTTAGAGGTATTATACAATGCCGATCCCGGAAAAAAGAATTGTCGTTCTGGTTGCTGATGATGATGAGAATGACCGGTTGTTGATCGAGGAAGTTTTCAAGGAGGTTGCGATCCAGTGCCGTCTCAGGTTTGTCCACGGTGGTCTGGAGTTGATGGACTATCTTCATAACCGACCACCCTTCGAAGATAAGGAATGTGTCTCGCCAAAGCTGATTCTCCTTGACCTCTACATACCATACATGGATGGACTTGAGGCGCTTGAAAAGATTCGGGCTGACAAACCAACCAAGCTTATACCCGTTATCATTTTCTCGACTGTTTCTGATGAACTAACGACTCTCCAAGCCTATGCACTCGGAGCGAATGCTGTCTTTCTAAAACCGCCAACTTTTGAACAGTTGAAGGACGCGATTAACGCTTTCATGTTGTTTTGGATTTGACCCCATGAAATCATGGGATATCCAAACCAACACGCAAATGGGAACGACTATCAGACCATTTTGGACAATTTTAAGACACACCACCATCCCCGCAGTTGATGGTCGCGTTTCCGTCCCATCGTGTTGACACTGGATTTGAATGCATCTGGAGGGTATTTTCGAAATACTTCGAACTCATGGCCACAGTCCGAGCACCTCTTTTCATAAATTTTGACAATCGGGACTCCGAGTAATTTCCTCACCCACGCGACGATGGTGGTGAGCGACACTTCGTCGCAATATTTTCTGACCCGCATTCTGGACACCTCGCTTTTCCAGGTGGATCTTGAATAATCATGGTTCGGCCTCCCTTTGCTCAGTGACGTTGGTGCCGATGGCGATCTGAGTTTCGATCGGTCGGATGAAAGTACATGACGGATCAAACTGTTTTTGTATTGATATATGTAGGGGGGAAGTATCATTTCAGCCGGCGGTAAACCGGCTGGACAAAAGAAATCATCTCATCTATTCTTTGGCGGTAAAGGCATCATACCGATACGACATAGAATTGTGCAATACCCGGAAAGATTCTGCACATACGGATGAGGAGCTTAGAATGATGGATGATAAACAGAATGAACAGTTAGACTCTACTCTTGAGCAAGGGAAAGACGAACTTGATAAAGCCGTAGTGGACGCGACTGAAACAGGGAGAACCGAAGCTTTGGCGCTCGGCTATGTTGAGCTTATCGAAATCATCCTAATTGCACGGGGTGTGGACTTCCGTGTAGATCCAGAGTCTTATTACAACATTTATGAAGCGTATCGGGCAAAAGGAGAGAATATACCTGATCCGGCGTCCAAGGTCTTTTTGGGAAAATTCGCCAGACTTGATCAACCGCGTATGTATTTTAGAGGCAAAAGGGCTCACTTTCTACAGAGCTGGTGTTTAGGTTTCTGGGAAGTCATCAATACTGCTGCCAGGAAACTCGTGGAAGGTTCGATCATACCCCCGCAAGAGTATCGGTAGGCGAAAAGAGATTAGAACTGAGAATTTGTGTTATCGCTGACCAGTGTGAGATCATTGGCAGCAGACGGTATAATGGATCGGATGCGTGCGACTGGAGGTCCAGCCTCTGAAGCGGAGCTACATTCAAAGCTAAACGGGCCAAAAGATATACACGCAGATGTACCGGTGGAGTGCCAACCATGGGTCTCGATGTCCGGGTTAATTCGTCTACTGCATTTGCGCGGAGAGCTGGCTTTTAAATCCTCGATTGTTTTACCAATCGAGTCATCGAATTGAACGTGAATCGAGCAATCGGCATATGGATGAAACCGGACAGCGACAATAGTGCCCAACCCGTTGATGGCTTTGGCGGAATCCAGTTGAGGATGACTATACCTGACGCATAATGTTCTCCCGACTAAGTGATTGGCCGTTTCTTTGTTGGTGATACGCACGTAGAAGCTGATCCCTTTTTGAGATACGTCAGACATCTCCACCTTGAAGGGCCTTCCAACCGGATTTCTTGCAGAATTCATAAGATGCGCCGTGCCTATCCCGCTAAGGCGAAAGCGTTTTTGCCGACGGCGGTCGAGTTGCCTGCTTTTAAGCAGGTCACATATTCTTTCTGACTTAGACACAAAATCCAGCAGTTTCGATTCAAGCATAGGGAAGTCTTTTTTCAAGTGCTCCAGAACGTCTGCGTCCAGGAAGCTCAGTTCAACTTCGGAGAGAGTTATCATGGAAGTGGTGCAAACAGTATCCGAAAAAATTGTGTCCTCTCCCGCAATCTGGCCCGGACTCAGCAGCTTGAGGAACACCTCTGTGCCGTTCACTGAATAGATTAATTTTGGACGACCTCTGTTTATTAAAAAGAGCCTGCGTTTGTGCTCTCCTTGTTGGAAAACAGTTTCGTTCGCACCATACACCGCACTTTTCAAAGCGAAGTAAAACGCATTTGCCTCTTCAAGACTGAAATTATTGTAGAGTGCGGACCAAGTTTTACGATGGTCTTTGTCAATAGCTTCACTTTTCGCTGCCTCGATGATCTCCGCCGAACGGATTATTTCGGTAAGAGCCATCGGATCTATTTCGTATATTTGGTCCCTGAGTGCTTCTGCTGATTTGAAATCTTTCTCTTTCGCGCAGGCTGTTATCAGTTCCAAAAGCACTTTTATCGCGCATCTTTTATCGTTCTCCATCAAGCATTTCTGTATAAGCTCTTCCTGCTGTCGTCGGTTTTTCATTTGTGCCTCTAAATCCTGGAAATTTTCATGCAGCGGGACCGGAGCGCAGCACCTGCACTCGATCCAAGCTTTTTGGGGTCGGCGCTCTCACCGATTAGTGGAACTGTGCACGACGAAATCATTCTCGAAGTTCCTGAAGGGTGGCAGATGATGCTGATGCAATTCTCGAGGAGACCATGATTCAGGCGGACAAAGCTTATCTCGGTAGAGTTCACCGTTGAGTTGGAGGTAACCATTTCGGACACCTGGGTGGAATGCGTGACGGTGGATTCGGCCATCGCCTTCACATTTTTGGGTAATCTCATGCGTGTTCCCTCCATAACGAACATGCTAATTTATTGAAGCTTTTTTTGTGAAGCTTCCTCCTTTTCGATTTGGCCTTCGAGTGCTCCCTTTTTTCTTCTCAGTGACAGCTCTCACCATTGCTGCGATTTCGGCCCCGGAATGAGCATCTTTTAGAAGGAAGTTGTCCACCCCGTATTCCTTGGCGACTTTGCGGTATACGGGGAGGTCGTAGTTGGTAAAGATGTTTATGACCAGGTTCGGATGGAGCTCTTTGATCTCGCGCGTCAGTTTGAGGCCGCTTTTCCCCAGGAGCCGTATGTCGATAAAAACGACGTCCGGGGAAGACTGTGCGATTTTTGTCAGAGCATCGGACCCGTCAATGGATTCATCGACCGATAGCGACGGGATGTACATCTTAAGGATTTCTTTGAAGGAACGTCTGAAGAAGTCGTTATTGTCTACGATAAGTACCGATGACATTTTCTGCCTCCACTCCTGCTATTGAGACCCTTTCTCAATGGTTACTACCCATGTTATGCCTAAAAATAACTTACCCCGTGATGAAAGGTGATTTCAGTTGGGCGTCTCTACATTAATCGGTGCTGTTCGACGAATTCGCGACGATGAAAAGATGGTGAAAAAACAGTTATATGCATTCACTAAAATTTTTGATCGAAGACAATGGCGGTGAGTTTCGATCAGTTAACGATAGATCAAATTATCCTTCCAATTCATACATTTAGGCGGGAAGCATCATTTCGGTGGCCGGGAGATATACCGCCCGGCGTGTCGGATTTAGATAAAAAACTGAGAATTTGTGTTGGCGTTCGCCGGTGTTAGACCATTGCCGGAAGACAAAATGGTTGAGCCGATACGTGCGATTCGGATGGTCGGCCGATGAAGGTTCACAAATGTGATGGACGCGGAGGGTTGATCGTGCCCTTATGAAGTCAATGTTTAAGAGAGTTATAATGTTAACAGCCTGCCGGATCACCAATTGTTTTATGAATCACTAAATCATATTGTCAGCCAGGGAAGAACTTCGAACAGACGTCAGATTACCTGATCAGCCCACGCGATGGAATTGGAATAGGACTGCTGCACGTCTGATTCCTCTACGCCCAACCGTGAGGCCAAAATGGGGAAGTCCATCCAGTTTGCCTTTTCGTAGGAGATGACAAGATCGAGCACCAATCTGAAAAGATTGCTCTTACCAAGTAAGGCTTCCTTGATGGAGGTTCGAATAGGAAGGTCCTCAAGAATCTCCTCCATAGGTCTGCCAAGCATAACGTCGATGCACGAGAATAATCCCATGAAGAAAAATTCGGACTTCCGCTGGTCATATCCGGCTTCAGAAGCCAGATTCTCGCTAAACCGCGCTCTGAGAGAACAGAGCCTCATGAGTTCCAGGGGCTGCTCTTTCCCCAGCTCCATGAGGACCACGAGGGATAACCATCTTCTGATCTCCTCCTCGCCAAGAAGCTGCAGAGCATGAATTATTGATGAGACCTCCCGACGCAAGCCGAAAAAGGCGGAGTTGATATACTTGAGAAGCTTGTAAGCAAGCGAAGGGTTATGCTCTATGATATTCTTGATCGCATCGAAGCTCGGATTATCTGCGCTGAGCTCTTTGAGAATGCGAAAATAGTGTATTTTGTGCCCTGAGATATCACGTCTGGCAAACATTACCGGCTTACAGAAGAAATAACCCTGAAAATAACTGTATCCCATCTTTAGAGCGTTTGCGAATTCCTCTCGGGTCTCGGTTTTTTCCGCGAGGAGTTTTACCCTGCCTGAACCGGGAAATCTTTGCGCAATGGCCTCCCTTTCCTGTTCATCTGTTTGGCGTAAATCAACCTTGATTATATCCACCAACTCCAAAAAAGGGCTATATTCGTTCCCACGGAGAACAAAATCATCCAGAGCCAATGTGTAACCTTGAGAGCGGATCGTTTTTATAGCTTCGATCAACTCATCGTCAGGCTCCACATCTTCGAGTATCTCAACGACACCGATTCCCTTTGGAAGATAGGTGGCGGCGCCCTCCAGAAGAAGCTTTCGAGTAAAATTTACAAAAACCCTCTTGCCTTGGGAGATTTGCTGTGAGCCGATGACCAAAATGGTATTTCCGATGACGGAGAAGGATGCCTTGTCGCCATCAGCCTCTGAATAAACATTTTCCAAGCTGGAGCGGTACAAAAGCTCATAGCCGTATACCCTCTGCTTAGTCTCGAAGATTGGCTGCCTGGCGATGAAGACATTCATTCCACTTCCTCCATCAAAACCTATTCAGAGAGTCCAATGGGGATCATGCCGCCTCAGCCAGTCTCGTCAATGAGATTGACTCAGTTGATCATGTTTCTTAATATAACCGACTTGTTGCGTCCGGCTCCTTTCGCTTCATACATCGCCTTATCCACTCGCTTGAAAATTATTTCAGCGTTCTGGTCAGAAGACGTTACAGTAGTGCCACCGATACTGACGGTCAGTGGAATTTCTTCGTCCTGGTAAATAAAACGAGCCTTCTCTACGAGTTCGCGCATTCTTTCAGCAACAATAGATATCCCTTCCTCATTCGTTCCCGGAAGAATTATGATGAATTCTTCTCCTCCATAACGCGCCAAAAAGTCCGTTCCCCGCAGAATCCTTTTAATCAGCTTGGTGAGCTCTACAAGACATCTATCTCCTGTCCAATGCCCATAGAAATCGTTGACTGATTTGAAATTGTCTATATCGATCATCAGGATAGAAAAAATCTCTTTATGACGCTCGAAACGTGCTAACTCCTCCTGGATGCGCTTTTCATAGGCACGCCGGTTATGGACTCCAGTCAAAGGGTCAAGAAGAGTCTCTTCTTCCAAAACTTTTGCCCTTTTTTGAACCTGCACGACTTCCTGTTTCATTCCTGTGATGCTCTGTCTAAGTTTTTTGACCTCCCCTGTTGCCTTCTTTAATTGAAGGTCGTCATATTTGCGCTTCCTTTCGAGTGCTTCCTTGATGGTCAATAGTTTGGAGGCAACAAAACCCTTTAACTCGATCAAGTTTGTGCTTATGTGGATGGTCTCCGTGGTATCCGCCAAATTATGTTCCAGTGTATTGTGGAATGCTTTGTTGTTCTCGAAGGTTTCGCGAGTGCAGGAAAAGGAAGACATGAGGCCGGTTTCCATTTCGATCAAATCCTTACCTATTTCTTTCACGAGACTGGTGAATTGCTCCAGTTCTCCCTTCGCCCTGCGGATTGTAGTCCTTAGAATTTCGAGAATATTGTCGTTGAGGTCTAAAATTTCTTGAACTTTATTGCTTTTGCTGATGAGTTCACGGATCTCGGAAGCGAGTGTAAGAGATTCTCTGGGGAGTCTATCTTCGAATTCGCTAAGAAGGTTCAGGCGGAAATCCTGGAGTGTCTTGATATAAGATCCGATCAATGAATCGTTTCCTTCGTGGACGGGTTGCTTTCTTAGAATCTCCTGGTCAGATTGGCAGGAACTTTCGAAGGAAGAGTTGGCCAATCCTCTGTCCGTCAGCAATTCGATGTAATCATGTCTCGTAGACATCGCCCGGTGAAGTACGCTGGGAGTAACTGGCTGAGAACTCCATCTGAGTTCTTTTAATGTATCAATTATGATCCCGCACAAGGCCTCAACGTCGTTGCCCCTCAATAGGGTATTCATTCCCCCCCCTTACACCGAAAAGATTTAGATTCCTCAATTCCTTCCCAGGACCCTAACGCCCAGAGTCCGTAAAGAATACGATATCCCTATCGATATACGCAAGTCGAAATGCCTATCAGGCCAATTTCGGCAGTTTGAGGACATTGATGGGCATCAGGGTGAAGAGGCACATTTGGCAAAGGTAAAGAATCCACGGAATGGCTGCATCTTTTGATTGACGACATTTCGATACGGCCTTAGCTTACTGATATTGATTAATAATTGCGAATCCGGGTATTGCTCGGTTCCGTTTCAAAAGCTCAAGCAGTGGAGAATACCGGCAAGCTGAACGAGATGTATGTCAAGATAGATCGGCCGAAACTGACTCCCGGCGGCGAAAAACGCCTCATTGATCAGATTCGGCTCATGAACCGCTCGAATGAGTAGCCGAGTGCTTAAATTCGGCGGCCCCCAACCGGGCTGCCAGGTTTGGCGGAGACGTCCAAAACGAAGATGACCACCCCAATGCCGCCGGGCTTTACGTTGTCGAACAAAGGCGGAGACCCGCCAGGTTAAATGGGAGAAATACTGGAAAACATTGAGAGTAAGGAGAAAATCATGATAGGGCGAAAAGTAATGTTCAGATATTTTTATCTATTTACACTGTTGTCATTCGTATCGGCGCTGCTTTTGCCGGCTCTTGCCCGAGCTCAAGACTACCCGATCATGGACCGGGTTGCCGACAAAGTCATCCAGAAGTACCAGAATTCGACCTGCGAGCAATTGTGGCAGAAAAAGGGCAAGCCAAAGTCGGCGAGGGAGCAGAAAGCCGTTCAATTCCTGAAGGAGGACCCACAGATGCGCGTTGCGTTCATCGACAAAGTAGCTGCTCCCATCGCCAACAAAATGTTCGAATGCGGCATGATTCCATGAATGTCGCTGAGCTGCCACTTCGATTCGATAGCCGGTTGCCGAAGGACTGCATAAATATGAGAAGAGGAAAAAGTCATGATCAATAATAAGCCTCTGGGCGCACGATATTGCTCACGCTCGTGTGGAGTGTTTTCCTGACTACGAGCGGGCATGCTCAGCCGTGACTAAGCCTCCGCCGTTTACGATGCCGTGATCGAAGCAGGTTTTCAGTTCCCCTGTCCTCAGCGCGAAGTCCACCTGCTTTGCGCTGAGGACGCAGGCTCCAATGGGACCGGTTTTGGTAGTTTGAAAACACATCTCTGCAGCTACTGTTGACAGCCACGTTTTCCCTACCTGCCGGACTTGGATGGAGTTCATCCGAAAATGATGCGGAGTAGTCCTGTGGTGCGACTTGACCTTTGCAATACCTTGAACCGCAGCATGAAGAGCTTACTTTATGTGCGATACCGTTTTTTGTGGATCGGTCGAACTTGGAAGGCATAGCGCGTTGCCACGGTGTGTACTCATTAAAAGAGTGACAAGGCAACACAAGGCAGGAAAAGGAGGAGCATATGTTTAAGGAATTCAAGGAATTTGCGATGCGAGGAAATGTGGTAGACATGGCAACAGGCATAATCATCGGCGGCGCATTCGGAACCATCGTGAAAAGTCTGGTGGACGACGTGATCATGCCGCCGATCGGGCTGTTGCTGGGTGGTGTGGATTTTTCCAATCTCTTTATCGTTCTTAAAAACGGCACAACACCGGGGCCTTACGCTGCCCTTGCCAACGCCAAAGCCGCTGGAGCCGTGACCATCAGCTACGGACTATTCTTCAACTCGCTGGTCAGCTTCCTCATCGTGGCATTTGCAGTTTTTATGCTCATAAAGGCCGTGAACACTTTGAGCCGAAAACCCGAGGCAGCGGCAGAACCCACGACCAAAAACTGCCCTTATTGCGCCACTTCGATCCCGATACAGGCTATCCGGTGCCCCCACTGTACATCCGAGCTACAATCGGCGTGAATTACGCCACTAAGATATTCTCTCCTTTTGCAGAACGGTCCCCCTCAGGATCATCTTAATGAATGAGAGAGGGACTCCTCAAAGCTGGATGATGAAAACCACCTCATCTTAAGACCTCTCAATTATTCCGTGTTCCACTCTAAGCTAAAGCACACATTTCCACCAAGGAAGCTGTGAGGAAGCAGTATGTGATGCCACGTTTCCAACAGGCGCCTAAGCGCATTCGTGGATCCGATTTTTCCCTCCCTTTTATGTGCCTGTAAGCCATGAGGCCCGTATTGCGGTACCTTTTCCTATCTTTGATCTGATCGAAAAAGATCCCCCTGAGAACTCTGTTCGTTCTTTCATGCTGGTAAGGCCAAGACCCCTGACGCCGCTTTCCCTGGATAGGGTGGAGATTATATCAAATCCCTCTCCGTTGTCTTCTATTGTGAGTTCCAGAGCGCCTCTTTTACATACAAAAGAAAGTTTCACATAATCTGCTTTGCTGTATTTTCCTATGTTATGGAAGGCTTCCTGCAAAAGCCTGAATATAACAATCTTGAGGGTATCGGGTATCTGGTCTTCCTTCACTGTGATCTTCTTCTCTATGCCAATATCCGGATAAATTCCCTTGAACTGCCTGCAGAACCAGTCAACCGTTTCGATCAGCCCAAGATCGTCCAATACACTGGGCCGAAGGTCCATGATCATTCTTCTGACGTCTTCCATAGTATTCTGCGTCAATGAAATTGATCTTTCGAGTAAAGCCGGTTCCGCTTCACCCTTCACCATTCGGTTCAGTGTATGCTCGATGCTGATTTTAATTGCAGTGAGGGATGATCCCAAACTATCGTGGAGCTCCGCCGCGAGCTTTTTGCGCTCCAACTCCTGAGCCGCAAGGAGCTTCGAGGAAAGGAAGCGAAGTTCGCTTTCCGATTTTCGCAAGGTTTCCTCCGCTATCTTTCTTTCAGTAATATCTCTTGCCACACCGGTCACGAGGCAGGGACCGCCCTGATCTTTTCGAACGGCACAAGCACGGTTACGAATCCAACGAACTGAACCATCCGGTATTATGATTCGGTACTCAGCATCAAAAACACCTCCCTCTGCATTAAGCTTTCCAATCTCGGCAAAAATATGTTCCCGATCATCTGGATGTACACTGTTAATAAAGGATTGGGGATAATTATAGAGTTCTTCTCTAGTACGCTTCCAGACTTTTTCAAATGCCGAATTGACGTAGAATATCTCCTCAAACTTTGATGTAGCCATCCAAAATACATCCTGAATTGATTCGGCCATCAACTGAAATCTACTTTCGCTTGTCTTCAAGTCCTGCTCGGCTCGTCTAAGATCGGTAATATCGAGGATTACACCAACTATTCCTGCTGAGCCACCATCATCCGGGAATGTAGACTTGGAGAAAATGACATCATGCCTCGTGCCGTCAGCATAGAGTACCGAAGTCTCATACGTTTGGACTCCTTTATCACTCAGAAGAGCCGTATCCATCTCATGGTATTTTTCTGCCAAATCTTTAGGCGCCACATCGAAAACCGACTTTCCTATGATAGCTTTTCTATCAAGTCCGATAAAGGATGTGAATGCCTTATTGCAGCCTCGATACAGACCATCGACACTTTTATAGAAAATTGGAGCTGGAATTGTATCCATCAGAACCTGGAGGAAGTCAAACGCACCTTGAAGTTTATTCTCCGTTTGTTTGATTTCCGTTATATCCCGCGAAATGCCGCATAGACCTACGATCTCACCGGTCTGATCTCGTATGGGCACTTTGACCAAATGCAAGGTCCTGTTTCGGTTTCTAATAGGCTTGGTTCTTTCTATTGTGAGGATTTCTCCGGCGAAAACACGCTCATCACTCTCTTCAACCAGTTTTCCGACTTCTTCTCCGTAGAGGATACCTGCTTTGTGTCCGATGATTTGCGCGGCTGGAATTCCAAAAAGCCTTTCCATAGCAGGATTCACTAAGGCATACTTGAATGAGCGGTCCTTCAAGTAAATGCAATCCTGAGCGGATTCGAAAATTATCCGAAACCGTTCTTCACTGAGCCGCAATTCTTGCTCTGCCTTCTTGCGATCCGAGATATCACGGATAGACTGAATAAAACCTGTTATGCTCCCGTCCCTTGCTAAAAGTGGCGCTGCCGTAGACCACAGATATGCCCCCTTCCCACGGTACGCCCCTGCGACAAAAGCTTCCCCATAAAGATTCATTCCTTTTCGTTGAACATAATCGTAGCGTTTTTCGATTTCAGAATTTTCATCCAATATGATATCGATAAGCAAAGGTCTTCTTTCGCCATAAAAAGGAACGGCGTATACGTGGTCACCTTTTCCGAGAATATCCAGTTTCTTGATCCCGGTCATCTCTTCCATGGCCCGGTTCCAGTATAGTACCTTCTTTTCCCTGTCGATGACAAAAGTGGCGTCAGGAAGGAATTCGATAATGTCCTGAAGTTCGCGATGAGCGGCCTGTAAGGCCAATTCAGCTTCTTTACGGCGTGTTATGTCTCTTATGATGCCTACTATAAGTTTATTCCCGTGCCTGTCCGTATACAAAGTCTTTTTTGTGGCCACGGTGCGGGTAACCCCGTTACTATCAGTTATCTCTTCCTCGTTTTCATTCTCCTCCCCTGTTTCAAAAACGATTTCATCTTTTTCCCAGAAAAGATCGACCTGCTCTTTGGGGAAAAAATCATAATCGCTTCTGCGGAGGATTTGCTCACGCTTCCGGCCTGCAAGAGCGCACAGGGCGTCGTTGGCCAAAACATATCGGTGCTGTCTGTCCACGACATAAATCGGGTCGCTTATGGAATTAGCAATCTTGCCGAGAAATTCCTCTGACTGTTTTCGATCCGAAATGTCCTCAAAAAGACCCACCGCACCCAAAAACCTGCCATCCTCGGTGGTTATCCGGCTGAACATAGCCCTGACCGGTGTGAGCTTATTGCTGGTAATGGACAGATAATCGCCTTCGAAATAGTTAGGCATTCCCGAAAGACCGGCTACGACCGCCGACCGCATCCTTTCATCTCGCAGGGATTCGGTCATATTGAATCCGATAAGTTTTTTCTTCGGAGCGCCAATTATTTCCAAAAAACATTCATTGCAGTCAACGACTTTTCCGTCGCTGTCGAAATGGACAATTCCCAGCGGAGAATAATTAAAAATCATCCTGTAGCGCTCTTCGCTCTTCAGCAGCACCTCGTCAGCCTGCTTTCGCCTGAGAGCTTCTTTTTCAAGTCTCTGGACCTTTCTCCTAAGCTGTTCGTAACTCGGTGTCGGTATATAAGTCACAAGAATCTCCCCTTATCTTCTCAAAAGACTCGGGCACGGAAATGCCTCGTAGTGCGGATTGGCAAATTCCACCACGTTCCAACGGAAGCCTGTTTTGGAAGTTACGTTTGCGTTACTTCAAGGGGGAAGACTTGACCTTCTCGCTTATCTCCTGACCGATCTCATATCACGATATGTGGGGATCTGCAATATCGATTCGGCCCGGAAACCTGAAGATGTCGCAGGCAAACATCTGCAGGGGAGGATGTAAACATTATGATGGTATAACAGATGTAAGTGACGGACTTTTCAGGGAGTTCTGTTGTTATTGACGTAGCTGTCGGATCGAAGGATCACACTCGTGCGACCATTTTGAAGACAAAAATCTCGTATACCATTACGAAGACGGAATCCTGAGATTTTGATAACGCTGATTCCCTCCAGTAGAGAGGGTGGAAGGGGTGCTTGAATTCTTTCGACCTGGGGGGCAAGCAGATTCAGACAAAAGACGCTATTGCCAATCTGAGAATGCGCACCCCTTCCATTTTGGATTCCTGAAGTAATCAATGGATTGTTTTTGTTACAATATCATCTCGGGAACGTGACTTTTGTGTGAAAGTCCATGAAACCGGAAGTGGAAACAAGCTGACCGTCACGGATTACTCGCCGATCGAACTCAGAGTCATTGCCAATGAGCGCAGAGGTCACCTCTTTTGAGCTCAGACTAACAAATTCCATTCCCTACTGGCATTTGGCGCTCCAGGTAGCCTTGCTTCCGGTCGTAGGAGTGCTGGGGGCCAATTGCAACGAAATCAATTGACCTGCAGTGAATGAAACACTATGGCTCGTATCTGAACATGTGGTCGCTGATGTGGAAATAACGCAGGTTACGGCTGTAGCATTACCATTTTGTAGTACCGTGAATGTAAAACTACCACTTCCGGGAGCACTTGCCAGCGTGACGTACAAGTTGCTTACGGTGCAAGCCGGCATGGGTGTTTGAATATTCGCATCGGTCGCATTATATGAATTATACATAAACCCGCCATAACGAGTGGCATTGGTGACCAAAGCAGTAGCACCACTATTACCGGCGAGAAGTATAGCTCCAGTTGCTCCAGTCGGCCCCGCCGGTCCTGTTGCTCCGGTTGCCCCAGTATTACCTATAGGCCCTTGCGGCCCTGCTGCTCCGGTTGCTCCAGTATTACCTATAGGTCCTTGCGGTCCTGTTGCCCCGGTTGCTCCTGTCTGGCCTGTAGGTCCGGCAGGCCCTTGCGGTCCTGTTGCTCCGGTTGCGCCAGTCGGTCCTACAAGGGATGCTCCGGTGGCCGGCCATACATTTGAAGCTTTTGGGCCAAATATCGTATTAGAAGCGGTATTGATATAAAAGTCGCCGTTAACCCCGGTTCCCGAAGGGGGAGGACTGGAAGTGCCGTTCCAAACAGTATTTCCATTTGTTCCGGTAGCTCCGGTTGCCCCAGTCGGTCCTGTCGGTCCCGCCGGTCCTTGAATCCCTTGAGCTCCGGTTGCCCCAGTATTACCTATGGGTCCTTGCGGTCCTGTTGCTCCGGTTGCGCCTGTCTGCCCTGTAGGTCCGGCAGGCCCTTGAGGTCCTGTTGGGCCTGTTGCTCCAGTCGGTCCTACGAGGCATACTCCGGTGGTTGGCCATGCATTTGAAGCTTTCGGGCCAAATATCGTATTAGAAGCGGTATTGATATAAAAGTCGCCGTTAACCCCGGTTCCCGAAGGGGGAGGACTGGAAGTGCCGTTCCAAACAGTATTTCCATTTGTTCCGGCCGCTCCGGTTGCGCCAGTCGCTCCTGTCGGTCCCGCCGGTCCTTGAATCCCTTGAGCCCCGGTTGCCCCAGTATTACCTATGGGTCCTTGCGGTCCTGTTGCTCCTGTCTGCCCTGTGGGTCCGGCAGGCCCTTGAGGTCCGGTTGCTCCTGTCTGCCCGGTTGCTCCGGTTGGGCCAGTCGGCCCTTGAGGCCCTGTCAGCGACACCCCTGAAGAAGGCCACAAGCCATTTGCCATAGGCCCAAAGATCATATTGGTGCTTGTATTGATATAAAAGTCGCCGTTAACCCCCATGTCCGAAGGCGGCGGTGTGGCAGTGCCGTTCCAAACAGTATTTCCGTTTGTTCCGGTCGTTCCGGTCGCTCCTGTCGCTCCTGTTGCGCCTGTCGGTCCGATTGGTCCTATCGGTCCCGCCGGTCCTTGAATCCCTTGAGCCCCGGTTGCCCCAGTATTACCTATGGGTCCTTGCGGTCCTGTTGCTCCTGTCTGCCCTGTGGGTCCGGCAGGCCCTTGAGGCCCTTGCGGTCCGGTTGCTCCGGTTGCTCCTGTCTGCCCGTTTGCTCCGGCGGACCCTTGCGGCCCTTTCAGCGACACCCCTGAAGAAGGCCACAAGCCATTAGCCATAGGTCCAAAGATCATATTGGTGCTTGTATTGATATAAAAGTCGCCGTTAGCCCCCATGTCCGAAGGGGGCGGTGTGGCAGTGCCGTTCCAAACAGTATTTCCACCTGTTCCATTTGTTCCGGCTGCTCCGGTTGCGCCTGTCGGTCCTTGAATTCCCTGGACTCCTTGTGGCCCTGGGGGTCCGGTTGCGCCTGTCGGCCCTGGGGGTCCCATGGGGCCCTGCGGTCCCTGTGTTCCGGATGTACCAGCATAGGTAAAACTGAGCCCCATGACCTTTACGTGGGGCTGATCTGCATAATGAGAGGCAAAGTGAATCGAGATGTGGTCCCGGCCCGGAGTAAGTGTTATTGGTATTATGCTGGATACGTCGATCTCTTGGAGTTCTTTTGCAGCAACAGGATCTGAAAGCCTGAGGTCGGACTCAAGGCCATTCGTATAGTGTTCTCCATCACTTGCGACCGTAATGATTACATTGTACAGAAGATTTAATTTCCGCGTCGGAATTATTACAATTTTTGCACTGATGAAAGTTGCCATGTCATCGGGTACGGTGAAACTGAAATGAGCACTACCGGTGGCCGTTACGCCCCAGTTTCCAAAAGTCGACTTGGCTTCCGATGGAGGCACCCATAGCTCGTTTGCCACAGCAGGTATTGCCGAAATCTGCAATAGCAGAATACCTGAAATCAACAGAAAGAACCCAATTTTCGTATATTCTTTCATTTAAATTATCCGCCTCGGAATGCAAGTTTTTTAAGTGACTCACATCTCTTGACCTTTCCTATACCTGGAAAGAGCAGTAAAATTGCGGGAATGAGAAAGCGACCCTTTAAGCTAAGTGGTGCCATGCAAACCCCTAAAAATAAGATTTGGTAGGATTGAATCGTTAATAATCCGTCCCGTGGCGTAATCGACGATGAAGCTATTGATTGGGCGGTTATTAACTCCCAATACGTAATTCGGCAGAAAATTACAAATGCTGATCCTAGAAAATACCTAGGGCATTACTAGGTAGACGCTGGTGGGTATGAAAGGGCGATCAGGTGAGACCTTAGATTTTCTTTTTTATTCAGAAGGCTTAGCTTGCACCTTATATTATTCCTATGGAATTCGACCGCTTTTAATGAAACCTTGAGTATATCGGCAATATCTTTGGTTTCCTTGCCGTCTTTGATCAGTACGGCGACTTGCATTTCGGTTGGAGTAAGCCCCTTATGTTGCAGGGAAAGCGTTCTCATGAATCGGGATTCTATTTCTGCCAGGTGTGACTGGAGAATGGCAAGATAGGTAGCCTGGTCCGATGACACTCTGGTTCTCTGGAGTTTCTCAACATAGGGCAAGACCAGGCTCTTAAGATTGCTGGCAATTGCCTCTTCAAACTCTTTGCGCTCTTCTTCTCTCCTATCGAGTAGAACTCTCAGCGCAGTATTTACTTCTTCGAGCTTAATAGTCTTGGCTTTTAGCTCGGCAGTCCGTTCCTCCACTTGTTTGACGAAACTCCTATATTTCGAGAGTCTTCTCATCTTCAATCTGAGATCTCCCAAAATAAAGGGCTTATTTATATAGTCAAAAGCACCCAGTTCAATGGCCTCCTCGGCGGTCTCAACGGTAGGATACCCGGTCATCATAATTATCTCCGAGGACACGGACTGTGATCGCAGGTGCCTCAGCAAGTCAATGCCGCTTTCCCGGTTTCCATCGGTCCCGGGCATGTTCTTGTCGATCAGCATGATATCGTAATCATTGGATTCAATTAATCTTAGGGCTGCAGCCACCCCTTCAGCCGTGTCAACGCGATATCCCTCAGCCTTTAGAAAAGCATCGAGCATATTGCGAATAGCATCGTCGTCATCAACCACCAGGGTTTTTTCTGCCATTTTATGAACCTCGGTTAAATTGAGCTTTACCGCAGCACAAATTTATGGCTGCATGCACGACTCGTTGGCCTTCATTCCCGCTTCATAATCACCAGGTAAGGAATTACTACAATACTGAGAATTGCGCTATGCTCTGACACCGCAGGCTGATTATTACCCGCGATAATACATTAAGTTGTGTGCTATGAATCCGATTCGGATTTCGGAGTCCCATCCCGCCCTAAAAAGCTTCTTGAACAACCCTGAAGCCCACAAAACCATACGATTTCCAAATCGAACATGCAAGTGATAAGTCAATTTGACTGCTTTTTGCAATTTCAGGACTCATCTCTGTCCCCGCAATTGGAAGCCCCACGGTTCAATGAAGGTTCAAGTTCCGATGAATACTCTCTCAATCTCCGGGAATTAGGCTGAAACGGTGAATCGGGCCAGGGTTGGAAGCCAGGATGAAATGCTTTGAACGGAATCTATCTGCTTTTTCCGACGCCCGCTCAGCGGAGGCTCAACCCGCATTCATCATCCGGCCACATACACAATGGACACCGATTGATAATTTCCGATTCAGGCAAAAATAGTGAGTTCGTCAATTATGAGATCGGCTTGCCCAAATGGTCCATAAAAATGAAAAGGACTGGCCGCCAACTCATTCCAGCGGGCAGTCCCTTCAGATCATCTTATTGAATGAGAGGGGATCTCATTCAACAAAGTTCCGATCAGGTTCTTTCATAGATGGCGTAAATATCGAAAAAATCACTAGCGGTTCTTTACCCGTATTCCTGGTCGAGTGGACCCTATTCATAGGGTTAAAGTGAACCATGCCAGGTTTCACATCAATCCACTTATCATTTACAAGCATTTGCCCTGATCCCTTAATCACATGAACGGTTTCATCATGCGTCTTGTGAAAATGAGGCTTTATTTCAGCTTCTTCAGTGAATCTAACTATGACGCAACTAACTGTATCGTCCTGGGCAACATTGATAATCTGAATCTTTTCGCCCTCTTTTAACGGATTGGCATTAAGAATATCATCGACTTGAGTGAGAATCTGATCCGTAGTATTCGCAGCCTGTGAAGAACTAATCGCTAAGGATGAAAGGACCAAGCACACAAAAACCGCCGAGTAAAAAACCTTTCTGCTCCACATATGACCTCCTTTTCGTTAGCTTAAGATTTTGTATTAAATTCCCGGTTCTCTTTCAGACTATGCCTGCCATGAGTTCAAGAGATGATGAAATTCATGGTTCTAATTCGGGGCCGGAATTCCGGTTTTTGTTCCCAGTGCTTGACGGTCAACTGCGCGGACGTCAGAAAGGCAAGCGATCAAAGCGGCCGCCCGGCAATAACAGGGGCCAGCCACACTAACCCCATATACCGTCAACAATCACAGTAAGTGTCAAATGTCAAGGGGATTGGGCATTCTCGTTTCCACATTCTGGCCACTTCGCCTTTCCAGGCCGAGAAATTGAACGGCCTTGATACCCGAATTGTTCACACACGTAATAGTCGAGGCCGGAGACGATGTGGTGGATCGGTGCATACGATTGTGGAGGAGTCGTTGGAGGCGAACCGCAACCGGTCCCCATCGAGGAACAGGCCCCCATTTTCCGGGGCCTGTTCTCAGCTCGTATTCCGGGAATCATTCCCTGTCCGCTTCTACCTCGGGCAGTCGTGACTCATCAGTCTATTTCTTTTTTTGCAGGAGGGCGCGCAGTGCATGTTCTTTCGTCTCGTACATGTGCGGCACCACATCCCGCTTGGCGAGTTCATCGCCGAGTTTCATCCTCAGGAAGGTGCTTGTTGTATAACGCGTAGCGCTTTTGTAGAACTGAGTGACATATTTAACCATATCCCAATACTCATCGATCAAATCAGGGGCTATTTTGAAATTGTCATAGTTGACAATCGTATTGACCTTCTTCCCCAGAGGAGCCAGCATGCTCTCGATAATTGCCCTGATTTTCCGGATTTCCTCTGACGACTTGACATATAGGTTTTCAAAGTTGACAAAGAAAAGGTCCTCTTCGGGATGGTAGGTCAGGCGTTCCTCGATCGGCAGGCTCAGCAGATCGTTATCCAGACCCATCGGCTGAGTTTGAAAAATCCTCCGATCCATCAATTGGGGATCTTTGTTGATGATCGGTTTAAAATCCATAAGGGCAAGGACGTCCCTCTCCATGTCAATTCCCGGTGCAACTTCAATCAGTTCCAGGCCCTCTTCCCGAAGCCTGAAGACGCAGCGCTCCGTAACATAGAGCACAGGTCGCTTGTTCATTGCGGCATATCGGCCACTGAAGGTTTTCTGTTCGACCTGATCGATGAACTTCCGCTCTTTTCCTTCCTGCTCAATCCTGACCTTGCCGTCTTCCACCGCGACTTTCAGGCCGCCGGCAGTAAAAGTGCCGACAAAAATAATTTTCTTGGAGTTTTGGCTGATGTTGATGAATCCGCCCGGTCCAACGAACCTTGGTCCGAACTTGCTGACATTGACATTCCCCTCCCTGTCCACTTCCGCAGCCCCAAGGAACGCCATGTCCAGACCGCCTCCGTCGTAAAAATCGAACTGGTAAGGCTGGTCGACGAGTGCAACCATGTTGATCCCTGTGCCGAAGTTGGTTCCCGAGTTGGGAAGCCCGCCTATGACGCCGGCTTCGGTATTGAGGGTAAGGTACTCGATTATCCGCTCTTCATTGGCAACTTGGGCAACTCCTTCCGGCATGCCGAGCCCGAGATTGACAACACTGTTAGGCATCAACTCGAAAGCCGCCCGCCTGGCAATGACCTTTCTTGGGCCCATTTCCATAGGCGGGATCGACTGCATAGGCATCCGGATCTCACAACTGAAAGCCGGATCATAAGGCTCGACGAAAGTCTGCCAGTGGTTTTCCGGCTTGGCTACCACCACGCAGTCGACGAGTATCCCCGGGATCTTGACATCACGGGCATTGAGCGTCCCACGGTCGGCTATTCGTTCAACCTGCACCATGACAATACCACCGGAATTCCTGGCGGCCATCGCCATCGAAAGCGCTTCCAGGGTAAGGGCCTCCTTCTCCATGGTGATATTCCCATCAGCATCCGCCGTCGTTCCCCTCAAGATCGCAACGTCGATGGGCATGGTTTTGTAGACAAGCATTCTTTCCCGTCGATGTCGATCAACCTGATCAGGTCTGCTCCCTTTGTCTTGGTAAGTTCATTGAGTTTTCCGCCATCAATCCTTGGGTCAACGAAAGTCCCAAGTCCGACGTAGGTGAGGTGGCCGGGTTTGTGCCCGGCGATATCGCGGAAAAGATGAGAGAGTACGCCCTGAGGAAAGTTGTACGCAAAGATCGTGTTTGCCCTGATAAGCTTCTGAATTTCCGGCTCCAGCCCGATGTGTCCACCGATGACTGTTCCTATCAACCCTTCGATGCCCAAATGGTTCAGGCCTTTGGTTTTGCCGTCCCCTTGCGCGGCGGCGTAAATAAGGGTCAGGTTCCTGGGCCCTCCGGTCTTCAAAAAATGTTCTTTGAGCTGGATGACGATCTCTTCCGGGAAGCCCGTTCCAACGAAACCTTCCGTCGCTATAGTATCACCATCTCTTATAAGAACGACGGCTTCTTCCGCCGAAATTATCTTGCCCTTCTTCATGCGCATCGCCTGGACCGGCGAAAGCATGGGATGGGTGGATCCCGTCTTGGAGACCATTTCTGCCATGGGTACATTCCTTTCTTAAGCCTCCATCGACAGAGTCTGCTTTGGAAAAGCGCCGCGCGCTCCTTCCTGGAGGCGTTTCACTATGCCCCCCGGGATTGTTGCGCCTCAAAAGCTACGCACCAATCCCGGGGGCAAGGGTTTATTAGACAGGCGCTTCTAGTAAATCCCCGTGAGCGAGTAGAA
>JBKQLC010000130.1:0-33760 GCA_052147195.1 Syntrophobacteraceae bacterium
TTTCCCGTTTTCGTCAACGCCTCAAGCTCCTGGCGTTCTTCTTCCGTCAAGGTTACTCGGTATCGTGGTGCCATGGCGAATCCCTCCCCCTGGAATTTGCCATGATTATACCGTATTATACGAAAAACACAATGTTACGTGGTACTAGCCTCAATAGTTCCGGCTTGATCATTGACTTTGGAAATATTATTCACATACACTGCCACGCCGATTTTCAGAGGGCGGGGCGCATTCTCCGGTATGCGAATCTCATCTGCTTGCACAACTCCATTTGATAACAAAATCAGCATAAGAAAAGCCAGTATATGGCTCATCATTTTGGTAACTCCTTTGTAGCGGTCGGTCGCACAAACATAACATTGATCATCACGATAACGATGCCCGCAATCACCAGTACCTGCAACAGCGAGAAAAAGATGGCGCGGACTACAGCGGCATCCATCCGCTTGGAATACACATCGAAATTCTGAACCGCAACTAATGTTCCGATATTAATGCCTCTGTAGTCCAGCAACGGTACAGTAACGACTCCATAATCAGTACCCGCTGATGTTTTCAGTAATCTTCTGACATCAGTCGCCGATGTCAGGAGTTCGGGTGTCACTACCGCCTTCAGAACTTTCCAGTCGGTCGCTTCCATATTCCGAAATCCTGCGACAATTCGTTCAGCATCAGGCGGCGGAAGTAAGGTTGCAATGCGGGATACCATTTCATTGTCCACAAATGCGCCTGCTTCAAAACCTGTGTTTTCTTTCAAATCTTCCAGAACATCCACGAAGCTGATGCCGATTTCAAAACTGCCGATGTAGCCTTCCGCATCTTTAACCAAATCAATCGCGCGAATACTAAGACCGCGTCGTCCGAGTTCAATACCTTCTCTCGGCTCGTGATCTTTATTGGTATTGACCACCATTTCGCGAAAGCTGCTCAGGTCTTCACCGTGTCCTTCTGTAGGATCATAGATACGCAGGAATGATGTCGCGGGTGCGGTGTGAAACTGCCCTTCCAATATACCATAACGATCCCGCTCAATCAGGAATGAGGGTAAAAGTCCATCCAAAATCCGTTCACGGTTACCTGCACGAAAAGCCTCTTTAATGGATGGCAGATTTACCACTATAGACGCTCTGGCGGCTGCTTTATTCATTGCTTCTCGAAGATTACTCTGAATAAGAGTAACTACACCATGCATTTCGCGTTCCTTACAGGCTTCCAATAGGGCTTGCTGGCTGACTATCGAAGAGTACGCCGAAATACCCGCCATAAGTAGTGTTGCCGGAATTACGACAAGGAGTACTTTTTGGGATTGCTTGAATAATGTTTTCATTTATAATTGCCTTTTTTGTCTGTTTACTCAGTTTCACACTCCCTGCATCCATCAATACTTATCCTGAATGATGGGTCAACTTGACTCTAACTGGAGGCAAACTGCATTTTCGGGTCGGATACCATCCGAAAGAGCTCTTTGAATGCCGAATGCGCGTAAATCATACGATTTCCAATCAAAACTCGCAAGAAAAAGTACCGATTAGACCATTTCGGGGCAATTTCAGGCGATATCGCCGTGGGCCGATCTTAGAGCGAGTTGACTCCTCCGGCCTACCTCCATAGGTCTAAAACCCGGCGTCAACCAAGAATTAGGAAACTTACGATTTCTCTCATTGTTGTTGAGAAATGAAGCGCCAAAATCTTTGCCGTTTTCGAATCATTTGTTTACCAAATCGCTCTGAGTGAAATAGTTACGTACAGTGGCAAGCAAGGTGGACTCTCGCTGAGCTGAGCCGACGGCTGCTTCAAAGCTTTGTTACGCTCAGCGGCAAACTTTCATAACCTTCAAAGGGGAAGACCCTTTCAGGTAAACCCAATATAGTCCAGCACAATACAAGAGCCAGAGCGCTTTACAAATTGTTGCTCGCCTATCATTGCTAATCACCCTGGTGGCATAAAATTATAGCGACTGTGGATTGAAATCAACCGTTCGGGCTGGGGTTCACTTCTTGCTCGGCCCTGGTGCCGTCCTCATCCTTATAGTGACTGAATGTACACGCCAACAGAGTCAAGTACCCTAAAAGCAGCGCCGAAGGACACTTCAAACCATCGCCGTCGCCACGAAACGATTGCAATCCAGGAGGAAGACTATGCAGAAACCTGTTACGGTTACATTTATTTTGAGTTTAATCCTCACAGCCATGCTGGCGGTTGTCCCGGCCATGGCTCAGCAGATCACCTCCGCTCCTCTGGGCACCCAGGCACCCGCGATGAAGATGACGACGCCCATGCCACAAGGCATCGAGTCGCCAGCCAAGGTGGAAACCCGGCTCGGCACGCTGGATTTTTTCGACGGCTTCCCGGACAAAACCTCGACCGAGAAGCTCTACGACAACCTCGATTTCCAACGAGCTGTGCAGGCTTACCTGCTTGCAATACCGGCGGTGAGCCAGGTGGCAAACCGCGACGCCATCCGCACTTTAGGGCCAGTGAATACCGTCGTGCCGATTTTCGAGCAACTAATGGATTCACGCTCGATCTTTCTCACAGCCAACGACAACACCGTGTACAGCTGGACTTGGGTAGATCTTAGCAAAGGCCCGCTGGTCTTTGAAGTGCCGCCTAAGGTATTGGGCGCAATCAATGACATGTGGTACCGCTGGGTCGTCGATGTCGGAATTACCGGGGCGGACAAGGGCATTGGCGGAAAATACCTGCTGCTGCCCCCTGGTTATCAGGGCAACGTGCCAGAGGGCTATATCGTCGTGAAATCGCCGACCTTCAGCCTGTGGGTTCCATGGCGCAGTTTCCTCGTCAATGGAGACCCGAAGCCGGGTGTCGATTTGGTGAAAAAGTTTACGAAGATTTATCCGCTTTCCACCAAGAACCCGCCGCAGTTGAATTTCGTTGATATGTCAGGCAAGCCCTTCAACACTGTCGCTCCTGCCGACTACAAGTTCTGGGAGCTGCTCAATGAGGTCGTCCAGGAAGAGCCGAGTGAGTCTCTTGACCAGATCCGGCTGGGCTACTATGCCTCGATCGGCATCCAGAAGGGGAAGCCCTTCTCGCCTGATGCACGGATGAAGAAGATCCTTGCCGAAGCAGCGGCGGTGGGCGATGCAACAGCCCGTGCAATTTCTTTCGATACCCGCCAGAAAGAGGCCTACTACTATGCCAACAGCAACTGGCAACTCCCGTTCATCGGTGGCTACAAATTCCAGACGCAACCTGATGTCCTGAACCTTGATGGATACATCCTGTACTATTTTTTGGCCACTGGGGTTACGCCTGCCATGGAAGAGAAGATGGTCGGTCGCGGCTCGCAGTACGCATGGACAGCACGTGATGCCAACGGCAACCCTCTCGATGGCGGGAAAAACTACATGCTGCACCTGCCCCCGAACATTCCGGTAAAAGACTTCTGGTCTGTAATCCTTTACAGCGATCAGACCCGCTCGATGATCCAGACCGATCAGCAGTTCCCGAGTGTTAGCAGCCAGACCAAGGGACTCTTGGTGAACCCCGATGGTTCCATAGAGGTTTATTTCGGACCGACAGCTCCGGATGGCAAGGAGAAAAATTGGGTGCAGACCGTGCCGGGAAAGGGCTGGAATACCATCCTGCGCCTCTATGGCCCTCTGGAGCCGTGGTTTGATAAGACTTGGCGGCCAGGAGAGATCGAACTGGTGAAATGAGCACATAAGGACGTGCAGGGAGGCAGGGTGGTGTCCGGCTCTGCCTCTTCCCTGCGGATCAGCACCACTCCGCGCACGGTAAACTTACAATTAGCTTCTCGGCCTTTTTTCCTTACCCATGGAACTCACCTACCCGCCTTACGATGGCCCCGCCCCAGGATCGCAGCAATGTAGCTTATAAATGAGCTGGGCAAGCTGCCTGGTAGATTTCGACAGTGGTTGTACGACCCTAGAGAACCCACATATGTTGGGTCTTCAGATGGTGACGACTCAACCTTCCTCTCCTCGTTATTGAGAAATGATGCGCCAAAATCCTTGCCGTTTCCGAATCATTTGTTTACCGATTCGCTGCAAACTGACTCTTTCGAGATTGGCAAGTTCCTTTGAATAAGACCAAAAGGACAAACCAGGGTTGACGTTAGCGTTTTATACTGTAGACTGGGTGCCTGAGTATTTCGCTTTTATCGGGCAAACGCGCTGCCTGCCTTTGTTACCAAACGGAAGGGCGGGCTCGGATTTGCCGGGTTCGCTCGAATTATCCTGGAGATCGGAAAACCAGGCTCCGCCGACGGTCGGAGCAAAAAGCCAGCGAGGCGTCCATGACCCTGAGATGTTTCCTGACTCGAACCCTCCCCGCTGTTTGCATCTTGGCGGTTCTTCTGCTTTGCGGCGGTTGCATCCATCCGAAGATCACCATATTTCCCGATGAGACGGAACCCTTAAAGGAATTCACGCTACAAGGCGCCGGGAAAGAGAAAATTTTGATCCTTTCAATCAAAGGATTCATCTCGGATTCTCCGAGAGGTTTTCTCAGTAAGTCGAGCATGGTCGAGGAGATTGTATCTCAACTAAAGAAGGCTGAAAAAGACAAAGAAATAAGGGCAGTCATTTTAGAAATCGACACCCCCGGCGGTTCGGCTACCGCAAGCGATATTTTGTATCATGAGATCATGGAGTACAAGAAATGCAGCGGGGCAAAGATCGTTGCGGCCATGATGGGAGTGGCGGCTTCCGGAGGATATTACGTGGCCTTGCCTGCGGACTTTATACTGGCTCACCCGACCACTATCACCGGTTCGATCGGCGTTGTATTCCTGAGACCCAACGTTTCGGGCTTGATGAACAAAATCGGTGTGGAAGTCGACGCAAGCAAGTCCGGTAAGAACAAAGACATGGGGTCCCCTTTCCGAAAGGCCACTCGGGAGGAAGAGCAAATCGTTCAGAATATTATCGATGAACTGGCGGGAAGGTTTATGTCCCTCGCCACAAAGCATCGCAAGCTCAATGACCAGGCAAGGGAGATTATCACGTCGGCGCGTGTCTTCACAGCCTCAGAAGCACTGAGCCTGGGTCTTGTGGATCGAATCGGGTATTTGGACGATGCGATCCACGAGGCGGCAAAACTCGCCGGGCTCCCGGAGGACGCCAAAGTCGTGGTTTATCGCCGCACGGAATACCCAAACGATAATCTCTATAACACTAACACTTCTTCCACGAGCAAGCAGGGTTTGCCCAAAATAAGCCTGATTGACCTAGGCCTGGGGGATTCCGTTACTCCTCTCAGAAACGGCTTCTACTATTTGTGGTTACCCGGTCTGGACGAATAAGGGTTGGACCATCGCACTGGAGAAGGTGATCCGCAACCCAAAATTAAAATATCAAAATCATATTCGTTATGCTGCCGGCCCACGAGAGGGTTTCCCATGTTGGCAAGCTACTGCGATTCTTCCCGCTTCGTTATGAAAGATCAAAATGACCTTCCCTTCTTTTGGCTCCGTTTATGTTTATCCATCTCTCCTCGGGTTTCCGAGTGCAGACAAGCATTGAAACAGACATGTTCGGCATAGCATCCTTGACTTGGGGAGCCAGTTCGTGCCACTTGGGCTCCGGGCGCGCGGCCGGTTTGGGCAGGCCCTGCAGATCTGCAACGATTCCACTGCCCGCCCCCGGGCTGGAGAGATTGTTCAAAGCGCGCCGACAGATTTTTGACGGCCGTTTCCGCTTTTGCAGTCTTGAGGCCCTGTTTTGTTTCGGCGCCTCCCGGGTTTTGCGGCAGTTTCGGGCTAACGGGCTTTTTTACAGCGGCTGAAGTAGGAAGCCGTTTCAAAGAAGCTTTTACCCGGATTCGATTCGGTCCTGTATCGCTCGACCCCATTAATTTGAGCATAGGCGCCAGGGATCCCCGGTAACTGTATGCTTCCCTGTCCCCGGCCGTGGTGGTTGTGCGGCCCTTGGGGCTGTCCAGAAGAGCCAGCACAGCGTAAAGCGTATCTTCATCAAAAGTTGAGAGTTTCGGTCCTGTGAAAGTCAGGAACCCTCAGGAGGTTCCCGTTATTATCATTTCCTCTATGTAGGTTCGATCTTTGAGCTTTTGGTGTGCGGTCGGGAAGAACGGGGATGTCCGAGCAAGCGGGGTAGGCAGCGGGCAACACGGAAGCCAGCTCTGCTCAGCCTCGCCATGCCCTTTTACGGTCGCAAGTGTTGCCCTTGCACTTTCCCGAGCTTCGGACCCGATCCCGGCTTTCATGTACATTCTCAGGAAAATCTCTTTCATGCCCGGCGGGGCTTTACTGATTGTTTCCTGTAGATCTGCCGGAATTAACTCCAGTTTCTCTTGAAACTCCTGCTCATCCATTCAGATCATATGCTCCTCTGTGCTGGAAAATGACAGTTAATAGCCTCAAGGTAGATAAGACTTATGTATTTCAGTCACCAGGCCATTATTAAATTTAATCCGAATCGGGGTGCTGAGCATCGCTGGATCTTTATTGACGATAATAGCCTGGTCAATCGAAGTACGGGTGTGTTCATCTGGAAAGCAGTGGATCATTATTTCTGGCAGTGTGTAACTCCAAAAGACGGATTCCCCCGAAGTATAAACGCTTCGACTAATATTAGAGCAATTCCCGAGTAGTTCTCTCACCTCCGCTTCAGACTGTCCGATGTGAACTTTATCCATCTGATTTTTCATAAAATCGATAGCTGCCAAGGGATTTTGTTCCACCGGGCTTTGTGGGGCGTTTTGTGAGGCGCACCCGATCAAACAAACCATAGCCAATCCGATTAGTGCTCTCTTCATTTCCCCTCCTTAGTTTAAGTATTTGTAGCAGACTAGCGTTTCAAGGCGCCACCGCACCCGCTCCCCCAGAGCAAGGTGACCCTTTCGTCGTCTATTTTAGCAAACTCATTTACAGCGTGTGCTTAATTATTCGTCTTGCTTCGGCGGAGTGTCCGAATCGCTCTGCGAACTTTCCCGAGTCGAAGCTGTATCCTTGCTCTTGGATTGATTTGACGTATGGCGCAAGAACATTATCGACGGCGCGCGATGCACGCCGTATCCGACGGGCAGGTGTGGACAGTAACCTCAGAAGTGGAAAGGGATAGCTGTCAATCCTGGTGACTTTACATTCGAATGCTTTTGGATCACGAAGTGCCTGGAGCAGCATAGCCGCAACCAAAAGACGAAAAGCAATTCACCGCAGAGGCGCAGAGAACGCTGAGAAAACAACAACTTATACACAAAATCTTGTTCAAAAAACAAGAAGATGCGGGATAGTAGTACGGATCGGGCCTTTGTACTCATCAGCGCACCACACTCTTCCAGCACAGAAGTTGAGTAGAAACGCCCGTGTCAATCATCCTTATCCGTGGCCGACCACCGCGCTGCGCACCCCATCCGTGGTTAGAATCCTGTATGTGATGTATAGCCTATCTTACGAGGATCAAGCCAGGCTTGGGTATCAGTTTCCCGGCGATTCAAACGCCGCCTCGCTGTCGAACCGCCTGGCGGCGCCTTTGCCGCACGGCTTTTGAGCCATCTTTTCTATCACATCCAGATATTCTTCGGAACGGTCGAGATAAAAAGAAAGAGTCTTTGCGAATCTTTTCCCCACGATCCCGTCGATAAGCAACTGGCTCACCTCCGGCTTTCGCTTTAGAACGGATTGCGAACGGAGCAGGATCCGGCGCTCTTCCTGCGACATCCCCTGCAGCAGCGCGCACAGCACGTCCCGCGCTCGCGGCTGGTACATCCAGAAGTAGAGCAGGTCCAGGGCGTTCATTATGATGATCTTTTCAAGTTCGCAGGCTTCC
Source organism: Syntrophobacteraceae bacterium (assembly GCA_052147195.1). Lineage (GTDB taxonomy): Bacteria > Desulfobacterota > Syntrophobacteria > Syntrophobacterales > Syntrophobacteraceae > SbD1. Next base: position 7,776 of record JBKQLC010000130.1, read on the forward strand.
GAGCTCAGCTTCAGCATGAAGTCCCTCGGCGATTCCAGCATCTTCAAAACGTCGGCTTCCGGATACAGCAACTCCAGTTGCGCGTATGTATCAAATAACTGCCTCAGCTTGGTGGCATAGTCGCCCTCGCGCATCTTGATGAACTCATGGCGGTCCGCCAACCCTTCGATAACTCCGGCGACGCAATCCGAAGCCGTTTTGGATATGATGGCAGCCCACTTCTCGAGCATGCCGGATATGTCCACAACGCCAAAGGCTGCCATGGCGCTTGCGGCCGCGAAGTTGAGAAAAACGGCCAACGGAATCGACAGGACCGTTCGGAACAGGTTGGCGGTGGCGACTGTCCCTGGAAACCCGCGCCACATGTTTTGGCTGAAGGTATAGATCCCATTGGCGACAGCCACGACCGTATAAAGCATTAACGGGTTGGTGGAGGTGGTGATCCCGAAAGAGCGATCGAGGATAAGCGTTTTAACGACATAGTCGAGCAAGGGAACCGATAAGCCGGTAAAGAGAAGTGAATCGCTCAGCCTTCCCCATTTGACATAGCTGTCCCACTTGAGAAGCGGAGACGGCCGGATTCCTCCGGCGCCGAACACCATTTGGACTATGTTCCGCAAACCTGTTATTCCAAACCAGATCAAGCCCCCGAACCAGGCAAGCACCCACCAGTCCTTCGTCAGATAGAAGGTGGCGAAAGCCGGAATGAAACCGACTATAATTTTTGTGGCGTTCTGCAGAATGCCGTTCACATAGTCCCATGATATTTGCGTCTTAGGCCCACGGGTTGGGGGAAGAAGCTCGAGGCCGTTGCCGGCATCCTCGCTGACGCCCCCCAGAGTAACGATATTGCCATTGGGAACTATGCGCGTCGAGAGTTCGCGCACTTCCCAGCCTTCTTCACGCTTCAGGCCTATGCGGCGCCGCCCCGGTATATGGCTGAGAATAACGCCGATCAGGTGGAACAAACGGTGGGTACTCCTTTCCGGGACGTAGGTTGTGCGAAAGAAAGCGTCTATTCGTACGGGAATCATCAGCCTCTGAATACCGGCCGAATGCCTTACCTCCCTCTGTGACCGCACCGGAAGCGTCCCTAATACGGCAAGACCCATCCCGTGAAGGTGGAGGGAATGGCCGGTGGAATCGCTTCCGATTCTCGATCGCAGTGCCCCTCCCTTATAGTATGCCCGTAGTGTTGAGATGTTCCGCAGGATATTATGGAATTTTGCAATCCGCTCCGGGCCGTACCCGTTTGAAGCTTCCATGCGCTCGATTATTGCGCGGATGTATTTCTTGAGGCCTATTATATTTCCATCGTTTATAGCCCTCTGCAATTCGTTGATCTCGTGATAATGGATATTCTTTCTTAAGGAGAAATCTTTAAGATTGAAAATCTCGAAATAGCTGATGGCGCCTTTGCATTCGTAGAGCAGTTCCAGCACGTCTTCGGCTTTGAGATCGCTCAAGTTGAGCGTTATCCGGTAGCGCGCCCGCAGCCTGTTCAAACGTTCGAACAGCTCGCAGGGGGTCAAATTTAGAAGCTTCGGAATATCGGGACCTTCTCGGGGAACATGCGGGTCCGGAATCCCCGGGTTTTGCGCAGGCCTCAGAAAGCGATCCGCCAACGCCTCCGAGTCAAGCTTGTTCATCTCGTCGACGAGAGAGACTATTTTATTGCGTTCCTCGACGGAGGCCTGCTCGAAGGTGTGCCTCAGCTCTTCAACCCTCGCGCGCATTACCGGCAGCAGGTTGTCATGAATGTACTTTGCCAGGTGAAGTATCGAAGGCTGACCAGCGCCGACGTAGGAAAGAAAGGCGGCCTGATCGAGAGGACCCAGGTTCAGCCCGTAGCTTTCATTTATCTTCAGCCGATGGCGCCGGTTGAATTCATCGAGAATTGCGAGAACATATTGGCGCTGATAAACTGAAACCTGCCTCCCCTCCTCCATAAAAAATTTCGTCCGCCGCGCGGCAAGAAAGGACATGAAATCCTTGGAGTCGGAAAACCCTCTCGGCACATAGATGAGCTGAATATAGCGGTCATAAAACCTGGCTGAAAACTCGATGCCGATCCGGACGGTGACACCCATTATCTCGGCGGCTTCCAGAAGTTCTTCGGCGGCGCTCGGCGGAACGTAGTTGTAGTATATTACAGTGAGATGCCGGATGCCTTTGATCCAGGCGTCCATAATAAGATGAGAAGGCGATTTGCGCCCTTTGGTATTGGAATCGTGAACGTGATCGTCGAAAGAGACCTGGTTCCATTCTTCGGGCATCTCGAGCAGATAATACCGGCGCAGAAGGGAGCGGATTGCCCGTGGCTTGCCGATTACCGCCATGCGGAAATCATGGGCCAGTTTCAATTGCCCGAGTCTGTTGCCGCGGGTCCGCACCATTTCTTTCATGATCTCCAGCAGGACACGCGCAGCATTTTTCTGCATATCTGCTTCCCCGCTGTGCATGACCTCGTCGCGCAGGCAGCGCAGGGCAGTTATGCGCTCGTCGGCTTTTCCGGCTTCCAGGGACTCCAACAGCCTTAAGGCGGCATAGGCCATTCGCAGGCCGGGCGAGGCAGCCAGCTCTTTGATCCCGCGCGGGTGAAGGTATGGGTAGAGGAGGTTTTTCAGATATCGCAGGGATTCCTTGTGGTCCAGTACGTCGTTTACGAGACCCAGCAGCTCGTAGTCGCGATTATCGAAAAGGATTTTCGGGATTTCCTCTCCCATGACGTTTTTCCGGTTTCCCAGCAGATGAGAATACAGCCCGTGGTGTGCAAAACTCGCACAACCCCATATGCAATGGATGTGCCCTTTTTTGTTATTTTGATCTTGTGGGTTCTAGAAAGACCTTCGGAGACTGAGTTTATCACTAAATATCGAACATGTACAAAAAAGCAATAACGCATCTCCCCTTGAAAAGTATAACTGATTGCGGAGCACCAGCCCCGCCGATTGCCTTGACAAGAGAATTGGTGCAATGATAACAAGTAATTATAGTCCCGCTTCGCTTGGATACGGGCTGGACCTGGACGGAACGGCGCTTGGATACGAATCTGGAGCTAAGGGCTTTGCCGTAAATAAGCCTCTTAAGGATTGCGCCGAATAAGGTTTTATTTACGGACAAGCCCTAAACCTTCACCTAAAGGGAGCGAAAATGCGCATCATCGAAAATGTTACCGAGATGCAGCGGCTGGCGGACACCTGGCGCGCTCAGAGCGAGCGCCTGGCCCTGGTGCCCACTATGGGCTTTCTCCACAAGGGCCACCTCGCGCTGGTGCGCAACGCCCGAAAGCTGGCAACAAAGACCGTGATCAGCATTTTTGTGAACCCGACCCAATTTGCGCCTAACGAGGACTTCGGCAGCTATCCGCGAGATCTTCAGCGCGATATCGACCTTGCGACCGCCGAGGGGACTGACGTGGCGTTTGTCCCAAGAACGGACGAGATGTATCCGGAGGGTTTCCAGACATATGTGAACGTAACCGAGGTGACCCGCAACCTTTGCGGCCGGAGCAGGCCGATCTTCCTTCGCGGCGTCGCCACCGTAGTGAGCAAACTTTTCCACGCAGTGAAACCCCATATTGCCGTATTTGGAGAAAAAGACTTTCAGCAGCTTGTAACTATAAGGCGTATGGTCAAGGACATGAATATGGATATCGCCATCGTCGGCCACCCGATCGTCCGGGAAGAAGACGGCCTGGCCATGAGCAGCCGGAACGCCTATCTCAGGGTTGAGGAACGGCCTGCAGCCCTGCGGCTGAACCGCTCTCTGAGAGAAGCTCAAAAACTGGCCGATTCGGGAGAAAGAGATGCGCAGCAGATTTTGAAGGCCGTGAACGATTGCCTCACAACCGGTGGCGGCGCAACTGTCGATTATGCGAAGCTCTGCAACCCTGAGACTATCGAGGACGTGGAGCGCATCGGCGGGCCGACTCTGCTCGCCCTGGCCGTGTGGGTGGGAAAAACCCGACTGATAGATAACTGTGTTCTTGAGGTTCCGGCGTAGTCTAAGATCAAATACAGCGCTAGCTTAATATGGCGCCTGATCTTTAATGGGTTTGCGGGGGTCCAAAACGAATTTATCCTCGGGAGGAAGAGGAAAATGAAACTCAGAAGAATCGTTTTTATCCTTGGATTTGTCCTGGCCCTGGCAGGCGTCACCCGGTCCGACTCCGGGACGATGAGCGTTCAGGTTAAAGAAGGACAGCTCAGATCGACGCCCTCTTTTCTTGGATCTATTGTAGGGCCTGTTTCTTACGGTGAGCGGGTTGAGACCATGCAAACTCAGGGGGACTGGCTTGAAGTAAAAAGCCCGAAAAACCTCAGAGGCTGGATACACAAGTCCGCGCTCACCACGAAGCAGGTGGTGCTCAATTCCGGCGGGCAGGCTCAATCTGCCGCAAGCAGCCAGGAAATCGCCCTGGCGGGTAAGGGCTTCAACGCAGACGTCGAGGCCCAATACAGGAAAAACAACGCTGCAATTGATTACACCTGGGTCGATCGCATGGAGACCATCAGGGTATCCAGAGACCAGATGATAAGTTTCCTGGACCAGGGCAAACTAAAGCCCTCGGAAGGAGGCAAGAAATGAGGCTGTCCAAAGAATCTTCCAGAGCTTCACTGGTCTTTTTCTGCGCGCTTTTTTCCGTTTTATGCTTCTGCATGTGTGAAAGACCGGGCTGGGCCGGTTTGTCCGACATAGTTGGCGGTGTAACGGACAACGTGCTGCCCGGCCAGGCCGGATCGGCCTTAAAAGCCGCGGTGGCTCTCGGGAAATCATTCCAGGACATCACGCCGGAGCAGGAATATTATATAGGCAGGGCCGTGGCCGCAAACGTCGTTTCGACATATCCACCCAGCCCCAATGACCGGTTCGACCTGTACCTGAACACCCTCGGACAAACCCTTGCAGAGGCTTCCGACAGGCCGGAAACTTTCGGCGGGTACCATTTCCTGCTGCTGGACTCATCCGAGATAAACGCCTTTGCCGCCCCTGGCGGCCTGATACTGGTCACGCGCGGAATGGTCCGGCTGTGCAAGTCGGAAGACGATCTTGCGGCAGTGCTTGCCCATGAAATATCGCACGTCCAGGGACAACACGGACTGAAATCGATAAAGAACAGCAGGCTGACGACCGCCTTCACCATAATCGGATCTGAGGCTGCAAAATCCTACGGCCCGGCTCAACTTTCGAAGCTCACCGAAGTGTTCCAGGGGTCTATTACCGACATCACATCCACCCTTATGAAAAGCGGCTATTCACGTGACCTCGAACGGGAGGCGGATAAAGGGGCGGTCACCATTCTCAGGCGCGTTGGATATGATCCCGGCGCCCTCATCATCATGCTGACCGAGATGAAAAAGCAGCTCAAACCCGGAGGGCTGGATTTTGCCAAAACACACCCCGACCCGAAAGACCGCATTGAAGACATAAAACCTCTCGTGGGGAGCGGCCCTTCAACAACACCGGTTTCGCCCGAAAGGCGCAAAAGGTTCGAAGCAGCGATGACAAATCTGTGACGGCACGTCGCCGCACACGGGGAGTTGAAAATCGGCCGGCTGGAACGCGAGGATGGAGTTGTACCCCGCCTTTGGCGGATTTGGAATTATTCCATCAATACTTGATCCCGTAACATCCGGTTTGAACGCGAATCCGTATCAGAGGGCGGATGAAAACAAAGCTGGTCGATGGTATCCTGATAGGGGCCGCCGCAGCCTTGGCTGCCCTTATCATTTGGCATGCAGGTATTCTGGAAAGGTTGGAGCACGCCACCTGGAGCTGGCGGGCACAGTTTTTTGCCGGGCCCAGCCCTGCAACCGGCGCTATCAAGCTGATCCTGCTGGACCAGCAGAGCCTTGACTGGGGGAAGAAACAAAACAGCCTCACGTGGCCCTGGCCTCGCGAGGTCTATGCTCCAATTATCGATTTCTGCACTCGACATGGCGCCAAAGCCGTAATCTTCGACGTACTCTATTCCGAACCTTCAGTCTATGGAATGGCCGACGACAGGGCGCTTGCGGACGCCATCAGCCGCGCCCCTTTCTTTGTCGGATCGTTGTGTCTGCACCGGGACGCGAACTTTTCCACTGCATGGCCCGCCAAAACCGCTGAACGGCTCTTATTCAACATAGCGAACTTTCCATCCGGGGACAAAACCGCCAGGCCTTCGGCAACTTTTCCAATCGAAGAAGTTGCCGAAAACGCGGCGGTGCTGGCAAACGTGATAGAAGACCCCGACATCGACGGGGTTTACCGCCGGGCGAACCTGTTCAGGATATTCGACGGGAAAGCGATTCCATCGATGGGATTTGCGGCCTTCGGGGTCCAATGCGCAGACAACACAGGTGAGACTGGCCCAAAATCGCCTCCGAAAGTATGCTCGGGAAGGTTTCAGGCAGACCGCCTCCGGATTTGCGGCAAAAGTATCCCCGTTGACAGCGATGGCAAAATGATTTTGCGCTTTCGCGGTTCTTCGGGTGTGTTCCAATCCTACAGCGCCGCTGCCGTGATCGAGTCGGAGATACTTGCCAGGGAAGGCGGAGTGGAGACTATAAAAACCGGCGACTCGTTCAGAGATTCTTATGTCTTCTTTGGCTTCAGCGCCCCCGGCCTGGTCGACCTCAGGCCAACGCCGCTCAGCAACATCTGCCCCGGGGTTGAAATCCACGCCACCTTGCTTGACAATCTCCTTACGGGTGATTTCCTGCGCGACACCCCGCCGGCCGCTGTGGTCTTTTCGACCTTGCTGCTTGCCATTGTCGCGGCCGTTTTCCTTGTGTCCATGGCAAGCGGCCCATGGCACACCGTTCTCGGTTTTGCCTTATTCGCTCCGTTGCCTGCAGCCATCGGATTTGCGGCTTATCCTCTCGGGTACTGGTGGCCGGTTGTAGTTCAAGAAATCGCCGTGCTGGTTGCCCTCACGCAAGCCATTGTGCTCAACTACGCGACGGAGGGCCGCAAAAAGGCGTTCATCAAGAAAGCTTTCAGGCATTATCTCAGCCCTGCGGTAATCGAGCGCATCCTGGAAGACCCTTCTCAACTGAAACTCGGCGGGGAGCGAAAGGAGCTTACGATTCTTTTCTCCGATCTTGAAGGCTTTACCACCATTTCAGAAAAGCTCGACCCGGAAAACCTCACCAGCCTCCTGAATCTCGTCCTGTCCGATATGACCGAGATCATTCTCGATGAGGGCGGCACCCTTGATAAGTACGAAGGAGACGCAATCATCGCTTTCTGGAACGCTCCCATCGATCAGCCCGATCATGCCGAGCGCGCATGCCGGGCGGCACTGAAGTGCCAGCAAAAAATCCGGGAGCGGCAGGAAGAGTACAGCAGTAAGGCCGGCGCCCCCATTCGCATGCGGATCGGTATAAATACGGGGGCCGTCGTAGTCGGGAACATGGGATCGGCAAAGCGCTTCGACTACACGGTCCTTGGAGATGCCGCCAACCTGGCCTCACGGCTGGAAGGGGCAAACAAGTTTTTCGGTACGCGGATAATAGTCTCCGAGCAAACCTGGAAAAAGACATCGGGCAAGTTTGCAGGCAGGCGGCTGGGCCTGGTGCGCGTAGCGGGACGCCGCCAGCCCGTGCAGGTATTCGAGCCTACCGGGACAGAAGCGGACGATGACGCATACAACAAAAGATTTGACCTGGCAATTGCCTGCTGTCTGGAAAAAAAATGGCGGGAAGCCCTCGATTTCTTCGAAAGCCAGCCTGAAGATCCGCCCGCAAGAGTCTATGCAGATCAGTGCCGCAACATCATCAAAAAACTTGCCGTGGATTGGGATGGAATTTGGAACCTGGACCGTAAATAGTATTTATCAGGCAGCACCGGTTGAAAGACGGGCAGCGCTCGCGGAGGTTGGCCGGAAGCCCCCGCCGCGGCGCCGCATTGAGCCGCCTGGCGGCGAGGGGGTATGCAACTCCCCACACCTGGCCGAGCCAGGTGTTACTCTATTTGCAGGATTTTGCGCACACAATCCTAAATCTCTTTCAACATTTCAACCTTGGTAGTTTTCCGGATGTCTGTCAGCCACGAGTCCCAAAGAGTTCTTTGTTTCTGGTGGATTATCCTGCCGGCGATCTCGGCTTTTTGCTCTTCAGAGGGCTGTCCTGCCGGCTTTTTCCCCTGGAACTGGCATACTATGAAATTGTTGCCAAAATCCAACGGCGATTCGGGAAAGGGATTTGAGTCCTGCAAACTGAAGACGCTGTTAAGACTGGCGCCCCGAAGCAGCTTCAACTCTTTGTCAGGGTCCTGCCTCGAAAAAAATTCACTCTGCTTTAGACTGATATTCTGGTCTTTGGCCACATCGGCGAGGCTGTTCTTCTGTTTGGCCTGAGCCAGAATCTCGGCGGCCCGCTTCTGCGCAAGGCCCTTTGCCTGTTCCGCACGAAAATCCTTCGTAACTTTATCTTTTATATTTTCGAACGGAATCGGCTGGGGTCTTTTTATCGATTTCACCTGAGCGACCGCAAAGCCCTTCGGAAGTTCCAGCATGTCGCTTACGTCTCCCTGGGAGAGTTCGAACAGCTTTGCCTTGATCGCCCCCGGAAAAGGACCGGAATCGGCCTGACCTTCCGACTTCTCTATCCAGACCGGGTTTGAAACCGTCATTTTCATTTCCTGGGCGGCCTTGTCCACATCCTTTCTGGCATAAGCCAGGTCACGGAGGTTGCGAGCCTGTTTATAGGCGATATCCTGGGCCCCCTGCGACTTGATATCCCGCTCGATATCGCCTTTTGCCTCCTCTAACGGAGCGGTCCTCGCCTCGGAAATTTCCTCCGACTTAATTATGTGGAAACCGTACGGAGTCCGCACAAGGTCGCTTATATCACCCGGCTTCAGAGCAAAAGCAGCAGCCGAAAAGGCCTGCTCCATCTGCTTTTGGGAAAAGAAGCCTAGTTCGCCGCCCTTCTTTGCAGAGGCTTCATCCTGCGAGTACTTCTTCGCAAGTTCAGCAAAGTTTTTCCCTTTTTTCGCCTCATCCAGGATTTTCTGCGCATCGGCCCGGATCTTTTCCACTTCGTCCTGGGGTGCGTCGGGCTTTACGCGAAACAATATATGTTGCGCGCGCACCTGTTTCTCACGCGCAAACTTGGCCGCATTTTCGTCGTAGTAGCGTCTTATTTCTTCATCACCGGGATGGATCTCCTTTTCCAGGTCTTCCATGTTTAACAGCACATAGGCAATTTCCCGCTTTTCAGGTTCCATGTACCGATTTTGATTATTTTGGTAAAAAGTCCGCAGGTCTGCTTCCTCCACCGTGACCTTGTCTTCGAACGACTTTGGGTCGAAGACCACGTAAGCGACTTTTATCTGATCGCGGTTCAAATGGAAGTCGGTCAGGATTTCATCTTCGGTAACAACCGCGCGGCCCTTTATGAAACCCTGGACCTTCAGGGTAGTAATATCTTCGGACATCTCCTGCTCGAAAATATCCGGGGTCATATTCATCCGCCGCAGCAGACCCTCGTAGTGTTGTGAGTCGAACTTTCCTTCCGTCTGGAAGGCCGGTATCTCGAGGATCTTGCGCCTAACCTCATCGGTTGTGGCCGCAAGACCAATACTGTTAGCTCCTTTGATAATCAGATAGTGCTGGATCAGCGAATCCAGCGCCTGCTGTTTGAGGTTCAGAGAGCGCTTGAGATCTTCGGGCAGCGCCCCCCCGAACTGTTTGCTGATTCCCTCGACCATGTTGTTATAGGCCGTTTGGTACTCGGAACCGCTTATATAGTGTTCTCCCACCCGGGCGATATCGGATTCATGGCGGGTCTGGTAAGCGTATCCTCCCCACCCGACGAAAACTATGACGATCACCCACAGAAAAACTTTTATGACCCACGATTGCGCGTGTTTTCTTACGAAATCGAGCATTGGCTCCAGTTTCCTCCCTGCATGAGACGCGTTTCACTCCCCCCGCTAACGGAGGGATAAGAGGTTATTTTTACCCGGTTCCATCCATCGGATCAAAGCGGTTGAGTGCGGCCGCGGGCCAGAAGAAAGTAAAGAACCCCGCCGAGACACGGCAGCGTGGCAACCACCGCAAACCAGATCACCTTGTATTTTGTGCTGGAAAAACGACGCCGCGGCAAATCCCAAATGGCCCAGAGCGTTGGGACTATCGGAAGGATTACGATAACCGCAACGATGAACAAATTCAATGCACTGAAGGTCATCTACAAGCTCCCTGTCATCTGCCCCGATGCCGCCATGAGTCGATCGGCAGCCGGACAAAACTTTTTACTCAACCGAGATGTATAAACTTTCGTGCCCGGCGCAGCAAGTGAGAAATAGAAAACCTAAAATCACGGCAGCGTCTCAGTTTGAATTCCGGTTGCAAGTGGTTCCCAGCACCGGCAATGTCCGATCCCGACCGTGATTCCGTCATTTCAGGGGAAGGAATATGTCCGTGACAGCCTCATGTTCGGGAACGTCAAATCACTATCCCGTACCTTTCCTATATATCATTTGCGGCCGGGGAGTTATATCTCCGTCCGCAAACGAGCAACCTCCAATATTTTTCACGCGAAGCCGCGAAGGCCGCGAAGAAAGAAAAGGAAGAAAGAAAAGAAGGAGAAGAGCGATAGCAAGCAGGAGGCTGGGAGACGGATTGCTTTGTGAATCGGCTCCTCGGTTATCGCTACCGTCTAAGCAACTTCTCGCTAACGCATTTACTTTCATCCTGCTGTGGTTTTTCTTCGCGACTTCGCGTGCAAACTGTCTGGGCACTCGTTTGCCGGAAGACCCACTTTTGTCGCCAGCTTCGATTTTTCCGGTCCCATGCCTCCATTTGACTGTCAGGCCCGGATATACTACGATAGCTGACTTTTTCTTATCGCAGCGAGCGGTTTTAATCCGGTAAGCATCACGTTTTGGCTGATGACAAGGCAGGTGGCCCGTGCCCAAGCTATTCATTTCAGAAATAAAACCGAACCAGGAAATAGCGTCCCTCTTCGTGGCCTCGGAAAAGCAGTTGAGAACTGCCCGCAACGGAACGGTTTTCCTCGATTTGAAACTGTTGGATAAAACAGGCGAGATCAGCGGCAAGATGTGGGAAAAAGCCGCTGAGGCCTCGGAGGTTATTCAATCGGGTAATATCGTCTACCTGCGGGCAAGAACCGAACTCTACAGGGACAGGCTGCAGCTCAGCATTTCCGAGATTATGCCGGTTCCCGCAGGGGGCTTCGACCCTGCCGATTTTCTGCCGGTCTGCCCTTTGGACCGGGATACGCTTTTCGAAAGATTGAGCAAGCTTATTGCCGGAATGGCCGACGGATCACTTCGCCGTCTGTGCGAAACGGTTCTGGCCGATCCTGAAATAACGAACCGATTTAAGCTCGCTCCGGCGGCGAAGTCGATGCACCATGCTTACATTGGCGGGCTTCTGGAACATACCGTTTCCGTTATTACGCTCATCTACAGAATCTGCAACCATTACCCGGATCTCGACCGCGATCTGCTCATAGCCGGCGGTTTTCTCCACGACATTGGGAAAATTGAAGAATTCGTATATGATACACACATCGACTATTCGGACGCCGGGCGCCTTGTAGGGCACATGGTCCTGGGGACACAGATCGTCGAGGACAAGATTCGCGCCATCGAAGGCTTTCCCGTGGAAACGGCGCTTCTTGTAAAGCACCTCATCCTGAGTCATCACGGTGAGGCCCAGTTCGGGGCGGTCAGGCTGCCCGCGAGCAGGGAAGCATTTGCCCTGCATCTGGCCGACGATCTGGATGCAAAGATGAACGCAATCAGCCGGATCATGGCAAATTCAGGCAATGACGGCGGTACCTGGACTGGATTCGAAACTATTTTTGGCAGACACTTTTTCCGGGGATTTCCGAAACAAAACGATACCGGCGCCGAGGATGAGGTTTCCGAAGCGTAGAGAATCGGAGACTCTGCTCAAATGCAGGCCCGCGAGGGCCGAGGGTCCCGATCCAGGCGACCGGCTTGTAATTAATTCCCCGGGTAGGGCGATTACCCGGGAATCGAGAGACAAAGATGGCATTAGCCGACATTGCCGGCCAGAAAAGGGCCATGCGGTTTTTGAAGAGGCTGCTCGAAAAAGATGCCGTTCCGCATGCCTTTCTTTTTTCCGGAATGGCCGGTACGGGCAAGTTCGCAGCGGCGAAAGAATTCGCTAAAGCTCTGAATTGCCTGGACCCGCAGGATTATGATTCATGCGGCGTTTGCACCGCGTGCCACAAAATGGAAGAGGGACTGCATCCGGATGTGGTCCACATCAGTAGCGACGGTGCTTCTATCAAGCTGGACCAGATTCGCGAACTTCGCAAGCGTTTTCGTTTCCGGCCATTTGAAGGAAAATTCCGCGTTGTTATAATTCAGGATGTCCAAAGGCTCATGGAGCCGGCGGCAAATGCTATCCTGAAGATACTGGAGGAGCCTCCGGAGGCAAACATCTTTATCCTCCTTGTGCCCGAATCGCAGATGCTTCTGCCCACTATCGTCTCCCGATGCTGCCAGGTGCGTTTTCAGCCTCTCGATGACGAGATCGTCGCCGAATGCCTGACGCGCGAAGACGGGCTCTCGCCGGACCAGGCGGCCGTGATCGCCGGGCTTGCGGGGGGAAGCATCGAGAGGGCGCGATGGCTTACGGAAGAGGACCGGATAGCGAGCTGGAGAAAAGTTGTCGAGAGGCTGGAAAGTCTGGACGAGCTTTCGATGCTCGATTTTTTCCCGATGGTCTCCGGTTGGGCGAAAAGCCGCGAAACCGCCGAGCAGGACCTTGAGTTCATAAGGCTGTGGGTCCGCGACCTTATCCTGTTTCGGCTGGCCAGGGACCATGCGCTTGCATTCGAACTGAACGGCAGATCGAAAGAGGCGGCAAGGTCGGTTCCGCCTGAGCGTCTTTTCCTGTTGTATCACAATGTTGAACGGGCGGTGCAGGGTTTGAAAGTGAACGCCAACCTGCAAATGACGCTTGAAGGCGTCTGCCTGGCCATAAAGGATTTGCTCTATGGAAAAGGTTATTGGAATTCGTTTCCGAAAAGGAGGCAAGATTTACCATTTTGATCCAGGCGAACACTCCCCCGGGAAAGACGACTATGTAATCGTTAATACCGAACAGGGGATCGGGCTTGGACAGGTGGTCGAGCCTCCTTGCCAGAAGAACCCGCAAATCCATCCCCGGGAAATCAAGAAGATCGAACGGCTGGCCACGGAAGATGAAATTCGCCAGCAAATCAGCAATGTTGAAGCCGAGGCGGACGCGAAGGCTTTTTGCCTCGAAAAGATTGCCGCCCACGAGCTTCCAATGAACCTTGTGGACGTGGAGTACTTTTTCGACGGGAGCAAGATTATATTCTACTTTACTGCCGAAGGCCGGGTGGATTTCAGGGAACTTCTCAAAGACCTGGTCAGGCGGCTGCGAACGCGGGTCGAATTGCGGCAGATCGGAATTCGAAACCAGGCAAAGATGGTGGGCGGCCTGGGGGGTTGCGGCAGGCCGCTTTGCTGCGCGACTTTTTTGAAGAATTTCCATGCCGTCTCAATAAAAATGGCGAAGGAACAAAACCTGAGCCTCAATCCGGCAAAGATATCGGGGGCCTGCGGAAGGCTCATGTGCTGCCTCCAGTTCGAGCACGAAACATACCGGGAACTTAAAAAAGACATGCCGAAAATGGGCAAGAAGGTCGAACTGCCCGAAGGCAAAGGAAAGGTCGTACGGCAGAACGTCATGGGCAGGTCCTACACCGTGCAGCTCGAGGATGGGAAGGAAATCGACATCGATCTGGACAAGGGCTGCTGCTGCCGGGGCGAATGCAAATGTCAGAAACCAGTGAGCAGTGAGCAAAAACAGTGAACAGTGAACAGTGAGCAGTGAACAGTGAGCAGAAGAAGCAAAAGAAGATAATTCCTCTCGGTTCTATCGCCACGCGAGGAGCAGTGAACAGAAAAAGCACTACAGACCACCCTCTTCACTGTTCACTCTTCACTGTGTCCTCTGTGCCTCCGTGGTGAACCCGAAACGAGAAAAGGGGCTGAATGGATCGATATTATATAACAACTCCGATTTATTACGTTAATGCGGAACCGCATATTGGGCATGCCTATACTACAATAGTCGCCGACGTAATGAACCGGTTTCATAAACTGATGGGATTGAAGACCTTCTTTCTCACCGGGACCGACGAGCACGGGGATAAAATCGTCCAGGCGGCCCGGGCGGCAGGAATCGAGCCCAAGGCCTATGTCGACCGGATAAGCGGGCTTTTCCGGCAAATCTGGCCCCGGCTCAATATAGAAAACGACAAGTTCATTCGCACCACCGACCCGGAACATATCAAAGTCGTGCAATATGTTTTGCAGAAGGTCTTCGACGCGGGTGAAATCTATTTCAGCTCTTACAAAGGACTTTATTGCGTCGGTTGTGAGAGGTTTTATGCCGAACGCGAGCTGGTCGACGGAAAGTGCCCGGACCACGATACGCCTCCGGTCGAGCGGGAGGAGGCGAATTATTTTTTTCGGATGGGCAAGTATCAGGACTGGCTTATAGAATACATTGAGTCCAATCCCGGCTTCATCCGTCCCGAGCGTTACCGCAACGAGGTATTGGCGTTTCTGCGAGAGCCTCTGGAGGACTTGTGCATCTCCCGGCCGGTTGAGCGCCTCGACTGGGGCATACCGCTTCCGTTCGACAAAAACTATGTGACTTATGTCTGGTTCGACGCTCTTATCAACTATATTTCTGCGGTCGGATATCCCGGCGGGGAGCTTTACACGGAATTTTGGCCCGTTGCGCAGCACCTGATAGCCAAGGACATCCTCAAACCGCACGGAATCTACTGGCCCACCATCCTGAAGGCCGCCGGCGTTCCGGTCTACCGGCACCTGAACGTCCATGGGTACTGGAAAATAGACGAAGGCAAGATGAGCAAGAGCCACGGTACTGTCGTGCGTCCGCTTGACCTGGTGCCCGTCTATGGACTCGATGCTTTCCGGTACTTTCTCCTGCGGGAGATGGTTTTCGGACTCGATGCGAACTTCAGCGAGGATGCCCTGCTGCAGCGCATAAACGCGGACCTGGCAAACGACCTCGGCAACCTTTTCAGCCGATCGCTGGCAATGACGGCCCGGTATTTCGACGAAAAAGTGCCTCCATTCGGCACCGAACCTGACGAGATGGACCGTGAACTGCGGGAGAAGGCTGAGGAAGCGGTCAGGCAATTTACGGAGGAAATGCCCGCGCTCGGGTTCCACAAGGCGCTTATAGCCATTTGGGAATGCATCAGCGCGGCCAATAAATACATTGACTACGCCGCCCCTTGGACCCTGGCCAAAGATGAGGCCCTGAGGCCCCGGCTTCAGACGGTGATCAGAACACTTCTGGAGGTGAACAAAGTCGTCGCAGTCCTGGTTTCTCCATTCATGCCGGCGACCGCAGAGAAGATGCTGGAGCGGCTTGGAATAGAGATAAGAACCGCAGAGCTGCGGCTTGCCGAGGATGCCCGCTGGGGTACCCTCGAAGAAGGGGCTCAGGTCTCGAAAGGGGAAGCGCTCTTTCCACGGGTCGAGACAGCGGGCAAAAAGGGGGAAAAGCCCCCCAAAGCACCCGGGAAGGCCGCCGGGGGCCCCAAACAGCAACCCGGTGAGACGAAAAAACCGGAAGCTGTGGGGCAGGCTTCCCAGCCTGCCGGCCTTCCAGGGGACGCAGCCGGCACAATCGATATTGACTTCTTCCGGAAGGTTGACCTCCGTGTCGGCCTTATCAAGCAGGCGGAAAAAGTCCCGCAATCCGAAAAACTGGTAAAACTGATCGTCGATATCGGCGAAGAACGGCAGGTCGTGGCCGGCATCGCCAAAACGCACTCGCCCGAGGATCTGGTTGGAAAACAGGTCGTCCTGGTCGCAAATCTAAAGCCCGCAAAGCTTATGGGAATCGAATCGCACGGAATGATTCTCGCCGTCCGCGACGGACAGGATCTCAAACTCGTTGTTCCCGAGGGAAACGTGTCGCCCGGTGGAAAAATTTCCTGAAGGACCGCAGAAACCATTTCACCACAGAGGCACAGAGAACACGGAGAAGGCTCAGGCCGAAATCAAAGGGTGAAAACCATATCACGCGGAGACGTTCGATAATTCCAAAAACCCGTTGGCCGATTCGAGGGGCTAGGGTCTATCTTTAGAGACGCAGAGGGGACTTTTTGAACTACCGAGGATTTCTCGGTAGTTCCCTCCCGCACTTATCCCATTCATCCGCTCTTTTGCTTTTTATCCGTGCGCATCCGTGTCTATTCGTGGTTCATCATCTTGCTTCGTACTACTAACATCGAGATTCTTGAAATACAGTAAAGATCTTTATCTAAGTCGTTGTTTTCTCCGCGTCTCTAAAGATATACCCTAGCCCCTCGAAGCGTGCCACCGGATTTTTGGAATTATCGAACGTCTCCGCGTGATATGTTCCCGTCCGTTGCAGCGCCTTGTTCACGGAAGTTTTTTCGTTTCTAAATTACCGGAGCGTTACACTTTTGGAAGCGCTTGATGGAGGACCAACCCCGATCTTGTTTGCCGCCGTTACCGTGAATCTATAGGGCGTCCTGCCGATCAGGCCCTTTACGGTTATAGGGCTGGCCGGCCCTGAGGCTGTCTGCCCCGAGCTGGATGTCACGGTATAAGAGGTAATGTTACTTCCACCGTTCGAGGCTGGTGCCTTGAAGCTTACCTTGGCCTCGGACTTGCCTGCTTTTACCCTCACGATTCCAGGCGCGCCCGGGACTGTGGCAGGCGTTACGCTGTTGGAAGCAACCGAGGGTGGACCGGTCCCAATCTTATTTGCAGCCGCTACCTTGAAAGTACAGGGTGTCCCGTTGGTCAGCCCCTTCACGGCTATCGGGCTGGTTTGGCCCGAGGCTTTCTGCCCTGAGCTGGATGTCACGGTATAAGAGGTAATCTTACTTCCACCATCTGAAGCCGGGGCCTCGAAGCTAACCTTGGCCTCGGAGTTGCCTGCTTCCGCCCTCACGATTCCAGGCGCATCCGGGACTTTGGCAGGCGTTACGCTGTTGGAAGCATCCGAGGGCGGACCGGTCCCCTTCTTGTTTGCCGCCGTTACCGTGAATGTATAGGCCGTGCCGTTGCTCAGGCTTGAAACGGTTATCGGGCTTCCCGCACCTGTGGCTGTTATGCCGCCGGGGTTCGCGGTGACCGTGTAACCCGTTACCTGGTCCGCGCCATTTCCCGGCAGCTTAAAGCTGACCGATGCCTCGGAGGCGCCGGCGTTTGCAGCTACCATTGTAGGCGCATCCGGGACCGCGGCAGGCGTTGCGCGGTTGGTAGGACTCGAGGGAGCCGGATTATTCTCAATCGCGTTTGTCGCTGTTACAGACGTACCGGCGGCGCTTTCGGCCGGGCTCGACCCGGTTGCCGCGCTTCCTCCAGCTTGCGCCGGCGTTCCTCCGCCAGTGTTCGATGGCCCAGTGTTGGTGGCAGTGGAGGCGCCGGTGTTCGAGGCGGGGGCCGAGGAAACGCCCATTGGCTGGGAGAGGCCGGCCGCTGCCGGTGTGGCGCCGGCCGTTACCGGAGTGCTGCCGCTCGATGACGATATAATTGGCGCCGTACTTGTAGCCACCTCATTTCCGTTCGTGAAGATTCTAATCTCCTCGGTAGCTCCGTCCGACCATGTGTTCGTGAAGACCATGACAGTCAAGTTTGCGTCCATAACCCCACTGGCCGAACCCAGGTTAGTTGAAACCAGGTTAAGAGTTATCACCCCGCCCGATGAGATCGACACCGTTCCGTTTACGTTGCCCGTTGACCCGTTGCTTGCAACCCAGACGAGTGAACATGTTCCGTTCTGGTTGATCGTAAGAGTGTCATTTTCCCACCACGGCGCGCCGGGACCTGAAGCCAAACCATTGCCGTGCCACGTACCAACCAGATTGTCGATCGAATATGAAGCGGCTAGTTTAGTGAAAACAAGGAGGCCGGCATCATCGGTCGTGGTTGCCGCCCCGTTTGTGCCAACCATGACAGTCTCGTCTGTGTTCAGAAAAGAGGCGTAGGTTGGATCGACACAGCTACCTGAAACACAGGTTATCACACCGTCTGATGAAATCGCCAAGGCCCCGGATACACTGCCTGTCGTCCCGTCACTTTTTGTATATGATCCTGTAAATGTTCCATCGGAGTTGATGGTCTCGTTCACTGTTTCCCATGAGGGGGTGGGTCCCGAAGATAAAACATTGCCTTCCCAGGCGCCGGCCAAATCGGCCAAAGTGGTTGACGCGGCTTGTTGCGTCAAAATCATGAGATAGGAAGAGCCGTCAGACAATGTCTGCGTACATGAGAGGACGGTATTGCTGGAATCTATCTGGCACAGGGGGGTAACCGACTGACCGTTCAGGGTCATCACGATCCCGTTGGAAGCAATCGAGAAAGAACCGGCAGGGCTATCGACGTTGCCATTGCTTTCCGTACCGGAACCGCTGAATGTTCCATCCTTGGCCACGGTCAATGTGCCTCTTTCCCACCAGGGCGCACTGGGACCTGAAACAAAACTGTTAAAGTTCCACGTGCCGGTCAAATCAACGGACTGTCCTTGCGCAACCTTTGGAAACAGAGGGAGTAGACAGATTACGAATATGAAACCGAACAACCCATTCAGGTGCTTTGTGAAATTTGCCGTACGCATTTCAGATCATTCTCCGCAAACTGCCAATAAGGTCAGGTGATAAGGAATCGATCCTTGAAAGGACTCGACAGGTACAATCTAAATCTGTGTGTGCGCAAAATCGATTCCATGAGTCTATGTTAACGACAAATTTCCGTAATTGGGCAAGTCAATTTTTGTTAATTCGGAATAATGGATCAATTTGTACCCCATGCATCCGAACCGCATCCCCGGGCCGGATTCTGCCCGAAAAAACTTCTTGCACAACCCCAAAGCCCGCAAGGGCTACACAATTTCTCTATTCGAGGTGCAAGCAACAGGCCAATGCATCAAATCCACCACGGAGGCGTTCGATAATTCCAAAAACCCGGTGGCCTGCTTCGAGGGGCTACGGTCGATCTTTAGAGGGCACGGAGAAAAAGAAACGGGCATGCAGGAAAAACCTGAAGCAAGCAGGGAGCAGGCTTTTACTTTTGTTTGAATAATTTAGAAAAACGTGGGGTGAAATGTAGCCTGTCTATGGCCCCGTCACTCTTCACCCAGCTCCGGGACGTGTTCATCTTCATATTTTTCGATCGATACACCCACAATTTCCATGAGAGACGCTAACGGATGCTTCTCATCTTCACCAACCTCGTCAATCAGGTTATCAAGCAAATGAACCATCGCCTGATACTCCTGGTTTGTGTGTGGAACAAACAAGATCTCGGAGATAGAGGACCATACCTTTGCGGCCTTCTGCACTTCTGAAGTAAGCATGGCTACTCCTTCCATTTACTTTTGCCGTATTCCTCGTGAGTCAGAACAGCCCGAATATAGACTTTTCTTCGGTTATAGTGAATGGCTGAAATCAGCCTTACTTTATTGCCGCCAATGTTGAAGACAGTCAATTTGCCCACCTGGTCGGCATCCGGGAAGATTTCTCTCAACTCGGCAAAGGAAGCGAAGTTTGCGGACTTCGTGGCCTGTACCAGCGAAGAAGAGTAGACCCATTCACCTGCTCAACCATTCACCTGCTCTTTCGTTTTTCTCCGCTTCTCTAAAGATCGACCCTAGCCCCTCGAAGCAGGCCACCGTGTTTTTGGAATTATCGAACGTTCTCTGCTCTCGAAAAGTTTCGGTGGGCTTCGCTCCGCTTAGCCCACCCTACACGCCTTTTCATGGTTTCAGGGTGTCCCGAAGGGACGTGAAAAGCTGCTATGAACAGACTTGATGGGTTGCGCTCCGCTCCACCCATCCTACGGGTCTTTTCAGGGTTTGGGGTGTCCCTCAGGGACATGAAGTGCTGTGGTGAATCTAGCGCCTTATTGAATTAATCCTTACTTGAGATCTATTGACAGCCTCATTAGAAAAGTATTACTATTCTATCGTGTAATACCAAATTGGAAAGGTGAGGTGAGCGGCTATGGCGAAAGCGGCGGTGAAGATCACCAAGAAGGGGCAGGTCACCATCCCGAAAGAGATTCGCGAGAGACTCAAGGCAACTGCCGTCTATTTTGAAGTTATCGGCGATGATGTGGTGGTAAGGGCGGTGAGGGACGCCGCCGGCTCTCTCAGCGAATACGCCGGGAACGTAAAACCGGATGTCTCCATCAAGCAGATGAAAGATAGAGCATGGGAAGAGGCGGTGCATGAAAAAGCCGGTAAGAAGTCTGCCTGATACGAACATTATCATTCGGTATCTTACGAGAGATGATGAACCCCTTTACCTCAGAGCCAAGGAATTCTTTGACAAGGTGAAAGAAGGGAGCACGCGGGCCGTCATTCTCGAGAGCGTGATCGCCGAGTGCGTTTACGTCCTTACAAAAATATATAAGGTGCCCGGGAATAAGGCGGCCGAGAGCCTGATCGACATCCTTCGCTATAAGGGAATTGCAAACCTCGATCAGAGAGAACTTATCCGTGCCCTCACTCTTTTTTATGAACGAAATATCGATATTGTCGATTGCATCCTTTGCGTAAAAGCTTCAAGCCCCAATACATCTCTTTTCTCGTTCGACAGCGAACTCAATAAAATGAGCGAAGACCATATCACGCGGAGCAGCAGAGCAAACGGCTGAGGTTCCCCATGGTTTTTCGCCACTCACCCATTCACCTGGCTCTTTCGCTTTTGATCCGTGCGCCTCTGTGTCTATCCGTGGTTGGCGCCTTGCTCTGTGATCTCTAAAGATCGACCCTAGCCCCTCGAAGCAGGCCACCGGGTTTTTGGAATTATCGAACGTCTCTGTAGTGAATGGGTGAATGGGGGAAGGGGTGAGTGGGTGAGTGGGTGAGTTATTGATATTGATTGCCATTATTCGTGCTCTTCGTGTATTCTTCATGGTCTTCGTGGTGCTAGAATCATGCCTTGGGCCGAACAGCCTCGCGACCTGGAGTCTACCCCGTCAAATCTCGACGCTCCGCGAGACGTACGCTGCTCCGGGCTCTTTATGGAATAAGGGAGCCGCCGTCGCGCAGGCTCATCGAAGAAGGAAACCATGGAACAAAAATATTCTCCGAAGTCCATCGAAAAAAAATGGCAGCAATACTGGCATAAGTCCCGGGTGTTCAAAGTGGGTGAAGACGGGGACAAGGAAAAGTACTATCTCCTGGAGATGTTCCCATACCCTTCCGGCCGCATTCATATGGGTCACGTCCGCAACTACACCATAGGAGATGTGGTCGCACGCTTTCTGCGCATGCGGGGATACAACGTGCTCCATCCCATGGGGTGGGACGCCTTCGGAATGCCTGCCGAAAATGCCGCCATAAAGGCTGGGACCCACCCGGCGAAATGGACTTACGACAATATCGACTACATGCGAAACCAGCTCAAACAACTTGGTTTTACCTACGACTGGTCACGGGAGTTTGCGACGTGCGATCCCAGCTACTACAGGTGGGAGCAGCTCTTTTTTCTGAAAATGTGCGAGCGGGGCCTGGCCTATAGAAAAAGTTCCTATGTGAACTGGTGTTCCACGTGTCAGACCGTGCTGGCAAACGAACAGGTAGAGGGCGGCGCATGCTGGCGCTGCGACACTGCCGTAGTACAAAAAGAGATGGAGCAGTGGTTTTTCAAGATTACCGAGTATGTCGAGGAACTGCTCGACTATACATATAAGCTGCCCGGCTGGCCCGAGCGGGTGCTTGTCATGCAGCAGAACTGGATAGGGAAAAGCACCGGAAGCCGGCTGCTCTTTCCGCTCGAATCGGGCGCGGGAAGCATCGCTGTCTTTACGACCCGGGCGGACACGCTTTTCGGGGCTACCTTCATGAGCATGGCCCCGGAACATCCCATGGTTGCAGACCTTTGCCGGGGCAAGCCGGAGCAGGCTGCCGTGCTCGATTTTGTCGAAAGGGCCAAAAGGTCGAAGCGCGATGAGCGCGAAGCCGAATT
The DNA here is from genome assembly GCA_052147195.1 of Syntrophobacteraceae bacterium. Lineage (GTDB taxonomy): Bacteria > Desulfobacterota > Syntrophobacteria > Syntrophobacterales > Syntrophobacteraceae > SbD1. Next base: position 29,792 of record JBKQLC010000130.1, read on the forward strand.
GCTGGAAAAAGAGGGCGTATTTACGGGGAGCTACTGCATAAACCCGGTCACAGGCGAGAAGATGCCGATTTACGTGGCGAACTTCGTTGTCATGGCCTACGGTACCGGCGCAGTCATGGCGGTCCCGGCGCACGACCAGCGCGACTTCGAGTTTGCGAAGAAATACGGCCTTCCGATCAAAGTAGTCATTAAACCCGCTGAGGCACAGGACGCCCCCCGGGCGAAAGACCTCACACATGCGTTCGAGGAAGACGGTGTTCTGGCCGACTCCGGCAAGTTCAGCGCGATGGACTCCGGCAGCGCCCGCAAGGCCATAACCGAGGCCCTGGCGGAAAAAGGGCTCGGAGAACTGACGATTCAGTACCGGCTCCGCGATTGGGGCATTTCGCGGCAACGCTACTGGGGCACCCCCATTCCGATCATTTACTGCCCAAAGTGCGGCGTCGTGCCGGTCCCCGAGCAAGACCTTCCTGTAGTGCTTCCGCTGGATGTCGAGCTTCTGGAAAACGGCGGCTCCCCCCTGCCCGTCCACAAACCTTTCTACTCGACTACCTGCCCGAAATGCGGGGCCGAGGCGAGGCGTGAGACGGACACCATGGACACTTTCGTGGAATCCTCCTGGTACTTTGCCCGATATGCCTGCCCCGGCTTCGACAAGGGCCCGCTCGACGCCAAACGCGTCCGCTACTGGATGCCCGTTGACCAGTACATCGGCGGGATAGAACATGCCGTCCTGCACCTGCTCTATTCGAGATTTTTTGTAAAGGTCCTGCGCGACATGGGATACCTTGAAGCCGACGAGCCTTTCATGAACCTTCTCACGCAGGGAATGGTCATAAAAGACGGCTTCAAGATGAGCAAATCGAAGGGCAACGTGGTAGACCCCGATCAGATGATCAAGACATACGGGGCGGACACGGTGCGCCTCTTTTGCCTGTTTGCCTCGCCGCCTGAAAAGGACCTCGAGTGGAACGACCAGGGCGTTGAGGGTTCTTTCCGGTTTCTTTCCAGGGTGTGGCGGCTGGTTTCCGAAAACCTGCCGGCCCTTAAATCCGCGGCCCCTTATGCGGGTGGAAGCAATCTGCCGGAAGATCTCGCTCAACTGCGCCGCAAGACGCACCAGACCATAAAGAAGGTCACCGAGGATATTCGCGAAAGGTTCCATTTCAACACGGCAATCGCCGCCATTATGGAACTCGTTAACCATCTCTACCAGGTGCTCGACAGCCCTGCGTCAGGCCCCATCTTGTGGCCGGTCGTAAGGGAGGCTGTCGAAGCCGTGATAGTTACCTCATCGCCTATGGTGCCGCATATTTCCGAAGAACTCTGGAAGATGCTCGGCCATGAAAAGCTGCTCCTGGAAACCCCATGGCCGCGATGGGACGATAAGGCCATCAAAGCGGACGAAATTCTCATCGTTGTCCAGGTAAACGGAAAGCTGCGAAGCAAGATAACCGTTCCTGCGGACGCCACCGATAAGGAACTCGAAGAGATATCGCTCAAGGACTCGAAGATCAGGGATTTAATCGCGGGACACCAGGTCAGGAAAGTGGTCGTGGTGCCGAAGAAGCTGATAAATATTGTTATCTAGTGTATCGTTGCATAAACTCGACGATATTTGGACGCCGGCGGAAAGGCCGAAAGCACGGGGCTTCGACAGCCCACCCACCCGCGAGGGGCGCGCGACTGAAGTCCCCCTCGCACCGCTTTCAATAAAAGATAAGGGGCAGTTCGCCATGATTGGACGAAATCTTAAACTGATGCCTGTAATAAGCGCCATGTTAATATGCCTTGCTTCATGCGGCTACCACTTCTCAGGTGAGGGGGCGGGGCCGAAACCGGGGCTGACGTGTATCGCCATCCCTGTATTCGACAACAAGACTTCGGAGCCCAACTTAGGCGCGAAGATAGCCGAGGCGCTGAGACAGGAGTTTATCCGAAAGGGCAATATGAAGGTCGTCACGGTCGAAGAGGCTGAAGCCGTATTTAAGGGGACCGTCACGGCTATCCGTATTCTTCCCATTGCACATCATGCCGTTAGTGGAGTAGCCAACCAGATTACGACGGAAAACATGCTCATGCTTACCGTGGATATCCGTTGCGAGGACAAGAAAACACACAAAATACTCTGGAGAAACCAGAATTTCTCTGACCATCAGGTTTACCAGACAAACAATAATGCAGAGCAGCTCCAACCTATCGTTGGCTATGAAAACAGGCAGGCCGCGCTCGACTTTCTGGCCCAGGATATATCCAGGCGCATCCATGACAATTTTCTAAGCAATTTCTGATGCAGGCCGAAGATTTCCTCAAAGAGTTCGATGCCGGCAAAATCGGTCCGGTATATCTTTTCGTGGGGAGTTCCAGTTTCCTTATGGAAGAAGCCTGGAAGAAGCTGCTTTCAAAGGCCCTGCAGAAGGGGTCCAGGAACTTTAACGGCGAGCGGTTCCAGGCAAGGGAAATGGAAGCCTCAAATGTTATCGAGCGCCTTGCTACCACTCCCATGTTCGGGGGGCGAAGATTTGTCATGGTGGACAACGTCGACGCCTGGGGAAAAGAAGACCGTTCGGCCATGGAAACATTTGTCCAGCGAATCCCCCCCTCGGCATGTCTCATCATGACAGCTTCAGCCAGGAAAAATATCGAGGGGATCGCAAAGGCGGTCGAAGCCAAAGGCAAGGTCGTACAGTTTCGATCTCCCGGTGAAAAAGAGGCCCCTCGGTGGCTTATCGAAAGAGCTAAGCAACTCGGGAAAATCCTCTCCCATCGGGCCGCTTTCCTTCTGGTCGAGATGGCCGGCGGCGATTATCCTACACTCGCATCCGAGTTGGACAAGATTTGCACCTTCGCCGGCGAACGAGAACGGATCGAGGCTGAGGATATTCTGGAAGCCGCCAGTTCCCAGCGGCAATTCACCGCGTTCGATCTGATAGGTCATATAAGGATGCGGCAGGCGGGCAAGGCCGTAAGGTCCCTGAGGAGCCTGATTCTCGCCGGGGAACTCCCTCTTAAGATTCTCTCGACTCTGGCATGGCAGGTTCGTATGGTCTGGCAGGTTAAAGACGGCCTGCAGCAAGGCATATCGGAAGCCTCACTGGCAACGCGGCTGGGGTCGCATCCTTTCGTGGTAAAAAAAGCGCGGGAGCAGGCAGTTCATATTTCGGACGCGGATCTTTACAGAATGCTCGAGGCTATCGGTCAAACGGACACCGCAATCAAGAGCAGTGGGACTCCACCCGAGATATTGCTCGAAGAGCTGGTGCTCGATCTTTGCCTCGAGAGCAAAAAAGCCCCCGAACGCACTTCGAGGGCCTGAAAAGCTTCAGAGTACCGGGACTAAAGAGCGTTGACTCTCCGGGTAAGACGGGAAATTTTCCGCGCGGCCGTATTTTTATGGATGACACCTTTGGAAGCGGTTTTCGCGATCATGGAGACTGCCTTCTTCAACTGCTCAGCAGCTTTTTCGGGCGTTTTGCCGGCGAGGACTTCCTCCAGACCCCTTATTACGTTTTTCATTCTTGTCTTGCGGGAACGGTTTCGCACCCGCTGTTCCTCGCTCTGTCCTGCCCTCTTGATAGCTGACTTGTGATTTGCCAATCGAAACCTCCTTGGAGATTAACTTCTGTAAATATCCGAACTGCCTTGTTTAACGAACTTCAGCAACGGCCCAATCCGGGAAAAGAAGATATATATCTTATCGGATGCAATTATGTCAAGCTCCCGCCAAACGCGTACCTCCAATATTTTTCACGCGAAGACGCGTTTTTTGACGTCGAAGAACGCGAAGAAAGAGAAAATATTACACCTGCCGATTAACGTCCCGCATACGCGTTTGAATCCCTTCGGATAGGGGTAGGAACGGCGCATTGGCTTGCACCGCCCCTCCCTCCGAACCGTGCAGGCGGATCTCCCGCACACGGCTCTCCGGTAAGTGGTCTTACCTCGTCGAGGACTGGCGTAAAGCTCTAT
>JBKQLC010000131.1:0-4728 GCA_052147195.1 Syntrophobacteraceae bacterium
CATCCGAGGCTGAGCTGGCCCGTCGCCATCTTCTGGAGAAGGACCGGAACGGCGCTCTTCGCCTCGAAGATATTGTAACCGCGGAAAAGACCAAAACGGGTAAGGTCAGGTTTCATCATGTAACCTACTTCATTTTTGCCAAGGCAATCGGCGGGGCATTCCTGGGCGCACTCGGCGGTTTACTTTTTCTCAATCCGGTTTTCGCAGCAGCCGGCATTGTTTTGGGTCTCATAGCTGGTCTGGTTTACGGAACATCTTCGCCGATAGGAATCAATCCCGAAAAAGTGAAAAGCCAAGCGCAAAATCTCAATCCCGGCCAGGCCGCCCTTTTCGTTATGCCTGAACGGAACCCTGCTCAGATTGCCGAAGAGATCAATCGGTTGGAGGGCGCCGCTCGCCAGACCAGCATATGCACTCTCGAAGAAGGAGTCGCACAATGCCTGCTCTGGAGCCCGTTTGAATCCGGCCTGGTTTTCCCGTAAGAGGAATAATTTACTGGCTTCTTTGATGATCCGGACTTGAATTGGAAAATCTTTCTTTACCCTCGGAGCTGATAGACAGATTTTTATTAAGCTCCCGGAGCTTCGGCCCGGAAGGCTAATCACTGCGCGAATCGCGAGAGGTCCCGCCTCAGTGCCTCAGCATAATCCGCAAGCATAAGGAACTGGTCCGGAAGGGCATGTTTTTCGACCCCTACCGGCGCCTTGAAAAAGGAGGCCAGGTGGGTCATAACTCCGCCTTCACCGCGCCTTTTCGCCAGTTCTGCAAGACGAACGAGATCGAGGACCAGCGGAGCCGCAAGAATGGAATCATATCCCTGCCAGGTAAACTGAAGCGACATCTTGGCGCCGAGAAACCCTCTGAAGTGAATAAAATCCCAGGCTGTTTTCTGGTCGTCAAGGGAGGGGACATAACCTATGCTGACCGAGGTATGAGGAGAGTATCCAAGGATTTTGGACAAAACCTGGTCTTTAGTCCTGATTTTGGATTCACGGTTTCCGGGGTGATCGAGTATCTGCCCATCCATGTTTCCAAGTATGTTAAAACCTTCCCAACTCATTACTTCAAGATTTCGACAGGCAAACATCGGAGCCAGAGCCGATTTAACCAAAGTTTCGCCCGTTTTCCCGTCGTTTCCCATGACTGGAGCGCCTTTTTGAGCCGCAAGCTGCACGAGTGCAGGGGGAAGGGCGCCATTTGACGGCGTAAAGTTTATATATGCGCACTCTTCCAGGATTGCCGCGCAGGAATAAAGAGTGCTGGCCCGAACCTTTTCCCTTTCATTGGCGGCGAGGACCTTTTGGAAGGATTCGAGTTCGAAATGGCAGGCTTCCAGTTCCAGAGGCGGTTCGGTTGACGCCAGATTTACGACAATTACTTCATCGAGGCTGTACTTGCGCCTGAATGCCTGGAGGCAGCCGCGCATGTATCCTATTTCTTCATCAAGGCTTTTTTCCTTCGCATTTTCAGGACCGGCAAGCTTCTCTATAGCCTCGCCGCAGTTTTTGGCGCATCCGCTATCGACGTTATGCTGAAATTCTTCCAGTTCAGCTTTTATTTCCAGCAGAATCCCTGGCGCGACCGGGATCATTTTTTCAAAAATATCACGCGAGCTTGCCGCCGATCTTATGTCGCAGCCGCCGAATACGAGGCTGCCCGGCTCAACAAGATCGACTCCATCGAAGATTTCAGTGCAGGTAACCATTCCCGTTGTCGGCGCCAGATTCTTTTTCAACGCCAGTGCGCCCGCCACCGCCATCGAGGCGATGGAACCGAGCGCACCTATGAGGTAAACTCCAGTTCTGTTGGCTGATGACATTATAGAGCGACTCTTCTATTCTGGTCCGCAAATGCGGACAATAGGGCGCAAAATTTCTGGCCAATTTCCGATAAAGTGCTAAAAAAGCTTATTCTGCCTGTGTTGTCAATCGTTTCAGCGGCAAGGAAGTCAATTTCCCATCTGGCCACCGGCTTGCTTCAATCTTAGATTTGTAATCACCGATTCGGCTTTTGTCTAATACGTGCTATTTAAGTAACTTCGGAGACGAAAATGTTTAAACATATCCTGGTACCTTCCGACCTCACCGACAGAAACCGCAAAACAATGGATATAGCCGTCAAGATGGCCCTCGTAAATGGAGCTGTCATTACTCTGCTTCATGTAGTCGAAACAATGGAGGAAGCAGATTCAGATGACTTTAAGAAGTTCTACAAGCAACTTGCCACGCGTGCGGGCAGAGCCATCGATAAGCTCATAGCCCAATACGGCCCGCAAAGCGTCAGCATCGAAAAGCAAATACTTTACGGTAAACGAGTTTTCGAAATAATCAATTTTGCTGCCGAACATGAGGTTGATTTGATTATAATGACCTCGCACAAACTCGATCCCGAGAACGCCGCCGAAGGCTGGGGTACGATCAGTTTCAAGGTCGGAGTCCTTTCTCACTGCCCTGTTATGCTAGTAAAGTGAGTTGCGTGAAACGAAGAATAATGCACCTCGACATGGACGCATTCTACGCGGCCGTAGAACAGTCGGACAATCCGCAGTTGCGCGGAAAGCCTGTAATAGTGGGCGGCGCAATGCGAGGAGTGGTTTGCGCAGCATCCTACGAGGCCAGACGCTTTGGCGTTCATTCCGCTATGCCCGTTTTCCAGGCAATAAAGCTTTGCCCGGAGGGGATTTTCCTTCCGGTCCGGATGGACCGCTACAAGGAGGTCTCCTGCATGGTCATGGAGATTCTTAAGGGGATATCACCTCTTGTCGAGCAGGTATCAATCGATGAGGCTTTTGCGGATATTACGGGGACCGAAAGGCTCCACGGACCCCCACAAGCCCTGGCGCTTCGGGTTAAAGAGGCGGTCCGTGAGGGCACGGCCCTTACGTGTTCAATAGGAATAGCGCCAAACAAATTCCTCGCTAAAATAGCCTCCGATTTCAAGAAACCTGACGGCCTGACGATAATCGCAGAAGAGCAGGTCAGGGAATTTCTCCAAAAGCTGCCGGTGGGCAAGATTCCAGGGGTGGGCAAAAAGACCGGGGAAGAGCTGAAGACGCTCGGGATTGTTTTTGTCTCAGACATTTTGAATTTTCCCGCCATGTTCATGACCAGGAAATTCGGCAAATGGGGAGCCGCCCTCTATGAGAAGGCACAGGGGATAGATAACTCTGCGGTTGAACCTTACAGCGAACCGAAATCGATCAGCGCCGAACAGACTTTTCCAAAGGATATCGACAGCATCGCCGATCTGGAGAAAATGCTCCTGTCTCAAGCCGAGGAAGTTGGCAGTGAGCTGCGCAAGCTCGGGTTCAAGGCAAGGACGGTTACACTGAAGGTAAAATTCTCCGATTTCAAGATGAGAACCAGAAGCCGCACGCTGCCCGATCCGTTCGACACCACGGAGGTCCTTTTCAACGCCGGTCAGCGGCTTTTAGAGGAGCTCAAATTGAGCTGCAAGGTACGACTCATTGGAGTAGGCGTATCGAATCTTTCTTCCGGTCCTCGTCAAATGACCATTGGCCCTGCCCGCGATGATACCGACAGGCAGGAGCGGCTCGACAGGGCTATCGACCGAATCCGGGGCCGATTCTGCGGCAATAAAGTCGTGCGCGGCCGGATGCTCGATGAGTCTTAAAACTTTTTCAAGGAGGAGGACTAACTTGCCCCACGAAAGAAAATATAAATATCTTCGCGACGACTTCGGTGAACTCCCGGTACATCTTGAACATCTCACCATATATCTCAACTTTCTGAACGACAGGGTCGAAGCGACAAACTGCCTCCAGATGACTGCCAGGCGTGACCTTGAAAGCATCGCCCTGGATGCCTGCGACCTTGAAATACAGAGCGTCGAATGGTGTACCGGCCCCGACACAGCCGGAGACCCCCTTCGTTATGACTATCTTACACAAGAAAACAGGCTGATGGTCTTTCTACCCCGAAAGATTCTCGACGGAGAACGTTTTTTCGTCCGCACCATGACCATTTGCCGCCCGTCGGATTTCGTCCTGGAAGGCATCTATAAGGACGTCACTCCCCCCGGAGCGCCACAGCAGTACATGTCCCAATGCCAGCAATGGGGCTTTCAAAGGATAATGCCCATTTTCGATGACTGCCGCGCCAAGTGCACCATGCGAACCACCCTGGAAGCCGATGTAGCCTATACGCATCTCATAAGCAACGGCGACATCGATCCTGCCACCAACCCGGACCTCGTTCCTGTTCGCAAGCCGGGTCAGTCTGACAGGCAGATTATCACTTTCAATAACCCCATTCCAATGCCCCCCTACCTTTTCATCGCCTGCGCGGGTACCTGGGACGTTCTCAGGGACAAGGTCATCTATGACAATGGCCGCGTCGTCAATCTCGAATACCTCGTTCCCCCCGGTGAAACCAGCGGGGTGCAAATTCCGATGAAAATTCTTAAAAAATCGGTCCTCTGGATCAAGGCAAACCAGGACTATGAATATAGGGGAAATACCTATCGGACCATCTGCATGGGAAAGTCAAATTTCGGAGGTATGGAAAATGCCGGAAACACCACGATCGTCACCGATGCTGCCCTGGTCGGCGAACACACGCTTGACCAGTTCCTCCTTTACGCCCATGCGGTGATCGTACATGAATTCGAACACAACCAGTGCGGCAGCGAAACGACTATGGAGACCCCTTTTGACGTCTGGCTTAACGAAGCATACACGGTGGACGTCGAAAGGCAGTTCATGGCACA
>JBKQLC010000132.1:0-26791 GCA_052147195.1 Syntrophobacteraceae bacterium
TTAGAATACGTCACCGAATTTATGAAACGGACCACTAAGTCAAATACAAACATTTTTCCTATTGCATCCGCCTTCATATGGATATCTCATCAATCCTCAGCACAAAACGAAAATGGCTCCTGTTCCAGGCAGCGGCCGATTTGTTTTTCCTTTTGAACAAATTCTACCCGAGAACAGCCGCCATCGAGCTTGTGGGAAACCGGTATGCTCTGGATGCCCTGGAACGTATGGTGCTCAGCCGCGGGCTGTTCAGCCAGCAGCAAGCCCTCGGAAGGCTCCAGAAACGGGAACCGGGACCCGGCTGGCAGATGGAATTGCTGGCGGTTGATGGCCATAACGTTCAGATTACTATCGAAAGCTTCCTGGAAGGCAGGCCGCTGCTCAAAGCAAACGACGGGGCGCTGCGGGACCTTGCCGGCCAGTCCTACCGGTTCCGCCTGAGCGAGACGAGCAATATGGCCCTGGACATGATGTTCAGGTTCTTCGAGGAATTTCCGCCCAGCCAGGTCCTCTTCCTGTTCGATGCACCAATGAGCCGCAGCGGCGAGCTTGCCGCCGTATATTGCGATAGACTCATCCGAGCAGGGATTTCGGGACGAGCGCTGGCAGTGCCGGTACCGGAGCGCGAATTTCCCTACGACACCTGCGTTGCTGCAAGCAGCGACAGGGCGATCCTGGATTCTTCCTCCAGATGGATAGACCTCGCCTGCCTCATCATCGACTGGCTCGGCGTGCCCCGGATTACGGCCGATTTTTCAGGAATCATTCTTGCCAACTCTGCCGAAAAGCGCCTGTTTGAAGATAACGGCGCTTTCTGGTAAACAGATGTCGCGGGGCAGGTGAGGAAGAAGTAGAGAGGCTGACGCAAAAAGCAGTGGGCGGCCTGATCCTGGAATTCCTGGATAAAGACTCCACGCTCCGCAATGTATCCGGCCTCCGATTTCCGTTTGTAAAACGATCCAACCTATGTTAGCAAAAATGTCCTCAGTGCGAACGCTCTACTCGAAAACGCATGCCGGCAGAAAGGACCCACAAAGCTCATGGCTGAAATCGCCCCGTTCAGGGGATTGCGCTACAATCAGCAGATGATTCACGATCTTGCTCAAGTGGTTATTCCTCCTTACGATATTATTTCTCCCGAAGAGCAGAAGGATTTTCACGAACGAAGTCCATATAATTTCATACGCCTGGAACTGGGAATGGCAACCCCCGGGGACACCAGTGACGATAATCCCCATACCCGCGCTGCAGCCTGGATCGAGCAGTGGAAACGTCAGCGTATTCTCGTCCGCAACCCTGAGCCATCCATTTACTGCTACGAACTGGATTACAAGGATGGCCACGGATCGGCCAAAACCCGCACGGGCTTCATTTGCGCTTTACGGCTCGAAGATTTTTCCTCAGGAAGGGTGCGCCCCCATGAGAAAACTTTCCAGGCCATAAAAGAAGAGCGCCTGGCACTCATGCTGGCCTGCAACGCGAACCTGAGCCCGGTTTTCGCACTCTACCCGGATTCAGAAGAAAAGGTCCACAACGCGCTTGCCTCGGGCAGGTGCGGCGCCCCGGCGATCTCATTCACGGATTCAGCCGGTATGACTCACAGGGTCTGGCCTGTAACTGAGCGGATGATCCTGAATGAAGTCCGTGACCTCATGATGGACAAGCCCATCTTTATTGCCGACGGCCACCATCGCTACGAAACCGCGCTGAACTACAGGAACATCTTCCGCGAACGCCATGGGACCGGAAATCCGCATGCCTCCTACGAGTTCGTGATGGTATACCTTACGGATATGAACGAATCGGGGCTCACAATTCTCCCTACTCACAGGCTCTTGAGAGATCTCGGCGCATGGGGACCTGAGCGGTTTATCGAAAAGGCTAAAACCTGCTTCGATGTTGAGTCCTTCAAGATCGAAAATGGTGGGGAACTGAGGTGGAAGGAGGCAATTGCGGCTGGGGGATCTAGGAGGGATACTACCATCGGTTTCTATTGCAGAGGAGCGGCGAGCGTCTACGTGCTCACGGCGAAGCGAGATGCAGTTTCATCTCTGCTCGCGCAGAAAGGCATAGCTGTGCCGCTGAGAACGCTGGATGTGGTCGTACTCGACGAGGTGCTGCTCAGGGACCTTGTCGGACTTTCCGATCAGGTCCTCGCAAACGAGCGCAACATCAGCTTCATGCATGATTTTACGGAAGCTCTCGATGCCGTGAAATCAGGAAGATACGATGCCGGCTTTTTCATAAATAATACGCGAATCGAACAGGTCCGGGAAGTTGCAAGCGCAGGTCTGATAATGCCTCATAAGTCCACCTACTTTTATCCGAAGGTTTTATCCGGGCTGGTGATAAACCCTCTTTCCCCCGACGAGGAAATTTTTTGACGTTGAAGACTCTCAAAGAGAAAGGGCGCCAAACCAGCGACGCCCTTTTTGGCGGAAGACTCATCATTTGCCAGGACGAAAAAGGATACCGTTTTTCAATAGATGCGGTCCTGCTGGCGGGCCTTACCCGTATAAGAAAAGAGGACCGGGTGATCGAACTCGGGACAGGCTGCGGCGTAATACCGCTCGTGCTGGCTTATACAAAAAAGACAGAGCATAGAATCGTCGGAGTGGAGATTCAACCGGAGCTTGCCGAGCTTGCCGGAAAAAACGTCAATGAAAATAATTTTGGCGACCGCATAGAGATTTGCCAGATGGATTTCCGTGAGGTTTCATCCAGGTTTAAAGCCGGGAGCTTTGATCTGGCACTCAGCAATCCACCATACAGAAAACCCGGGACCGGCCGAATAAACGCCGACAGGCAAAAGGCCCTTGCGCGCCACGAACTCAGCGCGACCATGGCCGACGTCCTCGGAGCTTCGGCGTATCTACTCCGGCAGGGGGGGCGTGTTGCACTTATCTACCCTGCGACCCGGCTTGCAAACCTGCTGCACACTGCTATCGACCACGGCCTCAGCCCCAAACGGCTGACGGTCATCTACTCATACCCGCGCGGTCCGAGCCGGCTTGTTCACCTTGAATGCCGCAAAGGCGGGGGTGAAGAGCTCAAGGTCGAGCAGCCTTTTTACATCTACGGCGAAAACGAAGACTACTCGGATGCCATGCAAAAGTTTTATGATGACAGACTGCAGTCGCTATGACAGCATGAGACATCGGCAATTTCCGATTTGAGTTTTAGTCAGAGGGAGTTCTTCGAATGGACTTGGGTCTTAAAGACAAAGTGGCCTTCGTGGCCGGCGCCAGTAAGGGACTGGGCAAAGCTGTCGCCATAGAACTGAGCAAAGAAGGCGCGAAGGTGGCAATCTGCGCCAGGGAACACCCGGAGCTTCCAAAAAAGGGATAATGTAGAGGTATAAATGACGCCCAAACGCACAGCATACATTCGTTCCGTAGGCCGCTTTCTTCCCGAACGCAGGCTGACCAATGACGATTTAGAGAAGATGGTGGATACCTCCGACGAGTGGATAGTTACCCGCACCGGGATCAGGGAGCGCCGGATTCTGCAACCCGGGCTCGGCAATTCACATATGGCCGTTCCGGCCGCCATGGAGTGTCTGGACAGAGCCGGTGTGAGCCCCGGGGACATAGACGCAATCATTGTCGGTACGGTTACTCCCGATATGGTTTTTCCAGCTACCGCATGCCTGGTGGCAAGGGATATTGGCGCAAAAAACGCCTGGGGCTTCGACCTCAGCGCCGGATGTAGCGGGTTTCTCTACAGCCTTTCCGTAGCCGCCCAGATGATCGAGTCCGGAAGGGTCAATAAAATACTGGTAGTCGGCAGTGATGTGATGAGCACAATCATCGACTACACGGACAGGAATACTTGCGTTGTTTTCGGAGACGGCGCCGGCGCAGTGCTTCTCGATTCGTGCATGGAAGAGGGATATGGCCTCCTTGATTTCATCCTGCACGCCGACGGGACCGGGGAGCCCTACCTGCACATGAAAGCTGGCGGAAGCCGAAGGCCGGCGAGCCATGAAACTGTGGAAAAAAGGGAGCATTTCGCTTTTCAGGACGGCCGTACCGTCTTCAAAACAGCCGTTACCGAAATGTCGGACGTTGCCGCTCAAATTCTCGCAAGAAACGGCCTCACAGGCAGGGATGTCTCACTGTTTGTCCCTCACCAGGCAAACCTGCGAATCATAGAAGCCGCCGCAAAAAGAATGGGAATAGACAAAGCAAAGGTCGTCATAAATATCGACAAATATGGAAATACAACTTGCGCCACAGTGCCGCTCGCTCTCTATGAAGCGGCGGTGGAAAAAAAATATGCACTGAAAAAGGGCGACTATGTGGTAATGGCCGCCTTCGGGGCGGGCTACACGTGGGGCAGCGTGCTGCTCAGGTGGTGGGAGTAGCGCATACAATAAAGGTTGCAGGCAGTTTCAAGGCGAAAAAATGCCAAATCCTCAAAATCTTTCTGTCAAATCCAAGGTCTGGATCGAGGACGAAAACGGCCGGGTGGTCTTCGGAACGGGCCGCCTCTACATTTTGCAGGCCGTATCCAGACACGGTTCGATCCATGCCGCCGCCCAGGAACTTCAAATGAGCTATCGCGCCGTTTGGGGAAAAATACGGGCGACCGAGAAAAGGTTGGGACAAAACCTCCTTGACAAAAAAACGGGAGGGCTGAGGGGAGGCGGCTCCGAACTGACGCCTTTAGCCAGAGGAATCATAGAGAGATTCGAAAAACTCCAGGACCTTACAAGAGACTCCGCTGACGAGCTTTTTCGGGACCTGTTCTTTGCCACGCCGAAGGAAGAAAAATAAAAAAACCGGGCCCGAAAGGTAGACCCGGTTCTCCAAAGGGATGAAAACTTAGCTCACCTTCCTGATACACCAAAGAAGTCGTTATGTCAAGCATGATATAACGCGCGCGACCAAAAAATACCAGCAATCCCAAAGGACTTTAGAAGCTGGCCAGGGGCAATTCTTCCGTATGGACAATCGGGTTACATCTGTTTGCCTGCGTCCGGGAAAAACAGCGGTTGCCCGTATTTATCCTTTCCGAAATCACCTATTAGCTTCTGAGTTTCCGGCGAAGTCATGAAATCGACAAACGCCCTGGCGCCCTCGGCGTTGACTTTGCCGAATTTTTCCGGGTTTACTTCCATGACATGATAGATGTTAAGCAAAGACGGGTCTGCTTCGCAGAGTATATTAAGCTCTATATTAGGCTTTTCAGCAAGGTACGTTGCACGGTCGCTCAGCGTATAGCCCTTTTTCTCCGACGCTATAAGGAGAGTGGCGCCCATCCCCTGCCCCGATTCCAGGTACCATTTGGCGCCTTTTGGGTTGAGTCCGGTTTTTTCCCACAGATTGAGCTCCATCTTATTAGTTCCGGAATCGTCGCCCCTTGAGATGAAGGGAGCCCCGCCTACAAAAATAGCATTAAACGCTTCAACGGTGCTCTTGCCTTTAATCTTTGCAGGATCTTCAGGCGGACCTGCGATTATGAAATCATTGTGCATCACCAGCCGATAATTTCGGACGACCCCCGAGTCAAGAAGCTTCTTTTCGGCCTGCTGGGCGTGCGCAAGCACTACGTCCGCTTCGCCTTTCTCCCCCATAGCCAACGCATGCCCGGTGCCAACCGCAATTGTTTTCACCCTGTAGCCGGTCTTCTTTTCAAATATCGGCACAAGATAGTCCAGGAGCCCCGAATCTACTGTCGACGTTGTGGTAGCCAAAACGATGTCCTTGGTCTTTGGTCCCCGTGCGAAGGCCGTGCCCGTGAGGGCAAGGACAGAGACAGCGATAATCAGCGGCAGACCAAAGCAACTTTTTTTTCTCATGATTCGAGGTCCCTTTCGAAGTCTGTAATGGGATTTGACACCGAAGTTAGCAAGACTGAAGCGTTATGTCAAATCAGGCACAATACGAGTCCATTGCATGCCTGGAACGGGGCGAGGCCCCTTGGGCTGGAACATGGAGTCCGTTCAAATCAGAGGCAAGAATAAAAAAGGGTCCGGAAAGCGGACCCAAAGAAGCTCGAAGGACTATCTACTATAACTGAGAGCGAAAAAACTAAAACCCTGCCCTCTTAAGCAGTAACCCCCATTTCTCATCTACTGTTAGTTGGAAACCGGCCACCTGTTCCGGGGTGATTTTTTTGAAACGGCCTTGAAGAGCTATATACTCATCAACCGGCTTCTTTCTGCCGCTTTTGGCTATGCTCAGGCTCTTGCCGGTAAGCTTGACGCGGCCCTCTTCGATCTCATAGAGAGGAAAGATGCACGATTCGACCATCATGCGGCCGATTTTTACAGTATCTTTAGTAGGATACCACCACCCGGTCGGACACGGCGCGGAGAGGTGGAAAAACCTGGTCCCTTCTATGTCTTTGGCCTTCAGGAACTTATCGTAAACGTCACCCGGATAGGAGCACGCGACTGTAGCAAGGTAAGGAATGCTATGTGCTTCCATTATCTGCATGAAGTCCTTTTTGGGTTGCTCCTTGGGAATTATCGGCGTGGTGGTGGTAACGGCGCCCACCGGGGTAGCGCTCGAGCGCTGAACACCCGTATTCATATAAGCTTCGTTGTCGTAGCAAACATAGATGAAGTCGGTCCCGCGCTCTGCGGCGCCGCTCAGAGATTGGATTCCCATATCGAATGTCCCACCGTCTCCGGCCATTGCCAGAACATTCCAGTCTTCGCGCCCTGTGGCTTTGAGACCGGCTACCAGTCCCGACGCAGTGGCAGCCGCGCTGGCGAAAGTCGTGTTGACAGTTGTCGCTGATACCGGTGTTTTGGGATAGATCCCGTGCAGGATGGTTACGCAGCAGGGCGGCACGGAAATGATCGTTTTTTGCCCGAGCGCCTTTAGAATAAACCTGTACGCGATGGTAACACCGCATCCGGCGCAGAGCCGGTTACCCGGAAGGATGTATTCTTTTTCAGGGTAGTCGAGAATGGCAGTTTGCTCTGACATGTCCGGTTATCTTCCTTTTTTCGTTATTTAGACTCCGTAGCCTATCCATTGCGGTTTTCCCGGCAGTTTCCTGCTCTTTGCAGCTCCAATGGTTTCCCGCGCAGCATTAAGCAGATCGGCAGGGGAGACATCTTTTCCGCCAAGTCCGACGATGTAGTTTATGAGACACGGACAATCCCCGTTTCCCCCGTAAAGCGAGGCCTTCAGTTCGGTCATGAGGGGGCCTTCGTATCCATAGCTGATTGCTTTCTCGATGACCGCCGCCGCCTGCCTGCCCCGAACCGCCTCGAGCAGTTCATTGGCGGGGAAAGGACGGTACACGCGAACGCCCAGCACACCCGCCTTTACGCCCTCTTCTCTCAGAGAATCGGCCACTTCTGTAGCCTCGCTTGCAAGAGCTCCCATAGTGATGAAGAGAAAATCCGCATCGTCGGCCCGGTAGCGGTAGAGCGAGTCCTCGTAGGAACGGCCAAAAAGCTCACCAAACCCCCTGCCGGCTTCACTGATTATGGGAAGGGCTTCTTCGAGATTCTGCTGGAGCCGGAACCGGAAGCCCATGTAACCGGGCGAAAGCACCCCATCCGGGTCAGTAAGAGGGTCGCTCATGACCACGGGATATATACTCACAGGGTTTTCGGGATCCAGCTTGTGGAAAGGGACGTACGGAGGAAGGAACGAATCCACTTTTCCCTGCTCGGGAATTGTTACCGGCATAAGAGTATGCGAAAGCCGAAAGCCGTCAAAGCAGACCATGCAGGGAATCAGAAGCTGTTCAGCAGCCTTGAATGCGATGATAGTCAGATCGAGGACTTCCTGATTGTTCATGCAGTAGAATTGCATCCAGCCGGTATCGCGTTGTGAAATACTATCCTGGGTATCGTTCAGAATCGTCCAGGGCGCCCCAATTCCTCGGTTGGTAACCGGCATCACTATTGGAAGCCGCGCACCGGCGGCCCAGTGAAGTTGCTCATGCATGTAGGCAAGACCGTTTGAGGCGGTTGCGGTAAAAGCCCTCGCCCCCACGATGGATGCCGCTATACACACGCCCATCGCCGAGTGCTCGCTCTCGACGCGCACGAACTGCGCCTTTAAATCCCCCCTTTCCACGTACACGGACAGGGTTTCGGGTATCTTTGACTGAGGCGTGATCGGATAGGCAGCCACGACCTGAACGCGGCTCAATCTGGCGGCTTCGGCAGCGGCCTGTGCTCCGGTCAAAATCTGAGTCTGTTCCACGATTGCACTTCCTTTCTGAGATGACACGATGAGCAAACCAGGACCAAGCGAATAAGAGGGACTGCACGCGTCCTGAAATTGCCCATACTCCCATAACGGATGGGCGTAGGAGAAGTCAAATAAAAACAGGAATGATTATATACTCAGATTTAGCTGAAAACACTAAGGGCATGGTGAGAGCAAACCTCCGGGACGTAACCAGTACTGGAGGCTGCTCTCACGAACCAGCGAAGAAGATTATTTCTTTTTGTTGTTTCTCTTGGAAGCCTTGAGAGGATTGATTTTCTGCTGACCTTGCTGCTCCGCCTTGTTGTGAGTCGCAAAATTACAGGCGCTGGCTTTCCATTTAATGGAAGGATTCGGATAGCTGGTGCAGAACTTTCCGGCGGAAAATTCCACCGTGCGTTGACACCCTTCGCACTTCTCCACGATCGGATGGCAGGTACCGCCGTTGTAGCCACATCCCGTTTTCGTCATGAAGGCGCATTCCGTTCCGGCCTTCATTGTTGAGCAAACCATGACAATCACCCCCTATTCTGATATTATTCCTTCTCCAATTCGGAGAAAACGTCGCGAATAATAACCGGGAATTTATTACAGTCAAGGCTTTTTGCATTTTATATTCACTTTTTGTTGAATATTGAAACACATAAACCGATTTAATCATTATTCGAGATGTATTTTATATTTGAGAATCTCTGGGCTGTCCCATTCGGGTTCACGCTGCGTCTCTGCCGATCTAAGTGATCGTAACGGCGGGCCGGTTCAGCCTCAGCGATAAATAAACCTCTGGGAAGGAATTAAACTTTGGCCAAGAAAATAGGCGAACTGCTGGTCCAGGAAGGCCTCGTCACCATCGATCAGCTCAATCGCGCGCTCGACGAGCAACAGCAATCCGGAGAACGCATCGGCGAAGCCCTTGTAAAGCTCGGCATGGTCGGTGAAGATACTCTTCTGGAATTTATCGCCAGACAGTTCCACTGCCCCCAGGTGAACTTATCCAAACTCAATATACCGAAAGAAGTCGCAGCTCTTATCCCTCTTGATATCATGCACAAATACCAGGCCATTCCCTTCGGGATTATGGGCAATACTCTCAACGTCGCCATGGCTGATCCGGGAAACCTGTTCGTTATAGATGACATCCGATTCCTGACTCGGAAAAACATCCAGGTTCATGTCGCCTCCGATAACATCATCAGAAAAGTCATCGGAACGCACTTCGCTGCTGACGAGTCACTGGACGATGTTCTCGGAATGCTCAAGGAGGAAATCGATGTCGATATCGTCCAGTCAATGGAGGAGATGGACGCTTCTATGGAGGATGCGGCCGAGACTGCCCCTGTGGTTAAGCTCATCAACCTTATTTTGATGGACGCCATCCGAAAACAGGCAAGCGATATTCACATGGAACCCTATGAGAAGACCATGCGCGTTCGCTTCCGAATAGATGGCGTGCTCTATGAGGTTATGCGGCCTCCCACGCATCTAAAGAACGCGCTTATATCACGCATTAAAATAATGAGCCGTCTTGACATCGCCGAGCGGCGCCTCCCGCAGGACGGGCGCATAAAGCTAAGGGCCAAGGGGCGTGAGATGGACTTCCGGGTCTCGGTCATGCCTACCCTTTTTGGCGAAAAGGTCGTGCTGCGCCTTCTCGACAAAGGGAGCCTTCAGCTCGACATGACCAAGCTCGGGTTCGAAGAAATCCAGTACAAGAATTTCCGGGAGGCAGTCTATATGCCTTTCGGGATGGTGCTCGTTACCGGACCCACAGGGAGCGGCAAGACCACGACTCTTTACAGCGCGCTCTCAGAGCTCAACAAGGTCAGCCACAACATTTCGACGGCCGAAGACCCCATTGAATACAATCTCACGGGAATTAACCAGGTGCAGGTGCACGAGTCTATCGGGCTGAGCTTCGCCGCCGCCCTGCGCTCATTTTTGCGTCAGGACCCGGATATCATCATGGTCGGCGAGATCAGAGACTTCGAAACGGCGGAAATCGCAGTGAAAGCTGCCCTCACCGGACACCTCGTGCTGAGTACCCTCCACACCAACGATGCCCCCAGCACAATAAACCGGCTACTCAATATGGGGGTCGAAGCCTTTCTGGTCGCATCCGCCGTTAACCTCGTCCTCGCCCAGAGGCTCGTTCGCCGGGTTTGCAACGAGTGCAAAGTCGTCGAACAAGTCCCGCCTGAGACTTTACTCGACCTGGGGGTTTTGGACGAGGAACTAGGCAGCTTTGAATGCTATCACGGGACGGGATGCCCGGTTTGCAACGATACGGGATACCGCGGCCGCATTGCCTTATACGAGGTCATGCCCTTGCACGATCAGATACGCGAACTCGTTCTGATGGGAGCCTCGGCGGCTGAAATAAAGAAAGAATCAATCCGTCTCGGGATGACCACGCTGCGACGCAGTGGATTAAATAAGCTCAAGGAAGGAGTTACCTCCATAGAGGAGGTGATAAGGTCGTCGACCAAAGATTAGCACAGTCAGCAGCTCTCTTTTATGCGGGCAAAAACGTAGCCTTGCCCGCCCTGCCTTATAATCAAATGTTTAAGATTCTACGTATCCGCCGTAAAGCTGTCAGGGTATTTGACAACCACAGCCCCAATAGAGGGGATTGTGGAACGAAACTTGCTTCTACTGCCGTCGTTACCCCTCCTTTAATACTTTTTTGACTCAACAGGAGTGAAATATGGCGGTTTATGTATGGGCTGGTTTAGATCGCGCCGGCAAAAAACAAAAAGGAGAAATAGAGGCCGATAACTTGCCTCTGGCGCGCCAGATGGTCATCCGAAAGGGAATAGCCATAAAGGCCGTGCGACCGAAACCCAAGGATCTGATGGACTATTTCCCTGCCATGGCCGGCAAGGTCAAAGACAAGGACAAAGTAATATTCGTCCGGCAGTTTTCGACGATGATAGATGCTGGGCTCCCGCTTGTCCAATGCCTGGACATTCTCCAGGAACAGCAAATCAACGCTAATTTCAAAAGAGTTATTCGACAGATCAAAAAGGACGTTGAGGAAGGCTCCACTTTGTCGGATGCGGTCAAAAAACATCCGAAGGTCTTCGACAATCTCTTTCACAGTCTTATTGCCGCTGGCGAGATCGGAGGTATCCTCGACGTTATCCTCAACAGGCTCGCCTCGTACATCGAAAAAATGGCTAAACTGAAGAAGAAGGTAAAGGGCGCACTTACCTACCCGGTGATTGTAGTCTCAATTGCCGTAATAGTGGTAGCGGTCATCCTTATATGGGTGATCCCGGTCTTTGCCCAGCTCTTCCTGGACGCGGGTGTAAAACTGCCGGCAATGACGTTGATTGTCATGAACATGAGCGATTTTGCAAAGCACTACTTTCACTGGATGATCCTGGGGCTTATTGCCGCGATCTCTGGGCTGCGCTATTTTCGCAAGACGCCCAGAGGACGCGAGTTAACTGATTGGCTGCTCCTGCGAGCGCCCGTTTTTGGCGTGCTAATGCGCAAGATAGCGGTGGCGCGCTTTACCAGGACTTTAGGTACGATGCTCTCGAGCGGTGTGCCGATTCTGGACGGCCTCGAGGTGGTTGCCGCAACTGCAGGAAATTCCATAGTTGAGAAAGCCATCCGGGATGCGCGTCTCTCTATCTCCGAAGGCCGCCCGGTTGCAGAGCCCCTGGCTGAAACAGGCGTGTTTCCGACTATGGTGACCCAGATGATAGCGGTAGGCGAGGCCACTGGCGCTCTCGACGCAATGCTTGGCAAAATTGCTGATTTTTATGACGAGGAAGTCGACTCAGCCGTCGGAGCTTTGACAGCGATGCTCGAACCGCTGCTGATCGTCTTTCTCGGCGTAACTATAGGCGGCCTCCTCGTAGCAATGTATCTGCCGATTTTCCAATTGGCCGATGTGGTTGCACACTAGAGGAGGAAATGACCCTGGTCACACCCAGCCACGAGAACAACTCGGACGACAGCCGATTCAGAGGAAAACTAAAAAAGCTTCTCCTCTACCGGTTGATTCTCGCCGTCTTTTTCCTCATTCTTACCCTCGCTGTCCAAAGCAGCAGGAATGCTGACCTTCTTTCATCCCACTTTCATTCTCTTTATATTTTTTCGTGCATCCTGTTTCTCTTCACTATTCTAGGAGCACTCAGCCTCGAACGTGTCCGGGGCCTCGTATACTTTGCCTGGGCCCAGATCCTTTTCGACTTGGGCGCCGTGACTGTCCTCGTGTATATGACGGGTGGAATTGAAAGCTCGTTTTCATTTCTCTACATGCTCGTGATAATAAGTTCAGCCCTGCTGCTTTACCGGCGCGGGAGCCTTCTTGCCGCCTCGGCATGTACTCTGATTTACGGACTTCTTCTCGACTTACAGTACTTTGGTTGGATTTCACCCCTGGAGCTCGTTTCGCGCACAGGGCAAGCGCGTGACAGCGGAACCTACTTTTTTACTATCCTTATGAGTATGGCGGGCTTTTTCCTGGTAGGCTTTCTTGCCGGATATCTCGCCGAGGAACTCCAAAGTTCCAGTCGACGGGTTCGGGAGCGTGAAAGAGACCTTAGCGAGCTTTCAACCCTTCATAGAAGCATTGTCCAGAGTATGACCAGCGGTCTGCTGACCGTTGATCTCAATGGACGTATCGTTTTTTCCAATAACGCTGCGCAGGAAATTCTCGGAATAAACTCCAGCGAAATTGCCGCACTCACCGTGACGGAACTCTTTCCCGCCATTGACATCTCACAGCTTCCTCGAGGCAATGGACCCGCCATTCGAAAATCGGCGGTCCGAAGAGAGAGCGCCTTCACGCGTCCAACAGGTTTGCAAATCACCATTGGCTACTCGGCTTCGATCCTCCAGAACGAAAGCGGAGAGACCTTCGGCTGGACGATCATATTCATAGACCTGACCAAGCTAAAGGCAATCGAGGAACACATTCAGAGAATGGAACGGCTGGTCCTGGCCGGAAGGTTTGCCGCCGAAATCGCCCATGAGATTAAAAACCCGCTTGCGGCAATGAGCGGCGCCATGCAGATGCTACAGGGCGAAATGGGACACAATGCGCTTCACAAAAAGCTCATGGAAATCGTGCAGCGCGAAATCGAGCGGATAAACGAGCTTGTAACTGAATTTCTCTGGATGACGAAAGGTTCGCCCAAATCGGCGCAGGTCGAAGATGTCCTGCTGTGTTCCGCCATAGAGGAAATTATTGCCCTTCTTAAGGCGAAAAAACAGGTAACCGCGTCTCATGCGATCAGGACAAATTTTCAAACCAGGCCATTGATCGAAATCGATCCCCACCATCTCCAGAGGGTGCTCTGGAACCTTTTTATAAATGCTCTTGAAGCGATGCCGGAAGGCGGTGAGCTGTCGGTCCTGGTCAAAATCGAGGACAATTCGCCTGACGGCAGCGGCAAAACGGCCAGAGTAGACATCTGCGATACGGGATGCGGAATTGCAGATGACGTATTGAAAAGAATTTTCGACCCCTTCTTTACCACCAAGACAAGTGGAACGGGTCTTGGGTTGAGCATCGTATATCAACTGATGGAGAAGGCCGGCGGCCGCATTGAGGTAAGCAGGCCCCAGTCGGGGACAGGTACAGTCTTTTCACTTTTTTTCCCACCGAGCGCCTCTTTTTCACTTGCCAAATGAATCCGAGATGATTAAAAGCACTCATCATAGGTGAGTGCTAACACAAAGGGCGGGGCCTGAAAGTCGATCCTTGCCCGAAACCATTTAATGAAAGCGAAAGGAGTTGTTATGAATCTCAGACCGCTCAACGATCGCGTCGTGGTCAAACGCATGGAAGAGGAACACAAAACCGCTGGCGGCATCATCATCCCCGACACGGCAAAAGAAAAGCCCATCCAGGGAGAAGTCCTTTCGGCCGGAAACGGCAGGATCATGGAAGACGGCTCTAGAAGAGCTCTCGACATCAAAAAGGGGGATCGTGTCCTTTTCGGCAAATACGCCGGCACAGAGATTACGGTCGAGGGCCAGGAAGTTCTGATCATGCGCGAAGACGACATTCTCGCGATTATCGAATAAATCTTTACCTCAAATAAGCACATCTGGAGGAACAGACTCATGGCAAAACAGTTAATATATGACACAAAAGCGCGCGAGTTGCTGCTCAATGGCGTGAACACGCTCGCCGATGCTGTAAAGGTTACTCTCGGCCCCAAAGGCCGTAATGTAGTTATCGAGAAGAGTTTCGGCGGCCCCACTGTAACCAAGGATGGCGTTACGGTAGCCAAGGAAATCGAACTTGAGGACAAGTTCGAAAACATGGGAGCACAGATGGTAAAGGAAGTCGCAAGCAAGACCAGCGACGTCGCCGGTGACGGAACAACCACTGCAACCATTCTGGCTCAGTCCATCTACTTCGAAGGCTCAAAGCTGGTAACCGCCGGCCATAACCCTATGGCAATCAAGCGCGGCATTGAAAAGACAGTCCAGATCATTATCGACGAGTTGAAAAAAATCAGCAAACCCACCAAAGACCAGAAAGAGATAGCCCAGGTCGGTACCATTTCCGCCAATAACGATACGACCATCGGCAACATCATCGCCGAAGCCATGAACAAAGTGGGTAAAGAGGGCGTAATCACGGTGGAAGAAGCCAAGTCGATGGAAACTACTCTGGAGGTGGTGGAGGGGATGCAGTTTGACCGTGGATATATTTCCCCCTATTTCGTGACCGATCCGGAGAAGATGGAAGTCCTGCTCAACGAGCCGATGATTCTCGTAAACGAGAAAAAGATCAGCAGTATGAAGGACCTTCTGCCCGTGCTCGAGCAGATCGCCAAAATGGGTAAGCCTCTCCTGATTATCGCCGAAGACATTGAAGGCGAAGCGCTTGCCACCCTGGTAGTCAATAAGCTACGAGGCACCCTGCAGGTCTGCGCGGTAAAAGCCCCTGGCTTCGGCGACAGGCGCAAGGCGATGCTCGAAGACATCGCCACCCTCACTGGCGCACAGGTAATCAGCGAAGAGAAGGGCATCCGGCTCGAAAATGTTACATTGAACGATCTTGGCAGAGCCAAAACAATCCGCATCGACAAGGACAACACGACAATAGTTGACGGCGCCGGTGACCGCAAGACCCTGGAGGGCCGCGTGCGGCAGATCCGCACCCAGATCGAGGAAACGACCAGCGACTACGACCGTGAGAAACTCCAGGAAAGGCTTGCCAAGCTGGTCGGCGGTGTCGCAGTGATAAGCGTTGGCGCCGCAACTGAAACTGAAATGAAGGAGAAGAAGGCCAGAGTCGAAGACGCTCTGAACGCTACCCGCGCCGCAGTGGAAGAGGGCATCGTTCCCGGCGGCGGCGTGGCCTACCTGCGCTGCCTGCCGGCCCTGGAAAATGTCGACCTTGGCGGCGACGAGCAGCTCGGTCTGAAGATAATCAGGCGCGCTCTCGAAGAGCCTGCCCGCCAGATTGCGGCCAACGCCGGCGAAGAGGGCTCCGTCATAGTGCAGAAAATAAAGGAAAAATCCGGCGCCTTCGGCTTCAATGCAGAGACAGCCAAGTTCGAAGACTTGATCGAAGCGGGTGTCATCGATCCGACCAAGGTGACCCGCACGGCGCTGCTTAACGCGGCCAGTGTCTCGGCCCTCATGCTGACCACCGAATGCATGGTCGCCGAACTGCCGAAGGAAGACAAGGCAGGACCCGGCATGGGAGGCATGCCGCCCGGAGGAGGCATGTACTAGAGACGTCCGTACGGATTCTTCGATAGAATGAGAAGAGGGAAGTAAGGAGTGGGAATGAAGCCGCTCCTTGTTCACTGCTCATTGCTCCACCTAAACCCCCGCTCCCTTTCATGGGATCGGGGGTTTTTTTATGCACGGTTAAGATTTGCCAAGCGAAAATGAAATTGAATAATTACTTGAAGGATGGGATAAAGTGAACCGTAAGGGATAATATTCTTGAATCAAGGGGAGACGCTTAAGGTTGAGAACCGCATTTGAAAGAGAATTGGAACGGCTTCAGGATGCACTGATTGACCTCGGGGTAATGGTCGAGCGCACCATAACAGACGCAGTCCAGGGCCTCAGCAAACGGGACATCGAAGCCGGCCGGCGTCTGATCGCAGCCGATTCCGAGATCAACCGGAGACGGTACTCAATCGAATCAGATACTCTTGTTCTCATAGCCAGACAGCAGCCGATGGCAAAGGACCTGCGAACCCTTGCGGCCATACTGGAAATTGCTACCGAATTGGAAAGGATCGCCGATTATTCGAAGGGGATCGCAAGAATTTCAGTCCAACTCGGCTCAAAGCCTCTGGTAAAGCCGCTGTTGGATATTCCTCGCATGGCCGTGCAGGCTTCGGACATGCTCCACCGGGCGCTTCTGTCCTTCGTTGACAGAGACGTAGAGGGCGCGCGCGCGCTCGCCCCGGAAGACCGGCATATGGATGAGCTCTATGACCAGATATACCGGGAGTTGATCACTTACATCATCTCCGACCCCAGGAACATCGAAGGCGCCAGCCACCTGATGTGGGTCGCTCATAACCTGGAACGCTCCGCCGACCGCGCAGTAAATATCTGCGAACGTGTAATCTTCACGGTGACAGGCGAGTTGATCGAATTTGACGATCTTCCCCAGGAACTCGAAGACTGAGAACTCCAAACAGCTTGTTCTCTGCCCCCATTTTCTGCCAAGATTAAGAGTCGGGTTAGCGGGAACCGGTTTCGAAGGAACCGTCCCGCAGATGGAAACACCTCCGGAGGCCGCGTAATTTTGCCTCCCCCGATCCCCTGGTCCCTCCTGAACAGAACTTGACTCGATCACGTAGTTACTGTGTCTGTCTGCTTTTCCTTCTCATTAATCCAGTATGGATGCACGAGGTCTTCGAACACGGAGAGGGCAGACTCGGTCCCCTGTCCCATTGCGGTCACAATCTGTTTGTAGCCCCCTTCGACGTCTCCTGCGCAATATATTCCCGGAATATTGGTTCGGTGATGGGAGTCATGTTTTATGAAACCGTCAAGGTCCAGTTCGATTCCCAGAGGTTTCGCAAGATCGACGGAAGGCTCATATCCTACCGCTACGAAAACTCCCTGTACCGGGAATGGATAGATCAAACCGGTTCTGTTATTTCGCAGTATGACTTCCTCTACCTTTTCCTTTCCTTTTATTTCTATGACTTCGGTGTCCCACAGGACCTCTATGTTGTTGGAGAAAATATTTTTGGCCAGATGCTCCTGGGCCCTCAGCTTGTTTCGTCTGTGCACCAAGGTCACATTCACGTCTATGTTGTGGAGAAAGAGGGCCTCGGTCACGGCGCTGTTGCCGCCCCCGACCACGATCAACTTCTTGCCTTTGAACAGCGGTCCGTCACAGGTTGCGCAATAACTCACGCCCCGACCCATGAAGTGCATCTCCCCGGGCACGCCAAGCCTCTTGTACTGGGCGCCCGTAGCAAGGATGATCGCTTTGGCAAGAAACTTTCTCTTGTTCGTCTGAACTTCTGCCGTTGGTCCCGGTTTAATGTTGACGACCTCCTCGCCCTGGAATATCTGCACATACTCAAGAGCGTGGCTAACCAGAATATCGACCAGCGTTTTCCCGGGCACCCGTGTAAAACCGGGATAATTCTCCACGATGGGTGTGGCTGCGACCTGCCCACCGAGGGGACCCCGCTCGATCACAGCGGTCTTCATTCCGCTACGGACCGCGTAAATACCTGCCGCAAGGCCGGCCGGCCCCCCGCCCACGATAACAACGTCCGTTTCAATAACCTCGGCGTCTGTTTCCGGAATGAATACGGTCTGCTGCTCAAGCTTTCGAAGCGAGAG
Organism: Syntrophobacteraceae bacterium; assembly: GCA_052147195.1. Classification (GTDB taxonomy): domain Bacteria; phylum Desulfobacterota; class Syntrophobacteria; order Syntrophobacterales; family Syntrophobacteraceae; genus SbD1. The sequence continues at coordinate 17,991 of JBKQLC010000132.1, forward strand.
CGCGAACAACTCCTCTGCCTGCGCTCCATAGGCGATAAGGATGTCGTTTGCAAAGGTCTGCGGCACGCTGAATGCGGAATAACGATTGGCGGTCTCCTGGTTGGACTGAATATCTATTATTTCGAGCGAGACCATATCCGGCCGCTCAATGGCCGTCTTTACGGCATTGATCGCCTGATCAGGACAATAGGGACAGGTGGGACTGACGAAAACCTTGATTTCCCTCTTTGAGCCCAGACTGCTCATGATCTTACGGGACTGCTCACTCAGATTAGCGGTCCGAAACCCAAGCAGCAGGATCATTCCCACAAGGGTCCTGCCCTCTTCCCCGAAAGGGACCCCAAGATACCGGATTGAATATCTATCAGGATCGAAAATCAGCGTAGGCGAGCTGTTCACATTGCGCTTCTTTGCCTCCGGCCCGTTCAGGTCAAACTCGCTCAGCTCTATTTTATTGGAGATTCTATTGAACGCCCTGAGCAGGTCACGCGCAGCCTGGTTCAGGACATCGTTACTGCCCTTTTCGGTAAAGAGCATGACCGGGACATTATGTGGCAGCGAGTCAAATGCGGCCCTGAGATTCCCTTCGACTTCACTCCCTAAAAATGAATCTTGCTGACTTTCTGACTTTTTTTCCGGCATTTTTTCCCCTCTTTTTATTTTGATATGGCCGACTCCTTAGGTTACTCACCCAATATAAGAAAACAAGCCTCATAGTACCACGGGGCTCGGTCCGATTTTTGCCGTATCGGACTTTTGCGGTTGCGGGCCAGACAATTCAGGAGTTTCATCTGCTCTGCAGGTCGAAAAGATACTTGACCCCGACGCCTGCCCTGGGGTGACGGGCGGCGAGGGTTTTCGCAAGTATTATTGACGCCACCTATAAAATGAGGCTTTTCCGCCGGATGCTCGAAAAGTTGCCTCTATTCAACGGGTCCGTTTCTCAGGAGAATATTGCATCAAAAAAATCCTTCATGTATTTCCACGAGCTTTCGTCGGCCGATTTGGAATAGGCGAGCGCTTCCAAGCCGTACTTTCCGGCCTCCGGGTTGGTAAAACCATGCTTTGCCCCACCAAAGATCACCATCTGCCAATCGAGACCGGCCTGATTCATCACTGCGATATAATCCTGCAACGCCTGTGGGGTTTCAAACTGGTCGGCGCCGCCATGGCAGATCAGTATCCTTGCCTTGACGGCTTTGGCCTCCTCCTGCGAAGGCTTTACCAACCCTCCATGGAAACTGACGATCCCACGTAGCGGCGCGCCTGCATAAGCCAACTGCTGAACCGTGGATCCTCCTAAACAGTATCCAATTGCCGCAATCCGCGCGATGTCCGTTCTGGGGTCTGCTTTAAGGACCTCCAATCCGGCCATTGCCCTCTTTCTCCACAGGTCGATGTTGCCCCTTACCTGCTGCGCCCACGCCGCAGCGTCTTCCGGGTGTTCGGTGACTTTTCCTTTGCCGTACATGTCGACTGCGAAAGCCACATATCCCATACCTGCAAGTTGATCAGCCCTCCTTCGCACGTAATCGTTCAATCCCCACCATTCATGCACGAGCAGAACCCCGGGCCGTTTCCCCTGGACAGAATCGTCGTACGCGATATATCCTTCCAAATCCACACCCTCATGCGTGTAAGGGACTGTGCTGCCAATCACCTTCGCCTCAACTGTCGAGGCAAATCCGATCAGCAAAAGTGTAAGAAATATCCAAAAGCGCATTCCTGCCTCCTTTTTCGAGATTATACAAAGATGATAAATCGCGCTCCCACGATAACAACCCGTGCCCAACGCCTTTGATTCATAGCTTTTTTTGCGCATACTGCGTGCGATCAAAACTACCATCTTTCTCGGGGCCGAATACTCTTTCCACTGTATTGCAATCCAGGACAAAACCAGATGAAATATTGACAGGGCAAGCCACCTTTTCAGAGAGGTTCGAGACGATGCAAAAAACAAAAAAAACCATGGGATGGTGCGCGGTTATTGTTTTCTGGGTTTCGGGCGCCGTGCTTTTATGGCGCATATGGAATTATCAAAAATCGCTTCCAGATCCGATCGGCTCCTATATCGAATTCTCGGTCATGTTTTTGGTTACTTTCTATGTTCTGGCGCTTTTTCCTATTAAGTCCTGCGTGGACTGGTTTTTGAATCGCGATGACCTTTCAACCCCATCTATCGGGAACTCCACGTTGGGCTAAAGCCTGCCAGGGACCTGAACGGGGGCCTGCCCCTGGTGAGCGCGCGCGGCACACCGGCGGGGAGAACATCGTTGCGGGGCCGGCATGGAAACGAAATGGAAACTCTCCATATACCTGCCGCCTCATGATTGCGCCTGCCATGGTGCCTCCTCATCCAATTTATTTAATAATATTAGTTACTTAGTGTTTCAGAAAACTCCACACTTCCGCATCCGCATCAGGGGCAAGTCAGAATTTTTGGCCTGGACCTTGCTCCTCCAGTAATCTTATGACATTATCACCTTCCAGGGCGCGTCAACCCGGCTTAGCTTAAACAAAGAGCCGCTTTGTGGTTTTGATTTATCTTATGAGGACCATTTCCTTAATGACCCAGGCACAGACCGACCTGCCATTTGAAAAAGAAAACCCTGAACCGCGTAAACTCTCATCTTCGCAGGCTGAGACGAATTCCGTAGATCGGCGACCCACCGCAGCCTCGCGTTCCATCGTCGATCAACACAAGGGTCGCCTGGCCTCGCTCGACGCCTTTCGCGGCCTTACGATAGCCCTGATGATAGTGGTAAACTGTCCCGGTGACGCCGGGAACGTCTTTGCACCTTTAAGGCATGCGGATTGGAACGGATGGACGTTTGCCGACACCGTTTTCCCGTCCTTCCTTTTCATCGTTGGAGTATCGCTCGTTTATTCATTTGCCAAGCGGCAGGAAGGCAGCATTTTCCTCCGGATTCTGAGGCGAACTATTATTCTGTTCGCACTTGGGGTTTTTGTTAACACTTTTCCGACATTCGATCTGTCAACGATTCGAATACCGGGAGTTTTGCAAAGAATCGCCCTCTGCTATTTTTTTGCTTCATTAATTGTACTGCGGGCAGGTTTAAGAGGACGCATCTTGTGGCTTATTGGCCTGCTTGCCTCGTATTGGCTCATGATGCGGTTCATACCCGTCCCGGGAGCCGGGGCCGGCGTGCTTGAACCGGGACAAAATTTTGCCGCCTGGGTGGACTCACATTTATTGAAGGGGTACATGTGGTCGTATTATGACGGGGCATGGGACCCTGAAGGTATCGCGAGCACAATACCCGCAATCGCTACTACTCTTTTCGGCGTGCTCACGGGACAATGGCTCAGGTCTTCTTTTTCCGACCGAAGGAAAGTTGCCGGAATGGTATGCGCCGGGCTGGTCCTGCTGATCGCAGGTTACGTGCTGGATCGCTGGCTGCCGATAAACAAGAGCATCTGGACGAGCACTTTCAGCATATTCATGGCGGGGCTGGCTCTTGTTTGCCTGGCATTCTTGTATTGGTCGATCGACATGGCAGGTTTTCCGCGATGGCCTAAACCTCTCATCATTCTCGGCCTGAATCCTATCTCCGTCTACGTAGTGTCCATAGTCCTGGATACGACCCTCAGATCAATGAATCTGGCTGTATCCAGCGGAAATGAGACCGACTGCCGATTCTACCTGTTCAAAATCTGCCACGTCCCGACTACCGAATCGGAAATCGCATCTTTGATTTACGCGCTAGTGATTCTAATGGCCATGTTTTTTGTCGCATGGATTATGTGGCGAAAACGGATTTTTATAAGAATCTAGACAATATAATCGCGCTAGCCCATATAATCGCGCCGCCGTGGAAGACGGCGCTACCGGGGATATGCGATCGCCGCCTCAATATCCCGGCATTACCTGCACGTCCGCGTCCTTTGGCAGGATTTTCATATGGTCCGGATCTGAGGCATCCACCAGGTTACAGTCAATTACCAGGTCAGCCTCATTGCCGCATATTACGCATTCACATTCCTCGGTTACGGAACGCATCGTAAACCCCTTCAAGAGTTCAAGTCCAAAGTGGGATATCCACGAACACAAAGTAAGTATCATTCACTCTACAATCAGCAGACAGCAGCAGAGAAACAACGCGCCGAGGCTCAAGTAAGATGGCTTCTCAGTAAAAACCTACAATCAGCAGACGGCAGCAGAGAAACAACTCGTAAGGGGGGAGATGGAGCGCGGGAGAGAGATGCCCGCGACTTTCATCTCCGTTTTCCGGAGGCTAGTGTAGCATTCCTGAAATAGTTCGATATTATGGTCAGCCGGTATGGCGCGCGAGGAGGCAATTATGGCTTTCGCCAAATATCGAGAAACTTAAGGGATGCTACACTACTGTCCTGAGTCAAAGGTTCACAACATAATTTGAGTACTGAAAGTTTGAATGCATACGTCACCCCGGCGGGGCTTTTGAGCCGGGGTCCAGACGAGGTCTTATACCAATTTGCCTTCAAGATGTGCCCATGGCGATGGGTTTCGCTCCGCTTCACCCATCCTACACGTTTGTACCGGCTGCGCCAATACGTTGGACAGATAGAGTGGAGCGAAACCCATCACATTCATCTTGAACGCAACTTCGTATTAAGATGAAAAGAGAGCTGGATTCCGGCTTAAAACATGCCGGAATGACGGCCCTGGGCTCACCGGAGTTATGTAGCGAATTGCTGACTCAGGAAACTAAGCCCATCCGGAGTTATGTAGCGAATTGCTGACTCAGGAAACTAAGCCCATCCGGAGTTATGCAGCGAATTTCTGACTCAGGACACTAAGCCCATCCGGAGTTATGTAGCGAATTTCTGACTCAGGAAACTAAGCCCATCCGGAGTTATGCAGCGAATTGCTGACTCAGGAAACTAAGCCCATCCGGAGTTATACAGCCAATTTCTGACTCAGGACACTAAGCCCATCCGGAGTTATGCAGCGAATTTCTGACTCAGGACGCTAGTGCACTGTCAACTAAGTTTCCAATGGTCGTCATCCAGTTCCTTTAACTGACCAAAAGCATCGTGGATTCCCGCCTTCGCGGGAATGACGGTTAGTGACTTCTAACCTGAATAAATTAAGTTGACAATGTACTAGAGACTCACCCGCCACTTCGTTCCTTCAGGGGAGTCTTCGAGTTGGATGCGTTTTGTCTCGAGTTCAAGCCGGATTCGGTCGGCTTCGGCAAAGTTTTTTTCCTGGCGGGCTTTGTGGCGCAGGGCAATAAGATCGTTCAGTTCCTGTTCACTTATACCGGTCGTCTTCAGTTTCAGCCTTCTTTGCTTGTCCAAAAAGACTTCCGGTTCAAGCATCAGAAGGCCCAAGGTGTTGCACTGATTTGACATCGCGCCGGCCACCATCCTGGCCAGATGCGCGGCAGGACCTTTGAGGTTTTTTCTTCCGAACGTATCAAGAAATCGCTGGAGGTTTCTCTGGAGGGCGAAAATATAGCCTACGGCCTGGGCCGTGTTAAAATCGTTGTTCATAGCTTCAAGAAACAATGCGGGTAACGACTCCGCCTTTTCATACAGCTCCTCATCCTGCTGTTTGAGGACCTCGCCGGAATACTCGGCGCTTTGGGCGCCAACGGCCCTTTGCTTCACTGCCTCAAGTGTGCCATAGAGGCGCTCAAGCCCTCGTTCGGCTTCCGCCACAGTCTCGTCCGAAAAATCTACGGGGCTTCTGTAATGTTTGCTGATGACGAACAATCTCAACGATTCAGGGTGCACATCCTGCAACACGTCTCGTATGGTAAGAAAGTTTCCGAGCGACTTGGACATCTTCTCGTTATTTATATTGACGAAGCCGTTGTGTATCCAATAGCGCACGAAAGGGGCATCAAAAGCCATTTCGCTCTGCGCGATCTCGTTTTCGTGATGTGGAAAGACCAGATCCTTTCCGCCTCCGTGCATGTCGATAGTCGGCCCCAAATACCTGGATGCCATGGCTGAGCACTCGATGTGCCATCCCGGCCTTCCCGGCCCCCAGGGGCTTTCCCAGGCCGGCTCCGCAGGCTTGCTTCCTTTCCAGAGCACAAAGTCGAGCGGGTTTATCTTGTTTTCGTCAACTTCGACCCTGGCGCCCGCAATCATGTCTTCCGTATCCCGCCCGGACAGTTTCCCGTAACCCGCGAATCGGTCCACCTTGAAATAAACATCGGTTCCGGCCTTGTATGCAGCGCCCTTTTCGACCAGTTTGCCAACGATTTCGATCATCTCGGCAATGTGCTCGGTCGCAAGCGGCTCAAGAGTTGGGCGCAGAAGACCCAGGCGGTCCATGTCTTCGTAGAAGGCCCGGATATACCGGTCGGCGATGGTGCGGTAGTCCTTCCCCTCCTCGGCTGCCCGCCGGATTATTTTATCGTCGATATCGGTAAAGTTGCGTACGTAGGTAACCTGGTAGTCAAGACTCAGAAGGTAGCGGTAAATCACGTCGAATACAATGGCGGAGCGCGCGTGTCCTATATGGCACAGGTCATACACGGTGATCCCGCACACGTACATGCGTACCCTGCCCGGCTCCAGAGGAACGAATTCCTCCTTTTTCCCGGTCAGAGTGTTATAGACCTGCAATGCCATCGCTGGAAAATCTCCCCTCGCGCTCTTTTCGAAACGACCGAAAAGTAATGTTTATCATTTGCCGAATCTAATTAAAACTGTTTATGGAAGGCCCGAACCGTTGTCATGTGTGTTCTGCAGATTCCTCAACAAGCGCCACCGCATACGCCGCGATTCCCTCCTCGCGGCCCGCAAATCCCAGAGTCTCCGTCGTTTTGGCCTTGATATTGACATACTCGGAGTCCAGCCCGGTCTGGCTCGCAATCTTCTCGACCATTCGATGGATGTAAGGAGAGAGCCTGGGCCTCTGGGCCACAACCGTGCTATCTATATTTTTCAGCCGCAACCCTCGCTCCCTGAGAAGAGCCGCCGTCCTATGCAACAATATAAGGCTTGATATGTTCTTGAATTCGGGACTGGTATCCGGAAAATGTGTGCCGATGTCTCCCAGCCCGGCCGCCCCGATCATTGCGTCACAGATGGCGTGCAGAAGAACGTCGGCATCCGAGTGGCCAAGCAGACCCAGTTCATGTGGAATTTCAATGCCGCCGAGAATCAGTGGGCGCCCCGCAACGAGCCTGTGAACGTCATATCCGAATCCCACCCTCATCAGAGTTCCTCTTTTCCAGTACTGCCGCTGAGAAACCATTGCGCCCACCGGAGGTCTTCGGGTGTCGTCACCTTTATGTTCGAGCGCTCACCCATCGCAATGGATACGTTGACCCCAAGGCGTTCGACGAAAGAGGCGTCATCGGTCCCGGTCCATCCCGCCTCGATCGCTTTTTCATAAGCGCCTATAATGAGCTGCTTTCGGAAAACCTGGGGCGTCTGCACAAGCCAGATCTCATCTCTGGACAAAGTCTCCCGCACCAGCCCGTCTCGCGCGCGCTTAACGGTGTCCGTACAGGGAACGGCCACTATACAGGCGCCCGTCGCCTGCGCGCCTTCCCATGCCGCCATGATAAGGCTTGGAGACGCGAAAGGGCGGACTCCGTCATGAATCATCACCCAGTCACACTCTGCCGGGAGCTTCATGAGGCCGTTATAGACGCTGTCCCGCCGCTCGGCGCCTCCCGCCACGATTGAAATCTCCGGTGTGCTGCGATACTGTTGGTGGCTCCATGCCGAGACGATCTCACCGGCAGCCGGAATATATCCTTCGGGAACGACCAGGAAAATGCTCGATATCAACGGCAGGCTTGAGAGTGCCCTCAATGTGTGAGCCAGTATCGGTTTGCCGCTCAGATGCAGGAACTGCTTGGGTTTGACGCTTCCCATCCTGGTCCCGCTTCCCGCAGCGGGCACAATGGCGCATGTTTTCGGCATGATTCCAAATAACCACCGGAGAAAAATAAAAGGGACCCGGAGCAGGGCATAAGCCGGGTTCTGTTCCCTGAGCGCCCGAAGGCGAACAGGGCATGATCATTCCTCTGGCCCCGCCGTTACCGGCGGGATCAAGCGACCAACCCGAGAGCATCGGACGGGCAGCCCTCAAACGCTCTCCTATTCGGTCTTGCTCCGGGTGGGGTTTGCCTGGCTCCCGATGTCACCACCGGGACCGGTGAGCTCTTACCTCACCGTTTCACCCTTACCCCGCGCGCGAGCGCGTGAGGCGGTCTGCTTTCTGTTGCGCTTTCCTCCTCGTCACCGAGACTGGGAGTTACCCAGCACCCTGCCCTGCGGAGCCCGGACTTTCCTCCAGTCACGCCTTCGTGACCAGCGATCATTTGCCCTACTCCGGATAAACTATTTTAGTCAAACCGGAGGACAAATCCCTTTCACCTCTATCTTAGCAGATTTCACCCTTTATGCAAACGCCCTACAGCCTTCTCGGCCAGCAGGGTGATTTCGTTCAGGCTTCGTTCGAGCTGAACACGGCACTCTTCTACTCTAGCCGGCGAAGCCCCCCGCTCAATCAGAATCATGGGGCCAATAGCGAAGGCTATTCTGGCAAAAGGCTTCGGCAGCAGGGTCCTGTCCCACGTTCGAAATCGCCAGCACCTGTCGGCGGCTACGCTGACCGGGATTATCGGACAGCCTGAATACATCGCCAAAAGAAGAAGCCCTTTTTGGGCAACCTGTGCCGGCCCCTGAGACCCGTCCGCGACAAACCCTCCTCCGGAACTGCCCTTAAAAGCGGAAATAATGCCTTTGAGCGCAGCAGCCCCGCCCTTACCGGGTGAGCCTCTGAAGGGAAAGTATCCGAGGCTTTTTACCAGCCTCGCGGCAAA
>JBKQLC010000133.1:0-32360 GCA_052147195.1 Syntrophobacteraceae bacterium
GAGCAGCATAGCCGCAACCAAAAGACGAAAAGCAATTCACCGCAGAGGCGCAGAGAACGCTGAGAAAACAACAACTTATACACAAAATCTTGTTCAAAAAACAAGAAGATGCGGGATAGTAGTACGAAGCAGAACGTTGATCCTAACTATGATTTGAGAAGGATATCCAGAATCCGGCCCACATCGACTTGCATGCTCACAAGTTCGGCGAGTCTGTCGTATTGCTCCTCTTTCCATAGCTTGAAGGAAAAAGAACCTGAAGAAGGGGCAACAATCTTACCGGACCTTTTTCCAACATCTTCGATGAACATGTTCCGGAATCCGTCGTTATCGAATATCCCGTGTATGTATGTTCCCCATGCTCTTCCATCGGGCTGCGCCAGCCCGTCCTCCATATCGAAAGGCTCGCCTTCCCGGCGCACTATCCTGAAAAGAGCTTTTGCCTCCCCGCCCGAGATGCTTCTGCCCATGTGGATTTCATACCCCGAAAGCACCTCCCTGCGCCCCGGAAAGGGCAGGGATTCCGAGATCACGCTGGCTTCGACCTGTGAGGTTATCTTTTCAGGATACATCTCGGTTTCCATATCCAGCAGGCCCAAACCCGCGATTGTCTCTAACGAGCTCTCAATTCCATGCGGGTCGCGCACCAGGGTCCCCATCATCTGGTATCCGCCGCAAAGACCGACCACAATACCCCCGGTCTTATGATAGGCGGCCAGGGCATCGGCCATGCCGCTTTTGCGCATTGCGGCAAGGTCCTCGATGGTGTTCTTGCTGCCTGGAATGAGCACAGCGTCGAATCCAAAGATTTGGGCCGGCCTGTCGAAGTAGACCAGATCAATCCTCGGGTCCCTCTCGAAGGGGTCGAAATCGGTATAGTTTGAAATGAATGGAAGGCGGACTACGCCGATGCGAACGGCGCAGAGAGCCTGCTGGGCCTCACTGCCGCCCATTCGCCGCCCCAGCGCCACGCTGTCTTCTTCGGGCAGGCAGATATTATCGAAATAAGGCACGACTCCGAATACGGGAACACCGGAGCGCGATTGCAGCATTTGGACCCCGTCCTCAAAAAGGCGCGGGTCTCCCCTGAATTTGTTTACGATAAACCCGATTATCCTGTCCCGCTCGCCCGCCTCCAGCAGTGAAAGGCTACCCAGCAGGGCTGCGAATATCCCTCCCCGGTCGATGTCGCCCACCAGGATGCATTTGGCACCGGCCATCTCGGCCATGGCCATATTCACCAGGTCATGCTCTTTGAGATTGAGTTCGACCGCACTCCCGGCGCCCTCCATAACGATGATGTCGTTTTTGGAGACAAGCCTTTCAAATGCGCCACGGACAACGGGGACGAGTTCTTTTTTATATTCGTAATATTCCTTTGCCGAAAAATTGCCGATCGCACGCCCAAGTACGATCACCTGAGATCCCATTTGAGAAGTCGGTTTGAGCAGGACGGGGTTCATATCCACGTGAGGCTCGATTCCCGCTGCTTCGGCCTGCACTACCTGGGCACGCCCCATTTCGCCGCCCTGAGGAGTGATGAAAGAGTTCAAGGCCATATTCTGAGCCTTGAAGGGAGCGACGCGGTATCCCTTGTTTCTAAATATTCGGCAGAAAGCGGCGGCCAGGACACTCTTGCCCACATCCGAGCCGGTCCCAAGGAACATGAGTGATTTTGCGCTGGGCATCGTCAATCTGTTTACCTCCCTTTTTCCCACTCGGCACAGTGGCTTACGAATTGGTAAGCAGCCTCTGGGGCGCTGCCCCAGTGCAGGTGTATATAGCTGGCAAGCACCGAACCGGCCTGATAGCCCTCGGGACGTGAGGTTTCGTGTTTGCGCCTGCGCAATTCATATGCGTAGACAAATCCCTCTGCGTCTGATTCGACTATTTCAGAGTAGTGGAATTCATGCCCCCGGATAACCCTGCCGGGTTCGCCGAGCAGGCACTGCCGCCGAAGAACGACTTCGGTATACCCCAGCGCCTTGCGGCGGGGCAGCATTTTTGTCCCCAATGGCAGTATCCCCGCCATTTGATGCTTTTCCCCTTCAATTGTATCTATAAAACGGCCAAGGGTCATCAGGCCGCCACACTCCGCATAGATCGGCATCCTTTGTCCGGCGCGCTCGCGAAGAGACCGGAGAAAACCGGCATTGCAGGATATTGGTCCGGCAAAAAGTTCCGGGTATCCCCCGCCCAGATATACCCCTGAGCATTCCACCGGGAGAGTTTCGCCCATTACGGGAGAAAAAAAATGAAGCCGCGCTCCGGCCTGCTCCAGGAGTTCCAGGTTGTCGGGATAATAGAAGCAGAAAGCCGCGTCTCGAGCTACTGCAATCACAGGCCTGTTTTTGCTGACCGGCTCGAAGGGCAGGGGGGCAGGCCCGGCGTGAGACAAATAGCGGGTTTTTTTCAAGAGCAGGTCAATGTCGAGGCGCTTTTCCAAGAGCTCGGCCAGTCTCTTTTGCCACCCGGCATCAAGCCGCATTTCGTCTGCTGTTACAAGCCCCAGATGCCGTTCGGGTATGCTGACCTGATCCTCTCGAGGAATGCCTCCCAAAACGGTAACTTCGGGACATGCGGATGCAACCGCCTCTTTCAGGTACTCCAGATGAGCCTCTCCACCGACCCGGTTGAAAATCACTCCGGCAAAATCGAGTCCCGGATCAAAATGTGTAAATCCGTATATCAGGGCCGCTGCGCTCCTTGCCATGCTCCTGGCGTCTATAATCAGCACGGCCGGGAGCCCGAGCCATTTGGCCATCTCTGAGCTGCTGCCCGATTCGGTCTGGCCCTCATAGCCATCGAAGAGCCCCATCACGCCTTCGACCAGGCCCACGTCCGATTCTTCCAGAAGACGCCGGAACAGGTCCGTGTTCCAGTGACGGCTCAGCATCCATCCGTCGAGGTTACGGCTTTGCGTTCCGGCTATCTGTGTGTGAAGTCCGGGGTCTATGAAGTCCGGTCCAACCTTGAATGGCTGCACACTGAGACCTCTGGCCTTCAAAGCCGCGAGAAGCCCGAGCGTAATAGTCGTCTTGCCGCATCCGCTGTGTGTTCCGCCTACCAGGAAGGCGTGTTTTTCCCCTGTTCCGCCGGCCATCTTTTTCTTCCCAATTTGGGTACAGCCCATAAATTACTACGTACCAAGGCGCACCCGCTGCAAAATGCCGCTCTGTGCGTTCCCTGCGCCGGTTTGCGCAATACGAAGGTGTTAAAATACCTGCTCTTGGCTGCTAATGTACAGGTTAATGACCGCACAAGTATATGCCAACCCTACAGGCAAACTCTGCTGTTAGAGGATATCCTAGTTTTAGATTGCCTTTTTGCAAGCAGAAAAGCTTGTTCGCCGAGCTTTACCCTTCTTTTTTCAATGCGGCGGCCATTTCTGCCAGTGTTTTCTTCGCATCGCCGAAAACCATCATGGCATTGGGCTGGACGAAAAGCTCGTTTTCGACACCGGCAAAGCCTGGTCTCATGCTGCGCTTAAGGACGATCACGGCCTTTGATTGATCCACATTCAGAATCGGCATCCCAAAGATCGGGCTACCAGGCGTATTTTTGGCTGCGGGATTAACTACGTCGTTTGCTCCGACTACAATCGAGACATCTGTCCTTTGAAATTCATCGTTGATCGCCTCGAGTTCGAAGAGCTGGTCGTAGGACACATTGGCCTCGGCCAGAAGAACGTTCATATGGCCGGGCATCCGTCCGGCAACGGGATGGATTGCATACTTCACCGAGGTCCCGGCATTTTCGAGCAAATCCGCCAGATCGCGCACCGCATGCTGCGCCTGGGCCACGGCCATCCCATAGCCGGGAACCACAATGACCGAACCGGCAAGCTTCAGCAGTTCCGCGGCATCCTCGGACGTACCCTCGTGAACAGTGCCGCCTGCGCCCGTGGCGACAGGATCTACCAGAAGTCTAGCTCCAAAAGCCCCGAAGACGACGTTTTTGAAGGAGCGGTTCATGGCCCTGCTCATAATGAGCGCCAGGATGAATCCGGAGCCGCCGTCCAACGCTCCGCAAACGATCAGCACGGGATTGTAGAGGGCAAACCCGGTCGCTGCCGCCGCAAGACCGGCGTAGGAATTCAGGAGGCAGATGACGACAGGCATGTCGGCCCCACCGATGCGAACCACCCCGAGAATGCCCAGCAGCAGGCCAACCGAAAGGAGTATGTAAAATAACATCTGCTGCTCGGGTCTGGCCGTAAGAAAGAGCAGGATCGCCAGCGCCCCCCCGAGAAAGGTCAGGTTTATCGCATTTTGCCCCTGAAAAGTTTGAGGCCGCCCCGGCAAGACACCCATTAATTTTCCGAAGGCCATAAGACTTCCCGTGAAGGTCATCGCTCCCAACACCACTTCCAAACTGAGGGCGCCAGCGTCAAAAGGGCCGAGGCGCATATAATGATTTGTATATTCGGCCACACCGACCAGCGCAACCGCAAGGCCTCCGAAAGCATGCGAAAGCGCGATTCGCTCGGGCATCTTCGTCATGGGGATCCACTGGCCCATGGGGACCCCGATCACCGTTCCGACAATAAGCCCCCCGATGATCCACTCGTAGCTCACAATCCTTTTGTCCAGGAGTGTGCCCACCACGGCAATGAACATTCCTACAGCCGCCAGCTTCATCCCCCGGCGAGCCGTTTCGGAATGCGAAAGCCCGCGCAGTCCCAGAAGAAAAAGGAGCGAAGCGATCAAGAGAGCGCCAAGGTATGCGTCCTGTCTGAGATCGATTCCGGCCAGAAGATTATAGGCGTTCATGCTTTGGCTCTCTCCTTTTTCTTAAACATCCTCAGCATCCTGTCCGTAATAAGGAACCCTCCCACGACGTTGATGGTTGCCGCAGCCACGGCCACGGCGCCGAGGATGGAGCTGATAGTGTTGCGGCCCTCCCCGGCAATGATCAGCGAAGCCACCAGGGAGATACCCGAGATGGCATTGGTAAAAGCCATGAGCGGCGTATGAAGAAGCTGGGGCACCTTCGAAATCACCTGGTAGCCTGCGAAAATGGCTAGAACGAAGATGTAGAGCAGGATAATGAAATTTTCACATTCCATGTAGCCTCTCCTGATTTTAGGATGATAATAAGTTGAATCTACGGCCTTCCCGGCTAGCCGGAATAGTGCCGCGAGATCATCTCGTTTACGATTTCACCCTGGTGGGTAATGACGCATCCCCTGATTATCTCGTCGTCAAAGCTGATCAGGAACCGCCGTTGCTCGGTGTCCCAGTATGAGATGATCAGGTTGAACACGTTTGCGGAAAACATCTGGCTTGCATGCAAGGCCACCCGTCCCGGCAGATTGGAAAGGCCGATAACGAGCACCCCGTCCACATCCACTTCTTCGTCCGGACGGGACCCGGCGACGTTGCCTCCGGATTCAACCGCACCGTCCACCACCACCGATCCCTTGGGCATTGCGCGGACCATCTCTTCGGTTATGATCAGCGGGGCCCGGCGGCCGAACACCTGCGCGGTGGTGATCACCACGTCGGATACTGCACAGACCTTGGTCATTGCCTCACGCTGCATAGCCAATTGCTCTTCGGTCAGAGCCTTCGCGTAGCCTTGTTCGGTCCGTCCGGTTTCTCCAAGGTCGATCTTCAAGAACCGGGCGGCCAGGGACTTGACCTGTTCCTCGACCTCGGGCCTGGTATCGAAGGCCTCCACGCGCGCTCCCAGCCGTTTTGCGGTGGCGATTGCCTGCAGGCCGGCCACCCCCACCCCGACTACAAACACCCGTGCCGGTGAAATGGTGCCGGCAGCAGTCATCATCATAGGAAAGATCTTGGAGAGCCGCTCAGCCGCGAGAATTACGGCCACGTATCCCGCCAGGTTGGCCTGAGAGCTCAGCACGTCCATTTTCTGAGCGCGGGTCAGGCGGGGAATCATCTCGAGGCTGATGGCCGAGGCGCGCCGGTCGCGAAAAGTTTCGACCAGGGTTCTCTGGTTAAACGGGTCCATCAGGCTGATGCAGATCGAATCAGGCTTGAGTACGGACACCTCTTCCGGGGAGATTGCGCGGACGCTCAGCACCAGGTCAGCTCCTTCGAGGAGGCTTTTCCGGTCTGTAACGACTGAGGCCCCCGCCGCCGTATAAGCCTCGTCGGAAATATTCAGAGATAGGCCGGCGCCTGATTCCACGCGCATTTGGGCGCCGGCTTTGACCAGTCTGGAAATGTACTCAACTATCATTGCAACCCGTGTCTCTCGCGGATGAACTTCTCTTACGACGGCAATGACCATGGCGGGCAATTCTCCTGAAAATGTGAAAAGCGCCTGGGCCGGCTCCTTAGCGGTATCTTATGAATTCCTATCCTGACGTAGTCTAGCTCCTTGTGGGCGGCCTTTTCGAACCGGCCGTGGCTCGCGAATGCCAGGACTTGATCTAAGCAAGATAATAAGAATATTTTTTTCGATAGCCAGAGAGGATTTCAGATGTTTTACCCCTGGAGAAAAATCCGAACGGTAGCGCCGCTTTCCACGGCGAGGCAGAAATTCGTAAATAAATGAAATGGAGCCATGGCGATGGCGGTTCCTACTCCTACCTAAAGACCCGTTCTCTCGATACGTAGAACGACGCCGTGGAAGGCGGCACTGCCATGGGGAAAGAACCTTCGTAGTGCGTTTGACCGGAGTTAGCGGCAAGTTGACGATGTATCCCGAGACTTCCGCAGGACAAATTCACCTTGAATCCGCGGTTGTCCATGGATTTTCGGGCTTTGATCCGTGGTGCAATGGCTGTTGGTTCGAGAGTCCTTTTAAAAACCGGAACAGTGTGCGTGATGCTTTTGGAGGTTTGTTCACCTCCAGCTCTTCAAATTCAGGGTCAGGGCTCTTGCCGCACCATTGATCGATCTTGTGCAGCTTTAGTGACGCTTCATTGAGGAGTAGTACAGGCAAGAGCCATCATTTCAACACGCTCCTCCGGGGCGACGCTTTGAGGCCTGCCTTTCCGGGGAGTGTCCCGCAATCCCTTGATCCCATGATGCAAGAAGCGTACAATGAAAAGAATGTATTATTCGTTACTCCGGGGGGGCGACAGCTCCCGTCTGAATGTCACCTGAGGTGGCCGGGGGCGAACTAGCGGTGAGGGAATCGAACCTTTCTCCAAGGCGATTTTCTTATATCGTGAGGAAGCGAGGACGGTTAGGGGCTAAATCTGCTGCCTGTCTTAAAGTATGGGTACGTTTTTAATATCCTCCAGGGAGGTGTCTGGGTGGCAAAGTACAAAGAGATATTAAAAGCAGTGTTCACTCATATGTGGGGATTAGTTGTGGTTGACCACTTATCGAGGATCGTTTTTGTGGAAGAAAAATACGCCAAAGGGAGGGGGATCGATCCTGAGGCGGTTATAGGTCGGTATATCAAGGAAGTCATACCTGAGAGTAAGCTTCCCACGGTGGTCGAATCGGGCAAACCTATTCTGGGAGACATCTTTTATCACCAGGGAAAACCGTTGATCTGTAACCGCTTCCCACTTGTGAAAGACGGAGTTTTGATAGGGGCTATGTCTTTTCAAGTCTTCGACATGCCGGATATGTTTATCGGATCAATTAAGGAACTTCAATGTCAGCTTAATTACTATAAGGAAAAAGTTAAAAAGTATACTGGAGTCAGGTATTCGCTGACTGATATAATCTGTTCCAGTGAAGCATCCGTCGCGATGCGTGCAGCGATCCTCAAAGCGGCGTCCACAAACGCTACGGTATTGATTCAAGGGGAAACGGGGACAGGCAAAGAATTGGTGGCCCATGCCTTACATCAGGAAAGTCGTCGAGCTCATTTTCCATTTGTCAAATTGAATTGCGCCGCTATCCCCATGGAACTTCTTGAGTCCGAGTTGTTCGGTTACGACGAAGGCGCTTTTACCGGGGCGCGAAAGGCCGGTAAAAAAGGGAAATTTGAGCTGGCGGAAAAAGGAACACTTTTTCTTGACGAAATAAGTCAATTGTCAATGTCTGCTCAGGCCAAGTTGCTGCGCGTACTGCAGGAAAAGGAAATAGATCGGGTTGGGGGCGCAGGCTCAATACTTGTAGACGTTAGAATTGTTGCGGCGACAAATGATTACCTGGATACTATGGTAAAGCAAAACACCTTTCGGGCAGATTTGTTGTATCGGTTGAACGTTATTCCGATTAGAGTGCCTCCGCTGAGGGAGAGGCGATCGGATATACCTCTGCTAGTGGAAAAGTTTGTGGAAAAATACGGGGATCAGGCAGGGTTGGTGGATATCACCGTACAGCCGGAGGTACTGGAATTACTTGAGAAATATGACTGGC
The DNA here is from genome assembly GCA_052147195.1 of Syntrophobacteraceae bacterium. Taxonomy (GTDB): domain Bacteria; phylum Desulfobacterota; class Syntrophobacteria; order Syntrophobacterales; family Syntrophobacteraceae; genus SbD1. Next base: position 8,295 of record JBKQLC010000133.1, read on the forward strand.
CGGGTAATATCCGCGAACTTGAACATGCCGTGGAAAGAGCTATCAACTTGTGCAATAGTAACACTTTGGAGGCGAAACACTTCGAATGGCTGCTTCCGAAACTTCGCGACGACAGTCAGATGATCCGAGGTCAAAGTATAAAAGACGCAAAAGCTTTTACCGAGAAGGAAGTTATTCTGGATGCTTTGCGAACCACAAAAGGAAACAAGAAAAAGGCGGCCGAGCTTCTGGATATTGCCCGTCCTCTTCTGTATCAAAAAATGCGCCGTCTTGGCATGTTGTAACTAAAGCTTATGTGTCAGCAAAAAGAGACAGTGTAAGTTACTACTTACACTGTCTCTTTTTGCTTGATTCCACATGGCGCATCCGCCTAAGATGATAGCCTTAAAAAACCTGTGTCATTATATACTTACACATTGCTAATTGAGATTATGGCCTGAATTGAGCATGGCGCAAACCAGGGAATTACCAGCCCTACTGGTCTTTTGCGTCTCGGTGGAAACCGCAATTGGTCTCTTGCCCAGTTGTGGCGTGGTTTTTGCTCCATAAGTGTTGCGAACCGGTTCAAAGATTCCCAGATAATATCCCATCATTGGCCAGGCTGTGTCCAAGATCATCCCTAATACGAGGCTTCCTATGATCAGGAAAACGGGTCAACCGGATTGCAAGCTGTTCACACTGGCCAAAGGCGAAACTGTAATCGCACACTATGTCCAGCTCATCGAAGTTAATAATCTCCTTGGGGTATCGCCTTACACCTCAATGAATACCATTAACTTTATGAGTATCATTTCCACGTTGGATCTGGTGCGACGTTTAAGTGATGAGTTTAATCAATTGAAGAAAGAATTGCAGGAATTGAGAGGGGCAAAACACTCTCTCAACAATTAATATCTACACTCCATTATTGTAGCTAATCACTGCAAAAATTGAGGCTCAATGTGCCAACTTACCGAAAATATTGAGCCTTTTTTAATTGACATGTAATGTGTGAAACCGTCACTTCGGCAGGGCTTTGTTTTTCTTCGTTGATCATGAAAGGAGCCGGTTAAATGGACTGGAGTGTTATTGGAATTATTCTATCGTTAGCATTCATCGTCATTCTGGCGCTGAGAGGGTGGCATATTATCGTCATCGCCCCCCTCGCCGTAATCATCGTATCCATTCTGTCCAATATGAACATTATGGAAACGTTGACGGGACCCTATATGAAAGGGTTCACCAACTACGCCGGCAAATTTTACCTTGTCTTTCTGGCAGGCTCCTTATTCGGCAAATTCATGGAAGACGGACAGGCGGCGCGCTCCATCGCCGACGGTATTTTGAAAGTGACCGGCAGAGACAGTCCCATGCGCGTGATGCTGTCGATTGCTGTTGTTACCTTGTGTCTCACCTACGGCGGGGTGAACCTGTGGGTCGTCATTTTTGCGGTTATCCCGATCGCGCGGCCTCTCTTCAAGGAAACGAATCTCTCGTGGCATCTTTTTATGGCGGCATTTGTATTCGGAGCGGCATCGATTACCATGACCATGCTCCCCGGAACTCCCTCGATCCAGAACATCATGCCCACAAAATACATGGCGTCAACGGCTTATGCGGCGCCGCTGGTCGGTCTCACCGGGGCGGCCTTTGTCATTGTCTTTAACCTCTTTTATTTCCGCTACATTTTGAGAAAGTCCAAAGAGAGAGGTGAAGTGTACGAGGAACCCGCCGCCGGTGTCCTCGGAGCAGGAGTCACGGCTTCGGGACCCATGCCTAACGTATGGTTTAGCCTGGTTCCGCCACTGACCGTTCTTTTGCTGCTCAACATCGATCTTCCCTATGTCAAAAGAGATCCCGTTGTCGCTTTGACAGCCGGTGTGGTGGCCTGCATCATCCTGTTCTGGAAATATTATGCCCATATAGTCGATACCTTGAACAAGGGCGCCTTGAACACGGTCGTTCCCATTGTCAATACCTGCGCCGACGTCGGCTATGGTATGGCCGTTGCCGCTACGACAGGATTCAAGCTGGTCTCCTCATGGCTGCTGACGCTTCCCATGAACCCGATCGTCTCTCTTGCTATCGCTACGAACATAATGGCAGCGATCACGGGGTCCGCATCCGGGGGCCTCGGAATTATCATGGAGACCCTGGTGCCCAAGTATCTCGCCCTCGGCCTGAATCCTAACCTGATCCACAGGATTGCCACAATGGCCTGCGGCGCTTTCGATGCCATGCCTCATAACGGGGCCGTCATCACCATGCTTGCGGTCGCCGGGCTCACTCACAAACAAGCTTACAAACACTTTTTCTTCGGGCACGTCATTGCCGATACCATCGGCCTGATTCTCGCCATCCCTGTTGGAATATGGATTTACGGTTAAATCCAAAGAAATATTGTTAACGATTAAAACCCGGACTCGGCGGCGCGCGAAGCTGACGAGATTAGATCGACTCACCAGCACAAAGGAGCATTCATCAAAAAAGATTAGATTCTAAATTCGTTGGACATTAATGTAATGATGCGCGAAGCGATTAGGTTCGCGCTAGTCCGGCAGAGCGTTTCACGAGCTTTGCTATGCACTTCATTCCCGGCAACGGAGGTATTCTGATGAGAATTTCAAATATTCTCGACCTAATTGGGTTACCTGAAGGTCCTCTCCTGTGTACGTAACAAAATTGATGATTGACCACTGATGTGGCGGGGAAGGTGCAGATTTGAACCGCTTGTTCGGCAGGCGGGGATTAATTCGTGAGTGGGTCAAAACAATTCGACGAAAGGAAGAGGCAAATGAGAAAACATCAGTCTAATTTAGCTATTACAATGACGGTGCTGTTCATGTTTATCGCTGTGGTTGTGGGCGCAGGTACTGCACTGGCGGCTCCAGCATTGATACATAATGACAGTACGATGACCCCCAGTCCAATTCCGGAGAATGAGAAGAATCTTCCTGCTGTCGTTGCCGAGCCGTATTTTAAAGTTTCTGATAAGGGCCTCCAATTGGAAGGCCCAGTGTTTGACCGCAATGGGAATCTTTTTTTCGTTGATGTTTGGAGCGGCAGTGTATTTAAACTTACACCGGATAAAAAGTTATCAACTGTCCTCGGGGCGAACAAGCTTGGGTCAGCCGGGCTTGCTATTCATAAAGACGGTCGGATTTTCATTGCTTGTTTAGGTGATTTCAAAGTAGGCAGTGTAGTGGCGATCAAACCTGATGGATCCGGGATGCAGACCATTATTCCGACGAGCGCAGGTTATCTGGCGGATGATCTGGTGTTTGACGACAAAGGCGGCTTTTACTTTACTGACTTCCATGGCAGTGCAACTAATCCCACCGGCGGAGTTTATTATGTTTCGCCGCCCGATTATAAAACTATTACTCCTATTCTGCCTAATATGGCTATTGCCAACGGTGTTGCACTGAGTCCCGATGGAAAAACCCTCTGGACAGACGAAACGGCCGGGAACAGGTTGTTCAGGGTGTCGCTTACTGACGCAACAACTATTGCGCCGTTTGGCACGTCAATACCCTATCGTTTCACCGGCTGTCTCGGTCCCGACTCGATACGCGTCGACAGCGAGGGCAACGTTTATGTGGCAATTTACGACCAGGGCAGATATCTGGTATTCAATAAAGACGGTAATCCAATAGGCCAGATTTTGATCCCCGGCAGAGATAAAGGGCACAATATGCGTTCAACCAATGTGGCTATCAAGCCGGGTTCCAACGACATGTATGTTGTAACCAATGACGGGGATGGTGGTGAAGGTGCGCAGATATTTACCTGCAAGGCTTTTGGCAAAGGACTCTATTATTTCGGTCTTAAGTAAGATTAAAGGGCCGGGAGTACTGCCCGTCGTCAACGATACCTCTCCCGGTATCCCGGCTTTCATAACCCTTGATGAAGCACTGGATCCGGGCGAGGTAAAAAGACGTAAAAGCTTTTCCCGAGAAGGAAGTTATTTGGGATGCTTTGCGAACCACGAAAGGAAACAAGAAGAAGGCGGCCGAGCTTCTGGATATTGCCCTTCCTCTTCTGTATCAAAAAATGCGCCGTCTTGGCATGTTGTAACTAAAGCTTAGATGTCAGCAAAAAGAGACAGTGTAAGTTAAAGCTTACACTGTCTCTTTTTGCCTGATTTCACCTGCCGCATCCGCTTCAGATGGCAGCCTTAAAAAAACGTGTGTCATTATATAATTACACATTGCTAATTGAGATTATGGTTTGAATTGAGCAAGGCGCGAACTAAGGAATTACCAGCCCTACCGGTCTTTTCCTCTCGGCGGAAAACGCAACTCCTTTCTTGCCCGGTTGTGGCCTGGTTTTTGCTCTGTAGATGTTCCGAACCCATTCACAGATTCCCGGGTAACATCCCGGATATGTTTGGGGTTAACTCATAGGCAGTCTTATCCGGATATCTTTGTCCCTTGTCGTGTTTAAAACCATCATTGCATTTGAGATCATCGGGGTCCATTTGGCAACAGGCATTTTGTAAAGAAGGCGATGCACCATGACCTGCAAAACCGGGCGACATTTCCAGCTCCATGGCATAAAGAGAATCGTGGCAGGAAGTACGGCATGGAAGAGGAAGTGTTGTATTTTTGGGCTTTTAGTTTCACAGAAAACAATATTATCAGCGATGAGGAGAATGATCATCATGAGATTTAAGAATGAGGTTGCATTAATTACTGGAGCAGGTCGCGGCATAGGTGCAGCTATAGCCCGGAAATTGTTTACTGAAGGATGCCGAATTGTTGTTCTTGACATCGATGAAACTACAGCGCGCAATTGTGTACAATCTATTGATCCTGCAGGTAACAGCAGTTTAGCACTTTCGTGCGATATAAGTAACAAAGACTCCGTTAATCAGGCGATCTCACGCGTCATGGAGAAATATGGAACAGCAGACATACTGGTGAACAATGCTGGCATAACGAGAGATGCCATGTCACATAAAATGTCTTTCGAGCAATGGCAGGAGGTGATTAACGTTAATTTGACCGGGACGTTTTTGATGACAACTGCTGTGATGCCATATATGCGTGAAAAAAAACAAGGGAGGATAATTAATATTTCGTCAGTTTCCGCCTATGGCATGATAGGGCAGACTAATTATGCTGCTTCGAAGGCAGGGATAATTGGCATGACAAAGAGTTTAGCAAAAGAACTGGGACGATATAACATTACGGTAAATGTTATTGAGCCTGGCGTAATAGAGACGGAAATGCTGAAAAACGTGCCCCAATCTATAAAAGATGGTTGGCTTGGAGTGATGCCGTTAGCCCGTATGGGGCAACCAGAGGATGTGGCTAATGCCGTTTGTTTTTTGGCTTCGGACGAAGCAAGTTTCATTACCGGAGTGGAATTACCCGTTTGTGGTGGATTCTTGATTATTTAGACAATTTCTACGGAAATAGAATTCACGAAAACCATATAAACTCATTACCTTACAGTGGCAGGAGAGATTCGGAAATGAGTTACAATGTTGAAGAGGTTGTCGTTGTAAGTGCAGTTAGAACCCCCTTTGGTAAATTCGGGGGATTGATGAAGGACATTGATATTTATGATTTGGGATCGATAGTAAAATTACTATTAAAATAGCCTTACCAAAGGGGGAATTATAAATGAGTTGGCATAAAAGTTATAAAGAACGGCTGAGGACTCCTGATGAAGCCGTAAAAATTGTAAAATCAGGTGACCGTATTGTCCCAGGGCACGCTGCAAGTGAGTCAAAATTGTTGATTGATGCATTGCTTAAAAGAGCATCAGAACTGCAGAGTGTTGAAATATGGCAAGGGGTGACCATAAGCAACGCACCTTATTGTAGTCCGGAAATGAAGGACCATTTTATCGTTAATAGTGCGTTTGCCAGTCCAGGCACCCGTGAGGCTATATGGGACAACCGGGGACATTTTTCGTCTTTAATGTTTCATCATTTTCCTAAAGCCTTCCGTGAAAAAAGTATACCGGTGGATGTTTTTATCACTATGGTATCGCCGCCGGATTTCCACGGATATTGCAGTTTGGGCGTTTCTGTTGATTACTCCAAGCAGCTCATCGAAAGTGCGAAAACTGTCATTGCTGAGGTTAATCCTAATATGCCCAGGACTTATGGAGATACATTCGTTCATGTCTCGCAATTTGACTATATAGTGGAAGGAAACGGTCCAATTCTTGAGTTGACTCGATTTGCTCAGAAAAACGTTATCCTGGATAAGATTGGGGAAAATGTCGCCTCGATGGTCAGAGATGGGGATACATTGCAAATGGGAGCGGGTATGCTTCCAGATGCTATCCTGTCCTACTTGAATGTAAAAAATGACCTGGGGATTCATACCGAAGTGGTGTCCGACGGTCTGATCGAACTGATTGAAGCCGGCATTGTGAACTGTAGAAATAAAACTCTTCACCCTGACAAAGTTGTGGCGACTTTCGTGTATGGTACTCGAAAAATGTATGACTATGTGGATAATAATCCGTTTTTCACTCTTTATCCAGTTGACTATGTTAACAATCCATTCGTTATAAGCCGAAATGACAATATGGTGTCGATTAATTCCGCATTGGAAGTGGACCTGCTGGGGCAGGTAGCCGCTGAGTCTCTTGGGCCTAAGCAGTTCAGCGGCATTGGTGGGCAGCTCGACTTCGTTAGAGGGGCTGCAGCCGCAAAAAATGGGCGAGCTTTTATCACCGTGCAATCGACGGCTCAAAAGGACACGGTTTCGAGAATATCTTGTCAGTTAAAGCCCGGAACGCCTGTTACAACCACCAGATATGATGTCCGTTATGTAGTTACTGAATATGGTATTGCCGATTTATATTGCAAAACAAATGAAGATAGAGCAGCAGCGCTGATCTCTATCGCTCATCCTAAGTTTCGTGACCAGCTCCGAGACGAATATAAGTTGCTATATGGAGTTGCGTTACCCGGATGAATTAACGATATTAGTGACACTTGCTACGGTGAGTGCAGTATTGCCCGTTGTCATGGTATCTGTAATAAATCCGCCGACACATTTGAAGCCTCGCCCGTGGAGCGTTGCCTTGTTGCGGTCTGCGGCTGTTCATGGATCTTCGGGCTTTGATCCGTGGTACAATGGCTGTTGCTTTGAGAGTGCTTTTAAAAACCGAAATAGAGCCCGTGATGCTTTTGGAGGTTTGCTCCCCTCCCGCTCTTTCCTGGAGCTTAGTACCAACTGGCGCAGTGTCTGGCGGTCGGCGCCCGGGAATCGGCTCACGATTTCCTCCATGAGCCTGTCGCTTCCCTCTACAAGTTCATCCCGCCATCGCTCAAGCTCTTTAAATTGTGTCGCATCCAGCGTCTGCCCCCTGCCGATGGTATCCAAAGCCTTGCGAATGGGTTCCGGATCGGCCTCGCGCATAAGGACTCCAATATACTGAAGCTGCCGCCGCCGGGCCTCACCTTTATTGATCGTCTTGGCAAAGAGCAAGGCGTCCCGGAGTTCCAACGGCATGTCGATCTTCTTTATCTGATCCGCGGTGAGTTCTGCCAGCTTCTCGCCGAGGGCCTGCAAGGCGAGCATCTCTTTTTTTACCTGCGATTTGCTCTTTGGCTCTATTCCTGAATCCATATACTCCCCAGAACTCGCCAGGCCGGAGCAGACTCTACAGAGTCCATCCCGGAAGTTGATGCACAGGCTCCTGAGTTGTACCCTGCCGGACCTTACTCCGCCTCAATCGTGCTCCCTTCGAACTCCACTTTTTGTCCCCGCCTGATTTTTCGGCCCCTTCGCAGCTCGATGAGTCCGTCCACGCGCACTTTCCCTTCGCCGATGGCGATCTTGGCCATCCCGCCACTCGAGCACACGCCTGTCGCCTTCAGGAGCTTCGCCAGTTCGATGTACTCATTTTCAAGAGAGAATTTTATGACCATTGAGGCCTTTCTGATACCGGATAGTTGCATTCAATACGGCCGTTCGTCCCGTTTGTCCGTAGCATAGCCCTTTGTGCGCGTTTTTGTGGAAGAATAACGTGTTTCAGTGAGCTGCGAAATGATTCTACCGTACCGCCTGCAATCTGGAAACAGGTACTGCACACACTTCCTTGCCAGCCGCTGGAACCCTCCATTGGACATCTGAAGCATGCCCCTGCTTGCCGATAGGAATATTTTGTTCTATATCATCCCGCGGCTTTGTTTTTAAGCTAAGATATTAATGTGGAAAACCGCGAACTCTTCCCTGTTTCCGGAGTCCCGCATGTATGGCAGGGTGGTTCCCGGGACGAAAGAACCTGTAATGAGGTGATCTAAAAGCAAATGGAGCAATTCGAGGAAATTATTGAGCGTGAAGAAATGAGGCTCGGCCAAATTGTCGGGGAGATGCGGGAGACCCTGGCCTGTGAAGAGCTGGACCGGCAAAATAAAGATCGGGAGATAGCCGAACTTAAACGTCAAAAGCTCGATGCAGGGGGATGGAGAGAAAAGAGGGAAATCGATGAAGTTCTCGATCGATGCCGCGCACGTTATGCGATGCGTCATTATCAGGACGGACAGGTCTTAAACCATCCCTACTTCGGTATTCTTGAACTTGAAGATGATGATCTTGGAAAGCTTAGCTATTGCCTGGGACGTCAATCCTTTTTCGACAGGCACGGCAAAGCGATGGTGATTGACTGGCGTGAAGCCCCCATTTCGAGGCTCTACTATGAATATGATGCCGGAGAACTCTACGAAGATGAGATCCGGGGGCGGGACCGATCGGGTGTGCTGCGGCTCAAACGCCAGGTGGAAACAACTGGCGGCGAACTTCGAAAGATAATTGAAAACAGAACTCTTCTCATTCGCAATGGCGGGTCCTGGCAGCTTGCAGGTGAGGGCGGCGGCGCGATTTGCCGCAAAGAGGAAAAAGCAGACCATCGCTTGCCTGAAATCACCGCTCTTATCAGCCCTGATCAGTTTCGGGCAATTACGCACCCGGAATCGAGCACCGTTTTATTGCAGGGCGGCGCGGGCAGCGGCAAAACAACAGTTGGGCTGCACCGGATAGCTTACCTTACCTACCAGGATGCAGAGAATTTTCAGCCTGATCGCGTCCTTGTGGTCATGTTCAATCGTTCTCTCCAGCATTATATCTCGAGGGTGCTGCCTGAGCTTGGAATCGGCTCCGGCGTCCAGGTGGAGACCTACCATGGTTGGGCCGGCAAACTGTTCCGTTCAGCCGGGATGCGCGTTGCATACAGCTCCGATGCGGTACCCGCAAAGGTAGCGCGCATAAAAAAACATCCGCTTGTTCTGGAGCTTGTGGATCGTTACCTGGATGGGCTCCTGACAAAATCGCGCAATTGGTTCCTGCAACAACTGGCTCAATGGTCTGATCCTGAACTGGATAACATCAAGGCGAATTTGGAGGCCGTGAGCCGCTTTGAGGATTTCATAAAGATTTTGAGTACCCATCCTGCTTTCGTTCAGGGCATTCAGCCGGAATCGCGAAAATTATTAAGGACCCGTCTGTTATCTCGATTTAGCGACCATGGAGCCGACCTTCAAGCGATTCTGACCGGCCGCGCCCTCATGGAGGAAACATTCGGGGCGGAAAAGGACATCCTGGAAGATGCATTGGAGCAACTCATCGAACGGCAAACGCAGCTCCATAACCGGAACCGTATCGATTTTGCGGATACGGGAATTCTCCTCTGGCTTTTGCAGCGAAAGGGGATTGCAGTTGCGAGGCCCGGTTATGCTCACGTGATGGTGGATGAAGCCCAGGATTTGTGCGAAGTCGAACTGGCCACACTTCTCTACGCTGCCGATGCGCGCCAGTCGATCACCATTTGTGGTGACATGGCTCAGAAAATAAAAGGGGATGTATCTTTTAATACCAGCGAAGGATTTGCGGGCTTTGTCCGAGCCCAGCAACAGCGAATTGGGGCCAAAAGCCTGTGCTCGGATACCCTGGAGGTGGGTTTTAGGGCCACCCGGCCGATAATGGAGCTGGCTTGGCATGTTTTGGGTGAAAAGCCCTCTATGTCGGTGCCTCGCAACGGCGAGCCGGTGCATATCATTCCAACGCAGAGCCCCGGGGAAACGATATTAAAGGCGAAGGGGATTCTCGAGGACTACATTGAAAAGCGGCCGAAAGCTCTCGTTGCAGTGGTCTGCCGATACAAAGCGGATGCCGATCGGGTCTTCGAAGAATTAAAGCTCCTGGGTCTTTTGAACTTACGCCGGCATGAGCGAGATGATTTCTCGTTTCATCCGGGGATCGTCGTGACCAATGCCCACCAGGTTAAGGGGCTGGAATTCTCCGCCGTCATGGTAGTCAACCCGGCTGCCGGTCACTACCGGGATGACCGTGAAAATCGTATGCTTCTTCACGTAGCAATAACCCGCGCTGCCGATCACCTGTGGATCGTCGGCCATCAGCCAATGGCGTATGGGCTGGAGCTGTTCACAAATCATTCAGCCCTAGAACCAGGTGCAACTGTGGGGTTGAGGGATTGAGGGATTGAGGGATTAATTAATTCTTAAAGTCCTGAATTTTCTAATCTATAGCGATTTCTGTTAATCGTGTTAGCCCCGTTATCGACACCTCGCGAAGTTTTGCTCCGTGTTCTCTGTGCCTCTGTGGTGAATCGCTTTTGGTTTTTTGGTTGCCGCCTGGGGCTGGGCTGGGCTCATTCAAGAATATTTATAATGCAAGCAGCCCTGGAAGGGAGGGACAAATGTTACTGCTTCGCCCTCCCTTCTTCGGATGCCGGGCATTAGAAGTCCGCTTCATTAGAAGTGGTCTTATGTTCCGATCGCGTCTCTATCTTGCTGAAGCTGCTCAGATCTTTACCTTTGCCTCGCTTGGAATGGCCATTCGCTTTAATCTCGGGAGCCGGATAAGTTCTCGATAAATTTTTTCCTGTCTCATTCGCCTGTTCAGAGCTGTCAACAGAATCACTGCTCTCGGCCCCCCCTACCAGAGACTGCAACTCACCCACATATTCCTTCAGCCGATCAGCCTGGAAGTTCATTTCCTCGGAGGCCGAGGCGGATTCTTCCGCATTGGCGGCGTTTTGCTGGACGACCTTGTCCATTTCGCTCACCGCTTTGCTAACTTGCTCTATACCCTGAGCCTGTTCCTGGGATGCCACAGAGATTTGACCGACCAATTCGCTGGAGCGTTCAACATTGATGGCTACCTCGCGGAACTCCTTTTCGGTCTTTCCGACCAGTTCCGAGCCATCTTTGACTCTCCTGACCGTCCCCTCGATGAGATTGGCAGTGTTCTTTGCAGCCTCGGCCGCTCTCATGGCAAGATTTCTAACTTCATCGGCGACAACGGCAAAACCGGCGCCGGCTTCCCCCGCGCGCGCCGCCTCTACGGCCGCATTGAGAGCAAGCAGATTTGTCTGGAAAGCAATTTCATCGATTGTCTTGATAATCTTCGAGGTTTCCTCGCTTGCTGCGGAAATCTCACCCATTGAGGTGGTAAGTTCATTCATCATCTGACTGGAGCGAGAAACCGAACCTTTTGTATTTGCCATCAATTGGTCGGCCTGCCTTGCGTTTTCCGCGTTCTGCCTGGTCATGGAGGACATTTCCTCAAGAGACGCTGACGTCTCTTCGATGGACGCGGCCTGCTCTGATGCTCCTTCCGCCAGTTGCTGGCTTGAGGATGAAATCTGGCCGGATGCAGCGCTCACCTGGTCACCGTTTTCCGAAAGTCCTTCAACGATACGAGTGATCGGTTTGGATATACTTCTGCCGAAAAACAAGATCACAGTGAGTGCAAATCCAAGCAGCGCTACTCCAATTATTATTCCCTGGTTTCTAAAGGCGTTGACTTGACTAAGGAGTTCTTCCTTGGGCTCAACAACGCCGATGCTCCAGCCTCTGACGCCAACCGGGGCAAACGCGCCGATCTTCTCTTTTCCTTCAAAACTGTACAATATAATCCCTCTCTTCTGACCTGTCATATCACGGCCAAGCTCTTCGGTCCCCTTCGTAGTCGAAACATTCAGATCAAGGATCAATTCACGCCTTGGATGCGCAATGATAAAACCCTTTTCGTCGAGCATGAAGGCATAGCCTGTCACACCAACCTTTGTGTCGGCTACTAAATTGACGAGCAAGTCCACCTTGGATGTGAGGCAGAGGATTCCCAGGAAATCACCGGTCTCTGACCTGATGGGTGAATAGACTACCATAACCGGCTGATTGGTAGCTTTTGACTTCGCGATCGACGCAACATCGGCTTTTCCGCCCTTCTTGACTTCTTTAAAATACTCACGATCGGCGATATCCATGGTCTCGTATGCTTTGGTATCTCCGTTGCTCGCTATACCTGCCAGGGTGAGTCCATTTGTATCACTTACGAACATACCGGAATACTGATCGCCAAGCTGCTTTAGAACGTTGCGGAATTCATTATTCAGTGCTTTCCCTTCTTCCTTGACACTTTCTCGCCCGTTCATTTTAGCCTTTGCGCTTATTTCGGCTATGCGGCTCGATGCCGATAAGCCTCGTACCTGGGCAACTTCCTTATCTATAACGGTGCGCACCATGGTCGTTAATTTATCGACGGTCTGTAAGGTCGTATTTTGTGAGAAGTCAGTCAGGGTCGAAGTGCTTTTCAGAATCAGGAATAAACTGAGTACCAGCATTGGCAGGGATACAATGATAGCCCCCCCGAACATTAGCTTTCTCCCAAGACCTATCTTTTTCATCTTTGCCTTCCTCCTATTTAACTTCCAATAAGACTTCCATCAAAAAGTATAGGTACACGTCATCCCAAAGCGTACGTAATGGGGATGTTGCTTCTGCCCTGCTTTCCAGCACTTCTCCGCCATCAGGTGAATGACGAAAGATCCCCGTTTCCCATTTGTTTAAGTCGGAAAAAAATGGATGGAACATGACTAAAATGGCAAAAAATATCTTAGAATAATGAGCACGCTCTCGTGAATTACCAAGATAATAACCCAAACTGATGTTACGATGCCGCCACACCGGGACAATCCACTGGGGATGGATTATCATCTTATCACCTTGCCCGACAAAAAGCGCCGGACCCTCCCATTGAACAGCGATGGCGGAAAAAAAGGCTCGAAAAGACGAGGAGAAAAATGATTGATTGTGGGGCTCATCGGAGTACGGGGCACCAATACTGATTTTTGGCACCTGGCGAAGGAGCATTTATTTGAGAAGGTCGCCGGGATAAGGAGATGGGCAGCTTCGAGGTGAAAGTGGACCGTCGCCGTTCAAAAAGGGGAATTGCAAATAATGCTGAGCAATAAAGATCGAAACAACAAAGGCAATGTTAGAGGTGTCGATGAAGGATATAGAAAGCCGAAGACCGAACCCGGCGCACGAGAGTTGCGAAGAAAGAATGCGGTTAAGAAGGTCAAGAGGCGCAAGTAAATGGAAATGAGCATCAAGACCATTCGCCAGACCTTCCTCCGTTTGAGAGCGCGCCTGGGCGGAAACGGTACGGCTCGGAAATACGCTGACAGCGAGCCACCGCTGCGATCGGAGTTATTCAGCGCCGATCAGATGGAGCAGCACGGCAAGACCCTCGCCGGCTGGCACAGGTTGAGCCCGGGACGCCCGCGGGACCGGCTTCTGAAGCGGTTGGCCGAAAATGAAGCTGTCTTGCTTTCAGTCCACAGCCTGCTGACAGAGGCCGTCAAGGCAGACCGCCGGATTACTCCGGCCGGGGAATGGCTGCTGGACAACTTCTATTTAATTGAAGAACAGATACGCACAGCTAAGCGACACTTGCCAAAGGGATACAGCCGAGAGCTGCCGCGCTTGCTTGACGGCCCATCGGCCGGGCTTCCTCGAGTGTATGACCTCGCGCTGGAAACGATCTCGCACGGGGATGGACGGGTGGACCCGGAGGGCCTCAGCAGTTTCGTAGCCGCCTACCAGACGGTGACGATCCTGAAGTTGGGCGAATTGTGGGCCATCCCTATCATGCTGCGCCTGGCCCTGATCGAGAATCTTCGGCGGGTTGCCGTCCGGATCGCCGCTGACAGGATGGATCGAAACCGCGCCGACTATTGGGCCGACCAGATGACGGAGATCGCCGCAAAGGACCCGAAGAACCTTATTCTGGCGATCGCCGACATGGCACGGTCTAACCCCCCGATGGTCAGCTCGTTTGTTGCGGAACTCACGCGCCGCTTGCAGGGGCAGGGCCCCGCTCTGGCATTGCCCCTCACCTGGATTGAACAGCAACTGTCCGAGTCCGGCCTGACCATCGAGGAGTTGGTGCGCTCGGAGAACCAACAGCAGGCTGCGGACCAGGTCTCGATGAGCAACAGCATCGGCAGCCTCAGGTTCCTGGGCGCGATGGACTGGCGCGAGTTCGTCGAGACGATGAGCATTGTCGAGCAGACCCTGGGTGAGGACCCCGGCAACGTCTACGGCAAGATGGATTTTGCTACCCGCGATCGCTACCGCCACATCGTGGAAGAGACTGCTAAGCGTAGTCTGCACTCCGAGAGCGAGGTGGCGCGTCAAGCGATCCAACTGGCGCATGAGGGCGCCGCGCGGAAAGGCGGCGACCATCGCACGGCACATGTCGGTTTCTACCTGATCGACAAGGGATTGGCGCAGCTTGAAGAAGCGGCTGAAGTGCGCTTATCGCCTTCTGAGGCACTTCGCAAAGTCAGCCGCCGTTTTCCTTTACCGTTGTATGGCGGCACGATCCTGCTGGTTGCGGTGCTCTTCGCCTGGCTCCTGGTGGAGAAGGCGCACAGCGGAGGGTTGCACGGGTGGCTGCTCGCGCTGACCGGGATTCTTTCTCTTCTGTGCGCAAGCCAACTGGCGGTGGCCTTGGTGAACTGGCTGGCCACGCTGCTGGCTACTCCGCATCAGCTGCCGCGAATGGACTTCTCCAAAGGAATCCCGCAGGAATCGCGTACTCTGGTGATAGTCCCGACTATGCTCACAAGTTCTCAAAATATCGAGGATTTGATCGATGCGCTGGAAGTCCGTTTCCTGGCAAATTTGGACGATCATCTGCACTTCGGCCTGCTGACTGACTTTCGAGACGCGCTCGAAGAAACGCTGCCGGAAGACGAACTGCTGTTGCTGCAGGCCCGGCAGAGAATCGAAGAGCTGAATGAAAAGTACAGGAACTCGGAAAGCGATACTTTCTTCCTCTTTCATCGCCCGCGCCGCTGGAGTCCTCGAGACCGGATCTGGATGGGTTACGAGCGCAAGCGGGGAAAGCTTGCGGATTTGAATTGGCTTTTGCGAGCCGGGGCGCATGCTGCCCCCGGCGAGCGCTTCTCGCTGGTCGTCGGTGAAACTGCAATTTTGGCGAACGTGAAATACGTGATCACCCTGGACACGGATACTCAACTGGCGCGCGATTCGGCGTGGCAGTTTGTGGGAGCCATGGCGCACCCGCTGAATCGCCCGCGCTACGACGAAGACAAACAGCGTGTCTGTGAGGGTTACGGCATCCTTCAGCCGCGGGTCGCGGTGAGCCTGCCCGTAGCGAACCAGTCGCGGTATGCGCGCATGTGCGGAAGTGACCCGGGTATCGATCCTTACACGCGCGCCGTTTCCGATGTTTACCAGGACCTGTTCGGTGAAGGCTCGTTCATTGGCAAGGGAATCTATGACGTCGATGCGTTTGAGCGTGCGACGGACGGGCGTTTCCCCGCCAACCGGATCCTCAGCCACGATCTTTTGGAGGGTTGCTACGCGCGTGCCGGGCTGTTGAGCGATGTACAGTTATACGAGGAATACCCGTCTCGCTACAGCGCGGACGTGAGCCGCCGGCACCGCTGGATTC
Organism: Syntrophobacteraceae bacterium; assembly: GCA_052147195.1. Taxonomy (GTDB): domain Bacteria; phylum Desulfobacterota; class Syntrophobacteria; order Syntrophobacterales; family Syntrophobacteraceae; genus SbD1. The sequence continues at coordinate 24,032 of JBKQLC010000133.1, forward strand.
GAGGGGATTGGCAGATTGCGCAGTGGGTGATGACGGGAGTTCCAGGTCCCGATGGGCGCCTCCAAAAGAATCCGCTCACGATGCTGTCCCGATGGAAGATCTTCGACAACCTGCGGCGGAGTCTCGCACCCTCTGCTTTGACACTCCTGTTGCTGCTGGGCTGGACAGAGTTGCCATCGGCCTGGTTCTGGACCTTGTCGGTGATGGGAATCATCCTGATTCCTTCATTGATCAGCTCTATCCTGGATGTGATTCAAAAGCCAGGCGATGTGACCCTGGGTCAGCACCTCGCCGCCACGGTCAGCTCGACCGGCCGGCGCCTTGCTCAGGCTATATTTACGCTCGTGTGTCTCCCCTACGAGGCGTTTTTCAGTCTGGATGCGATTGTGCGAACGGCCTGGCGTCTGCTGATAACGCACCGGCGGCTTCTCGAATGGAACCCTTCGAGCGGCCCGGACCGCGATGGCCGCACTGACCTCGCCGGTTCGTGCCGGATTATGTGGATCGCCCCGGTCATTGCCGCTGCCGCTGCGATTACTCTCGCGCTATTGAGACCGGCAGCGTTAGTTGTGTCTCTGCCCCTCCTGGGTCTCTGGTTTACCTCGCCCGCTATCGCCTGGTGGATCAGCCGGCCACTCGGCCGCCGCGAAGCAAGGCTCACGACTGAGCAGACTATCTTTCTCCGGAAGCTCTCCCGGAAAACCTGGGCGTTCTTCGAGACATTTGTCGGCCCGGAGGATCATTGGCTGCCGCCCGATAACTTTCAGGAGAACCCCTCCGGCGTGGTCGCGCACCGCACGTCGCCCACCAACATGGGATTCGCGCTGCTTGCGAATTTAACCGCACTCGATTTCGGCTTCATTTCATCCGGACGATTCATCGAACGCACAGCGAACGCCTTCCGCACAATGGAAACCCTGGAGCGTCACCGGGGGCACTTCTATAACTGGTACGACACGCAATCTTTGAAGCCGCTGCTGCCCCTCTACATTTCGTCGGTTGACAGCGGGAATCTCGCAGGCCATCTGCTGGCATTGCGGCAGGGTCTGCTCGCTCTTCCCGATGACAATATCCTGGGAGCACGCCTGTTCGACGGGCTCGGCGACACATTGAGGGTCCTCGTAGACGTTGCGGGAGGCTCTGTTCCGATCCAGCTTGCTCAACTTCAGAAGGACCTGGAGCTCACGGCCGCTTCCCAACCGGCGACGCTTGCGGCGGCACGGCTGTGCCTGGACCGGTTGGCAGCGCTGGCCGAAGACGTGGCCTCCGCCTCTGGCGCCTCCGAAGCTTTGAGCGCCAATCCCGGCTTTGGCCCCGCCACCGGCCCTGATGGCCAACTGAAGTGGTGGGCGCACTCATTTGTCCGGCAGTGCCGGGATGCCCTCGATGAAATAATGTTTCTCGCTCCGTGGACACCGCTCTTGTCCTCTCAGAATAGACTCCAGGGCTTTCATGGTATCGACGGGATACCAACGCTGCGCCAACTGTCCAACCTTGAAGTGGAGTTCATGCCGGAAATCGAGCAACGGCTCGCCTTAAAGGTGACATCCGAGGAAAAGGCGTGGCTCGATGAGCTTCGAACGCTCATCATAGCGGCAAGCCAGCGTGCCGGCGCGAGGTTAGCGGCTGTTGAAGGCCTTGCACTGCAATCAAACGAGCTTGCCCGTATGGAGTATGATTTCCTGTTCGATAAGGCGCGTCATCTACTGGCTATCGGATACAACGTCAGCGAGCATCGACGGGACTCCAGCTACTACGATCTACTGGCTTCGGAGGCGAGATTTTCCAGTTTCGTGGCAATTGCTCAAGGAGAGTTGCCCCAGGAAAGCTGGTTCGCCATGGGACGCCTGCTCACCACCACAGGAGGAGAGCCAATTCTCCTTTCATGGAGCGGGTCGATGTTCGAGTACCTCATGCCGCTCCTGGTGATGCCGACATACGAAAACACACTGCTCGACAAGACCTGCAGGGCGGCTGTGGCCAGCCAGATCGAGTATGGGAGAAAATGCGGGGTGCCCTGGGGCGTTTCAGAATGCGGCTACAATGCAATCGATGTTAATCTCAACTACCAGTACCGGGCATTCGGCGTGCCCGGCCTGGGGCTCAAACGGGGGCTCGCCGAGGACCTGGTAATTGCGCCCTATGCTTCGGCGCTGGCCCTGATGGTGGCGCCCGACAAGGCGTGCTTGAATCTCGAGCGGCTGGCAGCCGAAGGGTTTGAAGGAAAATACGGCTTCTATGAAGCGATCGACTACACTCCTTCGCGCCTGCCGCGCGGACAATCGAGCGCCGTGGTTCACTCCTTCATGGCACATCACCAGGGCATGAGCTTTCTCTCTTTGGCCTATCTACTCCTGGGCCGTCCAATGCAGAAACGATTCGAGTCGGAACCCCTGTTTCAGGCGACCATGCTGCTGCTGCAGGAGCGGGTCCCCAAGGCTACTGCATTCTATGCGCACACTACCGAGCTTTCCGAGTTACATGCGGCTTCCAGCGGCGCGGAGACGCCGGTGCGTGTTTTAAGCAGCCCGGACACTCCGGTTCCTGAAGTGCAGTTGTTGTCGAACGGCAGATACCACGTGATGATCACGAACGCCGGAGGCGGCTACAGCCGATGGAAAGACATCGCGGTCACGCGTTGGCGCGAAGACAGCACCCGCGACAACCGGGGCTCGTTCTGCTACATCCGGGACTTGACCAGCGGCAGTTTCTGGTCAACAACATATCAGCCCACGCTTAAACGGTCGAAAAACTTCGAGGTGGTTTTTTCGGAAGGGCGAGCCGAGTTTCGCTGCCGGCACGACGACCTTGACGCCTACACCGAGGTCGTCGTTTCGCCGGAAGATGATATCGAGCTGCGCCGAATCACTATCACCAACCGCTCTCGCAGGCGCAGAGAGATTGACGTGACGAGTTATGCCGAAGTGGTCCTGGCGCCGCCCGCCGCGGACGCACTGCATCCGGCGTTCAGCAATCTCTTTGTTCAAACCGAGATCATCCGGCGGCAGCGGGCGATTCTTTGCACTCGCCGGCCCCGCTCCATCGACGAGCAGGCGCCATGGATGTTTCACCTGATGGCCGTGCATGGGGCCAAAGTCGGGGAGATTTCTTACGAGACCGATCGGATGCGGTTTATCGGACGCGGAAACACCGTCGCCGATCCGCAAGCGATGAACGGCTCATCAGGTCCCTCAAGGGCGCTTTCGGGCAGCCAAGGTTCGGTGCTGGACCCCATTGTCGCCATCCGGTATCGAATAACGCTCGATCCGGAAAAATCGGCAACGATAAATATCGTTACCGGCATGGGCGAAACCCGCGATGCGTGCCTGGGCCATGTTGAAAAATATCAGGATCGGCGTCTCGCGAATCGCGTCTTCGATCTGGCATGGACACACAGCCAGGTGCTCCTGCGGCAGATCAATACCACGCAGGCCGATGCGCAGCTTTACTGCCGCCTTGCCGGCTCGATCATCTACGCTAATAATTCGCTGCGAGCCGATCCGGGCGTCCTCATAAAGAACCGCCGGGGACAATCCGGTCTCTGGGGCTACGCCATCTCTGGCGATTTGCCTATTGTCCTGCTGAAAATCGAAGATCCGGCCAATATCGACCTGGTGCGTCAACTCGTGCAGGCCCACGCATACTGGCGTCTAAACGGACTGGCGGTGGACCTGGTGATCTGGAACGAAGATCACGCCGGTTACCGGCAACTCCTGCATGACCAGATCATGGGCCTCATCGCCGCAGGCACCGAAGCCAACGTGACAGATCGACCCGGCGGCATTTTCGTAAGACCCGCCGACCAGATAGCCGAAGAGGACCGTATCCTGATCCAAACGGTCTCCCGCGCCATCATCAGCGACAGCCGAGGGACGCTGGAGGACCAGATCAACGGCCGCACTCAGGTGGAAGTAACCGTACCCCTGCTTACCCCGACCCGAACCCTTCGCCCTGAACCAGCGGCGGTCGCCCCGCTGCCACGCCACGATCTGACGTTCTTTAACGGGCTGGGCGGATTCACCCCGGATGGGCGTGAGTACGTCGTTACCACGGCGCCCGGGCAGGTGACGCCGGCACCGTGGGTGAATGTGCTGGCCAACCCGCACTTCGGGACCGTCATTTCAGAGAGCGGCATTGCCTACACCTGGAGCGAGAATGCCCATGAGTTCCGTCTTACTCCCTGGGAAAACGATCCTGTGAGAGATTCGGGCGGAGAGGCATTTTACATCCGTGACGACGAGCGCGGCCATTTCTGGTCACCCACGCCTCTGCCCTGCCGCGGAACGACACCTTACGTCACACGGCACGGCTTCGGCTACAGTGTATTTGAGCACACCGAGCGCGGCATCCGCTCCGAGATGTGGGTTTACACGGCCCTTGACTCACCGGTCAAGTTCACGGTTCTCAAGGTACGAAACGAGACGGGACGATCCCGCCGGCTCTCCGCTACGGGATATGTGGAATGGGTCCTTGGCGACCTGCGGCCGAAATCGAGCATGCACGTGATCACCGAAATCGACCCGAAGAGCGGCGCGCTCTTCGCGCGCAACCCCTACAACACGGAGTTTCGCGACCGCACGGCATTCTTCGATGTGGACGAGACATCCCGCAGCGTAAGCGGCGATCGGACTGAATTCCTGGGCCGCAACGGCACGCTGCGCGCTCCTGCCGCAATGACGCGCATGCGCCTTACCGGCAAAGTGGGGGTCGCCCTGGATCCCTGCGCCGCGATCCAGGTGAGCTTCGAACTGGCCGCCGGGCAAGAGCGTGAGATCGTATTCAGGCTCGGCGTCGGGCGAGACGCCGACGATGCAAGAAACCTGGTCAGCCGCTTTCGAGGATCAATCGCTGCGCGCGTCGCCCTCGATGTGGTGTGGCAGCATTGGACGCACACCCTCGGCGCGGTAAATGTGGAAACACCCGACCGGTCCTTCAACCTGCTGGCAAACGGCTGGCTGTTGTACCAGACCCTGGCGTGCCGGCTTTGGGCGCGAAGCGGATACTACCAGTCGGGGGGCGCCTTCGGTTTCCGCGATCAGTTGCAGGACGTGATGGCGCTCATCCACGCCAGACCGCATCTCGTGCGCGAGCACCTGCTCCTGTGCGCGGCCCGTCAATTCCTGGAAGGAGATGTTCAGCATTGGTGGCATCCTCCAACGGGCCGGGGCGTGCGTACGCACTGTTCGGACGATTACCTCTGGCTGCCGCTAACGACGTGCCGCTATGTGCTGAACACAGGGGACACGGGAGTGTTGGATGAGCCCGTCCACTTCGTCGAAGGCCGTCCTGTAAGCGCGGATGAGGACTCTTATTACGATCTGCCGGGGCGCTCTGAGGAGGAGGCGAGTCTTTACGAACACTGTGTCCGAGCCATCATGAACGGCCTCAAATTCGGTGAGCACGGGTTGCCGCTCATCGGCTCCGGCGACTGGAACGACGGCATGAACCTGGTGGGCGAACACGGCAAAGGTGAAAGCGTGTGGCTGGGATTTTTCCTGTATGAAGTGCTCATGCGCTTCACTGAGGTTGCGCGCACCCATGGCGACGTGTCTTTTGCCGAGCGTTGTGAAAGAGAGGCGGCCGAGCTGCGCCGCAATATCGAGAAGCACGGCTGGGACGGCGAGTGGTATCGACGCGCTTACTTCGACGACGGCTCGCCGCTTGGATCGTCAGTTAACCCCGAGTGCCGGATCGATTCGATTGCGCAGAGCTGGTCCGTTCTATCCGGTGCGGGAGACACCAGGCGTTCACGCATTGCCATGGAAGCTGTGGATAAGCGCCTCGTTCGCCGGGAGGATGGATTGATCCAACTTCTTGATCCGCCCTTCGACAAGTCGGCGCTGAATCCCGGCTACATCAAAGGGTACGTCCCGGGCGTGAGAGAAAACGGCGGGCAGTACACGCATGCGGCAATCTGGGCGGCAATGGCCTTCGCTCGCCTGGGGGACAACCGGCGTGCGTGGGAACTCTTTAACATGATCAACCCGGTGAACCATGCAAGATCGGCCGGGGAGGTTGCCACCTACAAAGTGGAACCCTACGTCGCTGCGGCCGATGTCTATGCGGTGCCGCCCCATACAGGCCGTGGCGGCTGGACCTGGTACACGGGCTCGGCTGCCTGGATGTACAGGCTGATGGTGGAATCACTCCTGGGGCTCAGACTTGAAGTCGATAAACTGTATTTTTCGCCGTGCCTTCCTGCGGATTGGGATGGGTTCAAGATGCACTACCGGTATCGCGAGACGGTCTACCACATTGCCGTTCTACAAACGCGGACAGGCAAAGATGAAATGGCTGTAACAGTTGACGGCGTCGAGCAAGACGACAAGACCGTTCCTCTTGTTGACGACCATCGGGAACACTCGGTAGAGGTGAGAATAAACGCTGCGGGCAGCACTTTGCACAGTAGGTAGAGTGACCGCTCCTATAAGGTTGCTGCGGCGGCTAACGCTTAACTCGCACGGTGAGGCTTAACCTGCCGGATTTCACATTGCCGCTTTATTCGAAAGAATCTTGCCCCCGTGTTGCCTCCCAATCTCTCCCTATAATGAGTTATCCAAGCCGCCAGCGCCGTTCACGGCATTGTTCGGCCCTCATCTTGAGAGAGACCGATCTCCTGGTATGAGAACTCATGGAGTCGGGCATTGGTGCGTGCGTGCTCAATTGTCATGCTCACCAGGTTTCCCTGTTTGTCGAGGTCAACATATATACTTTCGCTAATCTCTCTAGTCTCTGCTACCTCGTGATCAGTAAATTCAACCAGCGCCGTATCAGTATCTGAAAAATATTTTACCCTCATCGACGACTCTCCTTAAAGGATCTGTCGAAAAAAGCATTATGAACGGTCTCCCCGTCCTCCAGGAGAACGACCCGGAGAAACTTATTCTCCTCGGAGATCCATGCCCACTTCCGTATCCTGCCATCGGGTTGGACCTCGCTTTTTTCCGGGAACTGGATTACTCGGGATATCCACTCGTCCCGTATTCTTGCCCTGTCGGGCCTTTTTTGCATGTGCCTGAAATAACCGCTGGTCTTCAAATCCGGTTCCTGTATGCGGTCGAACTCATTGGATACCAGCGAGCAACCACAGCGTCAACACTACAACTTAATCAAAACTACCCTCTACGATAGCCGCGAAGTCCGGCGGTCTGCCAGACCCGGCAATTAGTCAATTTTTCAACCACTTGAGCCCGTTAAGATCATACTTGAGGCACGGCGGGGTGTCAATGGCGCACGGTGGTCAGACCATCGAGGACGGGATGGTTGCACTGTGGGTAAGATTATTGAGGGGCGGCGGCTTCGTATTCCCAGAGATAGGTCACACCCCTTGCCGGATTCTAGATTTTCCTTGTCCTTCCAACTGCTCGCACAATGATTCGGCAATCTTGAGAATCTGACTGTTCTGGTTTTCGATCTTCAGGAGGAGAGCAATGCCGACACGATTTTGGCCTTCTATTCCAAGTGGTCCAACACTTGTCTGACTTTTGCCGCAAGATCATCGCTGCCGAAAGGTTTCCTTATGAAATTAACTCCTTCTTCCAGAATGCCGCGATGTGCAATCACATCGGCGGTATAACCCGACATATACAGGCACTTGAGGCCAGGGAGGAAAGCGTTAAGCCGTTCTGCCAGTTCCCGTCCGTTCATTTCGGGCATCACCACGTCGGTGATCAACAGGTGGAGATCTCCCGGATGTTCCTCGGCAAGATTAATGGCGTGTTTTGGCGTCTGTGCCGCAAGCACCGTATAGCCCAGCTTTTCGAGAATCATCTTACCTAGGTTCAGGATCGCTTCATCGTCCTCGACGAGCAGGATGGTTTCCGTGCCTGTTGGACGCTTTCCGGCCACCTCTCCAGGTGGGACCTTTGTGGTTTCAGCCTCGAAGCGCGGCAGGTAGATTTTAAACGTAGTCCCTTTCCCCGGTTCGCTGGCAACATCAATAAAGCCGTCGTTTTGTTTAACAACGCCGTAGACAGTGGACAATCCCAGCCCGGTTCCCTCTCCCACTTCCTTGGTGGTAAAAAAAGGCTCGAAGATATTCTCGCGCACTTCCCGGCTCATACCCGCTCCGGTATCGCCTATGGTCAACAGGACGTATTCACCGGGAATGAATTCGGGGACCTCTGTCCCGTAGGAATCATCGATCACAACATTCTCGGTCCTCAGAGTGATGGCGCCTACTCCGGAAATGGCATCGCGGGCATTGACAACAAGATTGGCCAGAATCTGGTCCACCTGGGAGGGATATTTTGACTTTCCAGAGATCGAGTTCCGGCGCCCAGAAAAGGTCGATCTCCTCGCCGATGAGCCGCCTCAACATCTTCAGCGT
>JBKQLC010000134.1:0-47158 GCA_052147195.1 Syntrophobacteraceae bacterium
CAGGAAGGGTATGCCCTTTAAATGGTCCAGGTGGGCATGAGTAAGGAATATGTGAGTTATGCGGCATTTCGCGATTTTTTCCAGAGGGAGCGCAACGGTTCCCGCATCGAGCAGGAGAAAATTGTCAATGAGAAAAGCCGGGGGATTGAGCCCCGGGGCTTCTGAACCTGCCGATCCGAGAATGCTGAGTTCCATAGGTACTTTCACGGAGGAGAAAATTATGCGCCGAAAGCCCAGATTTTAGAGATTTTTTTGAATATTACAATCAAATTGTCCCGGCGCGCGGGGATGTAAAGCTCCGGGGACCTAGATTTTGCACATTTCGGGATGCATAATGAGAAGATATCCGGCTACAGCAATGCACGCAAATGGTTGACGATCTGGTCTTTGGGAAGAGCCCCTACGAGCCGGTTCGCAACCTTGCCGTTTTTGAACGCAAGCATTGTGGGGACACTCATTACCTGATATTGTGAAGTCAGGTTTGGGCATTTGTCCATGTCGATTTTTATGAATTTTACAAGCCCGGCGTACTCCGTTGCGAGTTCGTCAAAAATAGGCAGTAATCGCTGGCAGTGGCCGCACCATGGCGCCCAGAAAAGCGCCAGAACGGGTCCCGGAAACCTGAGGACTTCGGCGTCAAATGTGCGCTCGTCCACAACCAGTGTGCGTTCAGGGTATGCGGCGGTCAAAGGGAGGGGAGCGCGGCACTTGCCGCAAACGGCTTTTTCTCCAACCCGCGAGCGTGGAATGCGATTTTTTGCACCGCAATGAGTGCATCTTACTATAAAATTGTCTTGAAGCATTGATCTGGGGACTCCATTTGATTTAGAATATAAAGCTTGGATTCGGTGTAGATGAGCAACGGTTAATCACTATATTTTTTCTATGCAAGACAAGTAGTAGCGGATCTTCCTGCTCAAGCCCATCTATTCTTCCACTCCGAAGATTTCGACCGGAAAAATAACGGATTTCTCCCTGGTGTTCAGCTCTTGAGTTAAATACCGAACAAAGCGAGGTGTTGCAGTGGCTCGGATTGACGATTACAAAGAATCCTTCCGTTTGGCTTCGATAGAACTGAGAAAGAGAGATGCCGCGACGCTCGCCAAAGCCGCCGGGGCCGAGTTTTCTCCTGAGGAGGGCTTGATCGTTCCCTTTCTTGGTAACAGGTACATAGTCCAAATCCATCCCGATACCGACATTCGCAGGGAAAATTCGAGCGAAGAGGTTCCGCTCCCGGACAGAATTCTTATCGCGCATTATTTGCTGGGCGCTTCAGGGAAGAAAAGAACCGGAAAAGTTATCACTTTTCGCCATATACCTGATGGTCATTTTTACTTCGAAGCTTTTCAGAAACGCGCTAGAGACCCGTTCGTAAATTTTTACGGCAATAACGGGAGGCTTTTTGTCGAATGTGCCACGAAGATGGGGGCATCGCGGGTGGAAAATGGGGATTTCGCCATGGAATTTGCCGTCTTCCCAAATATTTGCGTTCAACTGGTTCTATGGAAGGGCGACGAGGAGTTTCCTCCGGATGCTACGATTCTATTTGATGAAAGCATTCAGCGGAATCTTTCGGCTGAAGACATCGCGGTGATGAGCGGATGCCTGGTTTACCGGCTTATTGGTATGGGAAGAAAAATTCAATCGGAAGCCTGATCCGCGAAATAGTTGAAGGGGGTATTTTGAAAATAGCAGTTACTGGAAAGGGCGGAGTTGGAAAGACTACGTTTTGCGCTTTCCTTGTAAAGTGGTTCGCCGATCAGGGCAAAAGTGTTCTTGCGATCGACGCCGACCCTGATGCAAATCTTGGGCACGCCCTGGGGATAGAAAACGCCGGATCAATAACTCCTATCTCGCAGATGAAGGAATTGGTGGCCGAACGAACCGAGTCGGTTCCAGGCAGTTACGGCGGTTTTTTCAAACTCAATCCGCGGGTTGACGATCTGCCGGAAAAACTTTCCATCCGCAAGGGGGAAAACATACGGCTGATGGTCATGGGCGGAGTCAAAAAAGGCGGATCGGGCTGTGTGTGTCCGGAGAGCATTCTGCTCAAAAACCTGGTCCAGCACCTGATATTGAGACGTGACGAAGTCGTGGTTATGGATATGGAGGCCGGAATCGAACATCTGGGCCGCGGAACTTCGAAGTTCGTTGACTGGCTGATCACGGTCGTGGAACCCGGGCAGCGCAGCATTGAGACGGCCGCCCGCATACGCGAACTCGGCAAGGATATCGGGTTGACCCGGATCGGTCTGGTTGGGAACAAGGTCCGCAATGAGAAAGACCGCTCGTTTTTGAGAAAGGTCCTTAGCGGCCAAATGATTCTGGGCTTCATGCCTTATGATGACCTTATTATCGAAGCAGACCTCCAGTCAACATTTGCTGAAAAAGTCAGCGCCGAGACCAGGACGGGTCTCGACAAAATAGTGAAGAACCTGGTGGAAGCATCCGTAGCTGTCGGACTCTAGCACAGGACGGCCTTTTATGATCGATGTCCAGAATCAGGCTGATTACAGGAACATAAGCGTCGACAAGGTGGGTGTGAAAGACATCCGCTATCCGGTCACCGTGATGGACAAGCAAAACGGGGTCCAGCATACGGTGGCATCCATAAACATGTACGTTGATCTGCCGCGGGAGTTCAAGGGCACGCACATGAGCCGTTTCATCGAACTCCTGAACGAATTCCACGGCCATCTCGATATAAGGGAATTCTCCAATATTCTGAAAGCCCTTCAGGAGCATCTCCACTCCGAATCTGCCCATATTGAATTAAATTTTCCATATTTCATTCGAAAGCTCTCACCTGTTACGGAAAGTGCGGGATTGATGGAATACCGCTGCCGTATAGTCGGTTCTCTGGACAGCCGGAAGGGTTATGATCTGGTTGTCGAAGTAAATGTCCCCATTATGACCGTTTGCCCGTGCTCCAAAGAGGTCAGCGATTATGGGGCACACAACCAGAGGGGTACTGTACGGCTCGCCGTTCGCTTCAAACATTTTATCTGGATAGAGGACCTCATAGGGATCGTGGAAAACGCCGCTTCCTGCGACGTCTACTCGGTTCTCAAGAGGCCCGATGAAAAATATGTCACCGAGTACGGCTACGAGAATCCCAAATTCGTCGAAGATGTGGTGCGTGACATAGCTTACGAAATGAAACAGGATTCGAACGTTACGTGGTTCCTGGTGGACGTAGAAAATTTCGAGTCCATTCACAACCACAGCGCTTATGCGTTTATCGAAAGGCACAAGTAAGGCTGCGGACCGTTTTGTGCCGCCTGCGCTTTTTCCACCCCTTTTTAGAGTAATACACCCCCCGGTACTTATATTAAGCTCGGCGATTTTCTTTCGGAGAAAAATCCTGTGAGCTATCCGAAGACATTTGAGCGGCTATGCCGGGCCATGGCCGATCCCGCCTTCTATCCGCATCCGGCGTCAAAACTGGAAAGGCGCGATACGCATATATCAGCCGTCTTTCTAACCGGGGATTTCGTTTATAAACTGAAGAAGCCGATCGACTTCGGCTTTCTCGACTACACAGGCCTGGAGACCAGGCGGCGGATGTGCGAACTTGAAGTTTGCCTAAACCAGAGGCTCTCCCATGGAGTATATCTGGCCGTGGTTCCATTGAGAAGGGTGGGGGACGCGTTTCATGCGGGGGATAACGGCGAGGTGGTTGAATACGCGGTTAAGATGAAACAGCTTCCGGATGAGGCTTCTCTTTCTAATCTTATCGTGAGTGGAAAAATCAGCAGCGATCAGATGTTGCGTCTTGGCTTGCGTCTGGCTGAGTTTTACGCCGCGAGCGAGCGCAATGAGCAAATCGAGCGTTACGGCAGTCACGAGGTCATAGAGTTCAACACAGAGGAGAATTTCCGCCAACTGGCGCCGTTTGTCGGGAACCTGCTCGGGGAGGAGCACTTCGACTTCGTAAAGGAATCGAGCCGAGGGTTTCTCAGGGATCGTGGGCGCCTTTTCCAGCGCAGGATTGCGGAAGGACGCATCTGCGACGGTCATGGAGACCTCAGAGCCGAGCATGTTTACTTCCTGGACCAAATTCAGATAATCGATTGCATAGAATTTAACGAACGTTTCCGGTACGGCGATACAGCCGTTGACCTCGCATTTCTTCACATGGACGTCGAACGGCTCGGAGGGGCCGATTTGAGCCTTGCTGTCTTGAACGGCTACACTGAACTCAGCCGCGACTACGGGATATACACGCTGCTGGATTTCTACTCTTGCTATCGCGCAGTCGTTAAGATGAAAATATCCTGTCTGAGCATGGCTGAACTTGCAGAAGGCCCGAGAAAGCGCCTGATGGAAAAACGCGCTGTCGAGTATCTCGATCTGGCTTTCCGATACGCAATTCAGTTCGCCCGGCCTACGCTCTGGGTTATGTGCGGAATGCCCGGGACCGGGAAATCAACTTGTGCCGAACGGGTACGTGAGATATTCGATATCGTCCTTCTCCGGTCCGACGAGGCACGGAAGGAGCTTCCAGGGTACCGAGGCCCAGTACCCTTCGGCACTGGAATATACAGGTCAGACATGCGGGGGCACATCTATTCACGGTTGCTCTCGATGGCTCACGATGAGCTGAAAAACGGGCGTTCTGTGATTCTGGATGCCACGTTCTCAAGGCAAAAATGGCGGGAAGAGGCGGTAAGGCTGGCTCAGGACCTGGATGCCAACATTTTGTTCTTCGAGTGCGTAAGCTCACGGGCGACCATTTTGGAGAGGCTCAGCCGGCGCCGGGAAGGCGAAAACGGCGGTTCGGACGCAAGAGCCGAACACCTGCCCGGACTTATGGATGAGTTTGAGAACTTGAATGAACTTTCCCCGGAGCAGCACGCCAGGATCAACACGGAAAATGACATCGAAGAAAACCTGAGGACAATACTCTCCAGCGCCTATGCAAAAAAGCGCGCGCAAATAGAGCGGATAATCGCGCAATTGTGAGTTCGGTGAGCAGTGAACAGTGAACAGTGAGCAGTGAACAGTGATGAGGAATGGCTCATTGCTTCATGGCTACTTCTCCAGAGCAAGCTCGATCAGCCTGTCCAAGAGTTGGGAAAATCCGATGCCCGCCTGTGCTGCGGCCTGCGGGAAAAGGCTTGTGGCGGTCATTCCGGGTATGGTGTTTGTTTCCAGCAGGTAGAGATCGTTTCCTGAAAGGATCATGTCGGTCCTGCTGTAGCCTTTGCAGTGGAGGGCATTGTGGGCGCGCCTGGCATATTGCTGAGCTTTTTCGGTCAGGTCCGGTGCAACACGGGCGGGGCAGATCTCCTTTGTGGCGCCGGGGGTATATTTGGCCTCGTAATCGAAGAATTCGTACTTCTCGTCAGGACAGATTTCAATCAGTGGAAGAGCTGTGAGATCATCGTTTCCCAGAACTCCGGCGGTGATCTCTATTCCGTTTATATATTTTTCGACCAGACAGCGCCTGTCGAAACGCCACGCCTTTTCTAATGCACTCTGGAGGTTTTTGGCCTCTCTTACGATTGTCAAACCAATGCTGGACCCCTCATGTTCAGGCTTGATAACAACCGGCAGCCCCAGTTTGTCAAGAACGGCCGAGGCCTGCGGAGGGGTCAGCCTGTCGGCAACGTCGTAAGGGGCGGTAGGCAGTCCTGCCTGGACATAAAGCTGCTTGCTCAGGATCTTATTCATGGCAATGGCGCTCCCGAGTACGCCGCTGCCCTGGTAGGGTATTTCCAAAGAGTCCAGCAGTCCCTGGATGGTTCCATCTTCGCCCATCCGCCCGTGGAGAATTATAAGGGCGGCATCTATCCTTTGAGCATCCTTTGCCAGCAACGGGAGGTCTGTTGCCGGATCGTACCTGAGGACCTCGTAGCGCAATTTATCGAGCGCGCGAAAAACCTGTTCACCGCTTTCCAGGGAAACTTCGCGTTCAGCCGATTTCCCCCCCGCCAGTAAGGCGATTGTCAGCTTTTTAGTTTCCATGATATTTGGTCACGCTCCTTTGATGCGGTCGATTGTGATCCCCATAATTTCAGTGTCATGAGGCGCTATGCTAAGGTGAGAAAAAACGGTCGTTTCAAGCGCTGAGTAGAGATCGAGTTTGCGGCGCAGGATTTGCTCATGCGAGGGTCCTCTTGCATAACGTACGATGAGGTCTTCATAGCGTTCCTCGACCGAAACAACCCGGTCGTGCATCACTCTTTTGTCGGAGTAGTTGACGACTAAGGATTCCGTAACGGGACCGGCAACCTGTGAGGGTACCAAAGATATGTGCTCTTCAACGATACGGGAAACGTCGGGGTGCACAATCCCTTCCAGCATGTGAGCCCCAAGCGCAGCGTGGTCCCCGCCTGTCAGGAGGCTGGACGCTTTTCCTATGTCATGCAAAAGGGCCCCAGCTTCTATTAGCCGCAAATCTAACCGGGAGCTGTTCAGGTTTAACCGGGTGGCAAGAAAGAGCGCCACTTCGGCAACCAGGAGACTGTGCCTGCGTATATGGTGAGGCATATCGAATCGCCGGAGCAATTCGAGGCATTCGGTTCGGGACGGAATCAGCATGCTGATGTTCGAGTTCCTTTTTTATTTGGCGAATCAGTTGCGAGCAGTGCCCGCGCCTGCTTGCGATAAATCTGCCACGAAAAGTTTCGGTGGGCTTCGCTGCGCTTAGCCCACCCTACACGCCTTTTCATGGTTTCAGGGTGTCCAAAAGGACATGAACAACTATCTTGAAAAGACTTGATGGGTTTCGCTTCGCTGCACCCATCCTACGGGCTACGCTGTACCCATCCTACGAGTCTTTTCATGGTTTCGGGTGTCCCGTTGGGACATGGAATACTGTATTATAACATTGAAGCCTGAAAAATTCGCGCCGTGAGGCGAAATTATAGTCACAGATTATTAGAGAGGGCATGATTGTCAGCGGGAAAAAGTGTCCTAAGCTACAGGAAAAACGAAGTCAGCAGCTACGCGAAGACTTATACAACGAAAACCTGCCCAGGAAAGAAAAGGGAACGCATTGAGCGTCTCTACTCCTTTCTGTAAAATTTAGTCCACGGTTGGCGCTGGGTTTCCTTGAGATCGAGAAGAGCGATTCGGAGCGCCTGGACGGCCAGTTCAGCGCAATGAAATTCGGCTTTTGGCAAAGTCTCGAGAAAGTCCGCAATATGCTGAGATGAAACGGCCCAGGCATCTTCAACCGGTTTGCCTTCGATCATGCGGACCAGTGTATTGGCACATGCAACCGTATAAATGCAGCCTTCTGTGTAAAATGACGCCGAACCAATCCTGCCGTTTCGCGCCATCAGGAATATTTCCAGAGTATCGCCGCACTGCCGGCTGGACTTTCCATAGCCGTCGGGGTGGTGTATCCTTTCGCACCTGTCGTTCTCCAGCGCCATGGTAAGGAAGTTCATGGAGTGCTGACGCAAAAATTCAAAAGTTTTTTGGTCCATCCATTCTTCTCCGAGCTCAACTATTACTTTTACCCTAATTTGCGGGTTTTTTAAATACAGTGTCAACGGCCGGGAATAATTTTATCGGCGCCGGGCTGAAATGAGATCAAGCCGGAAGAATGGCCGGATTTCTCAGATTTGCCTGAGATTTTGATGCAGGATTGCTCCACGCTCACTTACTCATCAGTTTCAAAAGAATAAGCCCAAGAACGTTAGCGTAAATTCCGGCCAGGACATCGTCGAGCATTATTCCGGCACCCCCGGGCAGCTTCTTCTCAAGTGAACGGATCGGCCAGGGTTTCCAGATATCGAACAGGCGAAAGAGCAAAAACCCGCTCAGAACCGACACAAAG
Source organism: Syntrophobacteraceae bacterium (assembly GCA_052147195.1). Lineage (GTDB taxonomy): Bacteria > Desulfobacterota > Syntrophobacteria > Syntrophobacterales > Syntrophobacteraceae > SbD1. Next base: position 7,793 of record JBKQLC010000134.1, read on the forward strand.
CTTACCTCGTGGCCAGTCATGGCCACGAGATATCCGCATAGTTCATCGATTACGACTTCGCCCGGGTCGGTCCTGTCCAGCTCCCTTTCCGTATTTCCGGAAACATACCATCCGATCACGAATACTAGGGTGGAGAAAGCTAACTGCATTTGCCAGGAAAAGCGCCCGGCAGCGAGAAAACATGGAACTCCGGCTATTAGCGTCGCCACTGTGCCGGGTGCCAGCGGCGCTTTGCCAAGCCCGAAAAGGGAGGCCAGCCGGAAATTAAGAGAGTGATCTTTTTGTTTTCTTTCCCGGGCTGATGGTTTCACGAAACGGTTTAAAATCCTGAGAAGGTGTGAGATCCCAATGGTCGCTTTTACAATCGCGTTTTATGACTCGTTTGATTGTAAATCTCCGGGCAACCGCATTTTAGAATTATGGCTTAATTCGATTGTCGTGATGGTCACCCCCCGGACGCATTGCATGAGGATTTCCAAGAGGTCTTTAACCGGAATCTTCTGCTTGGGAGTCCGTGGGCTGAGAGTAGTAGTGTAAATTCCGCAGATGTAAATTTTAATTTCGAATTTGGAAGGTCTGTATTCAAAGGAAGCGCAATCGTCCCCTTCGGAGTAAAAGAACTCGATGGAAACGGGACTGCCCTTATCAGTAGTGAAAAATCCCTGACCTTCTTTCACGAATGACCGTTTTGCGCCTTCCAACTTTTGCTGAGGTTCTGCTGCATGATCAAATTCCAAATTGGCCGGTGGCTCACTGGAGCCAAGCTTGAAGCGATATTCGGCGAAAGAGCGCAAAGACTCCAAGATAGGGGGTTTAATCCACACGCCGAAGCGCTCGGCAACGTCCGGATAAATCCTTAGAATATTTTCGAAATCGGTTTGGAGGTAAGGTGGGAGCTGGAGCATCAGTTCATGGAAATTGGTCAGGAGTGGTTCGAGAATTCTCTGAACCGTCTTAGCAGGGACCTTGCCCAGGAGCATCTGATTTCTGAAGCCCGAGAAGAGAAGGTCTGGAAAGCTTTCGAATAGTTCTTCAGGATTCAATTTGTTCTCCGAAAAGCGCATTGAACAACGGCGTCAAATCGAAAAGGCGATGAATAAGCTCCGGCACTTGTGTATTTTCAGACTTGAACTCATGCGCAAATCACTTGCCGCCCCGGCATCGGAGAGACCATCTAAAAGCTGCATCCCGCATTCAGGGCTGCGACGTGTTATTTGCAAAATAGAGTCAAAACCTGCTCAAGTACGCATTTCCTATGCTCAGCCAGAAGACGCCGGTTGGCATGTTCGATCCTGTTTTCCAGGTTGAACTGGCGTTTGAGCTTCTTAACAAATTGCTTTCGGTCTTCGCCCTGGAGCCAGCCAAAAAGAGTGCTCTCCCACTTTCCGCCTTCAAACACCGGCATTCTGGATTCCTCATTTATGATGGTCCCGTCGATCGTACGATCCAGCAAATCTCTGAATTTATTCCTGAAAAATTCGAAGCCCTTCTGGCATACGGTCTGCTCATTCATTATAATTTCAATCGCCAGGTAAACAAACCAGATCATCGACCTGAAGCGCATTGTCCTGTCCTGGTCCGGGCGCAAGTGGGTCTTCTCCCTGCTGAAAAGATGGAGAAAACAGATCACGTCCTTTTGGTCGGCCGGGTTTTTACTGAAGAGGCATTGTACAATGATTTTCAGTGCCTCGATCTGATGTGGGATAAGAATTTCGTCCCTTTCGGCGCCAACTCTCACTCCATATGAGTCTTCAAGAATAACCTCAACGGTTTCCGCTTCACGGAAAATAGTAAAATGCTCTGAAGTGATTTCGCCTGCAGTACGCTCGAGTGCGTAGCTCAACAGGAATTGACGCACGGCATCGCGCCAATCTTCGCCTCCTGAAACGCATCGAGCGGTCAGGGGCGGAACCTTTTGTACAAGTATATCTCTGTCTTCTTTGAGAACTTGAGCCAACGGAGCAAAAGAGGGAGAAGCCGACCAGACGTGGATGTGATTATCGATTATCGCATGTATCAGGTTTATCCGGTCGGACAAAAGCATTCTAAGGCTCTCACCTTCAGGCTGGATGAAGCGAAGCCATACTTTACCGAATTGTTAACGTGATCCGTCTCTATCGGACCTGCTCAAGGTCCGGCTAATTACACTTTTAAGTAGGTCCAGATTCTTTCGTGACACAAATGAGAAAGTGTTTGCCTTCTCACAGGTTTGATGTGCCTGGTCCGTGGGATCGCAAAGCAGCACGAAAGAAGTCCCGGGTGAAATCTCTTGCGCGATCCGGTAAAGAGACATGTCCTCAGAACCGGCTCCGGCCGTCTCGGCCCTTGCGTCGGCTATGACAAGTGCAAATTTTCCTCTAACCAGAGCGGATACATATTCCGCATGTGTCTTCACGAGCCTGACCTCGAATTCGACTCCGGTCGCGGCAAGTTCGCGAATAAGCCGTTCAGCGTCTCCAGGGTCGGTCCAGAAGTGCAGGATCGGAAGTTTATCTTGCATGGAATCCAGTAATCTTCCACGAATTTGATTTTATTGACTGGTGTTCAGCCGAAAATCCCTATTGCTGAGTGGCGAGAGCTGAATCCCCCCCTTTAAAAAAGTGGGATTTCAAACGCATCGCCCGGAAGTTTCATTTTTCGGATGAACTCTAAGCAGACTCATTTAAGCAAGGATAATAGACGAAAAATAGGCGAAATGACAGACTTTTATACTGTTATAGACGAAGTCAAAAGCCGATCTTTTCACGTTTTAGCTCGGGGCGGTCAAGGGCTTCAGCGGCCGGTTTATAAAACTGTTCCAGGCCCAACGCCTCCGCTACGGGCTTGAAGGTAATATAGCCTTTGTACATATTCAGTCCGTTCATCAATGCCGGTTCTTTTAGACAGGCGGTTTCCACTCCCTGGTTAGCCAGCCTGAGGCCGTATTTTCCCGTGCGGTTGTTAAGGGCAAAAGTCGATGTCCGGGCGTAAGCGCCCGGCATGTTCGCGACGCAATAGTGAATTACGCCGTCCACTGTATATATCGGATCGCTGTGAGTCGTGGGCCGGGAGGTTTCGGCTAAGCCTCCCTGGTCGATTGCTACGTCGACGAGAACAGATCCGGGCTTCATTATGCGCAGGTGCTCGCGCTTTATTATTTTAGGGGCCTTTGCTCCGGTTACCAGAACTGCCCCGATCACGATGTCCGCCTCTCTGAGGCCCTTATCGAGCGTATAGGCGTCCGCGTAAATTGGAGAAACGTTTGAAGGCATGACATTGCCCAGGTGCTCGAGGGTGTCCAGATCTATGTCGAGCAGTGTTATCCTGGCGCCGAGTCCTCCGGCAACTTTGGCCGCGTTGCTTCCAACCGTGCCGCCCCCGATTATGAGCACGTTTGCCGGTGAAACTCCCGGAACGCCGGTCGGCAAAAGGCCTCTGCCTCCATAGATCTTGCCCAGGTAGAATGATCCCATCAGGGGAGCCATCCTGCCTGCGACCTCACTCATTGGTTTTAGTAGAGGCAATGAGCCGTCAGGTTTTTGCACCGTCTCATAGGCAAGCGCCACTATCTTTTTTTCCAGACATGCACGGGTGAGCTTTTCATTGGCAGCGAAATGGAAAAACGTGTAGATAAGCTGCCCCGGTCTCATGAAATCATATTCCTCGGAAAGAGGTTCTTTGACCTTGATGATCATATCCGAAGCGCCCCAGACCTCATCCGCCGTCGGACAAATGCGCGCTCCGGCCCGGTGATATTGCTCGTCCGTGATTCCCGACCCGATGCCGGCTCCTTCCTGGACGACCACTTCATGTCCGGCATCCATGTAGGCCTTGACCGCTGCAGGGATAATTCCCACCCGGAATTCCTGGCTCTTGATTTCTTTCGGGCAGCCGATTTTCATGTAAGCCTCCTTGCATCTGTTAAGGGAGACCGGCCTCTGGGCAGCGGCTCAGTCAATGCTATTATAAATCTTTCTCCTTAAAAGTACTCGCATATTTGCTATAATGGTTAGTACATATGAACTGAATTAGACCGGGGGAAACTTGTCCGTCCAATGAAGCTTCATTAGTCTTGGCAAAGGAGTCGATATGGGACCGTCAATAGAACCGGCGGATATCGGAATATGCAAGAGCCTAAAAATTCGCTGCATTTCAGAAACGAGCTGGTTTGACACGGAACAGTTGCTCGCCGATATAAAAGCCGGCGGGGGCAATACGCAAAGCCAATATGCAATAGCCTGGAATTCAAAAAATTCGGGCGGCTACAGTGCACTGGTTGAAACCGAAGATCTAGATGGAAAATGGACAAAATTCCTGCTCGACACCGGGTGGAATCATGCATGGATGGACTATGCATTCCAACGGGAGGGAATCGATAAGATGCTGAAAAGAGGGGAGATCGATTTCCTGTATATTTCGCATGAGCATATGGACCATTTCTGGGGATTGCCCGTTGTCATGAAATACAATCCTCAGATCAAGGTGCTGATATCGAAGAACTTTTATGCTGAAGGCAAAGAACTGATCTGCACGAGCGGGCACAGGGGAGAACTGATCGAACTCGAAGCGGGGAAAATCCAGAAACTGTTTACCGGGTGCGGTTCATTTGCGTTCGATATTCCCATAATGCTCAGGGTCCACGGAGAACAGGGGCTTTTTTTCAATCTGAAAGACAAGGGGCTGGTAACAGTAACCGGCTGCTGTCACATGGGAGTAATTGACCTGCTCAAAGCCGGAACAAACCTCATCGAAGAGCACCCGCAACCTTACGGTATCTACGGCGGCCTGCACATCGCTCCCTTTGACAAATGGGAGGAAAAGTTCGATCCAATCATCGGCGATCTCGCTTCCCTGGGGCTCAATAAAGTTGCCGCCAACCATTGCACCGGGGCCCTGGCGATAGAGAAGATGGTCGCCGCAGGCATACCCGTCGTGCGCGGATCGGCAAAATATGGGAGTAGAAGTAAACTTTACCTGGGCAATGGGGATGAGGTAATGTTTTGATCACGGTTAACCAGTGGCCGAACACGGTAAATTTGTTCTCCTTCAAAAATGGACAGAATTACGGGACTTTTTACGGCGCGTCACCCTTCCCCTCTCTCCGCATGGGATTGCATAACGCCCCGTAACATGCAGCGCTAAGCCAGAGCCGGCTTTAGTCTTGGGCAAATTAACAGCAGGTTCTTTCACTCTCAGCTTTGATATGCGCCCCTATAAGAAGCATAGGAAACAAGGGACAGGCACAAGCCAACGTTTTTATTACCAGATCGCTGTAGAACAGGTTAGCCGTGAGCGGCCGAAACCACTCCTTGACCCGGGCCGAGTGGAATGCTATATAACTCTTTTCCCATTTACCCAAACTCCTTGCTCCTTCCTACGTGAGGGGGCCATTTAACCCGAGAGGAGATCCGATGCGTAAGTACGAAACTTTTTTTATTGCAGACCCAGATCTGCCTGACGAATCAATCTCAGCAGTGGACAACAAAGTTCAGTCTATCGTTACCACAAATGGAGGCGAGGTGTTGACCTACGTCCCATGGGGTAAAAGAAAGCTGGCCTATGCGATCCGGAAGCGCACACGCGGGCTCTACGTTCTGATGGAATATGCCGGCGGACCTAAGCTTGTCTCCGAACTGGAACGAAATCTGCGGATCGATGAACGTATCCTTAAGTTCATCACGGTTATGCTCGAAGACCGTTTCGACCCTGAAAAGGAAAGGGAGCGCATAGCACAGAAGGCAGCGGTTCCCTTCAGTGAGGAGGAAGAATCCGCACATGTCTCCCTTGGCGAGGAAGATGACGAGGAGATGCCCGAGGATTTCGACGCTGAAGATCTGAAGGACGAAGAAGAATAAGCGATCCGAAAATCGTCAAAATATGGAAAGAGAGCTGAAATATGATGACCATCAGGCGTAAGAGGCGTACATTTGCACGGCGTAAAATCTGCCGTTTCTGCGTAGATTCCGATCTTCGGATCGATTACAAAGATTCGAAAACGCTCCGCTACTTTGTGACGGAACGTGGTAAGATAGTTCCGAGAAGAATATCGGGCAACTGCGCGAAACATCAGCGTGTGCTGACGCTTGCAATAAAGAGAGCGCGCCAGATTGCACTTCTGCCATATACTGCCATACACATGCTTTAGCAGGCTGAACCCCTGAAGAAATGAATGCGCCCCAGGGAAATTTGCCGTTTTTGCGGTTGGGTTCTGCGGGAAAAGAGTTCTTTTTCCAGATCGTACTGACTATTGGTCTTTTTCTGTCCATCTCGTTCGTACCGCTGGCAGGGTTTTTTTCCGGGCTCTTTACTCCTGCGCCGACAGCGCTTGCAGTTATCAGGTGGGGGTTTCCCGCCGCCTGGTATGTGCCGGGTTGCGCTGGAGTGCTGGGTTCGCTGATTCTCTACCTGCTCGATTCGTCCCACGGCATTCCATACCTGCTGGCCCTGATCGGCATGGGCGCAATCATAGGACACGGTTCCAGGAGCCAGTGGTCCACCGAGAAGACAATAGGGGTTTCCAGTCTGCTTGTGATCGGGATGGCCGGGCTGTTTTCGATGCTGGCGTTCAGCGAAACAAGCGGTGAGCTGGTACGGCAGATCGAGCAGGACCTTCGGGGCGCAATCTCTGCCACTCTGAAACAGTTCGGGAGTTCTTCGTTCGAGACTCAGGAGTTGGAGCAAAACCTCCTTGATACAGTACCGCTGATGGTGAGGATCATTCCAGGGGTGTTTATATCCTGCACTCTCGGAATTGCCTGGCTGAATTTGCTCATTTCGCGCAGATTTTGTCGGGCGGCGGCCATTGAGTTTTGTGCCAGTGAGAAATTGACACTGTGGAAAACCCCGGAATTTATCGTTTGGTTCGTAATAGCAGGCGGCCTCATGGTCCTTCTGCCTGTGGGCGATTTGAAGCTGTTAGGGTTCAATTTACTTATCGTTATAGGAACTATCTATTTTTTTCAGGGTCTTGCAATTGTTTCCTTCTATTTTGAGAAATGGAAAATGCCGTTTTTCGTGAAGGGTTTCGTTTATGCGGTACTTTTCCTCCAGCAGTTCGCGTTGATGGCGACTGCAGTTCTAGGACTCTTTGATGTCTGGTTCGATTTTCGAAAACTGGTAAAAAAGCCGGCCTGAGGCCATGCTCAAAAGGTTGGGCAATCGGCTTGCTTCCGTTCCCGGTTATGATGTATCCTGCATGAGCCTGCCGGCTCAGCCCATAAGGAGTATCGCAATGAAAGTGATTTTGACGCAAACTGTGGAATCTATCGGACAAATTGGCGACGTGTTGAATGTGGCTCGAGGCTACGCCCGAAATTTTCTGCTGCCAAAAGGGCTGGCTATGGAAGCCTCCGGCAAAAATGTCCGCGAGTTGGAACATAAAAAGCGCCTTATTGCGCAAAAACGCGAACAAGAGCGCCAGGAGATGCTCTCCATTGCAGATAAGCTGAATTCCGTCATAATTTCCCTGCGCCGCAAAGTTGCCGAAGATCATAAACTCTATGGCTCCGTCAGTGTGTCGGACATCTCAAAGGCACTCGAGGAGCGGGGGTTCGCGATCGATAAGAAGGATGTAGTGCTCGAACAGCCCATAAAGCAGCTCGGAGAATTTAACGTTTCTGTCCGGGTCGGCGCCCAGATTACCGCAAATATTCGCGTGGTGATTGAAAAAGAAGAGTAGTTTATGGAGGACCTCTCAGCGGAACTCCGCAAAATTCCTCCCCAGCAGATTGAGGCTGAACAGTCGCTGCTGGGGGGAATCATGCAAGACGGCTCCAGTTTGCCATCTGCCCTCGAGGTCTTGAAGGGCGATGAGTTTTACAAAGAGTCCCACCGTATAATCTTCATGACAATTCAGGACCTTTTTGAACGAAACGAACCGGTTGACATCCTGACCGTTACAAACCTCCTTGCAGAGCGCAAGCAACTGGAGAGCATTGGCGGGGCTTCATATGTCGCCGCCCTTGTGGACACGATGCCCTCGATCGCCAATATTGGCGCTTATGCTAAAATCATCAGCGAAAAAGCGGTCTTAAGGCGGCTTATCCAGTCTGCAAACGAAGTCATGTCCTTTGCCTATGGCGGGGGGAAGAGTACCGAAGAGATCCTGGACAACGCCGAGGCCGCCATTTTCAAGATTGCGGAACGCAGGATCCGCAATTCCTATTTTCCGCTCAAAGAAGTCATCAAGAAGAATATTGAGATGATCGAACGCTACCAGGAATATCGGGAGAGCGTTACCGGCGTCACGAGCGGCTACAAGGATCTCGATAAGTTAACGGCCGGGTTCCAGAAATCCGATCTCATCATAATCGCCGCCAGGCCGAGCATGGGAAAAACCGCTCTCGGTTTATGCATCGCAAGAAATGCAGCGAAGGAAAGCGGGGTTCCGGTAGGCTTCTTTTCACTGGAAATGAGCAAGGAGCAGCTTGCTATGCGCCTCCTGTGTTCGGAGGCCAGGGTTGATTCGCACAAAATCCGTTCCGGCTTTTTGAGCAGGCAGGAATGCGGAAAGCTTCTTCAGGCTGCCGGCCTTTTCATGGATGTGCCGATATACATAGATGATACCCCCTCAATTTCTCCCCTGGAATTGCGGGCTAAAGCACGCAGGATGATGGCCGACCAGGGGTTGGGACTTGTTGTCGTCGACTACCTGCAGCTTATGAGAGGGCGCGATAACGCGGAACGTAGAGAACAGGAAATATCTGAAATATCGCGATCGCTGAAAGGTCTGGCAAAAGAACTCGATATCCCCGTAATCGCCCTCGCACAGTTGAATCGAAAGGTCGAGGAACGAAATGACAAAAGGCCGCTTCTGAGCGACCTTCGCGAATCCGGAGCCATAGAGCAGGATGCGGACGTAATCGCCTTCATCTATCGGGATGAAGTCTACGCCAAACAAGCCTGCAAAGAACCGGGCGTTGCGGAAATCATAATCGGAAAGCAGAGAAACGGCCCTTCCGGCGAAACTGTCAGGCTGGCGTACATAAGCACCTACACGCGTTTTGAAAACTATGCAGGGTCTCAATGACACCCTTAAGCGGTGTAAATCCGAGTCATGAGGCGGCTTGAGGATTTCAAGGGTGTAAAGGTGCATAATAGTAATTGACCCTCTGAGATGAAGACATGCGTGAGTTGCAGCGCATCCGTAAATAGAATAACCCATGATCTGAAGAGCGAATCGATCGTTACTCCCAAGGTTGAACCGGTCGAACCCGACAGCGTTCCGGGAAGCGGCGGAAGGGCGTTGCGGCTGATCGATCGAAGGATTATCTAATTACAGCGGAGGCGCTATACGAAAATCATTGGTAATGTAACAGGTCTCAAACCCGGCATTCGTCAGCGCCTGGAGAAGCTGGGCCGACGAAAGGTACCGGCAAACCAGGTGATTTCACCCGAACTCTCCCGTGATCTAGCACACCTCTCATTTGAATCCGGACGTCAGATAGGATTGCTCATAGGCCGCGACGGCGGTGTCGAAAATGTGCTTATTGGAGGGCCGCGCGCTCTCTACATACCGGACTTGCCCAAAAGCCGCGGAGGGCGTTGGCGTCTGCGGGGTCTTCGCCTCGTGCATACGCATTTGCAATCGGAACCTCTTTCCCAGGACGACCTGATGGACCTGGTCTTTCTGCGGCTCGACTGTGTTGGGGCTGTCTATGTGGATCAGCACGGAGGGGCCACTGAGCTTGAGGTTGCCCATATACTGCCTGGAGCCGTAAACGGTTTGAGAGGCTGGGAGGTCCTGCCTCCGATGCCCTGTTATGACCCTGACCTCGATTTTCCGGCCCTTGTCCGCTCACTGGAAGACGAGCTTGAACGCAATCGGCTGGCCATTCCCGCGCCCGCCCACGGAGAAGACCGGGCCATCCTTGTGAGCGTAACCGATGCCGACAGGGAAACCGCGAAAATGTCAATGGATGAACTGGTCGAACTTGCCCGCACGGGGGCAATTATAGCTGCCGATACCGTTATTCAAAGACAGCGCAAAAAAAATCCGAAGTACCTGATCGGCAAAGGCAAGTTGAGTGAAATCGTCTTGAGAGCGCTTCAGTGCGGGGTGGATTTGCTGATATTCGATCAGGAACTAAATCCCTCGCAGGTGCGGGCGATAACCGATACGACGGAGCTGCGTGTAGTGGACAGGACCCAGCTCATCCTGGATATCTTCGCTCAGCGGGCACAGAGCCGGGAAGGAAAGATTCAGGTTGAGATGGCGCAGCTCAAGTACCTGCTCCCAAGACTGGGAGTGAAAGACGATGCCCTATCGAGGCTGACCGGCGGCATCGGTACACGGGGGCCGGGAGAGACAACCCTTGAGATAAACCGGCGCCGCACCAAAGACCGTATAGCCCAACTCGAAGATGACCTGCGAAGCCTCGGAAAGAGAAGAAATCTCAGGCGTGCAAAAAGGACAAGAAAAGAGATGCCCACTATTTCCATTGTGGGCTATACGAATGCCGGTAAGTCAACCCTGCTGAATTCTTTGACCCACAGCTCTGTTTTCGTTGAGGACAAACTCTTTGCCACTCTTGACCCAACAAGCCGCAGGCTTCGATTCCCGAAAGACTTCGAAGTCATAATATCCGACACGGTCGGATTCATAAGAGACTTGCCAAAAGACCTGCTCGAAGCTTTTGCGGCCACTTTGGAAGAATTGCAGGATGCCGACCTGCTGCTTCATGTAGTCGACATCAGCAACGGGCGATTTGAAGAGCAGAAGGACGCTGTAGAAAGAATCCTGGGAAAGCTGGAGCTCAACTCGAAGCCCGTCATAACGGTTTTCAACAAAACGGACCTCGTCCCGCTCGACCTCGTCGAGCGCCAGATTAGAAGACACGGGGGAGTAGGCGTATCCGCCGTCAGTGCGCGCACCCTCGAACCGTTGATCCTGGCCATGCAGGACCATGTCGCCAACTTCATGGACAGGGCAGTTGGAAACTACGTTGTCGAAGCCGAAAATGCTGAATGAGTCAAGAGCAGGTGAATAGGTCAATGGGTGAATGGGTGAGTAGGTGAATAGGTGAATAGGTGAATGGGTGAATGGGAAAATCACCGGCCGATCAGCCTGCGATTTTCCCGATTGACTTAGTTTTGTGAGCATCACGGAGAACACGAAGGCGGCGGGCGCCCGGGGCAGTGAAAGTGCTGTTCGCCCGGATAATATTCACTCACTCAGGTTCGCGGATTTTCATTTCTGCCAGAATCTTCTTCGCCGTGTCCACATCCTTCCTGATCTGCAGGGCGAGTTCATCCGGGCTTGAAAAACGTTGTTCATCCCGAAGCCTGTCTATGAACCTTATAGTGATGATCTTGCCGTAGATATCCTGGTCAAAATCAAAGAGGTGCGCCTCCAGGGAGAGCTCGATATCGCCGAAGGTAGGATTATATCCGAGGTTGGCCGCGCCCCCGTACCTTTTGCCGTCCACTTCAGCTTCGATCACATAGACCCCTGTTCGCGGCGAGGTTACAGAAGGCATTCGGATGTTGGCGGTCGGAAAACCCAGTGTAACGCCTCTTTTTCGGCCGGGGATGACGGTCCCGCTTACCTCGAAAAACCGTCCCAGCAGCTTGTTGGCCGTCTTGATATTGCCGTCCGTGATCATCTGCCGGATGGTCGTGCTGCTCACGACGGTATCGTTCATCTTGATTCCTGAGACGATTTCGACCTTAAAACCATATATTTCCCCCAACTTCTTTAGAAAGGGGATGTCGCCCTCGCGGCTGTGTCCGAAGCGGTAATCATGGCCGACGACAATCGCCCTGGCGCCGATCTTCTCAACGATAACGATCTCCACAAATTCGCGGGCGGACATTCGTGAGAACCCGTGATCGAAGGGGATTACTATCGCTGCGTCAATCCCGCAGCTTGCGATAAGATCAAGTTTTTGCCGGTGAGAGGTTATGAATGAAAGGACCTTTTCAGGAAACAGCACTTCGAGGGGGTGAGGGTCAAATGTAACCACGACCGATTGGCCGTTGAGTTCTTCGGCCCATTGTTTTACCTTCTGGAAAAGGGTTTGGTGGCCCTTATGGACCCCATCAAAGTTTCCGATTGTTATCGCCGGGTTTTTGAGTTTGCCTACGACGGCATCGATTCCGCGAAACACCTGCATGATATTGAGACACCTTCCTGGAAGTAGTTGGAAACGCCTTGACAGGCAAAGACTTTTAGAATACGTTATTGCGGTATCTTTTTCAAGCCAATTTGCCGAAGTGGCGGAACTGGTAGACGCGCTAGGTTCAGGGTCTAGTGGCCGTACGGCTGTCGGGGTTCGAGTCCCCGCTTCGGCAAACCCGCAAAACAATTCGTTACTGTTCCATATATTTTTGCATCGATGTCCCTCAGTGTGTACTTCCCAGGTACAGAAGGGAGGGACACCGATGAGAGCTTATCGAGAATCTAAGAATCCCTCCTATCCGCTTTAAATACCGTAAGGAAACTATTTCCGTTTACGTGTACCATCTGATCCCGCTAAAATTTCGGGTCATCGGCAGATCAAAATTTCGGTCATGGCCAGGAATGGTCAAGAATAAATCCGGAAGCCGGTAAAATCGACTTAAACTTTCCGCTTAATCTTCGATTAGTTTTTAAGTGCAATATTGCAGCCCGTTATAGGTAAGGTGTTCGGGCAAGAGGCACATACGGATCATGGGTTCTCCCCGCGGCGATGACGATATCGCGTTTAGCCGGGTACCGGAGATGCCGGGTCATCGCGTTCCACATGCCATGATTGACTATCAGTCAAGAAGTATTACTTTGTGACTAAGCAGTTGAAATAAATGAGGTTATGTAACGCATAAGTTCTTCGAATCCGGCTCGACCAGATAAGAAATGAAAGGAGAATATCCCATGATTCTTTCCTGGGCCTTGATGTTTCTCGTGGTAGCCATAATTGCCGGCATCTTTGGTTTTGCCGGAATTGCCGGGACCTCAGCCTGGATTGCGCAGGTTCTCTTTGTCCTGTTCCTTGTTTTCTTCCTCGTTTCCATGCTTACCGGAAGACGGCCTCCGATCTCGTAAGCAGCAATCCAAGACCCGATTACCTTCACAATAACGGGCCGGCCGCCGCCCGGCAGCCGGTCTGCTTTTTTCGCAGGATTTGCCGGCCGGTCATTTCAGGGGAAAGACGACTATCAGGAATGCATGGCGCCAAGCCATACTTCCAGATTGTCTGAATTTCGCTAATGCTACCTGCCCGATAGTCCGATCATAAAAGTAACTCATTATAAGGTTTTAGATCTACGTCAGAGGCTGCGGGTGGCCGTGTGCCGATGGATGGAGTTCAGGAGGAAGTCCCAAAGTGTCTTTTCAAACCAGAGAACATATTCGGTATAAGATGAAAGACGGCATTTTGGCGGCACTACCCGTGCCGGGAACCCTCAAGGTCATTATCGGCCAGATTATAGACATATCCGAAAAAGGGGTGGCGTTCAGCCATAAAGATGAAATTACAACAAGCCTCAACGGAGCTGAACTTGTCCTGATGGGCCATGAGCAGCCAGATAAACCGGTATTCGGGGTCCCAGCCAGATTAGTTTATGAAAAGGAGCTTGGGGAAACTTATCGATCCGGTTTTCAGTTTGGTGCTTTATCACAGAGTCAGTCATCTCGACTTGCTTCTTTCCTTCAATCCAACATCGAATCAATAGCAGTATAGTTGTTTCTCACGAATACAGCCATCCCCCCGGATTCCACTTCAGTAAAGCAACTATTTTTGCTACGTCTAGATTCTGCCTGTGAACACGGCCGCAGGTTCAAGCGGTGAATCCGGCCTGCAGTCTCACCGCCCGCAAGCCTCGCGGAGCGTCGAGAGCCTGGGCGCGTTCCAGCGGTCCCGCTACCGGAAGGGCACCAGCCATGGGTATCGAAACTCCAATAAGCCTGATTCAATGTTTTTCTTGCTTGCATTTATTTTAGCAGGCCGCTATTTTATTATGGACATCCGCGTAAGTCCTAAATCAAACACATTCAAAAGGAAGTAAGAAGAGATGGCGCAAGGTATTGTTAAGTGGTTCAACGACCAAAAGGGTTATGGGTTTATTACAGGCGAAGATGGTGGCAAAGACTACTTTGTTCACCATAGCGCAATCGAAGGCACCGGCTTCAAAAGTCTACAGGAGGGCGATCACGTCGAATTTGTTGTTGAGCAGGGAGCAAAAGGCCCCCAGGCAGTCAAGGTCAAAAAGATCTAACCTCCTTGAGCCCTGTGGAAACCCCTAAAGGCCGGAGTTTGTATTCCGGCCTTTTCATTTTGACAGTTTTTTTTGATGTGGTGGAGAGTTTTTCGTTTTTTGTCTTCAGCTCAGGACATATTCTTCCGACAATATTAACGGAGATTAAACCCCATTTAATCTACCCCTCGAACAGAGCCGGGAGAAAGGTCCCCCCCCAACTCCCGGCTCGGTTCACCTTCCCGGGATACTCTGAGGCTCATCATCGGTGTGACATTTCATTATATAGATCGATAATCTTGAGCGAGACTCTCCTGCGTAGTGCTGATACAATGTTAAATCCTGGATTATTAGCGCTTTTGTGTAAAATAGCCGCTGTATGCCGTTTCAGAAAAGAGTATTCGATCAAATGAATCTACCGTCTATTGCTCTCTGTAATTTCTTTGATGACACCTCCACTCTCAGGGAGACCGCATTGCAGTACGGTTTCTCAGGGGTGGACTGGACATTCAAGGTTGAAGACCTACCCCGAAATGAAATTGAAGAGTCGAGGCTCCTTGGCGAGATTGCGAAGCTCAAGGGTCTGGAAGTGCGATACCATTGCGCTTTCAAAGGTATTGACCTTGGCGACGAGGACGACCTCAAGGCGGAGGCCGCCATGGAAATATTTCGAAAGTTCTGCCGGATTGTGTCCAGGCTCGAGGGCAGGTTTATGACCGTACACCTCGGATTGGGAAGAACTTCATCGGAGGGCCTTTCCTGGGAACGTACGATAACCGCACTGGCCGATCTTGTCGGCTATGGGAAAGGCCTCGGAGTGCATCTTTGCCTCGAGAATCTGGCTTCCGGATGGTCGAGCAGGCCTCAGCTCTTTGAAAAACTGATTCGAAAAACGGGAGCCGGAATAACACTCGATATCGGCCATGCCCGCGTTTGCCAGTCCGTGCAGTGCCAGGTGTTCGAACTCGAAGATTTCGTACTCCCCCATCCTGAGCGTGTTTTCAATGCACACATCTATCATGAAGAAATCGATGATCGGCATGTCCCGCCCGTATGTCTGGAGGATATTCGCGGCCGCCTTGACCTTCTGGTATCGCTTGGGTGCCACTGGTGGGTCCTCGAGCTGCGGGAGAGAGATCCTCTCATGACGACCCTGGGAGCTGTTCGCGAGTATCTCGAGAGTTGTGATTTAACCGGTGGCGTAAACCCCCCTTTGGAATCATAAGTGTGAATGGAAAAGCTGATCCTGCGATGAGCGACTGGAAAACAAAACCCACTGACAGATTTATTCTTAAGTGGATCAAGATGAATCTTTCGGCGCGCATTACGCCAAAGCTCGTTGCTTTAGAGCGTCTCCGCCCATGGATGATTACACTGTTTTCGACCAGCGTAGGGGTTTTAGCCGGAGTTGTTTTTGCTGCCGGCTGGGGATGGATTGCAGCGTTTCTCGCCGCTTTCGCCCAAGTGATGGACGGCGTTGACGGCCAGTTCTCCAGACTTACGGGCTTGCAGAGCAAAGGGGGAGCTTTCCTGGACTCGGTCCTTGACCGCTACTTCGACCTGGCCTTAACGATCGGCCTGATCGTCTATCTCATCAGGCTTCCAGTGGGTTTTCCCCCCTGGCTGTTGCTGGTGATCGGGTTTTTTGCTCTTGCCGGGGGCAGCCTCATCAGCTACACGACCGCACGGGCTGAGAGTCTTGGAATCCCAATGGGAAAACCTACCCTGGCAAGCAAAGGGACGAGGACGAGCGTCATAGTAATTAGCGGATGGGCAAGCCTGTTGTGGCCGCCCGCGCCGCTTCTTGCACTGGTCTATATTGCCGTGCATCCAAATATAGTCGTAATAAGGCGCATTTTCCTCGCGCATGTCTACTCAGACAATCTCTAATCGAGTCGAGGAGTTATGACAGAGACCGGCGTCGTTCACGGCCGCTTTCAGGTTTTCCATCTCGATCATCTAAAGTATGTCCTGGCCGCCAGGGAGAGGTGCAGACACCTGGTGGTCGGAATCACAAACCCCGATCCCAGCCACACAAAAACCGATGCAGCCGATCCTGACCGGAGTTCATCTGCAGCAAACCCGCTCACATATTTCGAGCGCTACAGCATCATTCGGGCGGTCTTGCTAGAGTCGGGGCTTGACCTTGCGGGGTTTTCCATAGTGCCCTTTCCGATAAATTTCCCGGATCTCTATCATTTTTACGTCCCGCTCGATGCCGTTTTTTATCTCACCATTTACGACGATTGGGGGAAGAGGAAGCTCAACTTGCTTCAATCGTTGGCGCTGAAGGTCGAAGTGCTCTGGGTAAAATCAAGCGAACAGAAAGGTATAAGCGCAAAAGAGGTAAGAAGACGTATGGCTGGGGGGGAGGCCTGGGAACATCTCGTGCCGCCTGCCGCTGCTTCCGTGATAAAAAGAATGGGGATCGAGGCCCGACTGAGTCTGTCAAAAATCTAAAACCGAGACTGCAGATTGTCTCAGAGAATTAGTGGTTATATTTTAACTTAAGAGTGCTATATCCGGCCGGTTTTATTGGAGTTAATCCTTATTTGGGCTGTCGGAGGCATGTCCCGCGACTGACCTCACGAGAAGACGGCCTGAGACATGAATTTACCGGCCGGGTGAGGAGGATATCAATGTTGAGAAAAAATTCCATGATTACATGGGCTCTAATTGCCGCTGTTTTGGCATCCGGGATGTTTGTTGTGGGAGCGGCAACGAGTTTCGCTGCGTCTGACAGGTCTTCCGGCTATTGCGACAATTATGCCAGGGACTATGCCAACCGCAACGCCAACCCGGGTGGCGACGTCCTTGGCAGCGCACTTGGAGGGGCCGCTACGGGAGCGATCTTAGGCGGAATCATCGGTGGTGGCAGGGGAGCCGGAACGGGCGCGGCGATTGGTGGTGGAGTTGGCGCGCTGGGTGGTAGTGCTGCGGCTGCTAACGATTGGTCTTATCTCTACAACAGGTCCTATAACAGGTGTATGAGTGGAGGCCGGCTCTAAGATCAGAGCGCATGCATTGAGTCGTTAGTCACGGCTCCCTATATGGTCTCCATGACACTGTGGCGGGCAGGGTTGAGCTGTGTCCGCGCTTCAGTGTTATGTCGCAAGAGTTACAAGATACTACTCGAAGCTGTCTTCTCTTGGCTTAGAGCGTTGAAAACGTTCGCTAAGGCGCTCCAGAAGCACATAGAAAACGGGCACAAACGGGATAGCCAGAAGCGTAGAGGAAAGCATGCCGCCGAAAACGACTGTCCCAAGGGCGCGCTGGCTGGCTGATCCCGCGCCGAAAGCCACCAGTAGGGGCACAACTCCCAGGATGAAAGCGAATGAGGTCATCACGATGGGGCGAAACCGCCTGCGGGTGGCTTCGATCGCTGCCTCCTCGATGGACAAGCCGCCGTGGTGGAGGTCACGGGCGAATTCCACGATGAGTATTGCGTTCTTGCTTGCCAGGGCGATCATGAGGATAAGTCCAACCTGAGTGTAGAGATTGGTTTCGTATCCTCGGGCTAAGAGAGCGAGGAGAACCCCGACGATCGCAACCGGCACAACCAGAATAACGGCGCCGGGCGAGGTCCAGCTCTCGTATAGGGCCGCAAGCACCATATAGACCAGAAATATGGAAAGGGCGTAAATGAAATAGGCCTGGTAGCCCAGCTTCTTCTCCTGGTAGCTCGTTGAAGTCCAGTCGTAGGCTATGCCTTGAGGCAGCGTATCTGCGGCAAGCCGCTCCATTTGCGCCAGTGCCTGGCCGGAGCTGAACCCCGGGGCCGCAGACCCGAAGATGGGCGCGGCTGGGTAGAGATTGTAGCGGGTGATCAACTCCGAGCCTTCCTGACGCTCTACATTCATCAGTGTACCCAGGGGGACCATACCTCCCGCCTGGTTGCGGACATAGAGGCTCTTGATGTCCCTGGGATCCATCCGGTAATTGCTTTCGGCCTGGATATAGACCTGAAATACCTGGTTGAACTTGTTGAAAAGATTTACATATGATGACCCAAGGTAGTCCTGGAGCGCACCGAAAACGTTTGCCATGGGGACGTGCAGTGACTCGGCCTTGGTCCGGTCGATGTTGAGGTAGAGTTGCGGGCTGGTCATGCTAAACGGCGTTATCAGATTTCGCAGCTCAGCGTGTGAATTTCCCGCGTGTATGAGTGCTTGAGTAGCCTGCTCGACTCCTTTGAGCCCGAGGTATCCGCCTCGGTCCTCGACTATCATCTGAAAGCCTCCGGTTTGGCCTAACCCCCGAATGGAAGGCGGGATGATAAAAAGTGTCTGGGCTTCCTCGAGTCCCGCCAGTTCCCGGTTCAAATTGGCTATGATCACGTCCTGGTTCAGGGCGCTCCCCCGCACCTTCCAATCCTGGAAATTGACAAATGATGATGAAATGTTGGGGCTGTTTGCCCCATCCAAAACGGAGTAGCCTCCGATTGTCACCCACGCCTCAATGCCGGGAACTCGTTTGAGGATGGCGTTCACCTTGTCGGCCAACTCACGATTGCGCGGCAGCGATGAGCCTTCCGGCAGGCGGGTAAATAAGATCCCGTATCCCTGGTCCTCGGTGGGGAGAAATCCGCTCGGCCGGCTGAGAAATTGCCAGAAGGAGACGGTGACGATGATAGCGAAAACGATCAGCATCATGACCGGCCGCTTCACCATGTAGACAACCACCACCATGTATATGTCGGTCATCCATTGAAAAAGCCTGTTGAACCCGCGGTAGATGAAATTAGGACGTTTTTTGCTCTGCGGTTTCAACCATAGAGCGCACTGGACCGGTTTCAGGGTAAGGGCGTTGATAGCGCTTATTACTGCAGTTGCAGCGATAACGAGCGCAAACTGGCGAAATATTTGCCCGCTTATGCCCGGGAAAAATGCGGCCGGCAGGAAAACCGCAACCAGGGCAAGCGTGATTCCCATGATCGGCCCCGTCAATTCCTGCATTGCCTTGATCGTGGCGTTCCTGGGCGTCATTCCACGTTCTATGTGGTACGAGGCGCCCTCAACGACAACGATTGCGTCGTCGACCACGATGCCGATGGCCAGAATCAGGGCGAAAAGCGTCATTAGATTAACTGTAAACCCGAGTGCGGCCATCGCGATGAAAGCGCCGATGATGGTGACCGGAACGGTTGTGGCGGGAACGAGCATCGCGCGGAAGCTCTGTAGGAAAAGGAGCACCACTATCAGGACCAGGACAGCGGCTATGAAAAGAGTTTCATACACCTTTGAGATGGCTTGGCGGACAAACTGGGTCGTGTCATAGCGGGTTGCCCATTTGAGCCCGTCGGGAAAAGTCTTGCTCATTTCACCCATTGCCTTATAGACGCTGTCGGCGACCGTAATGGCGTTTGCGTCCGGAAGGGCGAAAATCGGGATCAGCGACGTTGGGTGGCCATTATAATACGCGAAATTAGTGAAGTTCTGCTGGCTCAGCTCCACTCGAGCTATGTCGCGCAGACGAACGGTCTGCGGGGCTTGATCGGTCGCCGTTTTGACGATTATGTTTTCAAACTGGGCGGCATCGGAAAGGCGGCCGAGCGTGCTGATCGTAAGCTGGAAGGGTTGCCCCTCGGCTACAGGGGGCGCGCCGAGCTGACCTAATGCGACTTGATCGTTTTGTCCCTGAATGGCGGTCATGACGTCGGCAGACGTAATGCCCAGCGAGTGGAGCTTGAGAGGGTCGAGCCACACTCTCATGCTGTAAGGTCCGGCGCCGAAAACTCTCACCAGGGCGACGCCCGGAAGCCTGGCCAGTGGATTCTGAAGATTTATGACCGCGTAATTTGAAAGGAAAATCTCACTGAATCGGTCATCGTCTGCATATAGGCTCACCACGAGCAGGATGTTTGGAGAGACTTTCCTTATGGTCACCCCCTGTTGCTGAGCGCCGCCCGGAAGCTGGGCAAGTGAGCTGTTTACCAGATTCTGTACAAGGGCAAGGGATGCGTTGAGATTGGTCCCGACTTCGAATGTGATTGTAAGCGTATAAGCGCCGTCGCTGCTGCTGGCCGACGACATGTATATCGCGCCCTCTACCCCGTTGACGGCCTGCTCGATGGGAACGCCGATGGTTTCGGCGACGACCTGGGCGCTTGCCCCCGGGTATCGCGTTGAAATCTGTATTGTGGGCGGAACGATCTGCGGATATTGGGCGACCGGGAGGCCGTATAGCGCGACGAGGCCGATTATGACTGTTACGAAGGCGATAACGTTTGCGAAAATAGGCCTGTCAACGAAAAACTCTGAGATCATTTGCCTGCCCCTTGAACTGGTTTTTCAGCCGAGCCCTGCCCCTGAGCACGTTCGGGGCTAACCTGCCTGCCGGGAATCGCCTTGAGCACGCCATTAGTAACGACCCACTCATCTCCGGT
Organism: Syntrophobacteraceae bacterium; assembly: GCA_052147195.1. Taxonomy (GTDB): domain Bacteria; phylum Desulfobacterota; class Syntrophobacteria; order Syntrophobacterales; family Syntrophobacteraceae; genus SbD1. The sequence goes on from JBKQLC010000134.1 coordinate 28,329, forward strand.
AAGGCCTTCCTCGATCACATACGAATGATCTTTTTGAGGGCCGGTTTTGACGTTACGGCGTTCGACCGTATTGTTTTCATTCACTATCAGTACATAGGTCCCCAACTGGTCGTAGCTTACCGCAGCCTGCGGAACGAGGATGGCGTGATCCTTTTTCCCGATCGGCATCCTGACTTTGGCAAACTGGCCCGGCAGCATTTTGCCATCGGGGTTTGGAAAAACTCCCCTGACAAGCAGCGTCCCTGTTGAGGTGTTTACCGTACTCGATGAGAAATCAATATATCCGTCGTGCGGATATCCTTCTTCGTTGCCCAGGCCCATGAAGACAGGAAAGACAGGAGTTTGTTCCGGCTTCGCGGCTGATTTGGAAGACTTGAGCGAAGCAGTTCTCGCATCCCACATATAAGGCGGAATATCGGTTTCGGCGATGTTGAAGTAGACATACAGGGGGTCGATTTGGGTCAATTCGGCCAAAACAGTGCTTGATCCACTGCCTACGAGGTTTCCGGGATCGACAAGCCTCCTGTCGATGCGGCCCGTGAAGGGGGCGACTACCCATGTGTATGTGAGATTGAGCTTCGCAAGATCGCGCTGCGCCTCGGCCGAGATCAGGCCAGCCTGTGCTGTGTCGCGCTGATTACGCCAGTTTTCGACATCTGTATCAGCGGCGGCTTTTTGTTCCTGGAGTTTGGAGTAACGTTCGAACTCTTTTTTGGCGTGCTCGAGCAGGGATTTTTGGTTTAGGACGTTGCCATCGGCCTGCCGGAGCATCGCAAAATATGTGTCTTGCTGGATGAGGAAAAGTAACTGATCTTTCTTCACCATATCCCCGTCCTTGAAGTAAACAGCGTCGAGATATCCCTCCACGCGCGCGCGGAGCTGGACAGTGTTGATTGCCTGCGTATTGCCGCTATATTCAAGGTAGTCGACAATGTCCTGCCGCCCGGCCTGGCTTACGGTGACCTTAGGGGGGGGAGGTGGGGTCGCTTGCTGCTTTTGCGTGCAGCCAACGGGGAAAAGCAGGATTAAGCCGAGTAAAGCGGCGGCGGCTGTCTTTTTCAGTAGCGCCATGGATTTGAGAAGCGAGATCATGATTTCTCCGGATACAACGTGTGTTTTTTCTGGATTTAGCCGCCGGTCTCTACCAGTCCGGGCTGCGAATATCGGATTTGGCGCCGGGAGGAGGCATATAGGCGGCCGGTGAAAGCAGACATCCCCAGTTAGTGCGCTTTGCCATGGCCTCTTTTACTTGAGGTGGGAGAATGTCCTCTCCCTGCCTGACCTCCCACCCGCCGCCAAGCGCTCTGTAGACCCCTACGAGGTTTATGGCGATATTGCCCATTGAGGTTGCAAGGCTGTCCTGTGAAACGAGAAGAGACTGCTGGGCAGTGAGGACAGTAGTAAAATCCGTGCTTCCCTGCTGGTACTGAATGAAGGCAAGGTCGAGTGAATGTTTTGCGGCCGATGTGCTGATAGCGAGGTTTTCCGTGGTTTCCTGGTACCGCAGAAATCCTGCCAGGAAATTTTCGACCTCCTGTTGCGCCTGCAGTACTGTGTTTTGATAAGAAAGCAAAAGCTCCTGGAAACGCGCATCCTGCACGCGCACATTATTGGTGATTTGCCCATAGTTGAGGATATTCCATGTAAAAGAGGGGCCGGCGGTCACCATCGCCGCTTTTGCCATGAATATGTCAGAGAGTTTGGCTGTTCCAAGATCTGTGGATAAATAACCGAAAGAACCTGTAAGTGAAAATGCAGGGTAAAGGGCTGCTTTGGCAACCCCGATTTGCGCGGACTGCGCGGCCGCCAGAAGCTCAGCGTGACGGACGTCCGGACGTCGTCTCAGCAGATCGGCTGGAATCCCGACTGCAACCTGGGGTGGAGGAACCGGAATTTCTGAGGCGTCGCTGAGGATGTCCAAAAGATCATTGGGCGGGATGCCAATTAACACGCTGAGCGCGTCTTTGCTCTGCCTTAACTGCGCCTCCAGGACCGGAATGGCTGCCTGAGTGTTGAAAAGAATCGTTCTTGCCTGTTCGACGTCACGCTCAGAGGTCGAACCGCCGCGGAAGCGAGCTTCCGCTATCCTGAGGCTTTCCTTCTGGGTTTCCAGGTTTTGCCGCGCGATCTCGATCCGCTTTTCAAGTATCCTGATCTGGATGTATGCATTAGCCGTATCGGCCGTAAGGGATACTAGCGCACTGTCATAATCGGCAAGGGTTGCTCGCAGGGTTGCATCGGCCGATTCGACTGCTCTTCTGAATTTCCCCCAGAAATCAAGCTCCCAGGCTATGTTTAAATTCGCCTGGTCCTGCCAGTAGACGGTTGGGCCAGCCGCCGCCGTCGGAACGATCGCCTGTTCGGCTGCCGATGTAGCCGAAAACGGAGTTGCCAGGTTGTATGTCGTCGTACCGTTTAACTGTTGAGTTTGAGGATAGATGTTTCCTACGGCAATGCCGAGCTGAGCCCTGGCCTCGAGAACCCGGACACCGGCAATTTTCAGTGATACGTTTTCACGATAGGCCCTGTCGATTGCGCGGTTCAAACCCGCATCGCCGAAAGATTCCCACCATGCACGATAGTTTGCCGGCTCACTTTTGACGCGCTCATCAGAGGTTTCAAGCCAGTTCGATGAAATCGCCGCCTCAGGCTTGGTAAAATCCGGACCAACCTTGATGCAACCGGCCACTGACAAGGAGCCTACAAACAGCACAAAAGCCAGGGGAAAGATTTGCTTCTGAAATGTCATGCCACTAAATCCACAAAGGTTAAGGCAGCCCAAGGTTCCGCGTAGAAGTTCCCGGGCGCTCTTTTTGTACAGTTCTTGTCTGATAGACGCTCAGCTTTTTTTTCCGAGCGGCCATAATACAGCGATTTGGCAGCAACTCAAGAGCAAAAAAGCAATCGTCCGTCATCAATTTTTCATCCGAAGCGGCAGGTGGTCTTGCAAGGAAAACACTACGATTCGAGAATTAGTGATTCCTGAATGACAATAAGAATGGCAGTGCGATGAAATTGCCAGGATTCATCGCGGGGGAGAATTGGTGACGGAGTCAGGGGTGTGAGAAAACTTGGTGCTGCAGGCGAGTCGGGCCGAAATCGCACCGCGTCGGCCTGTATATAAGAAGTGCGTCTTGAAACGAGCGGACGATAATTGCTGACTGCTGCGAGTGGGTGTGAAGTCATTCCACTTTAGAATAGATGGCCGGTGCAGGAGAAAGAGGCTGTCGCCAGCCTGTTTTCAGGGCCAGCAGGTCGAGGTGGAGAGTGGTCCATTCTTCAAGGGGCAGGTAGGGAGCGTAGGCCAACTCACGGATATCGATCTGCTTGAAGTAGAATCTGCAGAGATTACAGTAGACGACCCGGTTTTGGGGCTCTTCGTCGATTCCGATATAGCCGAGAGATGTGTGATCGCGGTTTTCGCAGTACGGACATTGGAGCCTTTGAATGTCCCACATGGTCGCGCACCAGGAGCAGAATGCTTTTCTGGTTCCTTCGCCATGGATATAAAGCAGAGCTGGCAGTGAGCCGCACACAGGACAGTAACCTTTGATCCATGAAGGCGGGAGTATATGGGTTTCGAGCAACCTGCGGGAGGTTAGCTCCAGCGAAGGCTTTGTAGCGCTTCTTACCAGGAAAAGAACGGAGGCCAGGTCGGTTGCGGAATCTATGTCAAGCCACTCTTCCCATGGTTCCATTTCATGATGCAGAAAACTGTTCCAGAACTCCCGGCTGCGTTTTGAATGAGCCGCAATGGAATGCTTGAGTGATTCATAAGCGTTCGCTAATTGCGGGTTTGCCTCGGGGATGGCTTTTTCGATGCTTATGAGAAGATCTTCGGCTGCAGCGGTGTCTATGGGAAAATCCCATCGGTTGAGCAGGGGCAATCCGCTTTCCCACATGGTTTTTGCAAAGATGTTTTCAATGAATGGTATTTCGATGCGAAGCCTGCTTCTGATTTCCGCGCTCGCAAGGAACAGCGCTTCAAGAAAATCATATAGATAAGAATAGGCGGGCCTTTGATCTCTGGCAAGCGCGACAGCCCTCCGGATCTCGTCTTTCTCCATATTTGGATCGCCGTTCACTTTCATTCCTCTGATAAAAGCCGGATATTTAACCGGCCTGCCTTGTCAAACGCGGCTTGCTTAATGTCATAAAATCGCCCCTGCCGATTTGTAGAAGGTGGAATTCGTCTCGGCCCTCAGCGAGGCGAAGTTTCCGGGAAGATATTGTTAATTGACGTGGGGACCCGGCCGCAATTGAAGGCGCGGCCAGGTCTCTAAAAAAGATTTACGCCACTTTGCCAATCTTCCGGGGCAGGCTAGCAATCGCATTCTTATGGTATTTTCCCGGATCATCGGCGACCAGGTAGATGACACGTACCTGGTCATGATCCAGAAGCTGAGCTTTAGGGTATTTGTCCCTTGCGCCCTGAAGCCTGTCGTTTGCCAGTTTCACCATTTCCGCCCTGTCTCCGAAGTTCATGGCCCCGGCCGGACAAACCTTGACACAGGCAGGCGTCAGGCCTGAGCTGATACGGTCGATACACATGGTGCATTTGACCGTTTGAGATTTGGCGTTCAGCCTCGGGATATTGTACGGGCAGCTTGACGTGACCTCTTCAAAAGGCGCCTTCTTCATCTTTTCTGTATAAACGACAGCGCCGGTAGCTTCATCCTGGATAACCGATTCATCCTCATATCCGTTAGCGACTTCCTTGCACGGTGGTTCAAGGCAGTGCCTGCATTGATCGGGGAAGAAATAGAAGCCCACCTTGCCGTCTGTTTCAACCTCGCTGAACCGGACGAGTTTAAACGTATTTCCGTCCAGATCGGGAGGGTTCTGGTGACTCCCCCGGTTCTCAGTCGCAGAAGCACCGTTCTGGTTCCAGTTCTTGCATGCGATCTGGCAGCCTCTGCAGGCGATGCACCGTATGGTGTCGATGAAAATACTCTTACCTGCCATAGCTTATGCCCCCTTTTTCAGCACATTTACCATAAATGCTTTCGATTCGGGGATGTGTGTGTTGGGATCACCCACTGAGGGGGTCAGCAGATTTGCGCTGTCACCCCCATCCTTCGGATAAATCCAGCCGAAATGCCAGGGCAGACCAACCATATGCACTTCCTGTCCCTGTATAGTGAAGGGCTTTAACCGCTTCGTCACGATCGCCACAACTTCCAGAGAACCTCTTGGCGATTGGACTATCACTTTTTCGCCGTTGCTGATTCCTTTGAGCCTGGCAAGCTGCTCGCTCATTTCGACGAAAACCTGAGGCTCGGCCTCGATCAGCCAGGGCATATGCCTGGTAATTACACCGGTCTGCCAATGTTCGGTAACCCGGTAAGTGGTGCCGACAAAGGGGAACCGTGGGTCGCAGCTCATGATGCTATCCTTGTCGCTCTTGAATGTTGCGGCGATAGGGTTGGTTAGCTGTGCGCCAAAAGGGTTCTTGTCGACCGGACATTCGAGAGGTTCATAATGTTCCGGGAAGGGGCCGTCCTTCAACCCTGGACCGAAAAGCGACGCGTAGCCGTCGGGCTTCATGATGAACGCCAGTTTGGCGTCTTCTCTTGCCGAACCATCCGGGTTTTTGAGAGGAGGCCACGGTCCATCGGGAACGTCACCTTTCCAGGTACCTCCAGGCAGGTATTTGCCGTCCTTGATGTCTGCTATGTACTCGACGACCGTTCTTTTCGGGTCCCATGGTTTTCCGGCCGGGTCTACCGAAGCGCGGTTGTAAATGATTCTGCGGTTTACCGGCCATGCCCAGGACCACTTTGGATACAACCCTATTCCGCTGTAGTCGGTTTTGTCACGGCGAGCCATGTTATTGCCGTCCTGATTATAGCTTTGGCAGTAAATCCAGTTTCCGCAGGCGGTGGAACCGTCGTCTTTGAGCATGGCAAAGGCGGCTACCTGTTCACCTTTCCTGAATGTCTTGTCGCCAACTGCAGTATCTTTGGTCCAGTACCCGTTAATGGTTTTTGCGACGAGATGGGGATCGAATTTTCGATCCGTTGCGTAGTCCCAGTTCAGGCTCAAAATCGGGTTCGGGAATTTTGCCTTCTTATCTTTCTCGTACAGCTCGCGAATCTGTAGGAAGAGTTGGTAGATGATGTCGCCGTCGCGTTTGGACATTCCTTCGGGCTCCTGGGCTTTGTAACGCCATTGCGCCCATCTGCCGCTGTTTGATATCGAGCCTTCCTTTTCCAGGAATGTGGCGCACGGGAGAAAGAAGACCTCGGTCTTTATCTTGCCGGGTTTCATTCCCGGTCCTTTCCAGAAGGAGGCCGTTTCGTTATCGAAGAGGTTTACACTCACCATCCATTCCAGATTGGCGAGGGCTTCTCTGGTTTTATTGGAGTTGGCGCCGCTGCACGCCGGATTCATGCCCCAGGCGAAAAAGCCTTTGAGCTGCTTATTATACATCGCGTCGAAAAGATCAAGCCAACCGTAGTATTTGCCTTCGTCTCCCTTTGGAAGCCAGTTGTAAGCGAAATCGTCGTCAGGCTTCGCGGCATCTCCGTAGAAAGCCTTGAGCATGCTGACTATGTATTTCGGGCGATTCTGCCACCAATTTGCGCTCAGCGGGTCCTTGCTGGAGGGGGTATATTTTTTGTTGTAATCCGCAAGAGTAGGCAGCGCAGCAGTCGGAGTCGGGTTATAGCCCGGCAATATATGGAAAAGAAGCCCGGCGTCGGTTGACCCCTGTACGTTGGATTCACCGCGAAGCGCGTTTACGCCTCCGCCCGCAATTCCCATATTACCGAGAAGGGCCTGGATAATGGAGATTGTACGGATATTCTGCACACCCACGGAATGCTGGCACCAGCCCATCGCGTACATGATAGTCCCGGCCTTGTCAGGAACCCCGGTAGAGCTAAATGCTGTAAAGACTTTCATGAGATCGTCTTTGGGGGTTCCGGTGACCGATGAAACGGTATCCAGGTCGTAACGCGAATAGTGGCTCTTCATAAGCTGGAATACGCAGTGCGGGTCCTGAAGGCTCAAATCCTTCTTGGGGACCCCTTTTTCGTCCATTGCATATGCCCAGGTCGAAGAGTCATAGGCCTTTTTCTCCGCATTGAATCCTGAGAAAAGGCCATCCTTGAACTCGTACTTCTCTCCCACGATATAGGAAGCGTTGGTGTAGTCGATTACATAATCCAAAAAATACTTCTTGTTCTCGATGATGTATTTGATCATCCCGCCCAGAAAGGCGATATCCGTTCCGGGTCTGAGCGGAGCGTATATGTCCGCCTTGGTAGATGTACGAGTATAGCGCGGATCTACGTGAATGAGTGTCCCGCCCTTGTCTTTTGCTTTCATCACCCAGCGGAAAGAGACAGGATGGGTTTCGGCGGCGTTGCTGCCCATGATTAAAATACAATCGCTATTTGCTATATCGATCCAATGATTGGTCATTGCGCCTCGTCCGAACGACTCTGCCAGAGCCGCGACAGTGGCGCTGTGTCAGATACGGGCCTGATGTTCTATGTATACAATCCCCAGGGAGCGGAGCATGGCCTGATAGAGCCAGCATTCCTCGTTGTCCATTGCGGCGCTCCCGACCGAGGCGATGCCATTGCAGCGGTTCACCACCTGGCCCTGCTCGTTTTTCTCAACAAAAGAAGCGTCTCGTGTCTTCTTGACGCGCTTGGCTATTTCCTTGAGTGCCCAATCCCATTTTTTGACCTGCCACTTGTCACTGTTAGGTGCGCGATAAAGGACGTTGGTAGCCCGTTTGTCATTCCGGGCAAGCTGGTAAACCGAAGCTCCCTTGGCACACAAAGAACCGCCGTTTATGGGGTGGTCGGCGTCGCCTTCCGTGTAGATCACTTGCCCGGTCTTTTTGTCCGTGTGACAGAGAATTCCGCAACCTACCGCGCAGTAGCAGCAGATTGTTGGTGTCTCCTTGGCTTCCCTTGTGCGTAGCTCCCAGGCATAGGCCTCGACCGGACTGAAATCGATCCCCAATCCACTAAGGGCAAGGCCGGCAGTTGCGGCGCCCGAGACTTTCAAAAAGTCTCTCCGTGTAAGTTTCATTCCCGATACTCCATAGAGATTCAAATCAGTGGCAGTCGGTAAAAAGAAACGTTATGTTCCCCCATGTCTATTTACTTCTTTGGAGAGGGATACAGCTTTAAAACGAAGAGAATCTAGTTGTGCATTACGCGGAACTCGGAATGGAGAAGGTTAATTGGCGTGAGATGTTGGATAATCGAGTGCTTAGTGTATTTTCAATAACTAATATTGTCAATCGTGTTGTGGACCCTTTTGAAAAAAGGACCAAAATGTTCCGACTTTCATAACAGCGTCCGGCAGGGGTGATAGTTCACATCTTGATAAGCGAAGAGAGTTCTTCCGACTTAAGCGAGGAGAATATGAGCAAGTTTATGCAGATCGATATCAGGCTCCTTCCGGCTTATGGATCGTCCGGCTTGAAGGGTTCTTTCCCCCATCTATATGAGTTTTTGAGTAATAACGGATACGATCGGGTCGTTGCGAATGAACCTTCGCTTTACGAAATGGTCGAGGTAATGATTAGAATCAAAAACGATCCACACGTTCGCGAGGAGTCTAAAAAACCGATAATCGGGAGACTGGGCGAGTTGGTAAAAGTGCGGGACCAGGCGCGGGAACTGCTCCTGGCACGGCGGCTAAACGAGCTGGACCGGCTTCTGTACCGGCTGGAGGACTTATTCGACGAACTTGATGGAAACCTGGGCTGAGGCAATTAAACATGTCGAGGGCGGGTGGCCAAGATACCGATTAGTTTTTCTTCGCGTCAACATAATCAGCCGCTGCCAAGGCGGCTGTGCAGCCCTCGGCCGCAGCAATCACTATCTGTTTGGCAAATTTTGTTCTCAGGTCCCCCGCTACGTAGATACCCGGGATATCGGTGGCGCATTTCTCATCCGTTATCGCGTAGCCGGCGCTGTCAAGTTTTATCCCGGGAGGCACAATCTGGTTGTTTGGCAAAAGGCCGACAAATATAAAAACTCCTTCCGTTGCGATGGTTCGGCCGTTCCCGGTCAGCAGGTCTTTTACGTCAATCGAATGAACCCCGTCTTCATTAGCGCATATCTCAGTGATTTCCGAATTCAGAACCAGCTCTATATCCGAGTCATGGATCCTTTTCTGGAGTATTCTGCTTGCCCTGAAAGAGTCGCGCCGATGGACCAGGTAAACTTTTGAGGCAAGCTTTGCGAGATAAAGCGCCTCCTCGATCGCCGTATCTCCACCACCAACAACGGTTACAACCCTGTTCTGGAAAAAGAAACCGTCGCATTTGGCGCAATAGGAAACGCCTCTTCCCACATACTCCATTTCGCCGGGTACTCCGAGCCGTCTTGGATTTCCGCCCGTTGCAATGATTACTGCATGAGCTTTCAGAGTTATCCCGCTGCTAAGGGCCACTGTGTGAAGGTCGGCCCCCGGGTGAATGGCGACAGCTTCGTCCCTCATGACCTCAAGGCCGTAGGATTGGGCATGGTGAAGAAGTTTATCGGAGAGGTCCAGCCCACTTATGTCCTCGAACCCCGGATAATTCTCAACCCCTTTCGTAATGGCTACCTGGCCGCCGTGAGTTGCTCGTTCCACGAGGATGGTCTTGAGAATAGCCCTCATCGCGTAAAGTCCGGCCGTAAGCCCTGCCGGGCCTGCGCCCAGTATTATGAGATCGTAAATACCTTCAGTTGGATTCATCCGCGCAACTCCTCCCAGTTATGTCAACAGAGCATGAACGGGCCGGGGTTCTGATCTTGAGGTGGCCGTATCGATCTAACGGTTCACGGCAAAATGATCCCCGATGGGGTCCGGTGCTCCGGCTCACTGGTTTCCTCAGTCTGCTGGGCGGCTTTGAAATCCTCAGGCCAGTAGAACTTCATTGAATACATGACCAAATTCAACACAACCGGGTTTTTTCCCACAGATGACCGGCCCGCAAGATTGCCGGCAGCTATCCATGCCCAGCGTGCCTTGTCTTCAGCACCGGAGAGTTTGAAAGCCATCGCCTGCTCTTCGAAAAACCTTGTGAAAAGGTATCGCTTTGCCCCAATGCACAAAGTTTCAGCCGCATTATAAAGCACTTCCTGAATGCGTTCTGCCTGGACTTCCCGTGGGACCACGAGAAGCGGACTGTCCAGGGCCTTTAGCTTTTCGTGATAAGGCGCCAGTTCCTCCTTGTCAAATCTAAGCCATGAGAGGTCCATGGCTTCGAGCAGTTCTTCGATTTTCAATTCAGGAAAATACTTCTCGGGATTCTCAATTTCAGGCATCAGCTCATAGACGTAGGGCTTTTTGTCCGGGTCATGATGCGCCTTGAGGAGATCTCTGGCGCGTTCCAATTGGGTATATGAGCCTTTGCCGGTCCAAAAAGCGAGCATGTCAAAGAAGAGTCGTGCTACGTGCCGGAGTGGAATTTCCGGGCATCTGCGGCCAATGGCATGAGCTGAGAGTACCTGGAGGTAATCCCTGTACTGTTTCGGAGAGCTGGCTTCCGCTACTCGCACATTGAAGGTGGCAAAATCGTCTTCAAGGAAAGCGGTTAGAAGAACATAACTTCCCGTAGATGCATCAGGAATTAGAGCGGAAACGATCCACATGGTCCCATGGACCATTAACAGGTGAGCGGTAGCCTTTCTATGCTCACCCTGGATCAGGACGACTTTTTCTGGCGCGGAGGTCTGCCCGGCTGCCGTGAAGCCCTTTTGTGAGAAGCGGTAGGCTGCCTGCTTAAGGCTTCTTTTGTAAGGCGAGCTCTCCACGATTGCTTCGAGACACTGGAATGTGCGAAAGCCGTTAGGGGCTGGATTGCGGCTCAGCTTGTCGATTAGTGCGGCTGCCTGGAGCGGTCTTCCGGAAAGTGAGTTCCGAAGTGAGTGCAGGTAGCCCTCGAAACTCTCGCCTTCGGGGTCCTGGACAGCCAGGCGGTCAAGGATCATTTGAAGTTCGTCGGATTGCTCGCGAGTGAGTGAGAGGTCTTCTTTCCCTTTTTTGATTACGATTTGCTTTCTGCTCATATTGCTCCATTGTCAAATGAGCTTGCGCTCGAGTTGCATTGAAAACCAGGCGCCGCGAGATGGTACCGCGATCAACAGGCTCAATCCATTAAAATAGAAAAGCCCCATGCACACGTCAACGTGATTCTGGGGCTATTTTATCTGAGCGGGTAATCTTTATTCTTCCTCTTCGGATTCCACCTCGCGCGGCTCGATAATCAGGGAGTCGGCTACAAGTTCCCAGAGGTACTTTACTTCGACGTCCATGAAGTCATATTCCTTCCGGAGGCTCTTCATAATCTGGTCGCGGCAGTTATGGCAGGGAGCGATGAGAAGCTTAGCCCCGGTGTCCTTTATCTGCTTTGCCTTCACGCGGCCGTAGAAGATTCTCTCCTCCACATAGGGAGCTGCCCACGCGCCGCCACCGGCACCGCAGCAGAAGTTGTTGGCGCGAGCGGGATACATGTCCACGAAATTTTCGCAGCACTGCTGCGTAACCCACCTGGGTTCCTCGTAATATCCCTGGCCGAAAGCGCGTTCACTTTTTCGGCCGTAATTACACGGATCGTGGTAGGTGGTAAGGTGGTGATGGATCGATTTATCGACCTTGATTCGCCCCTCCTCGATATACTGTTTGAGCAGATCGTGGACACTGACGAACTTGACGTTTTCATGCGCATACCATTTTTTGAGACCAAGCCTGGTCGCATAGTAGGCGTGCCCTCACTCTGGCAAGACGAGGTACTCGCACCCCAATTCCTTGTAGTTCTTTACAATCCGCCCGACGACTTCTTTCATCGCTTCGTCGTCGCCCGTGAAAAGGCCCCAGTTTACGCCTTCCCAGTTCTCGGAAGTAGTCGTCCAGGACTCGTTGGCGGCATACAGAATTCGCCACCAGTACATCATGTCCTCGGGTTCACCAAAAGGCTCTTTGGAGTTAATGGTGAAAAGGTATTTTGCCCCTTTCTTGTCAACAGGGACTTCGAAGCCGGGAAGCTCTTCCGCCAGCTCTGCGCCAAGATCCTCAAGCAGGAAAAGAAAGTCTTCCTTTGGAATACCGACGTTGTTTCCCCTTTCGAGGCACATCTGAACGCCCTTGTGGAGAACGCCGGGGACCTTGTCTCTTTCCCTCTTGCTTCGGGCCGAACGAAGCATCGCGACGAGGTCGATTCCCATTGGACATGCATGTTCGCAACGGCCGCAAAGGGTACAAAGCCAGGGAAATCTAGAATCGATCAATTCCTGGTCCATGCCCAGCAAAGCCAGGCGAACGGCTTTCCGCACGTCCAGACCATCCAGGCCGGTGACCGGACACCCGCCTGCGCACGTGCCGCAAGTGAGGCACAGGTCGGCGTACTGACTCGCCACTTTGCGCTTTTCACGCTTTGTAAGTAACATTGGCTCCATTTTTTTCTCTTCTCCTAAGTGTACTCTGCGCTGTAAGCCTATTCTAATTCACGCCCCAAAGCGGGGGGACAACTGCTCGCTGGGGCCAGAGGAAATTGCGTCAGAAATGCAGCGGATGGAAACGAGGTCGTCTTTAGCAGCGATTTCCCATATAACTCTTATTCCACGCGAATGCAACTGTTCCATGCATATTTAATATTCGTTAGGCAATTTCGATAATTGTTCGAGCGTAAATACCGGACCGTCCTTGCAAACGTATTCAGTCCCGATGTTGCACCGGCCGCAAATGCCTATTCCGCACTTCATGCGCATTTCAAGGCTCGATATGATCCGCTCGGGCGGAAATCCCAGTTCTGTGAGAACGGGCAGGGTAAACTTGATCATGATCGGCGGACCGCAAATTATTGCGTAGGAGTTTTCGGCGCTTAGCGCCTTCTGTTTGGTAACCGCGGGAACGAAGCCGACGTTGTATTTCCAGTTCGGGTCGCTGGAGCTGTCCACCGTTATATGCATGTTTATGTCGGAACGCCTTTCCCATTGGGCCAGTTCATCTTTGTACAGAAGAAGGCCGGGGAAACGCGCGCCGTAAACAACATCGATCTTTCCAAACTTCGAGCGGTTTTTCGGATCGATCATGTATACTATCGAGGAACGAAGGGTCGTGAATGCAAACCCTCCCCCGATGATCACGACGTTTTTGCCTTCAAGCCGGTCCCATGGATAGCAGTTGCCCATGGGGCCGCGTACGCCCATTATGTCACCCGCTTGCATATTGTGCAGGTGGTTGGTTACCTTTCCGACCTTGTTCACCGTGAATTTGATAAACCCCTGCTCGGTTGGAGACGTGGCGATCCCAATAGGGATTTCACCAAGACCGGCAACCGAAAGAATTGCGAACTGGCCGGGTGTGTATGAGAACTTCTTTTCATCTTCCGGATCAAGAAAGACCAGCTTGAATGTCTTCAAATTGCGATCTTCGGTTTCCGTAATAACGGAATCGATTCGGACCGGATAGGGCAGGTAAGGGTTATTCACCTTTGTTCCTCCATTAGCGAAACGGCTCTAGGCCGGACACGCGCAGTCGGGCGAGGCCATTTGGCGGCCGACTTGCCTTATATCGATATTGACCGGACATGCCTGTACGCATCGGCCGCAGCCAACGCAGGCCGGGCCGCTGTTGTACTTGTCCTGATAATACTTGAGTTTGTGCATGAAGCGCTGGCGCACCCGCTGTGTTTTCTGGTTGCGCGGATTGTGGCCCGAACCGTGGAGCGTAAAAAGCGGAAACATGCAGGAATCCCACATCCGCAGCCGTTCGCCTTTGTCCTCGTATACTTCCTCTTGGATGTCGAAGCACCAGCAGGTGGGGCACACGAAAGTGCAGGTACCGCAATTAATGCAAGCGAACTGGACTTCCTCCCAGATCGGTGAGTTGTAGAGTTCGAGCATCTCCCTTTTAGCAATAGCGGCCGAGTCGAAGCTGCCAGCGATGCTCCGCTCGGCAGCCTTTTTCTTATCAGCCAGAGATGCTCGTATCGAACTGCTGACCGATGACCAGCCGGAAGTAACCAGAAGGGTATTTTCGCCTCTTTCGCTCAGTACTTCAGCGACGTAGCCATCGCCAGTATCCATCAGCAGGACATCGAGGCCCGCGGTATCGTAGGGACCGCTTCCCATCGACGTGCAAAAACAGGTTGGGCAGGGCGAGTCACAAGCAAGGCCGATCATGGTAGCCGCCTCTCGCCTTCGAGCCCACCAGGGGTCCTTTATGGTCTCGGTGATGAAGTTTGCGTCATCGAGCTGAAAAGCCTTTGCGTCGCACGGCCGTATTCCAAGAACGACCCGGGGCGAGAAATCCTTGTCAGCCTCTTTGAGGATTCCGGCCTGCGGATCGTCTTTCGCCAGACTGAACTCGAACATCCGTTCGGCTTGCGGGTGAAAAATCCCCTTGGGTGACAGGCGCGTATTCTGAAAGTCCAGGTCAGCCTCCGCCGCGTTCTTGAGGAGGGTAAATTCGTGGAAACGACCGTTTTTCACGGGCCCATGGACCCGGTAGCGGCCCATCAGCCGCTCGATTACTCCGGGAATAAAGTTCCCTTTCTCGATGTAGATATCAGACATTGACTGTTCCTTCTCTATCTGTCATGACCGGCGATCCGTCCACTGCCGCGCAGCTTAGCCGAGGAAGGGTTCGGGATCGTCAGGCCGGTAAGTGTCGAGTGGAGGCCGCTGATCCTGGATCACACCAGCTTCATAGCCGTAGAGTTCCTTGACTTCCTTTTCGAGTTTCTTGGTGAACATGCGCATTTTTATCCCCACCGGGCACGAGCGTTCGCACGATCCGCAGTCGGTGCAGCGCCCGGCCACATGGAAAGCCCTCAAGAAATGAAAAGTGCGGGTGTCTGTTGGATCGGTAGTCTTGCCCATCCACTGTGGCTTGGATTCATCAACGAAACACGTTGGACAGTAGCATGCGGGGCAGGCGTTGCGACAGGCGTAACAACGCACGCAAGGTTTGACCAGATCGTCGAAGTAGAGGCGTTTTTCTTCGGACAGCATGGATTCGATTTTCCTGATGTCCTCGTAGCGGTCGTTCTCCTGCTCCTTGACGGGTTCCCCAAGCAGTTCGTCGTAGATAACGGGATTCTTGTGCGTGCAAATAGCGCAGTTCTGCTGGAGAAAGTCCGCACGCTCAAAGGTCTGTTCGAAATCACGGCCCGATACCCGCACCGTGCCGCCCATATCTTCGGCCTGGAGGATCTGTCTGCCGTTCAGCTTTTCCTGGATTTTAGCCTTATCGGTCATTGCCTGGCATGGAATCCCGAGAACATATAGCTGCTCACGCTTGATCTGGTTTTCCAGCAGATGGATCACGATACTTCGCGAGTCGCACCCTTTCGCTGCAATGGCGATATTACCGGTCATTTTCGGCAGGTAATTGGCCAGGTTGATACCACAATTTCCGTCCCAGACAAACTGGTCGGCCTGTTCGGGAGTCCTGGCCAAAAACGGCTCGTTCATGAACGGAACCGTACCTCTTCGGAAACCGATAACCGCGTCCACGCGTTTTTCCGAGAGCAGCCGTTTGGCCGCTTCTCTGATTTTTTCGCTATATGCTTGCATCTACGCCACCTCAGCTTGCTTCTTGATAAAATGCCGCGCCGGCCCGGTTGCCTTTACCGATTCGACGACATGGCGGGCCATTTCAGCGAATTTGGTCCCTTCGGCCGACGAAATCCATGAGAAATGAAGACGGCCAGGTTCCAGGATACCCGTGTACTCGAGCTGGCTCTTTAGCAGGGCGAATTTACGCCTTGCGTACATATTGCCCTCTATATAATGGCAGTCCCCGGGATGACATCCGGAAACCCAGACCCCATCAGCGCCGTGCCTTAAGGCGGCCAGGATGAACTTCGGGTTTATCCTGCCGGAGCAGGGTAGGCGAATTATCCTGATATTTGCCGGATACTGGAACCGGCTCACTCCGGCAAGGTCCGCCGCGCCGTAGGAGCACCAGTTGCACAGAAAGGCTATTATTTTTGGTTCCCAATCGGACATTTGATTTCTCCTGTCTGTACGTTTACCCCTATTTCTCAAAGTAGAGGGGCATTTTCAGTCATGGGTCCATCAGGACCTCATAATTGTCTTAGACGCTATCGATCATGCTATATATCTGGGCATCCTCAAAGCCGCGAAGCCTTATCGCCCCGGAGCGGCACGAGGCCACGCAAAGACCGCAGCCTTTGCAAAGCGCCGGGTTTATTTCAGCCTTGCCGGTTTTTTCGTTGAAAGCGGGGGCCGAGTAAGGACATATGCTCACACATGTGCCGCATGCGCTGCAATCCAGAGCAGAGGTATATGCGATCGTTCCGGCGAAGTAGATGGTCTGCTTCGACAGAATGGTTGCCGCCCTGGATGCGGCGGCCTGGGCCTGCGCGATGCTCTCGTCAATGGGTTTAGGGTAGTGCGCAAGACCGCACAGAAAGACGCCGTCCGTCGCGAAATCCACCGGGCGTAACTTTGCATGGGCCTCTATGAAAAAGCCATCCTCATTAACCGGGACCTTGAAGAACTGCCCAATGGTTTCGGTCTCGTTGGGCAGAATGGCCGTCGAAAGGGTGACCAGATCGGGATTCAGGATTATCGGTCTGCGAAGCACGTGATCGGTTACCGTCACCTGGAGCTTGCCCCCTGACTTGACGACCACGGGCTTATCATCGACCGAGAAGCGGATGAAAATGACCCCGGCCTTTCGCGCTTCCAGATAGAGCGCTTCGCGCTCACCGTACGACCTCAGGTCGCGGTATAGCACATAGACGTCCATATCCGGGTTGAGCTTCTTCAACTGCAGTGCACTCTCGAGGGAGTGCGTGCAGCACACCCTACTGCAATATGGCCGCTCAGGCTCGCGCGAGCCGACGCACTGAATGAAGACAGCCGAGTTGATGCTGCTCAGGTTCGGATCGCCCTGCATGAACCGGCGGTCGAGTTCCAGGTGCGTAATGATTTCGGGGTCAGTACCGTAGCTGTATTCGGCAGGCGTGAATTGCTTACCGCCCGTTGCGATTACGGTGACTCCATGTTCGATGACCTGAGGTTGCCCTCCGTTTTGGACCGTCGTCTTGAAGTTGCCTACGAAGCCTTCCACGTTCACCAGGCTGGTCGAGAGGTGCAGGGTAATATTGGGATGTTTACCGACCGATTCGGTCAGATTCTCCACAAAAGACTGAATCTCTTCATTACGCCACGTCCTGTAGAGGTTGAGCGCCTGGCCCCCGAGTTCGCCCGTTCTTTCAATCAAGTGTACCGGGTAGCCAAGATCGGCAATTGCTTTTGCCGCACTCATGCCCGCCACCCCTCCGCCGATCACCAGCGCTTTCTGGTTGACGCTGAGCGCCGGTTCCGGGAGCGGTTCGAGCAGGGCGACCTTTGAGATAGCCATCCTGACCAGATCCTTCGCCTTGGCGGTAGCCAGATCGGGTGTGGCGTTGTGTACCCATGAGTCGTGGTTACGGATATTTGCCATCTCGAAGAGGTATTTATTCAAGCCGGCCTCGGCCATCGTTTCCTGGAAAAGAGGCTCGTGGGTTCGCGGAGTACACGCCGCGACAACTATCCGGTTGAGGTTATGCTCCTCGATCAGGCCGCGCATCGCGGTCTGGGTATCCTGAGAGCACGTGTAGAGATTGTCCGTTACGTACTCTACATAAGGCAGCGACCTGGCATAATCGCGCACGGCCTTGACGTCGACGACCCCGGCGATATTGATGCCGCAATTGCACACAAACACGCCGATTCTCGGCCGCTCGCCTATTACGTTGACCTGAGGCGGTATTATTTTATCCTTGACCAAGCTTCCTCGCGCCGGCGCCAGGAGGCCTCCGGCGGCAGCCGCCGCCGCGCTGGCTTCCATTACAGACTGCGGAATGTCTTTGGGTGACTGGAACGATCCGCAGACAAAAATCCCCGGCTTGCTGCTGGAAACGGGACTGAACGAAGAGCTTTCGCTGAAGTTGTTGTCGTTGAGACGCACGTCAAGCAAGCCCGCAAGCTCTTTGGCCGATTCCGCTGTCTCAAAGCCCACCGAAAGCACGATCATGTCGAAGTGTTCGCCTTTTATGATTCCTTCTTCGGTTACGTAATCTATTTCCAGATCGTCCGACCCCGGCACCGGGTTAATCGTATGCACGCGAGACCGGATAAAACGGACCCCGTGCTGGTCCTTTGCACGGTTGAAATATCTTTCGAAGTCCTTGCCGTGCGTCCGCATATCCATGTAGAACATGGCCGTGTCCAGATTACCCTCTGAATGCTCCTTTGCAATCACCGCTTCCTTAATAGCGTACATGCAACAGACGCCGGAGCAGTACTTATGATCGCAATGATGAATATCCCTTGAACCAACACACTGGAGCCATGCGATCTTTTTGGGCTCTTTATTGTCTGAGGGCCGCACGAGGTGACCCTGAGTAGGGCCTGAAGCCGAAAGGATGCGCTCGAACTCCATTGAGGTCACTACATTTGGCAGGTTTGCGTAGGAATAGGTATCGAATTTGGACGGATCGAAGGGTTGAAAGCCAGGAGCCGCGATAATGGCGCCGACGTTTAGTTCCAACTCTTTGGGCAGTTCGTCATGATTGACAGCATTGGCAAGGCATGCATCGACACATTGGTAGCATTCGGAGCACACGCCGCAACTAAGGCATCGGTTTGCTTCGGCCCTTACCTGCTCTTCGGTTAAGCCTAACTGGACTTCTTCGAAATTGCCGGTGCGAATCTCCGGAGATACTACGGGCATCCGTGCGCGCGGAATTCTGTCATAGCCCTCGGTCGCGACTTCCTGGACCGCTTCCCATTCACGCTCCCGCCCGGCTTTGATGTCCTCGCCCCGGATGTACCGGCCAATCGAAATGGCCG
>JBKQLC010000135.1:0-30224 GCA_052147195.1 Syntrophobacteraceae bacterium
GCCATCCGAGTTGTCATGGTTTACCTCGACGGTGTAGGTGACGACGTTCTGGGACATGGTAGCGTTGAGCCTGATCTTGTTGACCACGCCCTCAAAGACCTGGTCACCAAAGGCATCGACCGTGAAAACTACCTTCTGGCCCTCATGGATCTTGCCTACATCAGCCTCGTTCACCGATGCCCAGACCTGGATGCGATTGAGGTCCTTGGCGATTAAAAACAGGCTTGAAGCGGCCGTGCTGGAAACTATAGTCTGACCGATGTTGACACGCCGGTCAACGACAACGCCGTCGACCGGCGACTTGACGGTGCAGTATGCGAGGGTTTCTTGGTCCTTTACCAGTGTGGCTTTGGCCTGCGCCACGCCGGCTACCGCCACGTCCACTGCGGCTACGGCAATGGCCAGATTAGATTTTGCAGTCTCGTAAGTTGCCTTGTATTGATCGTAGGTGGTGGCCGCCAATGCCTGGGAGGGTCCCACTGTCTGGGCTCGGCGCCAGTCGGCCTCAGCCTCCACCAGCTTGGCTTTCATCTGAGGCACATTGGCTTTGGCATTGACCAAGGTGGCGCTGGCTTGTTGCAACTGCGCTTTGTCGATTTCAACGGCTGCCAAATAGAGTGTGTCGTCTATCAGCGCCACCACGCCACCCGCCTTCACGACCGACCCATAGTCGACGGATTTATCATGTACGTCCCGGCCGAAGGAGGTAATTATCCCGGTAACCTGCGCCCCCACGTCGACCACTTGCTCAGGCTCGACGGTCCCGGTGCCGCTGATCACAGCCGAAAGATCGCCCCGCTTAACCGCCGCCGTGCGGAAAACCATACTCCCTTCCCGATGGTGTGAAAACCACAAGGCGCCGGCGCCTATCAAGGCAAGCCCGGCAACTATCAGCGCCGTTATTGCTAAAATTCGCCGCATAACTCTCCCCATACTTCCATCAAATGTCGATTGCCCCTGAAAATCTCCGGAAAAACCGGGATAACAGACCAGGAAAACATCTCCCCGGGTGCTGCAAATTGAAAATCGATCCAGGCATTCTTAACAAAATACCCAGACCGGGACAATTCGGAAAAACCAGCCGCGTTAACAGGCTCCAGCAACAATCTAACCTGAAGTGGCGAACAGGTTTCAGTTAAGAATTGTTAAATTCCTTTAATATTATGTCTCAGGTTGCCGTAACAGGTGAAAATCGTATTAATTCGCGAAGTTTCAAGCCCCGGAAGACCTTTTGTTAAAAAAAGTAAAGCGGATTGACAACTCTTTACAAAAATTAGTTCGCCAATTGAAGACGGATTGTTAGAATCCGCACACCGTGCTTGCGTCAAAACAGGTGGAAATGCTAAAAGGCATCAAAAAAACCGCATCTTCCGTTACTTTGTGGGCGAAAGATGCATGTTTTTTTCCGCAATGCTCCTCCGGGAGACCGGAAATCGTTGTAGTTAGGCGCACGCAGGAACGCTAACCGGGCATTTACAAAGACATTCCGCAAGAGGGGTAACAATGGCGCTCCCATTGGACACACAGGATGCAAAGAACTCAGGGGTGGATATGACCAGTGCCGGGGGCAGGAAATGGCGGGTTGGAGCGTTTACGGCGCTTTTGGCGGCACTTGCAGTCTATGCCGGCTGGATGTTTTTGGGAAACCACGCTTCGGGGCAAGGCCCCCCTCGGACCTTTGCCGTTCCGGTTGTTGCCGTCGCCGCCCAACAGGGAGATATTCACACATATATTACAGGGCTCGGGACGGTCACCGCGCTCTATACGGCTACGATACACACCAGGGTTAACGGGCAGGTAATGAAAGTCCCGTTCAAGGAAGGGGACATCGTGAAGAAAGACGCCCTGCTGGTGGAGGTAGACCCGCGGCCGTTCGAAGCGGCGGTGCTCCAGGCGGAGGGCCAATTGGAGAGGGACAAGGCGCTGCTTGCAGAAGCCAAACGGGACTTGAAGCGGTACGACATTCTTGTCAAGCAGGATTCGATAGCTCAGCAGATAAGAGATGACCAGGAATACCTGGTGCACCAGTATGAGGGAACGGTCAAACTCGATCAGGGAAATCTCGACGCGGCCAAAGTGAATCTCATTTACACTCGCATCACTGCTCCTTTCACCGGGCGAATCGGATTGCGGTTAGTGGACCCTGGAAATATCATTCAGACGACCGACGCCACCGGGGTAGCCGTTATGACTGTGGAGCAACCCATTACAGTCATTTTCCCCATTCCGGAAGACAACCTGCAGGCCGTTTTGAAAAAGTTCAAGACCGGAGAAACCCTGCAGGTAGAAGCTTTCGATCGTGCACAAACGCGAAAAATCGCCACGGGGCACTTGCTGGCGACCAACAATCAGATAGATACCAGCACCGGGACAGACCAGCTCAAAGCCGTGTTTGAAAATAAGGACAATGCTCTTTTTCCCAACCAGTTCGTCAATGCCAGGCTTCTTATGGAAACCTTGAGCGGCGTGACGGTGATTCCCTCTGCCGCCGTACAGCACAGCCCAAAGGGGACATTTGTCTACCTCGTAAAGGAGGACCAGACCGTAACGGTACGCTGGGTAAAGCTCGGGCCTTCCGAAGGAGACAACCAATCCATTGAAGAAGGACTTTCCACCGGTGATCTGGCCGTGGCGGAGGGCGCCGAAAGGCTCAAAGAAGGCAGCAGGGTCGAAGTGCAAAAGCAGGGCACGAGTTCCTCCCCGCAGGGCACGAGTTCCTCCCCGCAGGGATCGAGTTCCCCGGCGAAGGGTAATTGATGAATCCTTCAAGAACGTTCATTCTCCGGCCGGTTGCTACGACGCTGCTGATGGTGGCCATTCTTCTTGCCGGCGCAGTGGCATACCATCAATTGCCTGTTTCCGCCCTGCCGCAGGTGGATTATCCCATTATCCAGGTACTGACCTTTTTCCCGGGCGCCAGCCCTGACGTAATGGCATCAACGGTCACCGCGCCCCTCGAGCGTCAGTTCGGGCAAATGCCCGGTCTAAAGCAGATGATCTCCAACAGCTCGAGCGGCAGTTCCGTGATTACACTCCAGTTCAGCCTGGAACTCAGCCTGGATGTGGCCGAGCAGGAGGTACAGGCGGCAATAAACGCTGCTACCACTTTCCTGCCGCCGAACCTTCCAAACCCGCCGGTCTATAGCAAGGTCAACCCTGCTGATGCGCCGATTCTCACGCTGGCGCTCACCTCGGCAACTCTCCCTCTACCCAAAATCGAGGACCTTGCCGACACGAGGCTTGCTCAGAAGATTTCCCAACTGCCGGGTGTAGGGCTGGTAAGCATAAGCGGCGGCCAAAGGCCCGCCGTGCGGATTCAGGCCAACCCGACCGCTTTATCCGCCTACGGCCTTGGCCTGGAAGACCTTCGCATCGCTGTTGCGGCCGCAAATGTGGACCAGGCCAAAGGGGCATTCGACGGCCCAAGGCAGTCTTCGCTGATAGGAGCAAACGATCAGCTTCTTACCAGCAAGGATTACCGTCCCCTGGTTATCGCCTACCGCAACAACGCCCCGGTATTGTTGTCGGACGTCGCCGACGTGATCGATGGCGCTGAGAACGTTAACCAGGCGGCATGGATGAATGATGCCCCCGCTGTGATCGTCAATATACAGAGGCAGCCTGGAGCTAACGTTATCGAAGTCGTCGACAGGGTGAAAAGGCTGCTGCCCCAGTTGCGGGCCACTTTGCCATCAGCCGTGAACGTTCAGGTCCTTACTGACCGCACCATCACCATTCGCGGCTCGGTCGACGATGTTCAGTTCGAACTGATGCTGGCTGTAGTGCTGGTTGTCATGGTGATATTCCTGTTTTTGCGAAATCTTTCGGCCACGATCATCCCCAGCGTAGCCGTCCCCTTGTCCCTGATAGGCACATTCGGGGTAATGTATCTGCTGGGGTTCAGCCTCAATAACCTTTCACTCATGGCCCTTACCATATCTACGGGTTTCGTTGTCGACGACGCCATCGTTATGATCGAAAATGTCTCTCGCTACATCGAACAGGGTGACTCACCCGTGGAGGCCGCCCTGAAGGGTTCGGAGCAAATCGCTTTCACGATCATGTCACTGACGATCTCACTTATAGCCGTTCTCATTCCTCTGCTTTTCATGGGGGACGTGGTGGGGAGGCTTTTCCGCGAGTTCGCCATTACCCTTGGCGTTACAATCCTGATCTCGGCGGTTGTCTCACTTACCCTGACGCCGATGATGTGCGCCCGTCTTCTGCACCACACCCCCGAGGAAGAACAGGGAAGGTTCTACAGGCGATCTCAGGAAGTATACGACGGGATTATCCGGTTCTATGGAAAAACGCTGCGCTGGGTGCTCGACAGGCAGACGGCTACCCTGCTCGTGGCGGCGGCAACCCTGGTGTTCACCATATTCCTGTATATTATTGTGCCCAAAGGCTTCTTCCCGGTCCAGGATACCGGCATTATTCTGGGCATCTCGGAGGCGCCGCAGTGGATCTCTTTTTCGGCCATGGCCGAAAGGCAACAGGCCCTTGCCAAAATAATTCTCGAAGACCCGGGGGTCCAAAGCCTCTCCACGTTCATCGGAATAGACGGGACCAATGTTACTCTGAACACCGGCAGGATCCTGATAAACTTGAAACCGCTCGAAGATCGCCATGTAAGCGCAAGTGAGGTAATTCGCCGCCTTCAGCCGGCAGTGGCGAAACTTCAGGGCATTACGCTCTACATGCAGCCGGTCCAGGACCTTACGGTGGAAGACCGCGTGAGCCGGACGCAATTTCAGTACAGCCTCGAGGACCCGAATATTGCCGAATTGAACTCATGGTCCCCCAGGTTCGTCGAAGCCCTGCAAAAATCGCCGGATCTCAGGGACGTCAGCAGCGACCAACAGGACCAGGGACTGGAGGCCCGGCTCGATATCGACCGAAGCACCGCTTCCCGGTTCGGGATCTCCACACAGCTTCTGGACGATACTCTCTACGATGCTTTCGGCCAGCGGCAGATATCGACAATTTTCACGCAGTTGAACCAGTATAGGGTTGTTCTGGAGGTCAAACCCGAATTCCGGATAAGCCCCGACAAACTCCATGACATTTACATTCCGGTCACACCCCCGACTGCGAACGGAACAATTACCACAGCGACTGTAAGCTCGAACGGGGCCTCGACCACGGCCGGGACCGGGACGGGGGTCGCGACGACGGCCTCGACTGCGAATTCAACCAATGCCACCCCGCAGGTACAGGTTCCCCTGAGTGCGGTTACTCGCTTTTCAAAAACGACGGGACCACTGGTTATAAGCCACCTGGGGCAATTTCCGGCCACAACTGTATCATTCAATCTGGCCCCGGGCGCCTCGCTGGGAGAAGGGGTTGACGCCATCGAATCAGCCGCAGCCAAACTCGGCATGCCTGAGAGCATTCAAAGAAGTTTCCAGGGCACTGCCGCAGCTTTTCGAGCCGCCCTTGTCAATGAACCGATCCTTATATTAGCGGCGCTGGTAACGGTCTACCTCGTGCTCGGCGTATTGTACGAGAGCTACATACACCCGATTACAATAATTTCGACGCTGCCTTCCGCCGGTGTAGGGGCCATCCTCGCGCTGCTGCTCTTTCGCACCGAGTTCAGCGTGATTGCGCTGATCGGACTTATCCTGTTGATAGGGATTGTCAAGAAAAACGCGATCATGATGGTCGACTTCGCGCTTGCGGCCGAGCGAGAGGAGGGCAAAGATCCCGTCGAAGCCATTTACCAGGCCTGTTTGCTCAGGTTCCGGCCGATCATGATGACCACGATGGCCGCCCTCCTGGGGGCGCTTCCCCTGGCCATGGGAAGTGGGCTGGGTGCCGAGTTGCGGCGGCCCATGGGTATTTCCATAGTTGGCGGCCTCATATTCAGCCAGATGCTCACCCTCTATACGACTCCGGTTATTTACCTGTGGTTCGACCGCATGGCCAGGCGCCTGGGCAGGGTTCGTTCCAAAGATTCCGATGATGACAACGGGACGCCGTCGGCATGAACTTCTCCGAGATTTTCATAAGACGCCCCGTCGCCACCACCCTTCTGACTATTGGAATGTCTCTGGCCGGAGTCGTCGCGTTTCGTTTTTTGCCGGTATCACCCCTGCCGCAGGTCGATTTTCCCACGATCAGCGTCTCGGCGGCCCTGCCTGGAGCGGACCCCGAGACTATGGCTACATCGGTAGCCGCTCCCCTGGAACGGCAGCTCGGTCATATTGCCGGGGTTACCGAGATGACTTCGACAAGTACCCTGGGTGCGGCGTCCATCGTCCTCCAGTTCGACCTGGACCGCAATATCGATGGCGCCGCACGCGACGTGCAGGCTGCAATCAACGCGGCGCGAAGTTACCTGCCCACCACGCTGCCGAGCAATCCAACGTACCGCAAAGTCAATCCGGCGGATGCGCCGATCCTCATCCTGGCGCTTACTTCCCACATTGTGAGCAAGGCGCAGATGTACGATGCGGCCTCGACGGTACTTTCGCAGAAACTCGCTCAGGTGGAGGGGATTGGCCAGGTTTTCGTGGGAGGAGGTTCTCTGCCCGCGGTCCGTGTGGAATTGGATCCCGGGCCCTTGAACCAATACGGGATCGGCCTGGATCAAGTTGCCGGCGTTTTGCAAACTACCAGCGTAAGCCGGCCTAAAGGTCAACTGGCCAACGGGTCCGAGGCCCTGGAGATACAATGCAACGATCAACTGCATAAAGCCGAGGAATACCGCCCCATTATCGTCAGTTATCATAACGGAGCACAAGTCCGCCTGGCAGACCTCGGGACTGTGGTGGATTCGGTTGAAGATGTGCGGGCGGCGGGTTCGGTAAACGGCAAACCGGCGGTAATGCTGATCATGTTCCGGTCGCCCGGGGCCAACATTATCGCGACGGTGGACCGGGTCCGCGAAATGATGCCGCAGTTGGCGGCCCTGATACCCCAGAGCGTCGATCTATCGGTCGTTCTCGACCGAAGTCCGCCAATCCGCGGTTCTCTGAAGGATGTCGAGCGCACTCTGATCATCTCGGGCATACTCGTCATTCTCGTCGTGTTCGCCTTCCTGCGCAACCCGCGCGCTACGCTCATTCCGGGCATCGCCGTTCCGGTTTCGCTCATAAGCACCTTCGGGGTTATGTATCTTTTAGGCTACAGCCTCGATAACCTTTCTCTCATGGCACTTACAGTCGCCACCGGGTTTGTAGTGGACGACGCTATCGTTGTGCTCGAAAACATCACCCGCTACATGGAACAGGGGCAATCGCCCATGCAGGCGTCCCTGCGGGGCGCCCGCGAGATTGCCTTCACAGTAGTGTCGATGAGCATTTCCCTGGTCGCCGTATTCACGCCCATTCTTTTGATGGGGGGAATGGTAGGCCGTTTATTCCGCGAGTTTGCGGTTACTCTTTCAGTGGCCATCCTGATCTCTCTTGTCGTCTCCCTTACAACGACCCCGATGATGTGCGCAACTATCCTCAGAAAAGAGACAACCAACGCTCACGGTTCTCTCTACAGGGCCACGGAGTGGATGTTCGACCGAATGCGAAGCGGCTACGACAAAAGTCTGCGCTGGGCTCTCCGGCATTCTCTTATCATGCTCTTCATTACCATATTCACGCTCGTGACCAATGTGGTGTTGTTCTGGTACATTCCCAAGGGCTTTTTCCCCGACCAGGACACCGGACGCATCAGCGGCCGAATGGTGGCGTCGCAGGACATCTCTTTTCAGGCCATGAATAAGAAATTGACGGAAGTTGTAAACATTATCAAAGCCGATCCCGATGTCGCCGATGTTATGGGCTTTACCGGCGGGGGAGGACCGGGAGGTTCCACCACAAACACCGCGCGAATGTTCATCGCGCTCAAGCCTTTTGAAGTGCGGAAAGCAACAGTGACGGAGATTATGGCGCGGCTTCGCAAACAGCTCCCCCAGGTGGTTGGCGCCCCCACTTATCTTCAACCGGTACAGGAACTGCGGATCGGCGGAATGATCAGCAATGCCGCATATCAATACACCCTGAGGGGCGATAACCTGCCGGACCTCAATGCATGGGCGCCCCGAGTACTGGAAGCGGCGCTTAGATTGCCGCAACTGGTGGATGTAAGCAGCGATCAGCAGAACAAGGGACAGCAAGCCATGGTGGAAATCGACCGTGACACTGCGTCCCGTCTCGGTATATCCGCGCAGCTCATCGACCGAACTCTCTACGGTGCTTTCGGTCAGGACCAGGTCTCTATTAACTACACCCAGTTAAACCAGTATCATGTAGTAATGGAGTTTGCCCCGCCCTTTTGGCAACGGCCCGAAACTCTGCGCGATGTCTATGTTCACTCCTCGTCCGGGGCCGAAGTGCCGTTGAACGCATTCACCAAATTCAGACCATCGAACACATCGCTCTCCGTCAACCATGCGGGACAGTTCCCCGCGATAACGATCTCCTTCAACCTGGCTGCCGGCGTGGCCCTCGGGGATGCAGTAGAGGCGATTGAAGAGGCAACTTCAAAATTGGGAATCCCGGAAAGCATTCATGGAACCTTTCTGGGCACGGCCCAGGCATTCCAGGCATCCCTCGCCAATGAACCCATTCTTATCCTGGCGGCGCTGATTTCGGTCTACATAGTGCTGGGAATGTTGTACGAAAGCTACATCCACCCGATCACTATCCTCTCCACGCTTATATCTGCGGGCGTGGGTGCGGCAGTCGCCCTGCTGATCTGCCGATTCGATCTCAGCCTGATTGCAGTAATCGGAATCATCCTTCTGATCGGCCTCGTCAAAAAAAACGGCATCATGATAGTCGATTTTGCCCTGGAAGCTGAGCGAAGTGAGGGCAAGACCCCTGCCGAAGCGATTTATCAGGCCTGTTTGCTGAGGTTTCGGCCTATCATGATGACCACTATGGCTGCTCTTTTAGGCGCCCTTCCCCTGGCGCTTGGCACAGGTGTCGGCTACGAGCTGCGGCAGCCGCTCGGAATATCGATCGTAGGCGGGCTGATTTTCAGCCAGGCGCTGACTCTTTATACGACACCGGTCATCTACCTCTACATGGACCGCTTGCGGCTCTGGCTCTTAAACAGACGGGGGAAGTCTTTTCCTGAAACGGAGGACCTGTAATTGTGCCCATCGGAGGAACTTCGGCAGACTCGCGGGGCACCCCGCAGTGCGTGGAGAAAGTAATGGCGCGACTAAGACTCATAGAGCTGGCAACAATTTCTTTGCTGTTTGCGATCCTTTCTGCGTGTACAGTGGGCCCCGATTACTTAAAGCCCAAGGTCGAGACCCCGCCCGCCTTCAAGGAAGTCGAGGGGTGGAAAAAAGCAGAGCCGAAGGACAGCATTCCCCGCGGCTCCTGGTGGACGATCTATAACGACCAGCAGTTGAATGCGCTTGAAGAGCAGGTCAATATATCGAACCAGAACCTTGCAACGGCTGAAGCCCAGTACAGGCAGGCGCTCGCCCTCGTGCAGGTCGCCCGGGCAGCCTATTTTCCCACGGTTACGGCAGGCGGAACCTTCCAACGGTCCCGCAATTCCGCCAATCTCCTCCAAAACCAGGGGGTACCTAGAACCATCTCTGACTTTAATGACTATAACCTTTCAAGCGGAATCTCCTGGCAACCCGACATCTGGGGCAAGGTTCGCCGGCAGGTCGAGTCAAACAAGGCCGGCGCCCAGGCCAGCGACGCTGACCTGGAAGGAGTGCGCCTCACCATGCATGGCCAGCTCGCCCAGGACTATTTCCAGCTTCGCACACTGGATTCCCAGAAACAGATACTTACGACAACCGTTGACAACTACAAGAAATTTCTGGAACTGACAAAAAACAGGTATGCAACCGGCGTTGCGGGACAGTCCGATGTACTTACGGCGCAAACTCAGCTCGAGACGGCCCAGGCCCAACTGATTGACACGGGCGTACAGCGGGCCCAGATGGAGCACGCAACAGCCGTGCTCATGGGCAAGGCGCCTTCGGATCTGACTATCCCTCCCACGCCGCTCGACTTGACGCCTCCGGCCGTACCTGCCGGCGTCCCTTCGGAACTTCTCGAACGCAGGCCTGATATTGCCGCCGCCGAAAGACAGGCCGCAGCCGCAAATGCCCAGATAGGAGTGGCCGAAGCCGCCTATTATCCAAACATTACTCTGAGCGCAACGGCCGGGTTAGAGGCATCCACTCTTGCCCAGTGGTTTGCGTGGCCCAGCCGATTCTGGACACTCGGGCCGGCCGCCGTTCAGGAAACCTTGTACGACGGGGGGCTGAGGCGCGCTCAGACCGAACAGGCCTGCGCGGCCTATGATGCGAGTGTTGCCACTTACCGCCAGACCGTGCTCACGGGATTTCAGCAGGTCGAGGATAATCTGGCCGCACTTCGTATTCTGGAGCAGGAGGCGAAGTCTGCGGATGCCGCGGCCGATTCGGCAAAAAAAAATGTGGTTCTAGCCATCAAACAATACGAAGCGGGAACAGCAAGCGCCCTGGACGTCATAGTGGTTCGAGCTATAGCGCTCAATGATGAGTTGACCTCCATTAACGTCCTGGGCCGCCGATTGAGCGCTGACGTGCTCCTGGTCGAAGCCCTGGGCGGAGGCTGGACCACGGCTGATTTGGCCTCCGATAAGGTTGTCGCTGAGAAACACTATAAAGGCTACTGGGAAAGCTTCTGGGGAAAATGATCTGTATTGGCCGTCCAATGGCGTTGAACACGACAGGTCAAAACAACCCAATTGTTATATCTTCGAAGCTCCGGCATCAGTGATTGAATGCACGGGAACCGGCAAGGGTGTAAATAGACCTCGCGGGGCCTGAAATATTCACCGGTTTACCATCCTGCCTCAGGCGGCTCACTGTTTACACACGGCATCGATCTCTCTAATGAACTGCATATAGACAAGTTTTTCCATTTCCGACCAGTGAAGATGGAGGGCCGGGTCGATAAAGCCATCCTTTATCGCCAGCTCCTGGAGCCTGCTAATCACGAGGTGACCTTTCACCTGCTGCGGACAAGCCCTGGCACAGCTCTGACACTTGATGCAAAGCCAGATCGAAGGACTCCTGAGAATTTCTCCTAAAAATCCATAGGCTGCCATACGGTTAATCCACATCGGGTCAAAAACAACCCTCCCGCACGCAACCGGACAGGCGTTGCTGCATTCGGCGCAGGTGAAGCAGAAATCGACGTTGTTGGGAAACCCCAGGTAATTGCGCGCCGCGCGCCGCGCGGCCCTTGATGAATTCATTCGAGCAGG
The DNA here is from genome assembly GCA_052147195.1 of Syntrophobacteraceae bacterium. Classification (GTDB taxonomy): domain Bacteria; phylum Desulfobacterota; class Syntrophobacteria; order Syntrophobacterales; family Syntrophobacteraceae; genus SbD1. The sequence goes on from JBKQLC010000135.1 coordinate 11,230, forward strand.
CTGCTGCGTTTTTTCGAACCCGCCGTAAAAAGGCGCTTCGGCAAGCCTCCGCCATTCCGAGGTGAGGTCGGGAATCGGCTCGCCATTGAAGCAGAGATCAAGCACCTGCCGGCGCACCCGATGGAGCTGGCTGTAAACGGACCTGAGCCGCCATTGCTTGTCAAGGGTAAGCACGCGGGAGGTGTATGCTTCCTGCCGTATCGCGGCAATTAGCCTTGCCGGCCTGACACTCATGGGACATGCCTGTTCGCAGCGCCCGCAGGAAATGCAGTACCAGATTTCAGGTGAATGCACCAACTCGTCAATGAGCCCAAGGCTGACCATTCTAACCATGGTACGCGGGTGCAGGCTGTCCGTAGCCAGGTTGACAGGGCATTCGGAAAGGCATGATCCGCAGGTATAACAATTACTTATGCCGGATCTGACCTCTTCGGCGAGTACGTCCTTGATTGGGTGTTTGGGTTTGATCGCTGTCTGCACGGCCGTAACCTTTTTCTGGTGAAGGAATGGCTGTAATCTTCACGGTCCTGGATACAATGCAGGGTGAAACGCGATAGGGAAAGTTTGCAGCCTCACATGAAATTCTCCATACAGTTCCCACGCCGGATACAGCCGTTTTGCTGAAATATTACAATATAATAGAGGGTTAGTGAAGTCAATCACAATAAGTGCCGGGCAATTGAAAAATTCAGCCCTTCCAAGCCATTCCCGTAGCGCAGCAGCTCCAAACGGACCTGCGGGAACCCGGAAGAAGTCCACGACTCAACAGTCTCACGCGCGTTGCCACTGCGGTCTTACCGGTTATGTGTCTGCTTGTAGCTTCGGGAAACGACATCGACTTGTAATGAACATGTCACAAGATCGCAAGGACAAAACCAGCGGGCATGTGGTAGCAGATTTGTCATCCAGTTCTTGCATCACGCCGGACCGATGGCGTGTCACTCGAGTGAGGGCCGCTTGTCCGGCTTTGGTGCGAAGATCGAAAACGCCAAACCCGTCGCGAGATGGGGACGGAAAGCCACGGGTCTCCTTTTTTTAATGCGGTTGCATTTGTGAGATAGCCGGGTTGCTTTGCTGTTGAGGCGGGAAGCGCCCTGTTCTTTTTTTGAGCCTTCCGCAACGCGTACGAAGGCGATCTCCTCGCGCCGGCCTCGCTGAAATCACACCGAAGAAAACTTTCGCGGTACTTTGCCGACCTGATGACAGGGACCGAAAAGCCCGGAATTTGAACGGACAAGTTTGTTCATTCCGGGCTTTTTTGTCCGGATGGGCAAAGGTGCAATACAGTACTCCCGGTAATGGATTTCGAGAACTGCCAAATTCTGCGAATGACTTGAGGGGCTTTTTATATAGAAACCTTAGGATCGGAAAAAGTGCAAGAGATAATCAAAAGGTTTTTCGTAAGCATCGTTATACTTATCGGCTCGGCAATGTTATTTCCTGCCTCGCCTTCGCTGGCGCTCTCACCCCGTATTATCGACAATCATGATACTGTCGTTTTGCGTGGAAATGTGCATCCGCTTGCCCGTCCAAAATATGACTGGGGAGCGACGGAGCCGACCCTGCAGATGGAGAGGATAATACTCACTTTACGTTTGATCGAAGGCAAGAAAGCCGAACTTGACAGGCTCCTCACCCAACTCCATGATCCTGCTTCCCCCAATTTTCACCACTGGATCACTCCGGTGGAATTCGGCTCGCGCTTTGGACCGTCTTCCGAGGATATCGATGCGATAACCGGTTGGCTTGTTTCCAGCGGCTTCGTTGTTGATGAGGTCGCTAAAGGGCGCCTGTGGATGAATTTCTCAGGTTCGGTGGCTGATGTCGAGCGCGCTTTCCATACGCAGATTCACGATTATTATGTTAACGGCAAGCTTCATCATGCAAACGATAGAGACCCCTCTATACCGCGAGGGTTGTCGGACCTGGTGGCAGGCGTCGTCTCTCTCCATGACTTCCGGCTCAAGATGATGCATACCGGGGCGCGCCAGGTTCAGCCTGATTACACCAATGGTTCTACACATTATCTGTCGCCTGGAGACTTTGCGATAATCTATGACCTCAATGCGCTCTACAGCGCCGAAATCAACGGCAGCGGCCAAAAGATTGCCATAGTGGGCCGCACCCACCCGTCCACGGCCATCTCCGACTGGGCGACGTTCCGCAGTACGATGGGGCTGCCTGCCAACACTCCCACGATTATAGTGAACGGCACCGACCCCGGTGATTTAGGCTTCGACGAGGACACTGAAGCCGACCTCGACGTCGAATGCTCGGGCGCTGTGGCAAAAAATGCCTCTATTTTATTCGTTACATCGGCATCAACCGAATCAACGGATGGCGTAGATCTCTCAGCCCAGTATATCGTAAACAACAACCTGGCGCCGGTGATGAGCACAAGTTTCTCCGAATGCGAGGCGAATCTGGGAACGAGTGAAAATAATTTCTACAATAGCCTGTGGGAGCAAGCCGCCCTCCAGGGCATCACGCCCTTCGTCTCATCAGGCGATTCCGGCGCTGCGGATTGTTATGCAGCCAGCGATTCCGAGGCGGGGGGACTCGGGGTCAACGGGCTCGCTTCAACACCCTACAACGTTGCTGTGGGGGGTACCGAGTTCAATGAAGGATCGGGTAACTATTGGAACACGACCAACGGTTCGGGAGACATATCCGCCGTAAGCTACATACCGGAAGTGGCCTGGAACGAAAGCGGCGATGAGCCGGGCGGTTCCGATCTTTGGTCTACGGGCGGCGGCGCTTCGACAAAATACAAGAAACCGGCATGGCAGGCAGCGACAGGGGTCCCTACGGGGAATCATCGTTACGTTCCTGATGTTGCCCTTAGCGCAGCCGCACACGATGGCTATCTCACCGAGATACAGGGCAGCCTGTACACCGTGAGCGGCACATCGGCATCCTCTCCTTCCTTCGCCGGACTTATGGCGCTTGTCGTTCAGGATACAGGCAAGCCTCAGGGAAACGCCAATTCGTTTCTCTACCAGATTGGAAATGCGCAGTATGGCTCCGGAGGCTCAGCGGTATTCCACGACATAACTTCAGGCAATAACAGTGTCCCCGGCGTGACTGGATACAGTTGTACGACAGGCTATGACCTTGTTACGGGCCTTGGTTCGGTTGATGCCAATGCGCTCGTTAATGCGATGCAAACGCTGACAGGAACGTTTGGCCTTACAGTGACAAGCGCAGGCACAGGCGGAGGCACTGTCACCAGCAGTCCGTCCGGCATAAATTGCGGCTCTACATGTTTCGCTCCATACAACAGCGGAACGTCGGTAACCTTGACCGCAACACCGAACGCCGGCTCATACTTTTCGGGCTGGTCAGGCGGCGGGTGCAGCGGCGCCGGCACATGCACGGTTACAATGAATGCCGCACAGATCGTAACAGCCACACTTGCTACGATTGGTCCCCCCGGCGCCCCGACCGGAGTAACTGCGACCTCCGGCAATGGGCAGGCCACAATCAGCTTTACTGCTCCTGCCTCCAACGGTGGTCTGACTATTACCTCCTACACGGTTACCTCGTACCCAGGCAACATAAGCGCAACCGGCAGCACAAGTCCAATCGTCGTAACAGGCCTAACCGACGGCATTGCCTATACCTTCACAGTCACTGCCACCAATGCTGACGGGACCAGCTCAGCGTCGGCGCCTTCCAACAGCGTTACGCCTAATGCGGGCGCTGTATCTGCACCGGCTCTGGGTGTGTGGGGTTTCTTGATTTTAACAACGGGGTTGGGAGGCTATCTGTCTCGGAGACGTGGGCATTGATCAAATACTGCGAAAATGCATCATCCGCTGGAGACAAGGGAACCGGTACCTTGCCTCTCATCTCATTGAAAACCCTAATCTGTTCATTCCCGTAAGTGGCAATTTGCTATATGGCTCAACGCAGACAATCCAGTCAGAGAAGAAAGAGGCAGCTCAGTAACCCGCACCCGGCGGGGAAACCGGCAGTCACATCCGAGGCGACCACTCTTCGGGATATGGTCCTTTCCAGGCGCTTTCGCTTTGTGATCGCCTTTGCCCTTTTTTCTATAGCTCTCTATGCGATCATTCAGGTACTTCCACCGTCATTTACACATCCAATCGACGAGAATACCGCCTGGGCTTTGGGAATGATCCTGAATGCATTCGGCATCCCCGTCTCCACCGCTGACGACACCGTCTCCGAAGGGGGGCTGGCGTTCAGGATCATCCCCGAGTGCACCCCTATATTCACGGCGGGACTCTTTCTCAGCTTCCTGATTTTTTATCCTGCCACACTTCGAGAGAAGGCAACGGGACTGCTCACGGGCATCACTGCATTGTATCTGGGCAACCTGGCCAGACTGGCAGCGACATTCATGATCAGCCGGTATGATCGGGCGCTTTTTGACGTAGTACACGTTTATCTGGGACAGGTGTTTACAATATTCCTTGTCATCGTAGTCTGTACAGGATGGTTGCGAGGGCTAGGCAAGGAAGAGTCCAAACAGAGTATGCCACTGAAAGCGGCCGGCTTCCTCGCCCGTTTTGCCGCGATCTCCGGCGGGTTATTTCTTGTCTGGACACAGATCCACCACTTGTATATCCGGTTACTGGACCGGATAATGACTTTCGGGTTTTCCCTGTTCGGTTACAGCGCCGCTCTCGCGCAGCACACTGTCTTTTACTATGAAACCTTCAGCATCGTTTGCTTTACCTCGCTCGTCCTCGCTGTGAGATCGATACCTCGGCTTACAAAAATAAAAGGACTCGCCGCAGGATTGGGAGTCCTCTTTTTTACCCACCTATTCCACAGAATCGACAATGCCTCGATGGCTTATTTCAATTTCACCGCCATATTACCGGTGGACTTGACGCTGTTGGTTGTTGGGCAGTACCTGCTCCCCGTTTTGTTTTTGATTCTTATGGCCACTAACGAAAAACATGGGCTATAGATCCACGCTCCGCCAGGTATCAGTGCTTGAACGCCCGCTGTCCGGTGAGCACCATTGTGACCCCGGCTTCGTTGCAGGCTTCAATCACTTCCCAGTCCCTCATCGAGCCGCCCGGCTGGACAATCGACTTTATGCCCTGGCGAATCCCGACGTCCACACCGTCTCTGAAAGGGAAAAAGGCGTCCGAAACCATTGCCGCGCCTATCAGGCCAGCCCTGGCCTCGCAGGTGAGAGTATCGACCTGCTCTTTTTGCTCCCTGGGACGCTCTCCCTTCTCTACGGCTAGCTCCAGGTCCTTGTACGGGATTTTGTGCCTGTCGAAACATAGCGTGTCGGCGAACTTCTGGTATGCCTTGTAGACGGCGATTTCTGCGACCCCAACGCGGTCCTGTTCGCCAGTGCCGATTCCGACCGTGCATTCATCCTTTACGTATATTACAGAGTTGGAGGTCACGCCCTGCTCGACAAACCAGCCGAAAAGCAGGTCCGCCAATTCCTTCTCGGCCGGCTCTCTGCTGATTTTGTAGGTCTTGCCCTGGTAGGTGGTTTCGGCCAGTTTGAAATCACCGGCGCTCCTGATCTTATTGAGAGGCGATTGCTGAACGATAAGGCCGCCATCGATCAGAGACTTGAAATCGACGAACCGCATATCGATATAATCCTGGAGCCGGTCTATCCTGGATACCTGGATGATGCGCAGGCCAGACCTTTTTTTGAGAATGGCCAGAGACCCTTCCTCGTAATCGGGAGCGGCGACCACTTCGAGGTAGTTTTCCGAAATAAGCTGGGCCGTAGTCTTATCGACCGGGCGGTTGACAACAAGGCAGCCGCCAAAAGCCGCAATCCGGTCTGCGCGGTTTGCGCGGCGGTAAGCCTCGGCCAGGTCAGTGCCGTGCGCGGCGCCGCAAGGATTGTTGTGCTTGAGGATTACCGCAGTCGGCTTGTGCATCAAAAACTTCAGTATATTGAGTCCGTTGTCCAAATCGGTAAGGTTGATCTTTCCGGGATGCTTGCCTTCCTGGAGCATGTCCTGCTCGCTGATGGAGCTGACCAGACCATTTCCAGGGTCGATGAACCGGCAGGCGCCCAGTATGAGATTTCCGCCGACCAGTTCATAAAGGGCCGCTTCCTGGCCGGGATTTTCCCCGTAGCGCAGCCCCTTTTCGATCAACTCAGCACTCTTTTCGTCCGGAAACTTCCATGAGCGCTTTCTGTAGACGAGTTCCTGGTCTCCAAAGCTCATGCGCAGGGTGTCCGGAAAATGGTCCTCCATTACTTTTCGGTACATTTTTTTGAGATCTTCGGCCATGATTGCTCCCTTGAGTTTCAAATTTGAACTGATTTGTAAAACAGTAGAAGACAGAAAAGCAAATAAAACTTGATACCGGTAAAAGATGATATTATTTCGCATGGTGATCGTTCATTCCAGTAACTACGATAAACACGATAGAGAGGAACCGCACTTTGAAAAGATTCCAAGGGTTAGGCGCCACCACACTCATTGGCAGCATGCCTCAAAAGGACAGAAACAAGGCAATCGGCCTGGCGCTGCAAGCCGCGCCGGAGATTCCGGCCTGGCCCCAGTTGCCCGTGTATCCCGCCGAGCAGATGATGGCTCAGTATATAGAGGGTCTGCCGGGGCTCGTAACCCGGGAGGGCAGGCAGATTGCAGGGTCCGATGCGCCGGGATTCGATCAGGATCTCCTGCTTTTCTATGAACAATATCTTGCCGTTGAAGGTGGATCGCTCCCGGTCGGTGATTCGCTCTTCAAGATGGGTGAAGAAAGCGGCATAACCTTCCGACGTTTTCTGGAGACCATTAAAGAAGCCAATCTGTCGTTTCGCGCCTTGAAAGGGCAGATAGTGGGGCCTTTTACGCTTCTGTGCGGCCTAAAGGACCAGGACGGCCGCGCCCTTATCTATGACGAACGCTTCCTCGACATTGTACCCAAGCTCCTCGGCCTCAAAGCCAGGTGGCAGATCGAGATCATGAAGACATTCGGGGTGCCCGTGATCATATTTCTGGACGAACCCGGACTTGCAGGGTTCGGCTCTTCGGCTTTCATCACCGTGTCCGCCGAACAGGTCATGCGGCTGCTGGTTGAAGTGGTCGAAGCCGTGCATGCAGCGGGAGGGATCGCCGGGATTCACGTCTGCGCCAACACCGACTGGCTGCTGGCTTTCCAGTCAAATTTCGACATTATCAATTTCGATGCCTACGGCTATTTCGACAAGTTCGGCCTGTACAGAAAAGAGTGCTTCGAGTTCATTGCCCGGGGCGGAAACATAGCCTGGGGCGTGGTCCCCACCTCAGACCTGGAAGCGATTAGGACCGAAACACCGGAAAGCCTTGCCGCGAGGTGGACCAGCCAGATGCGGGAGCTTGCCGCGGGCGAGATGGCGCTCGAACAAATACTTGCTCACTCGCTTTTTACCCCGAGCTGCGGCTGCGGCAGCTTGCCGGAGGACAGCACTGCAAGAGTGCTCGACCTGCTTCAAGGATTCAGCCGGATAATCAGGCAGGAATGCCTATGATCATCCGGGCACAGCCGTATTGTGGCCGCCGCATTGTAACAACCCGTACCCTGTTCCATTTTCTGTACGGCCTTGAACTATATCACTCCTGAGATGGAATTGGGGCAAAACGTTATTGAAAAGCGAACTTTTCCTAACGCAGTTACACTTCAAAAGACTGAAGTGCCGCTCGCGGCTCAAGACTACAGAGCCGCGCTACGGTACACGACTGAGGGTATTGCACAGGGTATTGCATCATGTCGGTTGAGCCGGGATTGATACCGCAAAAAGGCTATGCCTATGTTATTGCAGCGGCAATATTGTGGGCCGTATCGGGAACTTCGGGCAAGTTTCTCTTCAACCAGGGAGTCACGCCGCTGCAGCTCGTTCAGCTTCGAGTGACTCTTTCGGCCGCCTTCCTTTTTCTTTTGCTCATTGCAAAGCCGGGGCTCCTGAAAATCTCACCGGGCGATATCCTCTATTTCGCAGTACTCGGGATTTCGGGACTGGCGATGGTGATGTTCTCCTACTTCTACGCCATAAGCAAAATCAATGTGGCTGTGGCGATATTGCTCGAATATCTTGCGCCCGTTTTCATCGCTGTCTATTACAGTTTTTTTGCCCCGGAAAAGCTTACCCGCATAACTCTTCTGGCGATCATGCTTTCTGTTTCAGGATGCTGCCTGGCCGTGGGAATTCACAATGTGAATGTGCTTGCCTTGAACCGGCGGGGCATTGCCGCCGGCGTCCTTTCCGGTCTGGCCTATGCCTGGTACGCCATTTACGGTGAAAGAGGCATGCGCCGATACGATCCATGGACTGTGGTTTTTTACGCGTTTTTGTTTGCGAGCCTGTTCTGGAACATCGCCCTTGAGCCATTCGGGGCTTTTCGCGTCCGCTATACCGGCGTCCAGTGGTTCTGGGTCATTTATATAGTCGTTTTCGGAACGGCCGTACCCTATTGTCTCTACACTACGGGGATAAGTCTTGTCAGGTCCACCAGGGCGAGTGTGGCGGCTACTGTCGAACCTATTGCGGCGGCATTCATTTCATGGATTTTTCTGGGAGAACACCTGGACTTGCTCCAAATTACCGGCGGGGCGCTTGTCATTGCCTCAGTTATAATCCTCCAGTTAAGGCGCGAATACGACGATACTACTTCATCTTTGATAAGACAAAAGGCCGAGTCGTGCTGAGCGCAGGGACCGGGGAGATTCCAGCCAATTGGCTGATTTATGTTCTCGCGTCTTGACAAACGGGTTAAAAAGCACTAGGTTTTTTTAGCACTCTTTTATGGTGAGTGCTACCAATCAAAGAGGTTCGGCCGTGATCAAGCTTACACAACGCGATCAGATCGTCCTGGAAGCCGTTGTTACCGATTATATCGAGACCGGCGAACCAGTGGGCTCCAGGACCATTTCCAAAAGAGGCGTCATGAACGTCAGTCCGGCGACCATCCGCAACGTGATGGCCGACCTCGAGGAAATGGGACTGCTCCATCAGCCGCACACGTCGGCAGGCCGGGTTCCCACCGTTAAGGGTCTGCGGCTCTACCTCGATTCGATAATGCAGTCCAGGCAACTCGAAGGGATGGAAAAAAAGCGGATTCGCGATGCGCTGCAACAAAAGCCCCAGGATACAAAAGAGCTGCTGCGCGGGACATCGAAACTGCTTTCCCAATATGGCAGGCAGGCAGGAGTTGTTCTGTGGCCGAAGCTTTCGATTGCATCGTTCAAGCATATCGAATTTCTTCGGCTGGGGTCTCATCACATAGTGGCCATCCTTATTTCCAAGGCAGGCCTGGTTCATCAGACACATATCGAATCGGACGAAGAGATTACCCAGGCCGAACTGGACAAATACGGCCGGTCTATAAATGAATTGCTTCAGAATGTGCCGATATCCAGGGTGAAGGAGCGCCTTCTGCAGGAAATGGCGAGCGAAAAGGCGCTTTTTGACCAGCTTTTTTCGCGCGCCCTGAAAATGGCCCAGCGGGCGATTCAGGATACTATCCAGGAGAGCGACATCTACATAGAGGGGCAGACCAATCTTCTCGACAACCCGGAGTTCGCCGACGTGGAGGCAATGAGGCGGATACTTCAAGCCTTCGAGGACAAGTCCAGGATGATACGCCTGCTCGACGAGACATTGAAGGCTTCGTCGGGAATCCAGATAATTCTGGGAACCGAGGGCGAACTCCAGGAAGAGATGAGCCTGATCTCGTCTCCCTACTGGCGGGGGAATACCCCTTTGGGCGTGCTGGGCGTGATTGGTCCCTTGCGCATGGATTACTCCAGAATTATCCCGATAGTCGAGTTTACGGCGCAGTTTCTAAGCGAAATCCTGGAAGTTCCTGACGAGAGTTAATATCGACTTTTTAGTGCGGCAAAGATGCATTTGCCGAAATGTAAACTTATAACGGAAACCAGAAGCACAGAAGACAGAGGATAGATTTTCCGTCTTCCTTTCATACAATGGAGGTGGCAAGTTTGATGCCTGTTAAGAAAAAGCCGATGAGCCAAAGTCCCGAGCCGGAAGATCAGGCTCAAACCCAGGCTGAGGCTCCGCAGGATTCTGAAGAAGATTGCCGGCAACTTCTCGCGAAACGCGAAGAGGAACTAAAAGAGGTGCAGGACCGCCTCCTGCGGCTTGCCGCGGAGTTGGACAACACCAGGAAACGGCTCGAAAGGGAGAAATCCGAGGGCATAGCCTACGCTAATGAAACGCTCATGCGGCAGCTAATCGAGGTCGTAGACAACCTCGAGCGGGCAATCGAGCATGGCCAAAAAGACGAGAATTGTGAAGGCCTTCTCGATGGTGTGAAAATGACGCTCAAGGGCTTTGTTGATGTTTTTGCCAGGTTCGGCGCTTCCTCTTTCGAATCGGTGGGCCAGATTTTCGACCCTAACCGGCATGAGGCGGTTTTCCAGGAGCCGAGTTCCGAATACCCGAACATGACGGTGACCAAGGAATTTCAAAAAGGCTACACTTTGAGGGACAGGCTGCTCAGGCCGGCAATGGTGGCAGTGTCAAGAAACGCGAAGAACGATACTTAATGCATACTAGATATTATGTTATTTGAAGCTGCGATGACAGGTAAGCCAAAGGAGGCAATTAAATGAGTAAAGTTATAGGAATCGACCTGGGAACCACCAATTCGGTGGTAGCAATCATGGAAGGAAAGGAGCCGAAGGTTTTGACCAATGCGGAAGGCAGCCGGATCACCCCTTCCATGGTGGCTTTCACCGAAAGTGGCGAGCGGCTGGTGGGTCAGGTTGCCAAGCGGCAGGCCATTACCAATCCCGAGAATACCGTTTCCTCCGTTAAGAGGCTGATCGGCCGCAAGTTCGATACACCGGAAGTCCAGGACGACATCAAAGTTCTTCCTTATAAGATCGTCCGCGCCCCTAACGGAGACGCGCATATCCGGATTCGTGGCCGTGATTACAGCACGACTGAGATTTCGGCTTTTATCCTGATGAAAATGAAGCAGACGGCTGAAGATTACCTCGGGGAAAAGGTAACCGACGCAGTTGTCACGGTGCCCGCCTATTTCAATGACAGCCAAAGGCAGGCCACCAAGGACGCGGGCAAAATCGCGGGTTTGAACGTTTTGCGCATCATTAACGAACCCACGGCAGCCTCATTGGCCTATGGCCTGGATAAGAAAAAAGATGAAAAAATCGCCGTATTCGACCTCGGGGGCGGCACTTACGATATCTCCATTCTGGAGATAGGCGAAGGCGTATTCGAGGTTAAATCCACCAACGGCAACACTCACCTTGGGGGAGAAGACTTCGATCAGCGAGTGATCGACTGGCTGGCTACCGAGTTCAAAAAGGACTACGGGATCGACCTGAGGACCGACAAAATGGCCCTCCAGAGATTGAAGGAAGCAGCGGAGCGGGCGAAAATCGAACTATCGACCACTATGGAGACCGAAATCAACCTGCCCTTCATCACTGCGGACGCTTCCGGGCCGAAACACATGAACATAAAGCTGAGCAGGGCAAAGCTCGAATCGTTAGTGGAAGACCTCGTGGACAGGCTGTTGCCGCCCATGCAGCAGGCCCTGAAGGACGCCGGACTTTCCCGCAACGAGATCGATGAGGTGATACTTGTCGGCGGAATGACCCGCATGCCCCGAGTTCAGCAAAAGGTCCAGGAATTTTTCGGCAAGGAGCCTCACAAGGGCGTCAACCCCGATGAGGTTGTAGCAATAGGCGCGGCAATTCAAGGCGGTGTTTTAAGGGGCGAGGTTAAAGACATTCTGCTGCTCGACGTAACCCCGCTTTCCCTAGGGATCGAAACGCTGGGCGGCGTCATGACGCGGCTCATAGAGCGCAACACCACGATTCCGACCCGCAAGAGCCAGATATTCTCGACGGCTACCGACAACCAGACCGCGGTCTCGATTCACGTTCTCCAGGGTGAGCGCGAGATGGCCTCCGACAATAAGACGCTGGGCAGGTTCGAACTTGTGGGAATCCCCTCCGCACCCAGAGGCATTCCCCAGATCGAGGTCACCTTCGACATAGACGCAAACGGCATCGTGCACGTTTCCGCAAAAGACCTTGCGACCCAGAAGGAACAGTCGATCCAGATCACGGCTTCCAGCGGCCTTAACGAACAGGAAATAAAGAACCTGGTGCAAGAGGCCGAAGTGCACGCCGAGGAAGACAAAAAGAAAAGAGAACTCATTGAGCTCAGGAATCACGCGGATAGCCTTGTATACAGCACGGAGAAAACGCTGCGCGAGATGGGGGACAAAATTGACCAGACAACAAAGACGGACATCGAGGCTCAAATAGTAAAGGTCAGGTCCGCAATCGATGGCGACGACAAAGACTCCATTCAGCGGGAGATGGACGCCTTGATGCAACTGTCCCACAAGGTCGCAGAAGAGGCTTACAAACGGGCCGGTGGCGAGCAGGCGGGAGCCCAGGCGCAGGAAGGCGCTCCCGGAGAGTCTCAGCAGAAGAAGAAATCTGATGAGGACGTGGTTGACGCCGACTTCGAGGAAGTGAAGAAATAGGGGCCAGGGTAGATTTGCCTGTTTGGTCTTTTCTTCAACGGTTTTCCGTTGTATTAAGGGGCACGCTGACAGCGTGCCCTGTTCGTTTTTGAAAATAAGAGTTTCAAGACTAGACTTAACGTGCTTCAAGAGGCTTTTATGAAAAGGAATAACCACGGCGCACTCGCTTTTTCCCTTGTTTTTCTGCTGTTTATCTCCGGTTGCGGGGGTGGCAAACAGGCCCCTCCGGACCTGACGGCAAGCTTCTCATCTGTCTCGCCTCCGGAAGCCGAAGATATGTATCGCCAGGCCGAAGATGCGTACCGCGCCGGGAAGGTCCCAAACGCGATCAACCTGTGGGAAAAAATCATTCAGAAGTTCCCGAGTACCGCCGTGGCAGCGAAATCGCTCAACAGAGTCGGTGAAATCTACCTGGCTCAGGGTCAGATCGAGCGTGCCGCCCAGTACTTTGCTTATCTCGTTTACGCATACCCCACCTGGGAAGGGGCCACTTCCGCCAAGCTCAACCAGTTGCGGGTCATGGCTCAAACAGACAAGAAGAAACAGGTTATGAAGGAAGCGGTTGGGTTTTGGGACGCGGCTGCAAACAGCCCGGAGGTACGCTTTGGCCTGGCTGAGCTGATGATAGGGGTCTACGATTCGGAAAACGATATTGAAACTGCTTTTGACTGGAGCACTTCAGGCTTTTCAGTTGCAAATACTCCGGAACAGAAAAAAAGCCTGACAAAACTGACACGAGAGACCCTGGCAAGAGCGGATGAAGGGCTTCTTAAAAGACTGTATAAAAAGAATCCTTCAGATTTCATGAAGGTCTTCCTGGATTTTCACTCTGCTGAGATTGAAATTGCGAAGGGGCAGGGCGAACAAGCCCGGGAGCAATTGAGAGCTGTCCTTGCGCAAAATCAAGGCCACCCTCTTTCTGCGGAGATCCAGGCTGCCATCAGGGGTACCAAGGTGGCCGGAGCCGCCATTCCCTTGAATCCTGACAAGATCGGGGTCATGGTCCCTTTGAACGGCCCTAACTCAAAGTATGGGGATATGGTGGTCCGAGGGCTCAACCTGGCGGTTTCCGACTGGAGCGAGGCCCATCCGGACCAGAAAGTCACCCTGGTCATAAAGGACGCCGGCTCGGAGCCGGAAACAGCCGCCAGATCGTTTAACGACCTGGCAGGAAAGGAAGGCGTTCTCGCTATAGTGGGGCCGCTTGGCGTTCAGGCAAACAAGACGGTAGTCCCATTGGCTAACCGTGACGGGGTCCCGCTGCTTTCCCTCACACAGAAAGAGGATGAAGCCCAGGACAATACTTTCGTGCTGCACGTGTTCATTGACAGTCGGGACCTTGTTAAAACCCTCGTCCGCTACTGCCGCGAGAAACTCAAATACGAACGCTTCGCATGCCTGTTCCCTGACGACCGCTATGGGCAAAGGCATTCCAAAATCTTTTCCGAAACTGTGCTGGAACAGGGCGGTACCATGATAGCAAACGCCTCTTACAAGGAAAAGAGCACTGATTTCACCGAGCCTCTCCAGAAACTTATGACTATAGCCAAGAAAAACTCGTCCCTGCCGGTGACGGAAGGCACGCCCTTCGAGGCCCTTTTTATCCCGGACCAGGTGAGCACAACTGCACTCATAGCCCCGCAGCTTCCCTATAACAACGTTGTCTCGGTCACCCTGCTCGGGACCAATCTCTGGAGCGAGGCGCCCCTCGTGCAGGCTGGGGGTGTTTATGTCGACCAGGCACTGTTCGCCACTGCTTTTTTTCCGGAAAGCCAAAACCCCAGGGTAAAAGCGTTCAGTGACAAGTTCTCATCCCTTTACGGCTCGCTTCCGTCTTATCTTGAAGCTCAGGCCTATGACGCGCTGATGATGCTGCTTCAGGCCAAAGCCGTTTCAAAGGGCACGGCCGATCGCAACTCGGTATTCCAGAACCTTCTTCAGGCAAAGGATTTCAAGGGAGTCGCAGGCACCTACACCGTAAGTCCCAAGGGAGATCTCGAGCGGCAGTACACTATTTTGCAGGTTGTGAACGGTTCTCTCAATCAAGTTTATCCGTAGCGGCCCGTATAAAGGGCTTGACAGGGAATTCATAAGTTTTATAATTCCCGGAGCAGATTTGAATAAGCAGGATTATGAATAAGAAGTGTGCAAGGAGTTAGTAGACATGCCGATTTATGAATATGAATGTTCCAAATGCGGAAAGCAATCCGAAGCAATGCAGAAGTTTTCCGATCCGCCCCTTAGTGAGTGCGGCCATTGTCACGGCCAGCTCCGAAAGCTCATTTCTGCGAGCACTTTCCACCTCAAGGGTTCAGGTTGGTATACAACCGACTATGCCGGCAAGAACCAGAGCACGGCCAAACCGGCAGAAAGCAAAACTGCGGAGAGCAAAACGGATACGAGCGAGAAGAAAACAGAGAGCGCATCTTCCACAAAAGATTCCTGACAAGCAAGCGATCATTTTTTCAGAAACCGGAGCGGGCGTCGGCCCGCTTTTTTTATTTGTGGCGCCGGTATGCACTATCCTGAAATTCCTGGAGGACGGCTTGCTCGCCTCATGTGCCAATTCGCCGTCAGTCTGAGAGCGGAGAGTTTCCCTGGAGAAAGAATTGAATAACAAAAAGGGCCTTCTAATTGTCTTTACGGGGAATGGAAAAGGAAAAACCACGGCGGCCCTCGGTATGGCCGTGCGGGCGGCGGGGCATGGCATGAGGGTGCTCATTCTGCAGTTCATAAAGGGTGCATGGGCATACGGCGAGCTTCAGTCATTGGGAAAAATGGAAGAGATTGAAATCAAGCCCCTCGGAACCGGCTTTACCTGGAAAAAGGAAAGTCTGGAGGAAGACCGGCGCCTGGCCGAAGCAGGCTGGGACGTGGCCGTCTCCGAAATGAAGCGGGGCTATTACGATATGATCGTTTTAGATGAGCTGAACGTGGTTTTGTCTTACGGGCTTCTGCCCCGGGAGGCGGTGGTGCAGGCCCTTGAAAACAGACCGATCGAGACCCATATCGTGGTCACCGGAAGAGACGCTCCCGATGAACTCATCGCAATTGCGGACCTGGTAACCGAGATGAAGGCCGTAAAGCACCCTTTCGGCGACCGGGGATTGAAGGCCCAGAAGGGAGTTGAGTTCTAGCCATTAGCGGTCGGGCAGTCTTATGACGTTTTAGGCAAGAACCGGGCCGGAATAGTGGGCGCTATTCCAGCGCGGATCGAATGATTGAATTGCTTGTAAGCCTGTTCGAAAATCTTGCTTCATCAATCTCACCCTTTGCCAGGGCCAGCACAGCAACAACGGCTTCGGCTTCCGACGCCATAAGTTCCCATCAATTGAGATAGAGAAAAACGTAAGCGGCAAGAAAACCGGTGCGTTCGTTGCCGTCCACAAAAGAATGGTTTCGAATGATGCCGAAAGCATAAGCGGCAGCCGGATCAAACACGGATGGCTCACCATAGGACGCCCGGTTTTGCGGACGGCCAAGTGCCGACGACAATAGACCGGCATCACGTATGCCGGGGCGTCCTCCATGCTCGGCCACCTGTTCGCCGTGCATGGCAATGACAGTCCCATCCAGGAGCGAACGCCAGGTCATTTCCTGGCAAGCTCATGCAGAGTATTCCGGTACTTTGCCATACCGCGCCGGGCAGCTTCCATTTGTGCTTCAAACTCGGGATCGTAGGGCGTCATGATATAACCATCAGGCGTTTCCGTTAAAAACACGCTGTCGCCTTTCTTCACCTTGAGACGAGCGACAGCTTCCTTCGGCAGGATAACGCCGGTTGAGTTGCCGATCTGTGTTACCGTGGCCCGCATCATCGCACCTCCTTTGTTATAACTTATATTATAACGGATGATGCTCTTGCCCGCCAAGCTGGACCGCGATGTTTTCGATTAGACAAGCCAGTGTCTTGTCCATATTCTAAAACACTCCGGCTTTGCGGTCTGATCTCTTCCCTCTCCCCATGTATTCTCCGGCCTCCGTGTTACCTAATCGGGGGCATTCTCCTCAGCGCTCCCCCGGATTCTGATTCGAAAGGCGCTCGTTTGCATTATCTGCGCATCATCCTCGATAGGCAGATCGCCGTGCCACCTCAATCCCCACGTAGACGATGCGTATAGGTACGATCACCTTGACACCCCACCCAAAATGACCGACATTAAAATTTAATTTTGGCACTAAGACAGCCATGGATAAGTTCACTCATTAGACTGGACAGTATGTTGTTCGATTTAGTTATCCGCCATAGAGACATCAGGAAGGTATCGCCATGTGGACACTTGATACGATTCTGAACCTCTTGAGCCGATACTCCCAACGGGCCACCTACGGCGCAGTGGGCGGTGTTTTGGGTGTTCCAGCGAGGTTCGTGATGTTAGGCCGACCGCGAAACCCTCGCAATTCCTGGGTTGTCAATAAGCGAACTCTCTACCCGACAGGCTACGGGACAGCCCAACTCGCTCCAGGACTCTACAAGCAGAGTACGGTCCTCAAGGCTTCGGACGAGTTGCTCGACTGGTTGAATAATCGGAAGGGAACGCTTTAATTTAACTCTGACTTCCAGTGAAAGCGTATGAAGAACCAGTATTTCGGCGATGTGAACGACTTTCGCAAGTATGGCTTGCTTCGAGGTCTCGCAGTCTTCGCGAACCTTCGCCTTGGGGTATGCTGGATGCTGACGGCAACAGACAACCGTACCGATGGTAAGTTTCTGACCTATCTAGATCAACAGAAGCAATACCGCCATTGCGATCCCGACCTGTTTGACTGGCTCCGCCAAGTAGTCGGTGACGAAAAAGATCGTTGCACGGCTCGGATTGAGGCATCGACGATGCTGAAATCAGCCTTGTTTCAATCTAAGCTCCTGACTGACAGCTTGCGAAAGCGAGAGGATTATTTCGCCGAGTGTGCCGTAAAGTTTCACGGTTGTGACCTCGTCTTCTTCGATCCTGACAACGGCCTGGAAGTCAAATCAACACCCCGAGGACGAAAGAACTCCAGCAAGTTCCTCTATTGGGATGAAGTATGCAGCACTTTCTCTGCAGGAGCATCGGTACTGATCTACCAGCACTTTATACGCGCGGAACGCGGAGCGTTCATTGCGCGGATGGCTGAAGACTTGCGACGCCATTTGAACCCGGCCACAGTATTCTCTTTCAGGACACCGCATGTGCTTTTCTTGCTGGCAGCGCATGAGAGGCACAGAGCTAGTTTTCACAAGCAGCTAGCGGTTATCCGTTCTAAATGGTGTCCCAGGCAGATTATCGCGGAGGAGCGGCCCGAGGCTAACCAACAGTTCTATAGCTCAGGACGAAATAACGGGCCCTCAGCACCTCCTCGCTTTCCCGTGAGTCCAACTGGATAATCCGCGCTTGCGGCATCCTCCGAGCATTCGCTCATCGAATATTCTCAGAGGCTGACTCTTTCTTCCCAGTGCCCAGTTTGGTCCGAACTGGGGATCTCGATTTTCTCAAGGCCAGGAGTTTTCGTGGCTTTTTTGTTTGCTTTTTTGAGGATGCGCCTATATTTTTGCAACTGATCAATAGTTGCACATTGCCACTTCGGGATTAATTTATGGCGAAGAAAGACAAGCTGCTCGCTCGATTATTTTCAAAACCCAAGGATTTTGAATGGAGTGAACTCAAGGCTCTCCTCAAGGGACTTGGTTTTGAAGAGGTCGGCGGTACTGGGTCCAGGGTCAAGTTTCATGATCCCAGGTCTGGCGGGATCATTAACTTGCACAGGCCCCATCCCGGAAATGTGGTTAAACAGTATGTTCTGGATCGGGTCATTGAAGAATTAAAAGACAGAGGTATTCGGCCGTGAAAGATATATTACGCTACAAGGGTTTTATCGGCTCGATTGAAATCAGTATAGAAGATGACTGTCTTCATGGAAAGCTTCTGTTCATCAACGATCTCGTCACCTATGAAGCTCGGACTCCAAATCAGCTTCAGGCCGAATTCGAGTCTGCCGTTGAAGATTACCTAACCACATGCAAGGAACTGGGTCGTTCTCCTGACAAGCCTTTTAAAGGGACTTTCAATATCAGGGTTGGTTCGGAGTTGCATCAAAAGCTCGCTAAACAAGCGGCTTTAAAGCATGCTTCTATCAATGACATCGTTAAACAAGCATTAATTGAATGTCTCGGTAAGTCTGAATCGCCGAGCGCAGGCTAGCAGAAGACCGGCCCGCCACGCGGAGCGAGGAGAAAAAACTGCACGAATCAGGAATGCGCCCTCAGAAATTCGACCACGATCTCGTTGAAGCGCTCCGGCTGGTCCAGCGGGGTCGTGTGGCGTGAATTGGAAATGATCGCCAGCTTTGCATCAGGCATCCTGCTCACATAGAACTCCTTGTAGCTGACAGGCGTGTAGTCCTGGTCCGCCGAGATGACCAGGCTGGGGCAACGGATCTCACCGAGGTATTTCAAAACACTCCAGTCTCTAAGCGCCAGGATCGAATTATAATAGGCGTTCTTATCGTTTTGTGCCCACCTTTGTG
>JBKQLC010000136.1:0-54083 GCA_052147195.1 Syntrophobacteraceae bacterium
CGGTTGCTCTCCACCCCGCCTCACGGCGACGCGGTTACCTTCAGCTACCGGGAGTGGGCACCTCCCGCGAGAGGACTTGCACCCCTCAGATCGCGCCTGCTTCCAGGCGCACTAGCGCCGCCTTCCATGGGGGCGCATCAATTTGTAAATGATGAAAAGGAACCATGACGATGGTGGTTCGTACATAAAGACCCTTTTGCATGATACGTACAACGCCGCCGTGGAAGGCAGCGCTACCATCGGGACCAAACCTCGTGTGACATCTTTTCTCTGCGTCTCTGCATAATCTGGTCTTAATCTGTTCATTCCGCTTACCGCCTTTAGGCGGAAGATCCGCTAACCGGCTTTAGCCGGAAGCTCCGCGCGATATGATTTTCAGGAACACCCGTCATTGAAAAGATTGCCTAAGTCCTTAACATTTAAGTGTAATACAAATAAAAGCCGTATTTTGGCCTCAAACGAACCTCAAGGCCAGGGGGAACCATGAAAAGGCCGATCTCCACGCTCCGCGGCCTATGGAGTTCAGCGCGCAGGGCGCGCTTCTGCAAGCGTAGGATAGACAATGAAAAAATTAAGCATACCGGCTTTGGCTTTATTGATTGCGATTGCGTTCATCGCTCAACCTGCTGCTGTGTGCGTGGCCCAAAACTGGGATATAGCGAACGCTATGAGGGGGCATCACCTGTATAATCAGATCGGAGAAGAGCTTGGCAGGATCGAGTGTGTAACGTCCGATGATTTCGGGCAGCCGGCTTTCATAGTCCTTGCCGTCAGTGGCAGCAAGATTGTCGCCATCCCTTTTTCAGCACTGCTGTATCCAGGCGGCGGGGTGAACAAATTCGTTGTCAATGTTACCAGATACCAACTGCGCAACGCACCACGTTATTCGATGAACGCAACGGATGCTTTTTGTCGCCTTTAGGCATGAATTGTCCAGCTGCAAATAGTTCCATCTAGAGCCGCCTCTGTGCCCTCTAAAGATCGACCCTGCCCCTCGAAGCAGGCCACCGGATTTTTGGAATTATCGAACGCCTCCGTTGTGAGCCTACCCCTTCCCCCGATTTCAGCTCCCCGCCTTAACATCGTAATTATCTATTTGAAGCATAGAAATATTCAATCTATATTCTTCTCTCGAGTACTGCCGGACGCAGCGTGAGCCGGGCTTTTGTTGCCCGAAACCAGGACGCTGACCAACAAAGAATTGTACAGAGAGAAGGAGTGCTGCGCGATGTTTGATGCAAAAGGTCGTTTGGATGGTTTCCAAAAAGGCGTTGGAACTCTCATGGATGAGATCCCCGACTCGATAAACAACCTTTTTGAGTTCATCAATGCTACGCAAAAAGAAGGCGTCCTGACCGTTCGCGAAAAGGAGCTTATTGCCGTTGGCGTGAGCATCTACACCAGGTGTGAGGACTGCATTGCGGTGCACGCGCAGAAGGCCCTGCAGGCGGGATGTATCAGGGCGGAGATCCTGGAAGCTGCGGCAATGGGTATTATTTTCGGAGGAGGGCCTTCTTTGGGCGCGACCGCTTCTCTGTTGGTCAAAGCTTTGGATCAATTCGAAGGCGAAGCGCAAGTATAGACCCAACCGGAGAGTCTTACGTCTCGACGCCAAGACGGCAACCGCGGCTGAGTGAATGGTCACTTCCAATGGATTGCAAGAGACCCTTTCAAGGCCACACGGGAATCTCGTGTGGCTATCTTTTTATTGTGAGCCGGTTTGCCTGTGATTCCCGCCTCTGTATCGAGAAGACTTGGTGGGCTGCGCTCCGCTTAGTCCACCCTACGGGTCTCTCCCGCAAATTCTGCATTTACTTCAGGACTGAAAATCCGTAGAGCTGTTCCGATGATTTAGTAAAAACAGATTGCTACTATCCATATTATCTATTTGACACATAGGAAACTTCAATTTATATACCTCTGCAAGGTGTACCAGGAGGCTTTGATATGTCGATTTCTTATGATTCCGTTTTTCATCTTCCAGCCTGGAAATTCTGAAATTCCTAATTAATCTGGAGCCTGCTTTGACATTCCTTCGAACATCGCTTTTTTATTCCCCCTGCTTTTGCTGTCTTATGCGCACCCTGCTCGGCGCCATTTTTCTTATAGCCGGCGGCGCCAAGCTTGTCGATCCACGTGCCTTTGCCCGCACTATTTCCGCATACGGCCTGCTTCCGGAGGAACTGCTCGTTTCTGCGGCAATAGGCCTTCCTGCCATTGAACTTCTGGCGGGACTCGGCCTTCTGTTTAAAGTTCGTGGAAGCCTTGCGGCCATTTGCGGGCTTTTGACATGCTTTCTTTTCGTCCTGGGATACGCAATCTGGAAAAATCTCGATGTAGACTGCGGCTGTTTTTCCAAGCTGGAAATCCATACAAGGAACAGCCTTCTTGTAGCGTTTCTGAGGGACCTGGGTTTAATGGCCGTATCGTTCTATCTCATGTGGTGGCAGCGAGTTCAGAATCGTTTTGCGCGGAATATGAATTCCAAAACAATTAAAGAGCAATGAAAGGAGTAGAGATGATAAGAAGGCATAAACTCATTGCACTTGTCCTTGGCTGGATTATGGCATACAGCATAAGCACGGCCGCTTATGCACTCGAATGGGGCAGTAAAGAAACAGAAAACGAAAAACTTGCAGTTCAGTTCGCAAATCAGGTCAAAAAGGGTGGCTACGACATAGTAACGACCGAGGAATTGAAGGCTTGGATAGATAAAAAAGAGCCAATGCTCATAGTCGACACTATGCCGCTCGAAGACAGCTATAAGAAAAACCATATTCCTACTGCGCTTCAGATAGAATTTCCCGTAGAAGAAATGTCTCAATTGGATGAGGCAAAAAAAGCGGACCTCGAGAAAATCCTCGGCCCGGACAAAAGTCGTAAGATCGTGTTCTATTGCGGGTTCACAAAATGCGGTCGCAGCCACAATGCGGCAATGTGGGCGGTAAAGCTGGGCTATACCAACGTCTACCGCGACCCGGGCGGGATAAAGGCCTGGATGGAAGCGGATTATCCGATCGAAAAGGACAGTAAGTAGACCGCCAACCTCGCGGAGTGTGGGGTTTGATGAAAGACGCGGTCCAACGTGGGCCGGGCGCAGGTCATGAGCCGGCGAGCGGCTCTTCAGTTTTTTGAGCTTCGTCGGCGCCAATCATATGCGCCTTCCACAAAGCCGGCGAAAGATTTCTCGAAGATCTCTGTCTATCAGACCGCGCAAAAGCTAAGTTTCATAGTAATCAGCTTCCGTCTCGCCTTCGTGTTGCTTGGATAGCCGCAAAGCCGTGTTCAAGCATCATTCCGGAGCATTCGGACAGCCCGCAGAGACCTCCCCGGGGAATCCCTTTCTGCCTGGTCTACCAGATGGACGCTTGTCTCAGGTCCTGGAACGCTCCTGAAAAATAGCTGCTGTTCCAATAGGCCCTCCGGGCGATTTCCTCGGCAAGTTCACGCGCTCGAGTTGGATTATCACCAAACACGATAATCCTGGTTCCGTGGTCGTTATAGGGCAGGCGGCCATCTTTGTTGGCCTGCTCAGCCTCACCAGGCTCCATATTCACAGCACCGGGCAATGTGCCCCGGTCGAATTCGCTTTTGGGTCTTGCATCAATGAAAACGGCGGATTTGTCTTTCGAGAAAACATACTTGAGCCCGGCAAGATCGGTTTCAGCAGTGTTGCCAAATGCGCACCAGACGGGCAATCCGTACTGGTATCTTTTGACGTTGGAGTACCCTTTCCCGATCAACTGTTCCGCGACCCGGATGCTTTTGTTGCAGTAAGGGCCATTACAGTAGAGTACGATCTCAGATGCCTTTTCCGGGCAAAGCCGTGTCATTCGTTCTATTTCGTTTTCATAGATATTTGTGCTGCCCGGAATATGAGAAATCGCAAACTCGCTGGCAGGTCGAACATCAAAGACGTGGGGCTTGTCTCCAGCAAGGATTGCCTTGAGTTCTTCCGTCGAGATCTCGACGCCGGGCTGGCAGTAAGCGGCAGGCGCCAGACAAGGCATTGAAATCGCAAGCAGAATTGAAATGAGCGTAAGGTATTTTTTCTTCGTCATCTTTTACAGTCCTATGGGAAAACGGCGTTTATAACGGCTCGGGGCAACGGCCTCGATCATCCGCATCGGCGCAGGATGCGGAGAGTGGACCTGGGGCCGAATTCAGCGGCCGTAAGGCAAATCGTGGGGCCTTGCTCCTCACGGGAATCCAGAAATCCCGCCGCATCGGCCCGGCACCGAACACAGTGCGTCATTTGTGTAATATATACGGCTGCTCTCTTCCTGAGTGCGTTCAGTTCGACTGACGATATGGGCGAAGCGTGCTCGAAGGCGGTTCCCGGCACAGCGATTGCCGGGATTATGTTCATGATGCCGGCTCCCAGTTTTGAGACTCGGCGTGCTATCCCTTCGACCTCGCCTTCGTTTACCCTCGAAACAACTACCGTGTTTACCTTTACGGCAATCTTTTTCGCCTTGAGAGCGGCGATGGCATCCAGTTGCCTGCCGATAAGAAATCCCGCTCCCTCCAATCCCCGGAGCATTTGTGAACCATTCCTGACGTACGGGTAGATGAGAGAACCCGTCTCAGGAGTGGCCGAATTCATAGTAATCGTGACGTATCCAACACCAAGGTGGGCCAGATCACTTATGTGCGGACCAATGTCGAGGCCGTTGGTCGACAGGCAGAGATTCAGCCTCGGATGCTCCTTGCGGATCATTTCAAGTGTCGTAAGGGTTCGTTCCGGATCGCAGAATGCGTCCCCGGGACCTGCAATGCCTGCGACCGTCACATAAGGCATTCGGGTGAGCATTTTGCTAAGGCAGGCAACTGCTTGATCAGGTTCCATAATGCTGCTGGTTACACCGGGCCTGCTTTCGTTTACGCAATCGAAAGCCCTGCTGCAATACCCGCACTGGATGTTGCATCCGGGTGCTACCGGCAAATGGATGCGCCCGCATGCCCTTTTGGCCTTCTCATCAAAGCAGGGATGGGGAAGCGCATGGTTATCGAGCGTCGAAAGGTTACCCATCGTCACGACTTTTTTCTGCCAAATCGGATTGCCTCGGTTGGGCAGACGTCCAGGCAATCCCCGCAATTCGTACAGTTTGCCTCACCTGGCCTGGTTCCCATTTCGCAGACTCTCAGGCATTCGTTGCAGCCGTTGCATTCAGGAGTCTTGTGAAAACTAAAAAGTGAGAACCGCTTTATGGCCTCGATAATGCCTCCGGTGGGACATGCGAACCGGCACCACGCGTTGGCCGCCAGGAATCCGAGCAAAACGAAGCCAATGACAATAAAACTGCGCACGAGCCAGAGCATCCCGGCATGTTCAAAGGTGAGCCCGACCGATTCAAAAAAACCGCCAGTGCGGATAGGAACGTTAGCTCTGGGTTGCCCGAGGTAAAAATAGGCGGCAATAGAACAGGACAGAGCGATATACTGTCCGGCCCGAGCATAACGAACCGGAAGACGTCGGGTCCGCAGTTTGAAAGGTGCGGCTTTCCCCGCCAGTTGACTTACAAACCCGCCGGGGCAAGCCCAACCGCAAAAAGCCCGGCCAACCAGTAGAACAGAGAGGGGCAAAAGCAGCCAACAGCCCCAGAACATAGTTAAAATACGGCCATGGCAGGTGATGACGGGGCAGTTTTGGCAGCTCACATAAGGCACAAGAAATGGACAGCGAAAGATGCCGTAGAATGACCACTGACCGAGGGTCCCAAGGAGCACCGCTTGAGAGAGCCTGCGCAGCGCAGTAAGGGGGAGGATTTTCTTTTTTTCCGACAGGGAAGTGATAGTACTGCTCCGCGTATCAGACATCTTTTACTCCGAATTTTTCCACCAGTTCCCGCCCTTTATCCGAGATAGCCGGTATGAATCCCTGCCGCTCAAAAAATGCCTGCCCTTCGGCGGATGTTATAAAATCGATGTACACGTCAGCCAGCGCGCGGTCTCGAGCATTTTTCATGACACCCACTGTAAAAGTGAGCGGGGGCGGAGGGAAGAACCGCTCGGGAATCGGAACGATGTCCAGCTTGCCTTCGAACTCCCGCATCCTTGTTATCCGCAGTTCGACGATGGAAACATCCCCATGTGCGCTTATCACATCATCCATTGTACGCTGAACGCAACTCCCCTGGATAATAGCGTTTTTCGTTACCGCTTCCTGAACGCCCGCTTTCTTAAGAAGCGCCTGCACCGCTTGGCCGCCCGGTGGCGACGCCTCCGGGGTAAGGACAACTCGAACTCCGGGTTTGGCCATGTCTTCAATTGCCATAATGCCCGCCGGGTTTCCTTTGGGTGTAACCATGACATAGCTCGTAAAGCAAAGGGGCTTGAAATACTCCATTTTCCCAGCCTCGCGCAGTTTCTTTGCAAGATCGAGCACCCGGCCGGCAAACACTTCAGTTTGCCCGCTTCCGAGAAGCGACTTCCCCAAGGCGCCCGCAAAAGCACCAGTGTAGGCAATCTTCACCCCGGTCTTCTTCTCGAAAAGAGAATTTGCCGGAATCATCGCTTCGGCCAGACCTCCGCATGACCAGACTTGCAGGCTGTCCTGGGAGAAGGCGGAAGCAGTACCTCCGGTCATTGCTACACCGATGGTTGAGGCCAGAGCGTTTTTAAGAAAGGATCTCCTTGACGTGGAACTATCTCGGGTTTTCATTAAGCATCCTGGTATTGGTCGAATCATTGCCGAACAGACCACCCCTGCAGGGGTGAACAATTTCGCCGGTACTGAGTTTGATACCATCTCTGCGGGTCTTAGTCTAATCGGTTTTTATTAAAATTTACAATCTAGTGAATAGAAAAAAACTATAGATGGGACTTTCTGAGCGGAGGGAAATAAAGCAATGGCTCTGAACTCGACATTCCTATTTCTTAAGCGGACTTTTGAGCCGACTCTTTTTTGATATTTAGATCATTTCCCGGCATGCCTTTTTGTGCGCCGCACCGTGGTTGCCGGAACCTTTAAACCCAGCTTCGCGCAGGTGCAAGCGTTCATACCAAAGAGACACAGAGAGGGCGGATAAAAACATTTGGCCGAACAACCGCAAGCCACGCCCCTGTTTGCTTCCGGTTCTGATTACGGCAATGTAAGTATGAAGGATTACGAAATGCTCCACCAGCTCCATGGCTTTTTCCCTGGCAGTAGCTTCAGCCCGGGTTTGGCCTTGACCATTGGCGTGATGAACCTGATCGGCCTGGTTGTTGCGAACAGCTTAAAGATGGTGATATGAGGCATAGGCACGCGAAACAGGAAATGTCTTGATCGAGGAGCGGCCGCCGTTGC
Source organism: Syntrophobacteraceae bacterium (assembly GCA_052147195.1). Lineage (GTDB taxonomy): Bacteria > Desulfobacterota > Syntrophobacteria > Syntrophobacterales > Syntrophobacteraceae > SbD1. The sequence goes on from JBKQLC010000136.1 coordinate 7,292, forward strand.
CCGCTACCCGCTTTCTCGTTATGATTGCTGCGAGTATTCGTTGGAACCCATGCTATCAACTCTACTTATGAACAATGAAGTCAAAATGAGTGAGGACTTTAAGGACGGCATCCTGAGGGAACAAATTCGGCTTGTGATGGAACAGGTCCCGACGATGCAGGTCGTTTCCTTCGTTGTCGCTCTTGTGCTCGTCTATGTCGTGCGCGATATCGTTGCTCCTGCAAACATTCTTGTATGGGTTTTGATGGTGCTTTTGATTGTTTGCAGCCGGATTGTCCTTTACTTCCGATTTCGCAAGGTGCGGGAAGAACCGTTTGCTGGGAAATATTGGAAGAATCTTTATCTGACTTTGGCGCTGATTTCCGGGATCATCTGGGGGGCCTCTGCTTTTATTATTTTTCCGGCTGGGAATCTCGGTCTCATATGCTGCTTTCTTCTCGTAATGGCAAGCCTCTCCGCGGCCACCACGGTATCTCACTCTTCCATTAAATTGGGTCCCGCCGCATGGGTCGGACCGGCTTTATTTCCTTATGCCATTCGTTGCATTGTTGAGGGAGGGGAGTCCGGATATGCCTTAAGCTTCCTGATTACCCTTTATATGTTTGGAATCATTCGCCATTCATTTATCCACAATAGGTCCATCGCTTCCGCCATCGCTTTAAGATTCGAAAACTTGGAGCTTTTAGCTGAGCTGCGAAGGGTAAATGATATCCTTCGCCAGGACATCGCTAAGCGGATACAGACACAAGAGGCGATGAGAGAAAGCGAGGAACGTTTTGAAGCTCTGGCGCAGTCCACATTTGAAGGAATTGCCTTTACTGACGGCGGCCTTGTCATCGACGCCAATTCCCAACTGGCGCAAATGCTCGGCTTTGACTTGTCTGAAATCATCGGTAAGCCCTTAGCGGACATGATCGTGCCGGAAGACCGGGAATTTGTACGTCAGATTATGGAGGCCGGATACGAAGGCATTTACGAGAACCGGCTGCTCCGGAAGGATCGCTCCGCACTTGTTGTTGAATCGCAAGCCAGGCACTTCGCATATCGGGGTCGTAATATCAGAGTAACTGTTGTGCGCAATATCACCGAGCGCAAACGGGCGGATGAGGCACTCCTTAGTGAGGAGCGCCTGGCCCTGGCAATGAAGGCTACCCATGATGCATTATGGGACTGGGATTTGAATGCCAACACACTCTATTACTCTCCTCATTGGTGGAGGATGTTAGGTTATAAGGAAAACGAGTTGGAGGCTGATCCCGGACTCTGGCGCCGGCTGATGCATCAGGACGATTTGGAGCCCGCCGGCCGGATAGTCAGCGAAGCAATAATCGGGGAGACATCCTTTGAGGTGGAAACCCGTATGGCGCACAAGGCTGGTCATTATGTGCCAATCCTGATAAGAGGCTACATTCTGCGCGACGAAAGCGGCAAAGCCGTGCGGGTTTCCGGGACAAACACCGATCTTACCGAGAGAAAGAGAACTGAGGAGGAAAACAGGCAGTGGGAACAGCAACGGAACCTACTTCGCAAGGCCGATAGTCTTGGCCGTATGGCTGGGGCCGTCGCCCACCTCTTCAACAACCATCTCGCTGTGGTGATAGGTAACCTGGAGTTAGCCCTGACGGATTTGTCGGGGGATGCCGAAATCCGTGAGAAGCTGATCGAAGCAATGAGGGCTGCCCGCCGGTCCGCGGAAATCAGCGGGCTGATGTTGACCTATCTTGGCCAGAGCACGGTCAAGCGAGAACCGTTGGATCTCTCTGAAGTTTGCCGTCAAAATCTGCCGATGCTCCTGGATGCCATACCGGAAGGCGTTGCCCTTAAGACTGATCTGTTCTCCTCCGGTCCGCTTGTCCGTGCCCATGCAGGACAGATACAGCAAGTCCTGACACATTTGATTACCAACGGCTGGGAATCCATAGGGCAGGGTACGGGCACGGTTATCTTGACGACAAGAATCATTCCGGCCCCTCAAATCCCCAAATCCCACCTGGTGCCCGTCGGTTGGAAACCCACTGCCGACTCCTTTTCCTGTCTGGAAGTGACGGACACGGGTTGCGGAATGGCAGAAGAGGATCTGGATAAGATTTTCGATCCCTTCTATACCACCAAATTCACCGGCCGGGGGCTGGGCCTGGCCGTCGTCCTGGGAATCGTGAAAACCTGGGATGGCGCGATTGGTGTGGAGAGCAAGAAGAATCAAGGGAGCATCTTTCGAGTCTTTTTGCCCCTGGTCACCGATGAGCTTCCCCTGCCATCCGAAGAGGCAGTTCAGGCTTACCGGATGGAGCCGGGTGGCACGGTATTGCTGGTAGAGGACCAGGACGCGGTGCGGAATATGGCAGAGTCCATGCTCAAACTTATTGGCTATGAAGTCCTTGCGGCATCGGGCGGGGCCGAGGCTGTAGATTTGCTCCGAGCAAACCTGGACGAGATCCGCTGCGTAATCACCGATCTTAGTATGCCTGGTATGGACGGGTGGGAGACTCTGGCGGCCTTGCGAAAAATCCAGCCGCATATCCCGGTGATTCTGGTCAGCGGGTACGATGAGGCGCGCGTGATGACAGGTAATTGGTCCGAACGCCCCCAAGTTTTTTTACACAAGCCGTACTCGATGAGAGATTTGAAGGCTGCCATTGATAAGGCTTTGAAAAATCCAGTGAACACGCAATGAACCGCCAAGGTTTTTATCTAAGTTGTTGTTTTCTCAGCGTCTCGCGTGATATGGCTTTTGCCTTTCGGTTTCGGCCCGGGCCACTGTTTTCTGTCTGCGTTTTCTCTGCGTTCTCTGCGGTAAATCGCTTTTAATCTTTTGGTTGGCTTTCGGCTGCGCTCTGCCTCTGCGGTAAACGCCCCCCTACTACGCCGGCTCTCTTGCAACCCGGCACGTGGCCAGGTCCTCCCGGCATTGCAGATAGGTAGGCATCGTCCAACTTCGTCCGTCCTGGGCTACGAGGATATCGGCTGCTTCCGGCCCCCAGCTTCCCGCCTGGTAATTTGGAAAATCGGTCGGCTTCACCGTCTGCCACATTTCCAGAATCGGGGCAATCACCGCCCAGGCGACCTCGGTTTGATCGGCCCGCATGAAAAGCGTCGAATCCCCCCTCATGATGTCGAGCAGCAGGGTCTCGTAGGCTTCCGGGGAGCGGACCTTGAATGCCTCGCGGTAATAGAACTGCATCATCACCGGCGCCAGGGCCATAAGCCCGCCGGGGTGCTTGACCTCGAAGCGCAGCAAAATACCCTCTTCGGGCTGAATAGCGATCAGCAGCCGATTCGGCCGGGAGTCCAGAAGCGAGGAAGCCGCAAAGGTCTGGTGGGGCACCGGCCGGAAGTGGATGGAAACCTCTGAGATTCTGGAAGGCAGCCGCTTGCCGGTACGCAGGTAAAACGGCACGTCCTGCCATCGCCAGTTGTCCACGTAGAGCCTGACCGCAGCAAAGGTCTCCGTGGCTGAGTCATGGATTACGCCCGGCTCGGAATGGTAACCCGGTACGTGCTGGCCTTCGATAAAGCCTGCCCCATACTGGCCCCGGACCGCACTATGAGGGACCTGGTCGGGGTGAATGGCACGAACGGCCCGGAGCACGTCCACCTTCTTCTGGCGGACTTCATCACTTTCAAAAGAAATAGGGGGCTCCATGGCGATCAGGCAAAGAACCTGGAGCAAGTGGTTTTGGATCATGTCCCGCAGTATCCCGGCCTGTTCGAAGTACCCGGCCCTGTGCCCGACCCCGTCACTTTCCGCCACCGTGATCTGTACGTGATCGATGTAGCGGCGGTTCCAGATCGGCTCGAAAAGCGTGTTTCCAAACCGGAAAGCAAGGATGTTCTGTACGGTCTCTTTCCCGAGGTAGTGGTCTATCCGGTAGATTTGAGACTCATGGAAATACTCGGTCAGGAGCCGGTTCAACTCTCGTGCTGACTCCAGGTCCCGGCCAAAGGGTTTTTCAATAACGATGCGGGCGCGCTCCCGGTCCAGGTTCAGTTTTGCGCCCGCAAGCCCTTCGGCCATGGGCTTTATCATGTCCGGCGGCAAAGCCAGGTAATAAATTCGGGCCGCCTTCGCCCCCCATATTTTATCATAAGCCGAGAGCTCTTTACTGATGGTCCCGAAGGCACTGGGGTCGCTCAAATCGGCTTTCGAAAAAGAAATGTGAGCGGCAAATCCAGTCCAGGTTTTTTCATCGGCCTTGCCGCGCGGCGAATACTTATCGACACCCTCGCGCAACAACTGGCGGTATGAATCATCGGTCAACGTATGGCGGCCCACTCCCAGGACCTCGAATCGCTCCCCCAGCCAGCCGTCCAGAAAAAGACTGTAGAGAGCCGGTACGAGCTTGCGCTGCGCGAGGTCGCCGCTGCCTCCGAAAATTACGATTACGGTTGGATCGCCGCTCTTTGCACTCTGCACCAGCTATTTTCCTCCATCCTCCTTAAGATCGTCCCACCGCCTCTTTCACCTTCGCGACGATGGCCTTTTGGGAAATTTCCTCGTAGTCGAGCAGTTCCTCCGGCGAGCCGCTCCTGGGCTCTTTGTGCACGGCCAGCGAGTAGACCGGCACGGTCAACGGCGTGAGTGCGTTGCGGACCGCTTCGCCGATTCCTCCCGCTGCGTAGTGGTCTTCAACAGTGACAATAAAGCCCGTGCTGTTTGCCGCGTCGCGAAGAGTGGCCTCGTCCAGCGGCTTTACGCTGTAGAGGTCTATTACGCGGATCGGGATTCCCTCTTTTTTCAGCTCGTCGCAGGCTTTGAGCGCCTCGTGAAGGGTTACCCCGGCAGCCACCACCGTAGCGATGTCCCTGTCGCTTTTCCGCAGCACTTTGCTCCCGCCGATGACGAAAGTTTCATCCGCGCCATAGACAATCGGAGTAGCCATTCGCGTGGTTCGGATGTAGACGATCCCTTTGTGTCTTGCGGCTTCCTCGACCAGCCGGTCGGCTGAAACCGCGTCGCTCGGATAGAGCACCACGCTGTTTAGAATCGCACGGAACATGGCGATATCCTCGAGGCCCATCTGAGACGGCCCGTCCTGCCCGATCGACACCCCGGCATGAGAGCCCACGAACTTTATATTCGCATCGGAGTACCGGCTCATGCGGATCTGGTCGAACGCGCGGGTAAAAAAAGCGGCAAAAGTCGAAACGAACGGGATCTTTCCCCGCCGGGCAAGGCCGACCGCCGCACCTGCCATGTTCTGCTCGGCGATGAACATTTCAAAAAAGCGGTCCGGATAAGCATCTTTGAATATTTTCGCCATGGTCGAGTTGCTCACCTCGGCGTCCAGGCTCACAATTGCGGGAAACTGCGGGTAGATGCGCGTCAGGGCATGCCCAAACGCTTCCCGGGTGGGCACGGGCTTATCCATCGGCCAGTTCACCGTGCCGGCAGGCTTCGGCTCCACGGACTGCGGTTTCAGCTTATCGGGCCGGGGAATCTCCCCTCGCACCGAACGGTCGATTTCTCCCAATTCCTTTACCGCCCGCTCGAAGTCCTCTCTTTTGAGAGCAACTCCGTGCCATCCGTTCTTGTCTTCCAGAAACGAGACCCCTTTTCCTTTGACCGTTTTGGCGATGATCATCACCGGCGTCTCTGAACGGGCGGCTTTTTCAAAGGCATCAAGGACCTGCGGATAAGAATGCCCGTCAATCAGGATTGTTTCCCAGCCGAAAGCCCCGATCCGTTTTGCATAAGCCTCGATGTTATGGCCGTACATGGTCTCGCCGCGCTGGCCCAGCCGGTTTACATCGATTACGCCCACAAGGTTGCTTAGCTTGTACCATGCCGCGATCTGCATGGATTCCCACTGAGAGCCCTCCGCCATTTCGCTGTCGCCCAGCAGTACGTAGGTCCGGTAGGGGAGTTTATCGAGGTATTTGGCATTGAGCGCCACCCCTACGCCTATCGAGAGCCCTTGCCCCAAAGATCCGGTCGCCGCCTCCGTATATCGGAATGCAGGCGTGGGGTGCCCTTCCAGGGGACTGTCAAATCTTCGGTAAGTCATGAGTTCTTTTTCGCTCACAGCCCCGGCTGCGGCCCACAGGGAATAGAACAGCGGAGAGGCATGGCCCTTGCTGAAGATGAGCCGGTCGTTATTGGGATTATCGGGACGGTCCAGGTCGTATCTGAAGGAACCTCCAAAGAGAAGCCCGGCCATAAGTTCCGTTGCGGAAAGGGATGATGTGGGATGTCCTGAACCCGCCTCGGTGGACATGGCTAGAGAATAATAGCGTATAAGTTTGCTGAGTTTCTCCAGTTTCTCCAGGTCCTGCATTTCCTTGTCTCCTCGTGGAGCAGGCTTTCCAGCCTGCCGTTTCCTGGTCTAAGAGTGCCAAACGCTCTTTAGCGCGTCTATATTCCTAATATAATCAGCACCTTGAAATATTGCTGAGCCCGACACGAAGATGTTTGCCCCTGCCTCGGCCAGATCGCCGATCGTGTCGACATGAACTCCGCCGTCCACTTCGAGTAGGACGTTTGCCCCGCTTTGATCGATCAGCTCTCTGCACCGGCGCACCTTGGAAAGCATCGAACGGATGAATTTTTGACCGCCGAAACCGGGATTTACCGTCATGACAAGGATCATATCCAGATCGCTGAGAACGTGTTGAACGCGGTCGAGCGGCGTAGCCGGATTCAGTGCTGCGCATGGCTTGACCCCGAGTTCCCTGATTCTCTGAATCACCCGGTGCAGGTGGACGGTTGCTTCCGCATGTACGCTCAGCCGATCGGCCCCGGCTTCCGCGAAGGCCTCGATGTAGCTTTCAGGCCTTTCGATCATAAGATGCACGTCCAGCGGGAGCGACGTCGTTTTTCGGATAGCTCGCACCACGTCGAGCCCGATGGTGATATTGGGCACGAAATGGCCGTCCATCACGTCCACGTGAATCCAGTCCGCTCCTGCACGTTCGACTGCTTTGACCTCCTCGGAGAGCCTGCCGAAGTCCGATGAAAGAATGGATGCTGCAAGCTTTTTCATCTTTCCTCTTTGGATGCCCGTTCTTTCTGTTTTCTGTAGCGCCGGATGAGGGCGTTGGTCGAACCCTCCTAGTGAAGATTCGAGTGTTTTGCCTGGCCTGAGAAAAATATGGTAAAGGCAAGATCAGGCGGCAAGTGGCGCTTTTTTAAGATAAGCATCATAAAATCTTTAAGAGACAATACGGGAAACCACGGATTTCACGAATATCACAGATTGGGCGTTTTTCCTTATCGGCGCTCTACATCTTTATGCTTGAAACCAAGTAGAAGCGCGCTCATGCGAATTATTTTTATCCGTGGTGTAAATCTCTTAAAGAAGTCATCCGTACTACTATCGGGCGTTTTCTTGTTTTTTTTGCAGGATTTTCTCCCTAAGCCATTATATTTTAGAATTATGAATACAGAAAAAGATTCGATAGGTTCGAGCCGCCCTGTCTTGCTCTTCGATTTGGACGGGACCCTTGTTGACAGTGTCTACCAGCATGTCCTGGCGTGGCAGGAAGCATTCGAAGAACTCGGCATTCGCATTTCCAACTGGCGCATCCATCGCCGGATCGGCATGGGTGACGCTCTGATTTCAAAAGAATTGAGCCGGGAGGCCGGACAGCCGTTCGATGCCGGCCAGACCGAAAAAGTGAGGGAACTCCACACGAGGTTTTTTCTGGCGCGCGCAAATGAGCTGCGGTTGTTGCCCGGCTCCAGGGAGGTCCTATCGCTCCTGGCGCAAAACTCCGTCAGATATGCAATAGCCACCAGCAGTTCGCGCGAAAGGGCGGCCGCCTCCCTCAAAATGCTCGGAGTCGGCCCGGATATCACGGTTATCACACGCGAAGATGTTTCTTTCGGAAAACCCGACCCCGACTTGTTCCTTGCAGCGATGAGGCGCCTCCAGGCCCTCCCCGGCCAGTGCATCGTCATCGGGGACAGCACCTGGGATATACTGGCCGCGCGCCGCGCCGGAGCGCTTGCTGTCGGAGTGCTGAGCGGCGGATACCCGGCGGAGGAACTTTTTCGCGCAGGCGCCTACCGCGTGTATTCGGACCCTGCGGATTTGTCGGGAAACCTCGATCAATTAGGGATTCACATTTAATACGTGCAGGGCGGTGATCCAACGCGAGCGAATAAAACAAAAAAGGGCCAGGAAGCGCGCGGTCGGCATGCGCTTTATGACCTCATCGAGCCACAATCTTAGTTTCTTCCCGTCTCTTGCTTCACGCTTCGTCATTATTGGCAGCATAAACAGACATCGTCTCCCTGCCGCACCGGAGCTTTTCCCTGAGGCAAAATCGCTTGGGCGGAAAATGGGGGCCGTAAATGAGAAGAGTGCCGTCCCAGCCTTCAAGGGTATCCTCCATGGCATGGACTGGCTTATCGGGATAGATGTAGAGACAATCGGCCTGTTGAATGCACTGGGTGAGGAAATTAGCGCAGATGAAGCTGACGCGGCTCTCCAGTTTTAAATCGCGTGCGGCTCGTGCGGCTCGCGATACGAGAACGGGGTCGGATTCCATTCCGATCGATCTGGTGAAGAGCCCTGCGGTGCATGCGGCAACCCCGTCACCGCTGCCGAGGTCTATGAAGAGGCGAAACCTTGACAGATCGACTTTTCTGAAGAAACTGTACAGGTGCGCGGGCCGTGAGGCAGCCCAGGCGCCCAAGGCGGTCAAACGATAGGGCGGGAACTCGCCGCAATCTCTCCGCCGGCCGTGAAGCTTGCGGAAATATCCTATAATCTCCGCTACTGCCTTCGCCCTGCTATCCCCTGATGGTCGAATTTGGTTCATAGTAGCCGGCGCGTACGGATGTGAGAGGAAAAACCCGGCAGCTTCTGCCTAGGACGGTCCCGGGATTGGTGACGGCGTTGCAGCCGATTTCCACATGATCTCCGATCACTGCCCCGAATTTTCGCAGATTTGTGATAATATTCGTGCCGTGGGCCATCACGCGTATGGTTTGGTCCTTTATCTTAAGGTTGGCCAGCTTCGTTCCGGCTCCGAGGTTCACGTCCATTCCAAGTATGCTGTCCCCGATATAGGCAAAGTGTCCCGCCTTTGCGCCGTCCAGCAGGATGCTCCACTTCATCTCGGTCGTGTGACCCACCACGCACCGGGAGCCCACTATACAATTGCCCCTGACATAGGCGCCCTGGCGAACCTCGGTATGCGCCCCTATTATGCAGGGACCTTTCACAAGAGCGCCTGGTTCCACGACGGCCCCCGGCCCGATGAAAACCGCATCATCCCAGATCACGCTTCCCTCATAGAGCACAGCCGCCTCACCGGTTTCCTCGTCGCCAATCCTTACGCGGAATTCGCCCCTGGATACATCTCCGCCGATAATCTCGAAGCCGCTGTCCAGGATCTTGCCCCGCCACACCGCGATAGTCTTGGGCAGCGGCCGCCTGAAAGATTTCAGGCCCCCCATGTTTGGCTGCATGTGCTGTCCAAGGTATCCTGTGATATTGTTCAGGGCCTCCCAGACATATTTGCAGTCTGTAAACAGGTCCCGGTGAACAAAAGATGGGAGATCGAAAAACGCATCCGGTTTCAGGAAATTCATAGAGCATTCCTTTCAATGTGAAATCGGCCCCGGAAGGCCTAAAAATTGCACGCTTTATTGCTTGATTTCGGTATTGTGCCGATTTGATTATATAGCCTAAAAGAGCGGTTTCAGGAATAGATACATGGATTTCAGTTTTGACGATCAACAAGGAGATCGACGGTGAGAGTTCAATGCAAGGGGTGTAGGATTGGCTTCAACGTACCGGATGAGAAAGTGCCGGAGGGCAAGGTGCTCAAAATCCTCTGCCCAAAATGTAAAGAGCCTGTCGAAATCTCTCAAAAAACCATCCCCACGAAAATTGACGGTCGCGCCCCTTATCTGTCAGAGACGCTTGAGTCCGAATATGACGACGATCGCGTATTGGATTACACAAATGCAATAGACGTGGTCGACGAGGGGATGAGAACGGCCCTGCTGTGCGCAACCGATGTGAAGCTCGCGGAAAAAATCGTACGGGCGCTCCAGGAAGTCGACTTCTGGGTCGTACATGCTACCCGCCCGGGGTTCGCCCTGGGCAAGCTTCATTATAATACCTATGATCTCATAGTTCTGGAGGAGGATTTCGATTCCGACAAGAACGCCAAAAACCTCGTTCTTCACCACGTCCAGGTTCTTCCCATGCACCAGAGAAGACAATTCTATCTTTGTCTGCTCACCCGGGACAAACCTACTTTGGATGCGAACCTGGCATTCAGGATGGGTGTAAATCTTATTTTGAATGTTAACGATATTGAAAAGGCAAAAGTACTTTTTGCCCGCGCAATGAAAGAATACAGAAGTTTTTACAGCCTTTTCAATACAGAACTGGCAAAGAAATGGTAGCGGATGGGGGATAAATCGAGGGATTGAGGGAACTAAATTCCTCAATCCCTAAATTCCTCAATCCCTCAATTCCTTAAATTCGCCGTTCCCGCCTACCTGTGCCCGCCGCCTCCGCCGTGGCCACCGCCACCAAAGCCACCACCGCCATGGAAGCCACCGCCACCGAAGCCGCCACCGAAGCCGCTGCTGCTAAAGGATCGCCCTGACGGGGCGCTGCTGAACGACCGCCCGGTGAAAGACGGAGACCTCGAAAATGAACCTGAGTTCGAGGTCCTCGTTTGCGGAGTGGACGAAAACCTGTCCGTATCTCGTGAAGACCCGGAAGATGTGCGTGATGCAGAGGCAGTGTTTCCGAGCCTTGCTCCCGCGGCCGTCCCGGTTGACCGGTTCAGTATGGCCCTTGCGCCCGCCTGCGCGTTAGAGGACCCGAACCGCGAGCCCTGTCCGGCCCTGTTCGTTCCGGCGAGGCGCGAAGAGGCCGCAGTCCCACTCGCGCGTGTAGCCGGATCAACCCTGCTCACCGTGCCGTTCGCATTTCTCACGTGGTTGGTAAACCTGTGGTGATCATGGAACCTGTCGAAATCGCCCAGGACAAAGAAGCCGCCAAACCCCCATCCTCCCCACCAGAAAGGCCAGGGGACCCAATCATAGAGATAGCCATATTCCCAGGGGGGCGGATAATAACTTACGATGGGAGGTCCGTAATCATCGTAGTATTGCTCGACTTCAGAGGGCTCCATGTATTCGGAAACCTCCGGAGGAGCAGCGGCGGAGCTTGAACTTGAACTGGACTCATTAGCGTATCTTTCGCCGGTAACTTTGACCGGAAGATTCATTGCAATGCTGATCCTGTCCACGGTGCTGCCCGCATCAGATTCAGACATATTCAGACTTCCCGCGGACGCCGATCTTGCGGCGCTTTCCCTGACCTCGGAAATGATATCGGGCGTCATAGGATAGTCGGAAATCCATCCGTTTCGAGGAGCGATGTTGATCGCGGCCAGAGAGCTTTCTGCTGCCGCTTCATCGTGGGACTTGGTTAAATTGAGGGCAGTTGCCAGTTCGATGGCAAAATCGCCCTCCCTAACCAGCGGCTGTTCAACCGGAGGACGTTGGGAGGTTGCGCTTTGTGCGTTCACTGAAGCGGTAAATGACGCCAGAGCCAGACTTACGCCAAGAAAAATCACTAGAATTCTTTTCATATGTGCTCCTTTCCGACGGACTGTCCGTCAACGGAATGCCCATCAGAAAAAATAAGCATTCAGAACACTTATCGCTCTTAATTCCTATAATTTATCGATGCGCGGGCGATAATTTTTGTCTACAAATATTTGAAATGAATTTCGAGATGAGGGGTTGAGGAATTCAGGCGCCGCCGCAGTGCCGGAAGGGGAATTTCAAGAGTCCGTAGCAATTCCTGCTTAACTTGCCAGTTCCATGCGTTATACTTGGCGAAATCCCGACTTTGGAATCAGCCCGGAAATATGTTATGCGATTCGGGTCGCTATGAAAAAAAACTCTCGAGGGTGAATTGATGTACGCATATATGCTTACCGTATTGGGACTCATCTGCTTTCTGGAAGGTCTACCCTATCTGGCAACCCCTGACAGAGTAAGACAATGGCTTAAGTGGGTCCTCTCATCCTCCAACAATTCCCTCAGAATGCTCGGAGCCGCGCTGATGGTCGCGGGTCTTCTTCTCGTTTACCTGGGCCGCCGGCATGGTGGATAGGCAGGAAGTCTCATTCAGGCTCGAAGCCTACGACTACGATCTGCCGCCCGAACTCATTGCCCAGCGTCCTGCTCCCGTGCGCCAACAATCGCGTCTGCTGGTCCTTGAGCCGTCCGGAGGCGCGATAGAGCATTCGCGCTTCGATAGAATCGGACAATATCTAAGAGCGGGCGACCTGCTGGTCGTAAACGACACACGCGTCGTTCCGGCCCGGCTGATGGGCCGCAAACAGACAGGGGGCGTTGTCGAGCTTCTGGTGCTCGATCCATACAAGCCGCATGAACTTGGGGCCCTTGAAGGCTACTGCTGCCTGACAAAAGCGTCGAAGGCCATCCGAGCGGGTCAGACAATCGAGCTTTCGGAGAGTATCGGCGCGGAGGTGATTTCCGCTCCGGTGGACGGAAGAGCGCAAGTCCGATTTTCGGAAACTTCCCCTATTCTGGAGATTCTTGACCGAATCGGCCAGACGCCGCTGCCGCCTTACATCGAGCGAATATCGGGGCAAGCCGCCGCCGATGACCGCATATGCTATCAGACGGAGTATGCCAGACATCCCGGCGCAGTGGCTGCGCCTACCGCCGGCCTGCATTTTACCAAATCGCTTCTTGAAAGCCTTGGAGCCGCAGGCATAGAAGTCTCGGCGCTGACCCTTCACGTAGGCTACGGCACTTTCGCGCCTCTAAGATGCGAGGACATTCGCGAACACCGGATGCACGCCGAATTCATCGAGATTGGCAAAGAGACGGCAGACGCGGTAAACAGGGCAAAGCGCGAAAACCGGAGGGTGGTCGCTGTCGGGACGACTGTCGTTCGCACCCTGGAGTGGGCTTATGCAAAGCAGGGCGAAATCGCTCCTTTCTGCGGTATGTGCGATCACTACATCTATCCGGGCTCCAGGTTTGAGGTCGTCGACAGCATGGTGACCAATTTTCATCTCCCGAAGTCGAGCCTGATCCTGCTGGTATCGGCTTTCGCCGGGCGTTCCCGGATATTGGCCGCTTACCGGGAAGCGGTCCGGGAGCGCTACCGCTTCTTCAGCTACGGCGATGCGATGTTGATTCTGTAACCCGGATACTTAGAGACGCGGAGATGTGCGGACACGGCCGGGATTCATGGCTGCGCCGAGTATTTTGAATGGTTCTTCGACGTCAAAAGACGCGAAAAGGACCCATGTGTCGTGAGGCATGCGGCTTCAAATGAGACGAGAAATAAGTAGATGAAATTCCAGGTTCTTTCTAAAGATCCGGAAGGCAGCGCACGGGCCGGGCGGATTGAAACCTCCCGCGGCCCGGTCGATACTCCCGTATTCATGCCGGTTGGAACGGCGGGCTCCGTCAAAAGCATTTCCCCCGACGATCTGGAGTCCGTGGGAGCGCAAATCATCCTCGCAAATACGTATCACCTCTACCTGCGCCCGGGGCACGAAAGGGTCGCCCGCCTGGGCGGGCTTCACAAATTCATGGGCTGGGACCGCCCGATCTTGACTGACAGCGGAGGGTTCCAGGTCTTTAGCCTCGCCAGGATAAACAAGATCGAGGAAGAGGGCGTCCGGTTTCAATCTCACATCGACGGCTCCCGCCACCTTCTTACCCCCGAGGCGGCCATCGGCATCCAGAGAAACCTTGGGTCGGACATCATGATGTGCTTCGACGAATGCACGACCTATCCCGTTTCCCTTGAATACGCCTCCGAATCAGTCAGTCGAACGCTTCGCTGGGCGGTGCGCTCGAAGGAGGCCGCAGACGGCTCGGGTCAGGCCCTTTTCGGGATAGTGCAGGGGAGTGTTTTCAAGGACCTTCGCGACATGTGCCTGGAGAAGCTGGCCGGGATCGGCTTCGACGGATATGCGATCGGCAGCCTGTCCGTAGGCGAATCGAAGGAGCAGATGCTGGAGGTCATGAACTGGCTGGCGCCCCGGCTTCCCGAGTCAATGCCACGGTATGTGATGGGGGTCGGCACCCCTGAAGACCTGGTTGAGGGAGTGCGCGCCGGAGTCGATATGTTTGACTGCGTAATGCCGACAAGAAACGGCCGCAACGGGACCCTGTTCACCTCGCGCGGGCCCGTTCACATAAAGAACAATGCATACGCCGAGGACCCGGGGCCTCTTGACCCGGATTGCGGCTGCTATACATGCCGCCGCTTCTCCCGCGCATACCTGCGCCACCTCTTTATCAGCCGCGAACTGCTGTCCTATCGCCTGAACACGATACACAACCTCCACTACTACCTGGGTCTGATGGCGCAGATGCGGGCGGCAATAACCGCCGGCCGCTTCGGACAATGGCGGAGCGATTTCCATGCGCGGCAGGAAAAAGTGACGGCTGACGAATGAGTTTTTTAGTTTCTAGTTATCAGTTTTTAGTTTCTAGTTTAGTTTCTAGTTTTTACTAAAAACTCAAAACTGCTTTCAGTTCTTACTAAAAACTAAAAACTGATCAACTCAAACCTGCTTCCAACGCCGGTCTTTGGGCTTGACTCACCGTTGCCTCAATGGTAGTCTGAATGTTTGCCGGGACGTGGCGCAGCCTGGTTAGCGCGCTTGCTTGGGGTGCAAGAGGACGGAGGTTCAAATCCTCTCGTCCCGACCATTCAGTCCAAAAACCCCAAAATAATTAAAGGCCCCTTCCTCGGAAGCGGGCCTTTTTTTTCGAACTGAAGTAAAGAATTGCAGGGAGTGGCCGACACGCGACCTGAGATTGGGTTCATCTCTATCGTATGATCGGGCATTTATTGCCGGTATGATCTCCGTGGGGAGTTTTCCCTACTTCTTGAGCCAATTTTGCCTTCGAATGCCGGGTCCCACCATAGAGACCGACACCCTCCACTATTAGCTCCCCTCGCGCATAACGCAACACTGTTGATCTGATTTTTAGAGCTGTTCCGGGACTCGTTGGCAATGTCAACTGCATGAAAGCTTTCAATGGGGAAAATGCCTGTCCAGAAGAGCCTTCAATAAATGTGGCGATGCCCGAAAGCTGGTCCGTCGTAGCCTTTCGACCGCAGTTAGTAAGTCCACCATACCCTGGGTCGCTGATTCATCCAAGATTCCAAGCAGACCTGTTACGCGCAGGCCTAATTCCCTTGCGGCTCCTCGAGCCGCCTTTTCATCCAACAAAACAATGTCGGCTTGGATTTGACGGGCTAAAACGATGGCTTCCCGCTCTCCGGAATGCAATCGTTCGAGTCCTGAGCCGGAGACCGCTGTCACTTTTTGGATTCTCAGCCATTCGGGGGGTTTTGCCATCCATGCCCGGAGTGCCTCCGGAGCGCCTTCTGCAGAGAGTTCAAGGACAACAGCTTCTGGAATAATGACCTGGCCGAACATTGCCGGCAAGAGGTGGGTTTGATTGATTAGCCTCAAGTAGCAGATCGGAGAACTGTTAGAGACAACGATACTCATTGAACTCTAAAGTCCCTTATAGCAGAGATATCCCGATCGAGATCTTCGCCGGTGTAATCCAGATAGGCTTGTACTCCTTTCAGGAATCTGTCGGTATCCCACCGTGAAGGAAAGCTGAGCATCAGTTGGACTTCCGCTTCGGTGAGGATTTCGGCTCTGTAAGCTTCTATCGCGAGTGCTTCAAGCGCACTTCGGGATAAATCGCCCCACTGGGCCTGTATTTTCTGAGAAACCTCATCAGGTACACTGATACACACATCCATGCTCACTCCTTCAACGGAGAAACCGTATCCGGTATTTCCGCAATAAGGTCAATACAGGGGCAAGGAGAACGTGCGCCGGGAAATTTGGGTTCTTGTTCATCAACTACCCTAAAAATAAGTCAAAGCGCCCATAGCTGACAAACCCTGCCAAAATTACGTGTTTGTTACATTACAACATTTTGTCCATTTTAAGAAGGGGCATTCACGTCGCTGCCAACCGCCCACAGGAATCGACCCCTTCAGAAAACCGCCACATAAGAAAGCCCCCAGGGCGAGTTGCGATTTGGCTTGCGTGTCAAATAAGAGGTCCAGGCGAGCTCCAAATCTCCAGATTCCAGCCAAGTGCGTCCTGGGATACTTGACACAATAATCGTATCACCTATAATGGTCATATAGGTCATATCAATTAATATAACTATAAGGATATGAAAATGCTTAAGAAAATATCTGCCATGAAGGTCCGGCAGAATCTCGGCCAGGTTATGAACGAAGTGGCTCTGCGGGGCGATGACTACGTTGTGGAACGGGCTGGTAAGCCCTTGGTGGCTATCATCCCTATGGAAAAATACCGGAAGCTTCAAGGATACCTGGACGAGTTTTGGGAAGAAGTAAAAAGCTTTCAACAAAGCGTCGGGGATGTGGACCCCAAAGAACTCGATGCGGCCATCGAGGAAGCAGTTTTAGCAGCCAAGAAGGTGACCGCTAAAAAACTCAAAGCTCGACAAAGCAAATGATAAAAGTCGTCCTCGACGCAAACCAATTCGTGAGTGCGCTCTTAAAGCCGCATTCCAACCCCGCCAAAATTGCCCGGTTGGTTTACGAAGGAGACCTCACCCTGCTGCTTTCTCCCGCGATTCTGGATGAGTTGCAGCGGGTGCTGTCCTATCCCAAAATCAAAAAGCTCCACTGCCGCACACCGGAAGAAATCGAGCGGTTTTTTCAGAAGTTGAAAAAAATTGCAATCATAACGCCTGGGATACTAAGCGTTTCCGAGGTCATATATGACCCCTCCGACAACATCTACCTCGCGTGCGCAGTGGAAGGCAACGCCGGCTTCATTGTTTCCAGCGACCACCACATCACTGACCTGAAGACCTTCCTCGGGATTCCTATTGTGAACCCCGCTACCTTGTTGAAGCTGATAGCGGGACAGGATAAAGCATAAAGCCTTCACAGTTTTTTCAAAGGGAACCTTGCTCCGGCGTGCCGAGAGCCTGTGATTAAAGCGCAGAGCTATTAGCCTTTTCCCCCTTCTCTTTTCGATTTCCGGTTCTTGCCACCATCATCTTCTGGAGCCAGCCTTCTCTCCAACAATAGGGAGATCGGTCAACGACTATTGTCAGGGGTCAATCACCATTTTATGGGTCTTCCGGCAAATGAGTACCTGTGGTTCGGATTTTTGCCCCGAGGGGCTGCATATAATAGCCCAGGGTCAGAGAGGCGCCACCCTGGGGTTGCGACGCCAACAAGAACCAGTTTTTACCTTGTAGGGGTTGCATAGCCGATCCCTTGCTGTTTGAGTACCCTGTGATTTAATCCTGAATACTCCTTTTATTTAACCCTTTCAGGGTATTACAACTAATTTGTGGTCCTGTTATCCCCAGGGTGGCGAGTTGCTGACCCTGGGCTACCCTATGCAGCCCTTTCAGGGCAAGAAACTAAAAAGCCCCCCACAGGGCGAGTTCACAGCGGACAGATGATGTCCTTTCTCTTCTTGCGGGTACTCGTTTGCCGGATGAACCCATTTTATTACGTACAGCACGCTCAACTGTACAGTTGCATTCTGCCAGCGCACACAAGGAGTGAGTCAATGTGCACTGGGAAGATTAGAAAATTACCTTACCAACTAAATACAAAAACACTACAACGTAAATGGAGAGCGGTAACGACAGGACAAGTATTTTTCTAACATTTGAATAATAAAGTGGATAAATGACCCCATATCCAAAGGCTAAAATAACTAAACAGAAGGCAATACCCAGAATAAGTTTGCTAGGGTATCTTTCTCGGAAGGCATCGGCCTGCATAATATATCTTCGAGTTGACTTCATAATCATCCTAGCATTACGAATTTTAGTGAAATAATCACTATAAACAGCTATTGGATTTAGAGCTTCTAAAAAAACATGATATCCAGCCTCATCTCTTATTCCACCAAATGCATTCGTTAATTTATTAGTCATATCATATACATATTGACTCTTAGCAAACTCATCCATCAGCATTGACAGACGGCTCGGCTGGAGTACCCAATCCATCATAAGTGGATTAGTGATCTTATCAAGCACATTCGCCCAATTACGCACCTCATTTATATTTGCAAATACTAAATCATCTGCTGGTTTCTTGCTTTGAACCTTTCCTTCTTTTGTTTTAGATACCGATATAGGAAATGGATATTGAGTTGTAAAAGCTCCCATAATACCTAAAACCCTCTCTGCTCGTCCTTTTATATCTTTAGGTAGTGAAGGGTCGTCGATACCGATAATAGTGTTTGTAATCATATCTAAAAGTTTATCTCGATTAAACAGTTCATCCTCATCAATTTGTCTATAAGGACAGTAAAGGATATTGAATTGAATATTATTTATTTGTCCAGCCTCTTCAATAGCCTTGAGCTCGGTCTCCCGGATGACTGTGTTTACAAATGTAAGATAAGCTGATATACCAGCTATAAACACAGCAATCAAAGTTGTATTAATCCTAGCTATAGTGAGAGACTTAGGCGGATCAGCAATTAAGTCCGCCATTTTCTCACCACAAAAAGCCCAAAATCTATTTATTTTATATTTCATAAATTAGATTTTACCGCATATTGGTCGTTATAGTTAACTCGATAATACAACAATCTGCTTCCATAACTGGACAGTATAACATTCTGTCCATCTTTGGTGCAGGTTCAAAATGCCCCTTAGTCCGCGAAGTACATGACCGGCCAGAGGATTCTTGCCCGTCAATGCCGCGGGGGCCGGCCCTCAATCACCTCGGGGGCCGGGTGGCCGGGCGCATCTTCTCCGAACCTATCTATGACTTGATACTGAGCACCTCATAGGTTGTCATCACCTTGGTTTTTCCCCTGATCTGCGCTTCAGGCATCAGGCGGCATTCGAATAAGTCGCTCACCTCTTCATATGTCGAGGAGGTGATCAGGATGGTTGAATCGAATACTTTGTTAAGGGATTCGAGGCGCGCGGTTGTGTTGACTCCGTCTCCGATTACGGTGTACTCCAGCCGCCTGTAGGAGCCTATGTTCCCTACGATTACCTCATCGGTGTGTATCCCTACCCCGATGTTGATGGGAGGTTTACCCATTATGCTTCGCTTGCCGTTGATCTTGCCCAGAAGTGCTTTCATTCGAAGGGCAGCCATAACGCCTCGGCGAGGATGATCGGGAGCATCCCCGAACGAACCGAATACGGCCAGCATTCCGTCTCCCATGAACTTGTCCAGAACTCCCCCGTACTCGAAAACGGCTTCAACCATTTCGGAAAAATAGTCGTTCAGAAAGTCAACGACCTGGGTTGGTTCCATTTGCTCGGACATGGCAGTAAAATTGCGAATATCCGAAAATAGAATAGTGACCCTTCGGCTCTCTCCCCCGAGATTCACGTTACCTTTCAGAACTTCATCGGATACCTGGGTGGTTACGTAACGGCCGAAAATCTCCTTGACCACGTCTCGCTCTCGAAGGCCCTCAACCATCCCGTTCAGGGCCGCGCCGAGTTGCCCGATTTCATCGCGGCCGTGAGTATGGGCGCGCACGGAAAGGTCTCCCGCCTGCACCTGCTCAACCATGTGCAGAAGGTCCTCGAATGGCCGCTTTATGTAACGCGAGAGCTGTTGAGCTATAGCGAGACAGGCAAGAGCAATCAGCACCGTGCCCGAGACAAGTTTGAATCTCAGGGAGTAGAGAGGGGACAAGGCCTCGCGCTCATCCATCTCGGAAATGAGGATCATCGGTTTGGGATTGATGGAGCCTAAACCCTTCACCGGCCGGTAGAAGAAAAGCCGCTTCTGCCCGGCCCGATTCAGATCGACCAATGAGCCGCTCTCGCCCTTTAAGCCGGCTTGAACGGCCCGGTACATGGAGACGTCTTCCCTGGCCCTTGCCCGGTCAGGATGAGCCAGTATCAATCCGTCATGGTCAACCAGCACTATGTAGCCGCTTTCGCCAAACTGCGTCGAGGTAAGCAGGGTGCTGAGCGCCTCTTCCAAATCCAGCAGCGTGCTCAGAGATCCGATGACCTCCCCTTCCGGCGACTTCACCGGAACGCAAAGATAGAGGACGTGCCTGCCGAAAACAGTGGAACGGTAGGGATCAGAGATGAAACTCCGGCCATCGAGTGCAAAAGCGACCGCCACACGGTTGATCGACTCGGTGGCATTTCCCGAGCCGATTGCCGCCATAAGCCGGCCCGACTTATCGTACACGTCGACCTGAATGAATCTCCTGTTAATCCTGAGGAAATCGCCCGATTCATCCTTCACCTCATCAAGATCATTGTGCTCAATTGACGGCGCAAGTAGAGCGGAAAGTTCGCTCATTTGGGTCAGTGACTTTTTTACCTCGCCGTTGAACTCCTTTTCGACTAATCCCCCAACCCATTCCAGGTCTTTGATGCCTTCTTCCGAGATGATTTGTTTGGCGGATTTGAAGCCCCAGATTCCTACCAGAAGCGAAGATGCCAGACCCGTCCCTACCAAGGCAATCGTAAGTGTCACAAGAAAGCCCCGCCTGAAACGGGAGAACCAGCGCAGATGAACGGCGGCGACAAAGAGGGCGAGCGCTGTAATCGAGAGCAGAAGAGCAATTAAATCATATGCGTTCATGACAACTCCCCCGGGCAGAGAGGGCATTCCATTGGCAGTTCCTTCGAGCGACAGTCCGCCAATACAGCATCCGGTCTGCTGACCCGGAACTTATATGATGCAGGCTCTGCAGCCTTCGCATCGGATAAGGACGGCCTCATCATACTGCATATAAGCTCGTAAGCTGGAATATATATAAGCGAGTAACCCACTCTTATAAAAAGCTTATTATGATATCTGGCCCCCGAATCAAGCATCTCGAGCCGGGAGGACCTTTCGAACCAACTCGGCTATCTGTTTCATTCCGAACGGCTTCATTGCCAATTCCACTCCAAGGTCCATGGCGCCTTTCTCCGTGACCTTCTCGCTGAATCCTGTACAGAGGATAATTGGCATATCAGGCTGAATCCGGCGGATTTCTTTGGAAAGATCTGTGCCAGTCAGGTTCGGCATCGTGTAATCTGTAATGATCAGGTCGAACTCGCCGGACCTGGAACGAAAGATTTCGAGGGCACGCAGACTGTCTGTCTCCGGAGTAACGTCATAGCCCAGCCGTTCGAAAATTGCGGTTTCCATTTCAATAACGCTCTGTTCATCATCGACGAGCAAAATCCTCTCTGTGCCTGTCGGCAGATCCTGTCCGATCTCAACGATTGGATCGACGATTGCTTCCATTGCCGGTATGTAAATACAAAATAAAGTGCCTTTCCCCGGTTCACTCTGGACGGTGACAGCCCCCCCTTGGCGTTTGACTATCCCATGTACAACAGCCAGCCCGAGCCCGCTTCCTTTTCCTATTTCCTTGGTGGTGAAATAGGGGTCGAAAATGCGCTCCATGGTGCGTGCATCCATCCCGCAGCCAGTATCTGAAATCGACAATTGCAGGTATTGTCCAGGCTTGAGATCAACAATTGACTGTTCGGCCAAATCACTTTTTTTCAAATCGACACGGGACAGCCTGACTTCCAGAATGCCCTTTTCTCCCATTGCATGGGCGGCGTTCGTGCAAAGATTCAGCAATACTTGGTGTATTTGAGTTGGATCGGCCAACGCCACCCCTTTTTCAATGTCCTGCCTGATTTCGATCGAGCTTGGCAGCGAAGCACTCAATAACTTCAAAGCTTCTTTGACTATCGAACTAATCTCTACCGGTATTTGCTGCTGCTCTTTACTTGCTCGGCCGAATGCCAGAATCTGTTTGACGAGATCTCTTGCTCTGGTTGCTGCACTCAGTATTCGTTCCAGTCCATGCCTCATTGGATTGGGCTGGGGCATGTCATTGAGACCTAACTCCGCATAGCCGATGATAGGGACCAGAATGTTGTTGAAATCATGGGCTATCCCCCCTGCAAGAGTCCCGATGGCTTCCAGTTTCTGAGCTTGGAGAAGCTGGGCTTCCAGCATCGCCTTTTCTTCCTCAGCACGCTTACGGTCACTGATGTCCTGGGCTACGTAAACTATTCCTTGAATTAGATTATTATGGTCATGCATGACAGAAGCTGAAAGCAAAACCGGAACCTCGCGGCCATCTTTTTGACAATACCATTCTTCAATGTTGCCGATGCGGCCGGCGGCAAGCATGACACCCTTCCATGAATCTCTGTTCGATCTTGCTTTACTGAACACTGTTGAAGCTGATCGCCCGATAAGTTCTTCTTCTTCATATCCTAAAAGTTTACAAGTAGCTGCATTCGCTTTTATGATCACATCATCTGCAGAAGCAACCACCAGGGCATTAATCATGCTATTTATAATATTATCGACATAATCTTTCGAAACCGTAATTTTCTCCAAATCCCTAACCATGCTATTGAAGCTGTCAACAAGCATTTTGATTTCACCAGTTGTATTTATTTTTATCTCTGTAGATAGATCTCCCTTTGCGATGCGATATGAAGCATCGGCTATATCATAGAGCGGTTCGAATATCATCCTATTTGATATAATAGATAACACTATTATTATTATAATAGCTAGCAGTATGTTTAATATAACTACAAATACTATTGTTTTAACAAATTCATGATATATATTATGTCTGGATATACCTACTATAACTTTACCGATGGTTTTAGTACTTACCATTACAGGACCCATCAAAATAGGACTAGATATTTCTATAATTGGTTCTTGTTTCTTTATTATGTCGATAATTTCTGATAAGTCATTATCTGGTGATAATGATAACAATATGGATTTAATTATTGGAATATTATAATTTATGCTGGCATATTGAGATGTGATTGGAACACCTTTAGCGTCACATATAACAACGTAGGCAATGTTATTGTCACGAGCAGCGTCCATTACAATTTCATCTAATTGGATGGTATCCTTTATTATCAAAGGGTTACTACTTATTGTCGCTATGTAGGACGCAAGACTTTGGCCTGTGCTCATCAAGGAATCCATAAGCACACGGCCCTCGTTTGTTGCGATGATAAAACTTATCAGCACAGTGCCGGCAACGAGAATACAGGACATTACAATCAGGAACTTCAACCGGATGCTTTCATTAAGCTTTTTTGTCAACATGTCGATGTTCGCTTCTGGCTTGGTCACAATTTGGCGTGGGTTATTCAATGGTTCTTTCGACCGTTTTCATGAAATCCGCCGGAACCCGAAATCCTCCCGTTTTTGCTGTCTTCTGATTAATGATCACATCGAACTGTTTATCAGTTTCTATGGGAATAGATGACGGCTGTGCGCCCATAAAAATCTTTACCGCCTTGTCGCCTGCCATGCGGCCGCTTCGGTAGCAACTTGGGACCACACCTAGAAGTACCCCTTCTTCTACCAGGTCCTCAAGGTGCGTTATAGTAGGCAATTTTGCCTCGGCGGCCAGGGCCACGATGCGCGGAAGCTGGCTGTTGACCAGATTGCTGCCGGTCACGTAAAGGGCGTCTGTCGCCCTTATGACCAATGGAAGAAGCTGCGTAACTTCTTCCGTTTTGGTCAACGGAACCGGGATAACTTTGATCCCGTAGCTTGCTTGGATGCTCTGGAGATCTCTAAGTTGCGCCTCCGAATTTTTTTCACCGGGCGTATAAAGCACCCCCAACCTTTTTACCGGTGCAAACTGCTCCAAACTATCCATAAGCTTTGACATAGGCACTTTGGTAGTGCTGCCCGTGGTGTTGTTTCCTGAGCTTTCCCAATTCCTGGCGATTCCTGTCTCGACGGGGTCATATACCTGAGCGAAAACTACCGGTACATCCTTGATCTTTTGACTTACCGCTATGGTCGCATGGGTAC
Source organism: Syntrophobacteraceae bacterium (assembly GCA_052147195.1). GTDB lineage: Bacteria > Desulfobacterota > Syntrophobacteria > Syntrophobacterales > Syntrophobacteraceae > SbD1. The sequence goes on from JBKQLC010000136.1 coordinate 31,117, forward strand.
CTACGGTGAAAATCAAATCCATATTTTCTGCTCTAAACTGCTGAACCAGTTCCTCAGCCTTCGCCTTGTTGGCTCCTGCCTGCTCTATGGTGATTTTTGTCTGAGCCTCTCCGAAACCGGCATCTTTCAGCGCATCCACAAAACCTCTGGTGGCCTCCAGGTAGCGAGCCTGGTTGCTGAACATAAGAACGCCGATTCGTGTTTCGGCCCTTGCTTCGCTGGAAACCAGTGCAATGAAGAAAAAAATGATAATGATACATGTTCTCTCAATTATCGGCATTCTTGTTGCCCTGCTTTTCCCGGATGTCCAAAGCGCTGAAATCGCACGCTGCGCTGGATCACGACGGCCGCATTTTGGGCCTGTGCGGCTGCAAGCAGCGGATCGAGCGGTTGTTCAAATTATTACAGTAACTAATCCAGGTCGTTCGAGATTTCCAGTTAAATCCGGACGGCATCGTCAAAACCAGCCGGCCCTTCGCATGTGGCAAGAAACATCCCGGTCCGGGTATGATTTAAAGGACTTGCGCACTTCAGAACATCATTTTTTCAGGTTAGGGGAATCATTCTGAGGCATGAAAATGTATTCCACTCTATTTCTTTGACCTCGTTTGCCGGGCAAACCCTAATCCCGGCTTTTCGGCTTCCACTCCTTCGCTAAGCGCCGCGCCTCGGCGATCTGGGCAGGGGTCATTCCATTGGCGATCAAATCCATACCCTTTTGGGCCTCGGAATAGCCTTGTGATGCAGCCAAATCAAACCACTTGAGCGCCTGCACGTAGTCCTGCGGCACGCCTTGGCCCAGACCATACATCGCGCCCAGATTTGATTGCGCCACTGCAAGTCCCTGTTCGGCCGCTTTGCGGTACCACTTTGTGGCTTCGCCATAATCCTGCGGCACGCCTTCGCCCGTATCGAACATCACTCCCAGATAATACTGTGCCTCGGCGTGTCCCTGCTCCGCCGCCCTGCGATACCATTTTAGCGCCAGCACATAGTCCTTCGGCACCCCTTGGCCTTTAGCGTACTGTGTTCCCAAACGGCATTGTGCATCAGTATTCCCCTGCTCCGCCAAAGCCTTGAACTCTCCGTAGGCTCTGGCATAGTCGCCCTTTTCATAAGCCGATACAGCATCATCCAGACCGGCATAAGCAAGAGCAGCGAATCCGACCAGTACGGCCACAAAAAGCAGGAAGTTGAATAAAGACAGACCCGACTGGCCGAGATCAACCATATGTCCCATGAACGTCCAGTTTTGCTGCTCTGGCGGCAGCCGGAGGGAAACCATAATCTCTTCCTTAGGAGTGTACCGTTCGTACCTTCTTGGCTCCATTCTACCCTCTATGCGTGAGAAATAGATGAGACAATTTTCATTCTATGTTTATGACCGGCATTTTCAAGCATAATCCTACTCTGACGCGATCATTCTATCCTCAAAATGGACCCTTGTGTGAAGACAAATTTGGGTTGAGGCAGTCAAATTCGCATGCAATCGTACCCGCGGGAATGTTATGGCTGTTGACAAGAGTCAAAATTGCCTTTACGTTTTTTCTAACAAGTTATTGTACTTCATTTTCTGACGCTAGTATCATTTCTGTTAATGGCTATTGTGATTTTCCGGAGATAAAATGAGCAAAAAACTGATTCTTGGAATAACGCTTTCGCTGCTGTTTGTAAGCGGCTCATTTTTCAGCGTACGGGCAGCGTGGGACCTTGGCTCCAATCGCTGTCCGTCTCATTCTTCATCATGTTCCCTTTTCGGCCCCCACGGCGCCTCAAGCGATGTTGACAAGGATAAGATGACCAAGGAGGAAAAACCGGCGACAAGTAAAGAGCCGCTCAAGCTCGATACTGACACGAAATAATCAGTCACCCTGGAGGGCAGCCTGATTCAACCAGGGTGATCGCAGTCGAACAAACCTCGGCATTTTAATTTTTCCGGGGTTTTCCACTTTAATCCCGCATGATTCCTCAAAGTGGCCGCCAACGGTTACGCAATCACATTCGGGGGCAGATTGTGCCCGAAAAACTTCTGAAACGATCCCGGACAGTTCTCGCTTCCGGCAGTGGGTTTTCGCCGGGTTCTTCCGAATCCTGCAAACGCTTCTTAATTTTAGAACCTGTAACTCCGTGTTAAGGTGTAGAATGTAATAGTTTTGTACCTGGAAATCGCCCGGCATCAAGCGAGCGAAGCAGATTTGCGGGTTCGCGGGATGATTTGATCGATATTGCGGGGTTCTTACATTTCCACGATAAGGAGGAATCAATGGAGAATCAACGGATCACGGTACTGGCGCTGGTAAAGGCAAAGGAAGGAATGGAGGAAACCGTCAGAGAAGAACTCCTGGCTTTGGTCAACCCCACACGGTCGGAACCTGGTTGCATAAACTACGACCTACACCAGGCGACCGATGAGAAGTCACTGTTCATGTTTTACGAGAACTGGAAGAGCATGGACGATCTGGAGAAACACCGTGTAAGGCCGCACATGAAGGCGTACAAACAAAAAGCCCCCGGTCTTCTGGCAAAACCGATAGAAGTCACCCTGTTTAAAATGATCAGTGAGACATGAGAGTTCGGTGAAATCGCCGGACTGCCGGTGGATGCCGTCACGGCGACTCCGGGCCAAAAATTTGAACATAAAGAAGACGTGAGAGAGGCTGCAAAGACCCTGAATACTGCCTCACGATCGGAGCAGGAAAGCATCCCGCAATGGTCGAGGGCAATCACCATGGCGCTGTGATACGGAAGTATTCCATTGATCAGGGACGCATGGTATTCTTAGCCTGAGTTGGTCTTCATATCTTGCAGGGCCCGGAGTCGCTCTATGCCCGGAATGCATTTCGCAGCTATCCGCCTCATCGTCATCAGCGTTGCGGTACTCGCTCAGGTGTACCTTTTTGTCCGCATCCGGCAGGCCATAAAGTCCTCGCAACGATCCCGCCGGTTCAAGTCCTTTGCAACCGTTTTGGTGGCCGTGGCGATTGCCCTGCTCTTTGCTGCAAACAGATACGTCATGCTCAATCCGATCTCGCGGGTAGACTCGCCCTTAACTGAACGAATAGTCCTCTTTTATCTTCCTGCAGTTTGGGCGGTCGGCTCAATTCTCTCCGCACTTATACTCTGTCTTACTCAGTGCCTTGCAGGGCTGGGCCGGAAGGCTATTCGAATCTTTCGCGGCCCCGCCGGACAGTCTGCTTCCCCTCCTATGAACCCGGGACGCCGTCATTTCCTCCAGGCCGGTGTCGGTGTACTCGCCGCAGCACCTTTCATGCTTTCCGGATACGGCGCGGCTTGCGCTGGTAAAAACTTCGTGGTCAGGGAACTCACTTTTCCTTTCGGCCGATCTCTCCGAGTTGTCCAGATCACAGATATCCATTGCGGTATTTACATGACAACGAAAGAACTACGGCGCCTGGCCGACCAGGTCATCGCACTGAAACCTGATTTGTTTGTCCTGACCGGGGATTACATTTCGAACTCGATGGTGTTTCTTCCAGGGTGCGTAGAGGAAATGTCCCGGGTCCGCGCTCGATACGGCACGTTTGCAACGCTGGGTAACCATGAGCATTGGTATGGGAAGATTGGAGAGATCAAGGAGGTTTTCTCGCAGTACCATATCCCGCTCTTGATTAACACTCACAGGTTGATTCGTTCGGAGCAAGGCCCCTTCGCTGTTGCCGGAATCGATGACCTGCGCTCCGGACAGCCCGACCTCGACGCAACTTTGAACGGGCTGGATTCCGCCACACCGGCCATCCTCTTATCGCATAGACCTGAGATCTTTCCTCTGGCTGCCGAGCATAACGTCCGGTTGACCCTGGCCGGGCATTATCATGGAGGGCAGATCAAGCTGGGCCTTCCGGGAGCAGGTATCAGCCTGGCCGACCTCTTGACTCCGTATCCTGAAGGACCGTATCGAATCGCAGCTTCCAATCTGTATGTAAGCCGTGGGATCGGGACTACCTTCACCCCGGTACGGCTGAACGTACCGCCGGAGATCACGCTGCTCAATCTGACCGTATAAGACATTGCTGGCAATTCCTCGTGATTAAGCCGCATTTGTTATTTAAGAAAGCCGGCGGTGTCAGGGGATTCCCACCTTTGAAGCCAGGTCCACGGCCAGTTTGCGGAGTGCAGCCGCTTCTTCGAGCCCATCGAGGAAGCGTTGAGGGATGCCCGATAAGCCGGTTTGGGCGCCCGCAAGGGCCCCGGTGAGGATGGCGCGCGCCTGATTTTGCCCGCCTCCATTAACAGCATGGAGCACGGCCGATTCGAAATCGTTGTGGAACCGGGCAGCGAGGTAGTAGGCGGCAGGAAGCTGGTGGTAAATGGCGCAGGGCATGCCGTAAACGATGGACACTTTCCACGCAGGCTCTATGTGGATTTCCTGATCTGCCGCAGCTTTGGCCATATAGGACGGCGAAAGCAAGGCGTCCGGTGAGGCGAACCGGCCTGCGCGGGGTGGATCGGGATCACCGGGACGAGGTGGCTGGAGATTTTCGCGGGTCACCGCGTGAAAAGGCAATTCCCCGTTTTTTACCGATTCCATGAGTTTAGCCGACAGTCCCGCGTCGAGTGTGTGCCCCTGAACAAGAAGACCCAATACCGCGCAGAAGGCGACGGTCATCGACACCACTGTATCATCTGCCTGGGTGAGGATAGTATTGCCGGCTACGGCAGATGCGAGCTGAGCCGGTTGCAGCGCATAGCGAACGGCTATGGCAAGGGTGCGTTCGATTGCCTCGGTGGTATCCGCGTGGCCTCCAGTTTGCCCCCAGGGCAGGTTTTGCTGCACGCGGCGCCTCCATGCCTCACGGATTGACTGGCTGGTGTATCCCCCCGGTCCGCTCACCGGTGTTCCGTCGAGAAGCACAAAGAGATCTTCATCCATCCGGCGGCAAAAATCCGCTGCATCGTAACCCCCGCAATCAACGAGCGAGCAAAGCATGAGCTTGAGAATAAACCCTGCCTGGGAAAGTTGACCTGCTTTGAGCCCGGCGTGGTATCGGCCTTCTTTGGGGTCGGTATAGTCGTCGATCCAATCGCCGTAGTCGCGGCGTAGTTCAGCGAGATCGTAATACCAGTGAGGACCGAGGGCCAGTGCATCGCCTATGAAGGCCCCCATGATGGCGCCGGAGGCGCGGTCTTGGATGATCTTGCTTGGCATTTTATGCTCCGTGTCTTTTTCCTTGCGGCATTTATAGCGGCTTACGTATTACGCAATTTCAATCATGCCCGTGTCACTGGCGGCCCCGGCACGGCCGATGATCCCTGCATAGGGAACGCCGTGCGCTCTCAGGTCGTCGGTCAGGTCCCGGGCACTTTTTTCGGGAAGAGAGATGAGGAGCCCGCCGGATGTTTGCGCGTCTGCAAGGATATCGAGAAGCATTGGGTCGATGTTCCTCACCTGACGGACCCGGCCGGTGCAGAAGTTCCGGTTGGCAAAGCTGCCGGCGGGCAAGAGGCCCATCCGGACGGAATCCAAGACCCCAGGCAACAGCGGGACTCTCTCCGCATAGAGGGTAATCACCACTTTGCTGGCCGTTGCAATCTCCAGTGCATGGCCCAGGAGCCCGAATCCCGTAATATCGGTACAGCAGCTCACCGGATAGGAGCCCATGACTTCGGCCGCCTTCTTGTTGAGCATCGCCATGACCTCTACCGCTCGCCGTTGGACCTCATCCGAAACCAGCCCAGCCTTTATGGCCGTAGCCAGGATGCCGGTGCCGAGGGGCTTTGTAAGTATGAATGCATCGCCCGGCCTGGCGCCTGCGTTGGTGAGCACCCTGTCGGGATGCACCACCCCCGTTACTGAAAGCCCATACTTAATCTCGGGGTCTTCAACGCTGTGTCCCCCGACAAGCGCAGCCCCCGCCTCATGAACTTTTTCCAAACCGCCGCGAAGTATCTCCCTCAAGACCTCCTTATCCATCTCTTTCACTGGAAAGCATACGATATTCATGGCCGTGAGGGGCCGGCCACCCATAGCATAAACGTCACTCAGGGCATTTGCCGCTGCAATGCGCCCAAAATCGTATGGGTCGTTTACGACGGGAGTAATAAAATCCACCGTTTGAACCAGTGCGACTTCATCGGAGAGACGATAAACACCTGCATCATCGGATGTTTCTCTTCCCACGAGAAGATTGGGGTCTTCTTCGAGAGGCAAAGCCTCCAAAATTTCAGCCAGGTCCCCTGGACCGATTTTCGCTGCTCAGCCTGCCGCACGAACCGTTTTCGCCAGTTCCACACGATGACGGGTCATCTTTGCTCCAGTATTCGAACGAGAGGTGAAGCAAGAAGGGCTACATGACGCTTATAACCTTGTCCGCCGATTGCATCGACGTGACGATGTCCAGCATGTTCGTCGTCTCCCCGGCCAGCTTCTTTTCTAAAAGCTCAAAGTAATTGAGGCAGGTTCCGCAAACCATGACGTGAACGCCGTCCTTCTCAAGAGCCATGAGCGCTGCGAGACACTCTGAGCCTTCCACCGCAAGCTTTACTCCGCCGTTTAGCAGGATCAAGCGCCAAAGCTCAGGTCCCATCTCCTTCAGAGTGGCAATGAAATTGACTATGAGCTTCCGGCCAAGCGTCTCATCACCCTTGCCCATGGTATCCGTCCCGACGAGCACGGCGATCTTGCTTTCCTGCTTCAGAGTTCCAGGTTCTTCCATCACCTCGCAGGCGGCCGCTGCCTCTCTCGTTCCTGTTACTCTAAAATTACCATCCTCCCCGGAAATGCTCACCTCGAATCCCGTTCGGGACAGAAACCGGCTCACGTTCTCCTTAGCTGCAGCATTATCCACCAGGATACTAAGCCTGGCGATATTGCCGCGGTCGATGACCTCTTTCGTTCTCAAGACCGGGTTGGGACAAGCCAGTCCGCGACAATCAAGGTTTTCCTCGCTCATATGCTCCTCACTGCTCCATGCCGGGCTATGGAAGGTTGCGACTCCAGGCTCACCATTCAAGTAGACAGTACCCAAAATGACAGGAGCCCAATCAAATGCTCTTGGGCAACCCCCCTGGCAAAACGGTTTTGGTTACATGGTTAAAGAGACGGATTGGGCAGTCTCCGTCCCCATCGCCACCGGAAGTGAACACCCGGGAATACTCGGCGCCGGGGCATAACAGCGCACGTACAGGCCGATCAAGCCCGCAGGGTAGCGGTGAGGCGCAACGGATGGAGCAGGAGGTCCAGGGCATCCAGTATATTCCGGCTCAGAATATCCGCGGCCAGGACCGCTTCGGTGGATGCGGCTTCATCCTGAAGCACCGCGATACCCAATGCAGCCCTTTTGAGCATGAAACGGTCATTTCTTCCATTTCCAATTGCCACGCACTCTTCGGGGCCGAGATCTCCTATGTAGTTCCCTTTGGCTTCGGCCTGGTTTTCCTGGGAAATGACCGAGACCCGGCAAGGCAGTTTCGCGAGTTCCTCTCTTGCGCTGCCGAAAGTATCCGCTGTCAGGACATGAACCTGAAGACGATCAGAGAGCAACTCGAGCCTCTCCCCGACACCGGTTATCAATTTGCCGTCGCAGGCCAGAGTCCCGTTGTAGTCAAGCACCAGGTTGGCCAGAAACAGGCGTTTAAATCCCGGAATTTCAATTCCAAGCATACTTGCCCGCCGTTCTTCTCAGCCGTGAATATGTGCATCCCTCAGCACGCAGAGTTACTTGCCTCCACCGGGCGCATGGCAAGCGGGCGCATGGCATGAAGGGGCATGGCAAGCGGGCGCATGACATGAAGGAGCATGACAACTTGTGTTCGCGTCACAAACGGTACCGGCTGATCTTTTCTCCACCTCTTTTACCTGTAGCATCTTTACCTCCTCTAAAGGAATCAATACTTTCAAGTCCAAGGCTTCTTTCGCTACCTAATAATCAGCATGGCATCTATTTGTCAAATAGGATATTCCGATGTCATAGGCCAGGATGTATTCCACCATGGCCGAAAAGGTGTTCAAACTGAGCTTCCGAATCCTTGCTACCCTGCTTATTGGGCACGGTCCGCGCTATTTCAGCGGATTATGGGATGCGAAGGCTGCCGGTGATCTCGAAATGAGGCATCCAATCCTGCCCAACCGCGCATTGGGGTCTGACATTCGGATTGAATAGTAAATATCTATTGCTTACATTGACTTTTCCAATAAAATCGAATAGACGGAAGCAAGCGGAGCTGGTATAAAGTTAAATACCAGCGTAAATGGCCTGCCCTGTTCATAGGCGGCCAACTCGGCAACCATACTCAACCCCGGACCCGGGATACTGAATGAAAACCAAAGAGGATTCCACGTAGAGGGGAACCGTTCTCTAATAGAGAGTTGTTTTGCATGTGTTGTCTTTGAGGAGAAACTTATGCCGATGGAATTAAGTATCCATATCAGCCCAAATGTAATCAAGCAACTAAAAGCCCTGCAGCGGGGAGGGGGAAATGCTTCACAGGCTGCCGAACATGCTCGGAAGATAATTGATCAGGCCCTTGAAGGTATTTGCAGTCCGAAGCAGATAGGAAGACTCACCAGGTATGGTGAAGCGCGCATACCCGATTGCGTGAAGTTCGACCTCGTCAGGGGATACCGGTTGATAGCAGTCATTGGGAGACAGGAGATTAGTTTCCTGTTCGTCGGAAGCCACGACGAATGCGACCACTGGGTCAAAAATAACGCCGGATTCGAAGCTCTGGCGGACAAGAAAACAACCAGGGTGTTGCAGGCGAGGAGCAAGACAGATGAGGATAAACCCGCTTGCCCGATGCAGGAAGACGAAGACGAAATGGAAGCCGATGAGTATGACAACCTGATTTTACGCGGCCTGACCGACAGAGATCTCCGAGAAATCTTTCGCGGGCTTTGTGGAAAGCGCGCGTGATTGGCGCCGGCAAAGCAAAACTCATTACCCCTCCCAGACGTACGACAACTATTCCTTCATTTTTGGGACCATATTACGAAATGCTGCTTCTCCACACAGCATAGTCATGAAAGGGGCATATTCTTCACGTCCATCTCCTTCTTTGTAAGCAAATCGGGTTAGTGCGTGTTATTTTCATCATTCCGGAATCTTTTTAGCCGGGACCCGTTTTTCACCATCACCTGGCAAATAACCTGATAAGGAAATAGCTCGACATGCCTCAGCTCGAGTCTGCCTTGACGAAGCAAATCCAAAGGCTCTCGCTCCGACTGGACAAATTGCGCAGAATCAGTGAACGATACTCTAATATCCGGTTGGCCATTGTCCTGATTGGGATACCATCGATCCTGGCATGTTTTCAATATATCGGCCTTTGGCCGGGCTGGACCGTCTCAATGATGACGGTTACCGCATTCTGCATGGTGCTTCGCTGCCACGGACTTGTTAATGACAGTATCGCCAGGCACGAGATCTGGCTCGAATTGAAGTCTGATCAGGTTGCACGCATAAGACTGGATTGGGATCGCCTGCCGACGATACCAGCCATGCCGGCGCAGGCCGATCACCCTTACGGAATCGACCTGGACATAATGGGAGAACGCTCCCTGCATCGTCTTATGGACACGACCATTTCCATGGACGGCAGCAGAAGGTTCTTGAGCTGGCTGATGGAAACCGAACCCGAAGCGGACGGCATTCTCAAACGGCAGGCGCTGGTTAGGGAATTGACTCCCCTGACTCTCTTCCGAGACAAGCTTATTATGAATGCCCGGAAGGTATCGAAGATATCCAAAGTCCTCTGGAAAAGATTCGACGCCGAAAGCCTCCTGGAATGGTTTCTAAAGCGCGGGTCTGCCGTATCCATGGCAAAGTTCGTCTATCCCCTCACCGCCCTGGCGCTTATTGACATGCTCATATTTGGTTTGTCAGCCATGCGGATTATCAGACCCGAGTACTTTTATGTCCTGTTTTTTTTATATATTGGCGCCCTTCTTTTCCTCCAGGGTGACGTCAATAAGGCTTTCGGAAACGCAATAGAGATAGAAAATACGCTCAACGAGCTGCATCCGGTCTTCCGCCACTTGGAGAAATTCCGGTATTCGTCCGGGATGCCAGGTATGGCTGGACTGTGTGCACCTTTCGCAGACCTGCGGAACCGGCCTTCAACCCAGCTCAGGCGTATCTCGTGGGTGATATCGGGAATAAGCGTAAGGGGTAATCCCATTATCTGGTTTTTACTAAACGGCATCCTTCCCTGGGACATTTACTTCGTCCGCCTCCTGGAGCGATGCAGAAATGATATGATTACCCTTCTGCCCACCTGGCTGGACACACTCCACGAGATCGAAGCATTGAGTTCGTTGGCCAATTTCGCGTACCTCAATCCGGATTATTCCTATCCTGAAGTGACAGATACAATCGATGGATCATCAGACCCAAGAATTAAAAGTATCGCTCAAATGTGTTTCAAAGCTGAAGGTCTTGGGCACCCGCTCATTCCTGCCGGCAAGAGGATTCACAACAACTTTTCTTTCGATGAATATTGCCGGATTGCTTTGATCACCGGTTCCAATATGGCGGGGAAGAGTAGTTTCCTGCGGACACTTGGCATCAATATATGCCTGGCATATGCCGGCGCTCCCGTGTGCGCGGCTGACCTGCGAATTGGTCTTTTTAGGGTTTTTGCATGCATCCGGATAAATGATTCTCTGACAGATGGTTTTTCCCTTTTCTACGCCGAGGTCAAACGTCTAAAGATGTTGCTGTCGGCCGTGGAGAGTGATTCCAGCTTTCCTGTGTTCTTTCTTATCGATGAGATATTCAGAGGAACTAACAATATCGAGAGATTTATCGGGAGTCGTGAGTTCGTTCGAGCTTTGGCAAAGCTTCCAACCATGGGCGCCGTTGCGACTCATGATCTTGAGTTGGCCAAACTTGCGGGGGAAAATGAAGCGATCTCTAACTACCATTTCAGGGAAGAAGTCCAAAACGGCCGAATGATCTTTGACTACACGTTGCGTCCAGGCCCGTGTCCAACGACTAACGCCTTAAAGATTATGAGTATGGCGGGATTGCCCGTCAGTGAGCAGTAAAGCGGCTTTGCGTGAGAAAAATTGGGCCAGAGTCAACAGCATTGCAGGAGGCGAAGCCAACGCTCTTTCACTTTCTGAAGCAATGAATGCGAGACTACCGGAGTTGGGGGCGTATTCCCTTGCATGATTGAGTTTGCGATCGCAACGCATTCATCGCAGATGTAAACTTTAGGACCAACAATCGATCTTGGCCCTCCAACCAGCTTTGAAACCTGGTCTTCTGTCTTGCGGCAGAAAGAACACCTCAGTTTGCGAATACGCATGGTTTGCTGCCTCCTGTCTCAGACCTTTACTCCCTAAAGCATGGACCAGCGGATGCCGGATTCTCCATCGATCCGCTGCATCCGCCTGTTATGCTTTTAACAACAGTTTCCACTTGCCGGGAAAATAAACCTAATTCCAATAATGTGGACAGAACTGTTTTTCGGCCGCCCCAGGTACAGACTTCCATATCTTACCGGGAGCATAGCCGAACCTGATTCTCCGAAAGGGTCAAGAACGATCTCCGGTCAGACTCATGCCGAAAGCTTCTTGGCAATTTTGGCCACATGTGCCCCCTGAAAGCGGGCGATGGTCAGCTCATTTTCCGTAGGTTGCCGGCTGCCGTCCGGACCTGCAAACGTCCCAGCACCATAAGGCGAACCTCCTGTGATTTCGCTCATGTTCATGAGTCCCGTGCAGGAATAAGGAACGCCCACAATGATCATACCGTGATGCAAAAGTGTCGAATGAAATGAAGTAATCGTCGTTTCCTGTCCGCCATGCTGAGTGGCGGTCGACGTGAAAACACTGCCCACCTTTCCAATCAGGCTGCCGTTGAACCACAGGCCGCCGGTCTGGTCCAGAAAATTGCGCATCTGCGCGCACATATTGCCGAAGCGGGTTGGCGAGCCAAAGATGATGGCGTCATAGCTCGGCAATTCATCAGTGCTCGCGATCGGCGCAACTTGATCGAGTTTGGCTCCAGCCTTGCGCGCCACCTCTTCCGTCATTAGCTCCGGCACGCGCTTGATCGTGACCTCAGTGCCCGCAACACTTTTGGCGCCTTCGGCCACAGCCTTCGCCATAGTTTCTATGTGGCCGTACATGCTGTAGTAACAGACTAGAATTTTTGCCATCTCCCAGCTCCTCTTTCTGTGTGGTTGTAAGGTATGACGTTCGTGATAGCCAGCGGGGCATGGAGCAACATTTGAATCTCTGTGACAGCCTCGCAGTCCATCAATGGGCGGCTAATGCCGGTTGACAGGTGGAATGTTCGCTCAGTGGCGGCCACAAGAAATGTACCCCTCCTGCCGGTTCATCACGGACCAATTGTCCGTGTCTTGCCCCCGGGCCGCGATCTAATACATGCACGATATGATTGGCACGCAACGGCGTCAATATGTCACCGCCTGCTTCGATGCAATCAATTGCGCCGGCGGGGTGGCTTCCGGAGGTGCATGCCAGGCACGAGGCCCGTCCCGGGAGGTTCACAGAGAATTTAATTGAGGCCGCCGGCAGTCTGCCCTCCTGACATTCAGGTCAACCGGGCGCCCGCATGCAAGGCGCTCTCCGAACAGGCCGTTTTGAGCGGCGCGGGTCATGTTTCTTTGCCGGCAAGAGCGTTTTCAATTCGTCGATCCGGCACGAGCCAAACAAGTGCAACCAGTACGTATAGACCCTGGGAGATCCAGTGCGACCAAAACGCAGTCGGAATTGCAATGGCGTAGATTACGGGCGACAACTTTCCCTTCCAGTCGCTGCCGATAGCTTTCTTTAAGAGGGATTCGCTGCCTTGTGACGCGATTATGATTTGCTGCAGTATCCAATACGCTACAGCGGCCATCAGCAGGACCGCACCATAGACGGCCGATGGGGCGGCGGCGAAGTGATTCTCTCCCATCCAACCCGTGACGAATGGAAACAGCGACAGCCAGAACAACAGATGCAGGTTGGCCCAAAGCATCGGCCCCGTCACCTTGTGGGATGTATGCAGCATATGGTGGTGGTTGTTCCAGTAGATGCCTACGTAGACGAAGCTCAACACATAGCTCAAGAATACCGGGATAAGTGGCTCAAGAGCGTCGATGCTCTCGCCATGAGGCACCTTTAGCTCCAAGACCATGATGGTGATGATGATGGCGATCACGCCGTCGCTGAAAGCTTCGAACCTGCCCTTGCCCATTCACGCCTCGCTCTGTTCAATGGAACTTCCATTTCACAAAGATAGCCACAGCACCAGGAAGATAAAGGTCCTGCGGGCCTCGAACCTTTGCAATGGTGAAGCCATTTTCTTCTTTGGCGCATGTGATCGTGTCGATCAGTCCTTAGAGTTCGGCCTGCACGTAATTCTCTTTTAAGAATCCATACTGTTATGCCGAATATACCACAAAATGGAAAAACGGAACTGCAGGGCGGGGATCGGCTCAGCGTCGATTCAAACTGGAGATTTTGTATTGTGCCCGGTTGCCCAAGGGCGAAGACTACGAGTTGAATCTTTTAATTTACAGGGAACTCAATCATGAGCGTTTCAAGAAGACATTTTTTGAAGTACTGCGCTGGTTCCGCAACAGTCCTTGGGCTGGAGTTTTCGAATCTCGGGACCCTGGAGAAGGTGCTTGCAGCCGCAAAACGCCCCCGCCAGCCATCGTACCCGATCTCCGACGTTGTCTACACGACGCTCCAAAGGACAGTCAAGCCCTATGCCCTGGCTCCTGACACGCCCGTCCTTCTGCCGTCTCAGCTCGCTCTATACGCGCCAAACGGCTACGGTGAGTGGATTACGGATGGGGAAGGCTATCCTGACGGCCCCCCCTTCCTTTATATGAGCCCCGACATGGCGACCGGAGTCGTCAGCAATCAATCGGTCACCGATCCGTCAGTGGCCGCGATGCTTTTGACCTTCTTCACCATAAGCGACATACATATCGCCGACAAAGAAAGTCCGGCCCGCTGCATCTACTACGGTTACCAATATCCGGCTCCTTACGAAAACCCCCCGACCGACACGCTACCCGCAGGTAATTCTTCAGCCTATTCAGGAATTATACTCTATACTACCCAAGTCCTCGACGCCGCTGTCCAGACAATCAATGCGGTGCACCGGGTTACGCCGTTTGATTTCGGCATCTCTCTGGGCGATGCGTGCGATAACACTCAGTACAACGAGCTCAGATGGTATGTAGATGTCATGGACGGCAAGATGATCCACCCCAGTTCCGGCGCTCACAGGGGGGCCCGTGATATCGATTATCAGAAACCATACCAGGCGGCCGGGCTCGACAAGTCGATCCCGTGGTATCAGTGCATCGGCAACCACGATCAGTCCTGGATGGGCTCCGCCCTAACGACCGATTACATCCGAAAGACCCTCGTCGGACCCCACATCCTCAACATCGGTATGGTGAACCCGGGACCCCTTCCTGATTGGCCACTCATCTTCAGCGAGCGCGGTTACCTTATGGGTGTGGTTGACGGCTCGACGCCGTATGGGGACATCATATATGCCGGGCCTCAAGGGAACTTCCAAAAACCCCCGAAGGTTGCCGCCGATCCGCAGCGCCGCTCGCTCTCGATCAGCCAGTGGATGAACGAATTCAGAAACACCACGTCCCAACCGGTTGGTCACGGATTCACGCCCGAAATGATCAAAGAAGGATTTGCCTGCTATCACTTCTATCCGAGGGCCGATGTACCGATCAAGGTCATCGTTCTCGACGATACCGACAAAGCCGGCGGTGCAGCCGGCTCCATCGACTCTCAACGCTTCGAATGGCTCCAAAATGAACTCGAGGAAGGTCAGGCCGCGGATGAACTCATGATCGTCTGTGCCCATATCCCGGTGAACCCCTACCAGCAGGTGGCGCCGCCGAATCAGTGGACGCCGGTTCCGAAGTGGCCGTCACTTTGGGCGCCTTCCCCTATCCCCCAATCCACCTTGCTCGAAACACTCCAGAGCTATCCAAACTTCGTCTTGTGGATTGCTGGACATGTGCACCGCAACACAATTACTCCACAATCGTCTGGCGGCGATGATGGTGAATACGGATTCTGGGAAGTCGAGACCCCATCTTTAAGAGACTTCCCCCGGGGTTTCCGGCGTTTCGAGATCGGGCGCAACAGTGAGAATAATCTTTCGATCTTTGTAATCAGTGTCGATACTGCGAACCCTCTCGGGGGCGGATCGTCGCCCTCGTTGATATCTCGCTCATATTCGATCGGAGCCACACAGATATTCCCAAATCAGGTACAGCAGGGACCTGGTGTGGACCCCGATTCCGGTATTTACAATGCCGAGCTTGTCATACAATTGAGTCAACTGAGTCCGGGACTGCAGACGAAGATCCTGAATATTTCACCGGTCATCAGTTCTTTCAAAATCAGCACCACTTCCGCCCTGTCCAAAAGCCACACGGTCATTTTGAACAACACCGTAGTAGGCAGCACTCCGGTAGAGTACATGGCCAGTCAATCTTCGAGCTTTAGCGGCGCTGTATGGCAGCCCTACTCGCAGGCCCCATACTTTACCCTGAACCCGTCAACTACCGGATCGACAACCGTCTACTTCAAAGTTAAAGACGGCTCGGGAACGCAGTCAGCGGTAGCAAGCGAGCTTCTCCGGGGAGGTGGGACCGTTTAGGGACGAAGCCCCCGGAACGAATGCAATTACAGGTCTGGCCAGGGGGATTCTAATAATCTGATATCTGGTAATATCATGGGAGGACCATACATATACAAGCAATCCGTATGCATAACGGCCCTCCGCTCGGCACGATTGGAATGTGGGGGCCGGGACGTGCACTCCTGCCCCGGCCGTCCGCCCAAAGGCGTCAACTTTAGTGGGTGTGTCAGGGCAATCTTCGTGATTCCTTCACATGTGATTCGCCGATCTGTCCTTAGAGTCCAGCCGGCATGCAATTCTCTTTTAAGAATCCAACTTGTTTTGCCGACTATATCACAAAACGGAAGAACAGACTGCACGGTAGCGATCGGCTCAGCGTCGATTCGAACTGGAGATTTTGGTTGTATTGTGCCTGGTTTTCCAAAAGCGGACACTACGAGTTCAATCTCTTAATTTACAGGGGACTAACATCATGAGGGTTTCAAGAAGACATTTTTTGAAGTACTGCGCCGGTTCCGCAACGGTCCTGGGGCTGGAGTTTTCGAATCTCGGCGCCCTGGAGAAGGTGCTTGCCGCCGCAAGACGTCCCCGCCTGCCGTCGTACCCGATCTCCGGCGTTATATACACGACGCTCGACAGGACGGTCGTTCCCCAGGTCCCGAACGCCCCGTATCCTCCCCCGTGTCCGAGTCCGGAGTTCGTTATGCCGGGTCAGCTCGCTCGATACGCTCCAAACGGCTACGGTGTGTGGACCCAGCTTGAGGACTCCGGCATCGATTATAAGGTCCCCGAATTGGCGGCGGGAGCAAGCTTCGCGGCTGAGGGCACCAATCCTTCGTTGGCCGCAATGCTTTTGACTTTCTTCACCATAAGCGACCCGCATGTCGCCGATAAAGAAAGCCCGGCCCGGGTAAACTTCTTCGGTTGCGATTATCCTGTGATACCCGGAGGTAATTGTGCGGCATATTCAGGAGTCATACTCTATACTCCCCAGGTCCTCGATGCCGCTATCCAGACAATCAACGCACTGCACCAGGTGACGCCGTTTGATTGCGGGATCGCTCTGGGCGATGCGTGCGACAACACTCAGTACAACGAGCTCAGATGGTATGTTGACGTCATAGACGGCAAGATGATCCATCCCAGTTCCGGCGCTCACAAAGGGGTCCGCGATATTGATTATCAGAAACCATTCCAGGCGGCCGGGCTCGACAAGTCGATCCCGTGGTATCAGGCCGTCGGCAATCACGATCAGTTCTGGATGGGCGGCGCACTCGTGGACAATTACGTCCGAAAGACCCTCGTCGGACCCCACGTCCTCAATATCAACCTGAGCACTGATTTCGCAACCATCCTAAGCTCCCGCGGCTTCTATATGGGTGTAGTTGACGGCTCGACACCGTACGGGAACATCATAGATGCAGGGCCGGAACGCAACTTCAACCCTCCCCCGAAAATTGCCCCCGATCCGCAGCGCCGCTCGCTCTCGCTCAGCCAGTGGATGAAGGAATTCAGGAACACCACGTCGCAACCGGTTGGCCACGGATTCACACCCGAAATGATCAAAGAAGGATTTGCCTGCTATCACTTTTATCCGAGGGCTGACGTCCCGATCAAGGTCATCGTTCTCGACGATACCGACAAGAGCGGTAATGCATGTTCCTGCGGCGCTCTCGACGAGGAACGCTTCCAATGGCTCCAAAATGAACTCTATGAAGGTCAGGCCGCTGATGAGCTCATGATCATCTGTTCCCATGTCCCGGTGAACCCCTACACACCGCAAAGTACTGCAGAATCCTATACGTACGATACGTCGCTTTGGTCCACGGATTCGCCTGTCTCCCTGAACACCTTGCTCGAAACAGTTTGGAGCTATCCAAACATGGTCTTGTGGATCGCGGGACATCAGCACCGCAACACCATTACTCCACAACCGTATGGTGCTCCCGGATGCGGCTTCTGGGGAGTCGAGACCCCATCGTTAAGGGACTACCCTCAGCAGTTCCGCCGCTTCCAGATCGGACGCAACACCAACAATGATCTTTCGATCTGGGTGATCGATGCCGATACTGCGGCCCCTCTCGAGGGCGGCTCGTCGCCCTCGTTGACATCGCGCTCATATGCGATCGGAGCCATGGAGATATTCCCGCCCGTTAACAACGGGGTAACTGTCATGGATGTGCAGCAGGGACCAGGGATGGGTCCCGATACCGGTGTTTACAATGCGGAGCTTATCATACCATTGAGTCAACTTACTTCAGGACTGCAGACGAAGATCCTCGATATTACACCGGTCATCAGTTATTTCAAAATCAGCACTACTTCCGCCCTGGCCAAAAGCCACACGGTCATTTTGAACAACACCGTAGGGGGCAGCACTCCGGTAGAGTACATGGCCAGTCAATCTTCGAGCTTTAGTGGCACTGTCTGGCAGCCCTACTCTCAGGCCCCAAGCTTTACCCTGAGCCCGTCGGCCACTGGATCGACAACCGTCTACTTCAAGGTTAAAGACGGCTCGGGAACGCAATCAGCGGTTGCAAGCGAATTGCTCCAGGGAGGTGGGACTGTTTAAAGACGGCGACCCCGGCACGAATGCGATTACAGGCCCGGGGGATTCGAATAATCTGATAATTTCTTTTCTTCCTGCCCCGGCGGCTTTGGCCGCCGGGGCAGGCCTATGTTAGAAGCACCTATAGTTTAGCCCCACCCGGATTACGTGCATGGACGTATCGAGGTCGGTAGTGTATGAAAAGGCGGGAAGAGGCTGACCGGCATCAATGTAGGACTTCGAACCGAGGTCGACATAGAGGTATTCGAGCTTGACGCTCAAATTTTTGCTTAGCGCGTATTCGGCGCCGGCGCCGAGCGTCCATCCGGCCTGCATCCCCGACGAAGAACCGACGCAGGTGTCGCCCCCGGAGGTGAACAGGACGTTGCTGTTGGACGAGACATTTCCATAGGCTAAACCACCGGTGCCGTATATCAGCAATCTATCTGCAGCCGTGTAGCCAAAGCGCCCCCGCAAGGTGCCGAGGTACCCGACATCGTCGGTCACGTTGTGGATAATACGCTTGACGAGCGGGGGAGCAAGCGCGCGGCCTACGGAGTTCGCATCGTTCATGCCGTTGACGTCGAAGTCCGTTTCGATACCGTAGACGAAACAGCCCACCTGATAATTGTAGCCGAGCTGGCCACCAAACATGAAACCTCCACCGTCGAAGTTGCCGGAATCCGTTCGCAGAGGATTAGTAGGAATGAAAAAAGGATTCGTGAGATATTCACCCGATGGGCTTAGCGTGTAGCCGGAGTTGTCTATGGAGAGGCCTGTGTTCAGCCCCACGTAAAACCCTGTCCAGTTATAGGCGGCGGCAGGACCCTCGGCCCATGCGGGACCGCAGGCAAGAGTCAGTACCAGCAATACAACCGCAAAAACAGAATTCCTCATAGCGCCCCTCCATGTCATTTACGTTGAGATTACCGGGGCACACGCCCCGGGCAGGCATCATCCGCAATAATGCATCAGGTTGTGTGCTATTCACCCGAAGAGCATTTGCAGATAGGATTCTGCCCGAAAAAGCCTCTAGAATAACCCAAAACCCAAGAAACCAATACCTCTCCCCTAAAAAACCATACCATTCCGCAGTCGAGCACGCAAGTGCAAGGTAATGGCAAACTCCGGTGCGTTATAAATTATTTAACCCTGAGGAAATCAAATAGGATAAATTTAGCTGGACCCGGCGAAAGGCCTGGGCGCCGGGACCGGGCCTGAAGCAACTTGTTGAAGGATACAGATGATAACACTTGAGCGCGAAGCCTTACAGATACCCGTTCTTGCCGTTGGGAAGGGTTGGCTGCTGGTGGATAAACCTGCCGGCATGAGTGTACACAACGAGCCCGGGCGTGATCTTTGCTCCCGTGTATCCGCCTTTATCCAAAAAGAAACAGCAATTCGTGAACCGACCGGCATGGACCCGGTTTTTGGTGTCAATCCTGTTCATCGCCTCGACAAGGAGACGAGCGGCGTTATTCTACTGGCCGTAAACCGGGAGATGTTTCGATTCTTTTCAAACCAGTTTGAATCCCGTCGGGTAAACAAGCGCTATGTCGCTCTTCTGCATGGCATGCTGGGAAATCCGGAAGGAAGCAATCCGTGGGGGACATGGAACTGGGCTCTTGCCAAAACCGCCGGCGGACGCCACAATCCCGAAGGACCCGGAGACCGGCAGGAGAGCCTTACACGGTACCGGGTCCTTGACCGCAGTGCCCATTACACGATGGTGGAAATCGAGTTGCTTTCGGGCCGCACGCACCAGATCCGGCGCCATGCGAAACTGTCCGGCCATCCGATAGTTGGTGACGCACGCTACGGCTCGACACGGGCCATAAACTACCTCAAACGTAATCATGCTTTTGACCGCCTTGCTCTGCATGCACAGGCGCTCACATTACTGTTGCCGGGTGAAAAAGAACCGGCAACCGTCGAAACCCCGGCGATTCCAAGCCAGATACAAAAGCTGTTTCAAAACGACTCTGCCGCAGACGAAATAAGCAATCCGCCTTCTGTGAACTACTAACGAGCAGTTTCTCGTAATTCTGTAAATATTCTTATTTTTGTTTTCTCTGCGCCTCCGCATAATCTGGTCATTCAGCTTACCGGCTTTAGCCGGAAGCTCCGCGTGATATGGGTTTCGCCCTTTGGTTTGGCGGCTTCAGCATTCTTTGTCCACGGCGGCTTTAAGCTCTTTCATCATGCGCACGAGGTCTTTGATCTGGTAGGTCGCGTTCAGTCCGCTCGGATTAGGCAAAACCCAGGTGGCGGATAGCCCTCCAAGTTTTTCCGGCTGAGGTCCGGGCATGGCTCTTGGACGTCTGAAAGCCATCCGGTAGGCTCCCAGTCCCAGAATCGCGGAAAAAAGCGGCTTAAAAGTTCGGACCTTTTCCTCGAGTATGGCTCCGCCCCGGGCGAGTTCGTCGGCCGTGAGTTCGTCGGCCCGGGCAGTTGCGTGTTCCACGATGTTCATTATGCCGTATCCGTAGTTCAGGAGTTCCTCTTCTTCGAACGGGGAAAATTGCCTGGGTGTAAAACCGGCCAGGTGGAGGGCAGGCCAAAAGCGGTTTCCCGGCCTGGCAAAATGATGCCCGACCGCTGCCGTGTACAGGCCGGGGTTTATCCCGCAAAAAAGCACCTTCAGCTCCGGCGCAATGACGTCGGGGACTGACCTTCCCCTTGCTTCCCGGATCTGTTCCCTGGTCGGCTTAAACGGCTGTGGCATGTGATTTTAGCGCCTCTTTCAGTGCTTTTTCCCGTTCCCACCTGGCTGTAACATCGCGGATGACGGCCGCTGATCCTACCACGCGGCCCTCATTTGACTTCAGAATAACTATGCTGAACTCAATGGAAATCCTGGCGCCGTCTTTTCGAATCGCGGGCACGCTCAGCAGTTCGCGCCCGTATTTGGAGTCGCCCGTCTCCATGACTTTTCGGTATCCTTGCCTGTGGCGGTCTATCAGTTTTTCCGGGATGATAATTTCAATGTCCTGCCCGATGGCCTCAATTTCGCTATAACCGAAAATAGCCTCCGCACCCGAGTTCCACAGACGAACTATTCCTTCGCGGTCGGCAAATATGATCGCGTCCTGGGCGCCGTCCACAATTTGCCGGCAAAGCCATTCATGGCTGTAGTCGCTCATTTCAGGATCTCCTGCTTTTATCTCAAAATCTCCTGCTTTTATCTCAAAATCTTCTGCTTTTATCTCGAAATTTCCTGCTTTCATCTCAAAATTCTCCTGCTCTCATTTCCCTTGCATTTAATACCTGGCTCCCTGGCTGTCACCTTCCACAGGGGCGTTCAAAGTATGAATCTCGCCGAACCACACGGCAAGTCCCGGCTTCCCGGAAGGCCCCGCAAGATGTGGAGAACCGGGGTGTTGGGCAAGCGCTCAAAATTTATTATTTTTCAGGAAAATTGAGTCAACCGGAATCGAATCTCGCGCGTCTGTATCTGTATTCAAAGATTTGCTTTGAATATTAGTGGGAATCCAAGTTGAACCGTGTCCATGTCGGCTTCTTCTTTACTTTTTTTCGGTTATGGGCCATAAAGCGGCTTGAGTCTGTCGATACAAAGGGGCTAATGGAGTTTAATGAGTAAACAGGACGCACTCCCTCTCAAGGAAGACCCTTCGGAAGTGGAAGAAAGCTCGATCACGCAGCCTACCAACAGGCATGGGAGTACTCTCCCACGGTTCCGGGGGCTGCTGTTGTGCAGAAGATGCGATTTCTGCGGAACAAGGATCGGCGTCCATGGCGAAAGCAAAGACAGAGTGATCATGAAATGCCCCGAATGCCAGCGCGAATACGTATTCTTCGAGTTTTCGCAATAAATAGCGTCCACCCGCTCCCCATGATCTTTGTCTACAGTGTGCCGAAAATTCTGCAAATAAACTGAAAAAACATCCCCCCCGCTCCTTCGAGCTTTTGATCGCCGATGACCAGCCGGTCACTTTATCGGATTGACAAAACATATGCGCTGTCTATAATGACCGCCCGGTCATTTATTTTCTAATGCGAGGACTGCATGTTGCCGCGCTCTACTTTCAACAAACTTGATGAAGCCAAAAAGAGCAAAATCCTCGATGCGGCCGCAGATGAGTTCTCGCGCCACGGGTTCCGGCAGGCGAGCATGAATCGCATGGTGGAGCGGATCGGGATAGCGAAGGGATCTCTTTTTCAGTACTTCGGCAGCAAGGAAGGCCTTTTCCATGTCATCTTCGACTATGCGGTGGAGCTTGTCAGGCAATCGCTGCGGCAGGTAAAGAGAGACACTTCCAGAGCGGATTTTTTCGAACGAATAAAGGAAAGCACGCTGGCGGGAATCGGCTTTATTGAACGCCACCCCAGGGTTTATCGAATCTACCTCAAGATGATTTTCCAGGAAGAATTCCCTCTTCGGGCCGAGTTTTTGGAGCAGGTACACCTTTTTTCGGCCGAGTACCTGCGTCCTATAGTAGAGGCCGGGATTGCCGGAGGGGACCTCAGGCCGGACACAGATATCGACATGGCCGTTTTCATGCTGGACGCCCTGCTCGACCGTTTCCTGCAAGCTTACTGCGTTTCCTTTCTCGATGCGGGTGCGCACATATACCAGGCCCCGAGGGCCGAACTGGAGCGCAAGGTAGATAAATTCATAAGGCTGCTTCGAATCGGGATGGGCGCCTCGCTTGGCGTTGACTCCGAGGGACGGGAAAATGTTGGAACAAGGATACTTTAGAACACTCGGCCTGGAAGACATCAGTAACAAGGTTGCCGAAGGGGCGAGGCTCACGATTTCAGACGGTGAGAGGCTTTTCGCCTGCCCGGACATG
>JBKQLC010000137.1:0-72165 GCA_052147195.1 Syntrophobacteraceae bacterium
GCTTCACGGTTCCCCTCCCAAGTGAGTTCTTGTGAGGTGACATAATGCCATGAATCCTAAACTATTACAAATACTTAAATAGGACACGACTAGAAAACTAATATTTATAAGCTCACGGATTCAGGATTTTGTATTATACGATCACATTTCTCAATGTTGGATTGATCGATAAACCGGTCAAATACTTCCCTCATGGAGCTGACGGCGGAGTTGGATTGACCATCCGGATTAAGGCATCCAATCTTCTCCGCAAAAGTTGCAAGGCAATAAAGCCGGGACGACAGCGCATAGCGCTCCAATGATAAAATTCTGACGGAGAACTCCCGCATGGCATCGGCTATTGCCACATCTTCCGGTGCCATTGCCTTCTCATAATGCAACGTGCCAGGGGGGAGGGCCTCACGCTTAAAAGTGATGAATTTCATCGGTTCGGGCCCCAGAAACAGTCTTCTGGCAACCTCGGGACAAGAAAGTGTTCCGCTGACCTCTGCTCTATCACCCATGATATTGATAACACGCGGGTAGGTCCTGCATACGTTCCCGATGGCGCCATCGCCAAAAGAAGCATGTATTTCGCATAGTTTATCCGAAGATAAAAATGGGCAAAGGCCATTTTCATTCATTTTCAGGAATGCAAAGAACCCGGCGGGTACATCCATGTCAAACGCACTCAAAACCCTTGATCTCATTACATCCGAGCCGGCAGATACCCTTTCAAGCTCTTCATAATCAGTGCTGCTATAGGGGATATTGAACCCCTCCGTACAGCAGTCGGTCTCGCACCGTCCACCCAGGCAGGAAAACTCCGCCATGTATTGCATGCCAACTATCGTTCTGACCATGTGCATTGATTCTGAGTCCTGAACACCGCATTTATGTTGCCGGCATATACGGAAAAGAGAATTCTCCAGTTTTCAGGTCAATTCCCTTTAACCGGAATAATGCATCAAGTTGTGCGCCATGCATCCTAACGGCATTTTCGGGCCGGATTCTGAACGAAAAAATTTCCGGCGCAACTTCAAAGCCCTCAAAACTGGTTCAGCCCTTCAGTCAGGACCGCTCGCGCTGTTTCGACAAATTCCTTTATGCTCGGGACCCTGCTCTTAACCGTCACTATGTTTTGCCAATTCACCTTAAGATACTGGTGGATGGTTTCATTTCGGTGTCTCACGAGGGGCGCCACCTTGAGAACGATTTCGCCGAGGAATTCATGGCAGGCGAGGATGGTATCCCGGTAAGTGTCCGGGATGTCCCTTCCAGCTTTTTTCAAGCACCCTTCGGAAATATCCACGAGGCGCAGAATGATATCGTTGATTGTTTTGTCAAGAATATTGCGAATATCTCGATCTGCGAAGTGGCGATCCCGATCCACATTTTCACTTCTTGCGAGAAAGTATATGATGGTTTCGTCCATGAAGGCCATGAGCCGAGTCGACCTATCCAAGGCTGTTCTCCCTTCTAAAACGAATGGTCTCACATTCGTGCAGCACTCTGTGGCTTACCTCGTAGAGTATTTCGAGATCGGGGTCCACCAGGTGAATTCCCTTGAGGGCTTCCTGCACCACAAAAGGAGATTCGTCCTGGTCGTCCAATCGCAGTATTGAGACGTCCCGATCGACGGACATAAGAATCCGGTCGATCAGGTCTAATTCTTCTTCCAGGGTCGCCGTATTGAGGTAGACGGCAAGATCGACGTCCGATCTAACATGTTGGGCGCCCTTCGCGAAGGACCCGTAAAGAATGGCAAGATAGATTTTGCCCGAGTCCTTCATTTCGCCGAGGGTTTTTCGAAGTTCGTCAATTGCATCCATGTCGAAAACCACCTGTAATGTGGACAAAACCGCGCGCCGAAGGCGATCCGCAACCAAAAGACTATAAGCGATTCACCGCAGCATTTCATGTCCCGCTGGGACACCCTAAACGATGAAAAGACCCGCAGGATGGGTGGAGCGAAGCGCAACCCGTCAAGCCTTTTCGAAGCCATTCCCCTCTGATTTTAGCGGCAACGGTACCGAATTCAGTGTAGCATTCAGGGTATGGTTGAACAAATACAAATAGCAGGAAGCGGGTGAGTAGGTGAATGGGCGAGTGGGGAAAGACAGGTTGCGGCCGGGCCTGAACCCGTTTGTGGCCGCGCGTTTCGCGGCCGCGGAGTTTGCCTGGGCACAGACTGCTATGGCCGGTAAATGAATACGTATTCCAGGTCGTTTATCACGATTTGAATTTCACCACCACGGCTCTCGGCATAGATGAGCCATCCGGGCTTTTTCTTGGCGCAGCAGCAGTCTACCCTGGGGGAGAACTCACCCGAGCCGGCCTCGTACCAGGCCAGGAGCATCGGGTCGGGGCTCAGCCTCGCTGCCTCTGCGTCCGCAACGATCCGGGCAGCCGTGAAATTGAGCTCCCCCTCGCCCTTTTCGACTTTGATGGTCGGGCCAAACTGGTCCCAATGAGGAGTGTTATCACACGTTATTGGCTCAGCGCCGTTTTCGGTCAACATCATCACTCCCTCTACGCAATATGAAAAGTGAATGCCCTATAGTGGTTGTTGTTTTCTGGGCCGGGTTTCCACTCCCGTACTGAATTTAAAGGTAATACCGGCGCAGCCGCTTTTAAATACAGGCAGGGGTCATGGCGCAGATATCTGGAACTAAAGATGAAAAATCCATCGCAGCAAGTGGCCTTGAGCCGTCCGCAGCGAGAAGTCCTTCACTCTTCACTCTTCCCCCATTCACCTACTCACCCGTGCTTACCGAAATTTCAAAGGGTGGCGAATCTCAAGAATACTTTTCCATATCTTAAACTTCTGGAAAGTTTACAAGTTGGCAAGATACAGAAATTCTTTAAGTCGCCGATCAGACATTAATTTCCTGTGTTCCTTACGTACAGAAGCAACGTGCTGCCACTCCGACTGTCAGGCGACCCGTAAAGGTAGAAGCCATGGTGATCTTTCATGCGAAGGGGATAATCAGGGCTTGACGCCAGAGTCCTACACTGTACACTGGCCCCCTGAACACTTTGTGTCAGCACGCAGACCAATCCAAATAATGTTACGTCATCCATAATAATTGGGAGCACCCGAATGGAAGTTGAGTACAATATCACCGAAGAGGACTGCGTTAAGAGTGCCAAGCTCGGCGCAGCAGCTATAAGAAAACAGTTTGTATGGTTGGCACTTGCTGGCCTTGGGCTACTTCTTCTGTTCGTGGCGACCAGCGCTACGGCAGCAGAGGATTCCTTTTCGGCTGCGTTGGCCAAAGCGAAGGAGAACACCACGTCCGAGGCTGGCGGGAGGTACGATGAGGAATTCGGCGCCAGTTTTGGAAGTCGCCATGCCCACGTCATGTCTCACTGTACGGCAGGTGCCTCAGACGCCGACTTGGAGACGTTTGATCTTGTCGCGAAGGTGTCAGCGAGCGGCAAGATCGAGAAAGTCCTTGTGCGGCCTGAGACGAAGGTTGCGACCTGCCTAACGACTCCGGTGACGCCTTATATTTCTCCGAACAGTTCATGACCGGCGCATACGCTCGGGTCCTGCTCCTCAAAGGCCAGGGGCCTCTTAAAATGATGGCGGAGGTGATCCGGGAACATTCACGGCTATATCCGCGTCCGGTCCCTCTCGCTCTTTTCCAATGCGCTCCTTTCAATTTAAACAATGATGAGATCGTACTCTATCTAGAAGAGATGATTGGTAAGCTCCCCTACCGGGACATCGAGCACTTGACCACTTCAATCGGCAATGTTTTTGCCTATTCCACGGACCATCTCGACCCCGGTTATGCGGCAATGCTCGCTGAGTGGGTTGATGTGGGGCTGGCCGAAAATCCCTGAAACGCGCTTTAGCGTGATCATTGAGCACCGGGCTTGTTCCGACTTCCATGATTCGGGTAACTCCGGCCATGCATTAATGTCATTTTAAAGGGATAACCTCCGGGTTGCCAGTTCTTCCAGCAGTTCCGGCAGTGGGCTGACCCTAACCTTTTCATGCACCCGATAGCTTTCCTTCCCCGGATACACGTACCAGGCACGTTCCAGCTTCAAGTCCTCCAACGCAACGTGCATGGATTTGGTCATCGCCGGTGCATCTGCGTGTTTGAACTCGACACCATAGCGCCGTCCCCCGCGAAAGAGCACCAGGTCCAGCTCCGCTCCGGCATGCGTGCCCCAGTAAAATGCCTCGGCGGTCCCTGCCACGTGCAGCACCTGCTCCAGGGCAAAGCCCTCCCACGAGGCCCCCAGCTTCGGGTGCCCCAGTAATTCGTCGCGGCGGCGGGCGCCCAGCAGGCTGTGCAGGAGTCCGCTGTCACGCACATAAACCTTCGGGGCCTTGTATTGCCGTTTGCCGAGATTCTCGAACCACGGCCGCAACTGCCGCAACAGGAATGTACCGGTGAGCAGATCGAGATAATGCCTCACTGTGGTCTCAGACACGCCCAATGAACGTGCCAGCTCGGCCCCGTTCCAGATTTGCCCGTGGTAATGGGCGACCATCATCCAGAATCGACGCAGCGTCTCCGCCGGAATGCGGATGCCCAGTTGAGGAATATCCCGCTCCAGAAACGTGCGGATGAAATTCTGCCGCCAGCGCTCGCTGGCGCTGTCGCTTGCCGCCAAAAACGATCTTGGAAAACCGCCCCGCTGCCACAACACGGGAAGACTGTCCGCGCCCACTTCCTCCAGGCTGAACCCGCCCAAATCCACGAAGCTCACCCGGCCGGCAAGGGACTCGGAAGCCCCCTTCACCAGTTCCGGCGAAGCACTGTCGAGGATGAGAAACCGAGCCGGGTGGCCGGGCCGGTCGGCCAGCGGACGCAAGGTAGCGAACAGCCCAGGCAGGCGTTGGATTTCATCGATTACGACCAGCCCTTGCAGCTCGCTCAGCGCCATTTCCGGTGAATCCTCCAACCGGACGCGGCTGGTGGCCGTTTCAAGGTCGAAGAAGTGGGCTTTTCCCTTCTCGGCTACCTGCCGCGCCAGGGTGGTCTTGCCGCATTGACGCGGCCCCAGGAGGGCGCACACGGGGCTTTCTTCCAGTGCGGTCGCAACCGCTTTCAGGGCCAGTGGACGTTGGATCATTAATCAATTATCCTTGCATACATGAATATATAGTATAGAAATACAATGATAAATTCCGGACTGCACGGAAATAAAAGCGGGAGAATAGGTGAATGGTGAAGCGGGAAGAGTGAAGGACAGGCCCGGGTCCGGCCCATTGCCGTTAATTTAAACTAAGTTGTTGTTTTTCTGATTCTCCGCGTTATACGGCTTTCCTCCGTCCTCAAAACACAGTTGCGATGTACATCAGCATATGGCGTAACTTCAATCCATAAAATGCATTATTAGTCTCTCTTCCATCGGGCCGCCTCGAAACCGGTCATGCCGCCTTCCAACACGCGGCCCATAAGTAGTTCCAGCGAAAACAGGCTGGCTTTACTCCCTCTGCTCACTGCCATATCACTTCATTTTGCGTTGACATGACTTCTAATATTGAAGTATAATTTCCTCGCTCTACCTTCAGCTCACCCTTGACCTTTTACTGAAGGATTACGTTTCTATCCGTGTCCATCAACCCCGCTGCGCTCCTCCAGCCGTGGTTGAAGAATTGGTTTTTCACTATATCACTTTCTTTTATGAGAGAAATACGTTTTCATCTATGTCCAAGCGTTGGCTTTTCCCATTCACCCACTCACCCATTCACCAGTATTTTTACCTTTGTCACCTGAAATGAGCCTGAATTTACAGGTCGGCGGGTTCAAAAAGGGCAATCGGGCAACCCGAAGAGCAAAGCCGAAGGGGCCGGAAACATGACCACAATTTTTCCGGGGAACGGCAGCCTTTCTCTGCGCTCTCTGTGTCTCTGTGGTGAGATTGTTTTTAGGGTTTCCCTTGACTTTTAGGTGCGCCTTTTTTAGAAGTATTTGGTTATTCTGAAATTTGGATGTTCTACGGGGAAAAAGATGGAAAATATTCAAGCTGTTAGAGGCATGAATGACATATTGCCGGACCAGGTGGGCTGGTGGCAAAAGGTTGAAAACGCGGCGCGGGAGGTGCTCGAAAACTTCGGCTACCGCGAGATAAGGACCCCCGTGCTGGAGAAGCTGGAGCTTTTTGCACGGAGTATCGGGGAGAGCACCGATATTGTCGAAAAAGAGATGTACGCCTTCGAGGACCGAAACGGCGAGCGGCTCGCCCTGCGCCCGGAGGCTACAGCTTCAATTGTGAGGTCTTACGTCCAGCATGGGCTTCATGCCGATTCGGCCGTCCGGAAGCTCTATGAAATAGGTCCGATGTTCCGGCATGAACGTCCTCAAAAGGGGCGCTACCGGCAGTTTCACCAGATCGACGCCGAGGTTTTCGGCATTGACAGCCCGATGATCGATGCCGAAATGATGCATATGCTGCGCGTCTTCCTTGACAGGATCGGCATTTCCGGGGTCGTCCTGAACATCAACACGCTGGGTTGCCCTGAGTGCAGGAAAACATACAGGGAAATTCTGAAAGATTTCCTCACGGCAAAAGGAGACCAGTTTTGCCCGGACTGCCTGCGCCGCAGGGAAACAAACCCTCTGCGCGTTTTCGACTGCAAGGTGGAGAGGTGCCAGGCCCTGCTCGAAAGCGCTCCCATGCTGATCGATCACATAGACGAAGAATGCCGCGCGCACTTCGATGCGGTTAAGGATTACCTTGAAAAGCTCGGGACGCGCTATGTAGTAAACCCCCGAATCGTTCGCGGCCTCGATTATTATATGCGGACAACTTTCGAGGTGATTACCGACCGGCTGGGTTCTCAGAATGCAATCGGGGGCGGAGGCCGCTACAACGGTCTGGTACGCGACCTCGGGGGGGCCGATGTGCCTGCTGTCGGGTTCGCGATCGGCATGGAACGGCTTATCATGCTGCTTCAGCAGGAGCAGAGTGAAAAGGTGCGTATGCCGAGGTTTTTTGTCGCAGGTCTGGGCGAGCTGCCCCGCGCGGCCGCTTTCCTGCTTGTGCAGCAACTGCGCGGGCTTGGCCTCGAGGCCGAAATGGACTACGAGGGGCGCAGCCTCAAGAGTCAGATGCGTCGAGCCGACAAATCCGGCGCAAGGTATGTTATCATACTCGGCGAAGATGAAATGATGCGGCGTGAAATCCAGTTGCGTGACATGCAGACCAAGACGCAGAGGATATTGCCCCTGGATAATGTTGAAGACGAATTAAAACAATTGAGGGATTGAGGAACCAAGAAGGGACACATTTTCGCGTTCTTCAGTTTTTATCCGTGTAAATTCCGTCTTCATCCGTGGTTCAGTTGATTTTTGGTAATGCTTTCATACTCGGAGGAAACCCTGGTGAATTTGCTTGAACCCCGGAGTGGGGATGATTTTATAGACGTTCAGGAAAGCCAGGTTAGGCTCGATCAGCTTGGCGAATGGCGCAAGACGGCGGACTGCAACAGCCTGAGTGCTGGGGACGTCGGCCGTGAAGCCCTCCTGATGGGATGGGTGCAGAAACGGCGCGATCACGGGGGACTCATATTCGTTGATTTGAGGGACCGCGAGGGAATAACCCAGGTTGTTTTCGACCCGCAGATCAGTGAAGAGGCGCACGAACGCGCAGGCCACCTCCGCAGCGAGTACGTCATAGCGGCGAAGGGAAAGACGCGTTTTCGGCCTGAGGGAATGGCCAATTCAAAGCTGCCCACCGGGGAAATCGAGGTTGCCGCAACGGAGCTGAGGATACTCAACAGCTCGAAAACACCTCCTTTTCAAGTCGAAGACGACGTGGACGCAAGCGAGAATATACGGCTCAAATACAGGTATCTCGATTTGCGCCGCCCGAAGCTCTTTAAGAATCTCTTTCTGCGGCACAAGGTATCCCAGTTGACGCGCGGCTACTTCAACGACCTGGGCTTCATCGAGGTTGAGACCCCGGTCCTCACGCGCAGTACGCCGGAAGGGGCCCGAGACTACCTTGTACCCAGCCGGGTCAATACGGGAAAATTTTTCGCCCTGCCCCAATCGCCCCAGCTTTTCAAGCAGATTCTCATGGTTGCGGGGTTCGAAAAATATTACCAGATCGTCAAATGCTTCCGAGATGAAGACCTGCGGGCGGACCGGCAGCCTGAATTTACTCAGCTCGACCTGGAAATGTCCTTTATAAGCGAAGAAGACATTTACGATGTCATCGAGGGTTGGGTTAAGTCGATGTTCGGCGAGCTGACGAAGCACGGCTGGATTGACCGGTCATTCCCCGAACTGACTTTTCCCAGGATGACTTACAGCGAAGCCATCAGCCGCTACGGGACGGACCGGCCCGACACGCGCTTCGGTCTTCCGCTGACTGAAATAACCGACATAGTTGCCGAATCCGAATTCAGGGTTTTCCGCCAGGCGATTGAGCGGGGCGGGATAGTCAAGGCTCTCCGCGTTCCAGGCGGCAAGGACCTGTCAAGAAAAGAGCTGGATGATCTGATCGATTTTGTTAAAATCTTTGGAGCGCAGGGCATGGCCTGGATCAAGATTCAGCCCGAAGGCTGGCAGTCGCCGATAGCCAAGTTCCTGCAGCAAAGCGTGCAGAAGGCCCTGGAGGAGCGTCTCGGGATAGAAACCGGGGACGTCATACTCTTCGTGGCCGATCAGCGTAAAGTCGTAAATGATGCCCTCGGAAATCTGCGGGTTCGCCTTGGCCAGCAGTTGGGACTCATCGATCCGGATAAATTCAATTTTGTCTGGGTCACGGATTTTCCGCTCGTCGAATGGGACCACGAGGAGAAAAGGTACACTTCGGTCCACCATCCTTTTACCGCGCCGCTCGAGTCCGATATGGGCCTGCTCGAAACACACCCCGAAAAGGTGCGCAGCAGGGCATACGACCTCGTATTGAACGGGATCGAGATCGGCGGCGGCAGTATTCGTATTCACCAGCAGGAGGTCCAGAGCCGGGTTTTTGGCGTACTCGGGATTTCGGCTGAGGAGGGGCGGGAAAAATTCGGGTTTTTGCTCGAAGCCCTTCAATACGGGGCGCCTCCTCACGGCGGGGTTGCCTTTGGACTTGACAGGCTGGTCATGCTTCTGTGCGGGGCCGGTTCTATACGCGACGTAATCGCTTTCCCCAAGACTCAAAAGGCGACCTGCCTCATGACGTACGCGCCGTCCGAGGCGGATGTGAATCAGCTTCTGGAACTTTGCATAAAGGTCGAATGCGACGTAAGAAAGTAAGGCTATGGCACGTTGGAACCCCAGAAAACGGGTGCTGGACCACGAAAACCCGGATCTTAAAAGACCCAATGTTCAGGATTTGGACAAACCCAACCTGATGAGGGATATTTTCCCATACGATGAAGTCCCTCTCATAGATTTCGATCACAAAATCCTGCCTATCGACCCGGCCGACGATATATTCATAACAGATACCACCTTTCGGGACGGTCAGCAGGCGCGGCCTCCCTATACGGTCAGGCAGATCGAAAAGATATTCGATCTGCTTCACCGCCTGTCCGGCCCAAAGGGAGTTATACGTCAGTCCGAGTTCTTCCTGTATACGGATAAGGACAAGCGGGCGCTGGAGGCCTGCCTTGCCAAAGGGTACGAATATCCGATGATAACCGGATGGATCAGGGCGGTTGAGGAGGACATGGATCTGGTGAGCCGGATGGGTCTGAAAGAGACCGGGATTCTGACCTCTGTCTCCGACTATCACATCTTTTTGAAGCTCAACATAGACCGCAAGACGGCCCTTGAAAAATATCTCAAAATCGTTCGAGCCGCGTTGGAAAAGGGCATAATTGCAAGGTGCCATTTCGAGGACGTAACGCGCGCGGATATACACGGCTTCTGTATACCGTTTGCTATCGAGCTGATGCGCCTCAGAGAAGAAAGCGGTATAGACGTCAAGATTCGTCTCTGCGATACGCTCGGTTTTGGCGTAACTTACCCCGGCTCGGCCCTTCCCAGGAGCGTCCCCAAGCTGGTGAGGGCGTTCATAGATGACGCGGGAGTTCCCGGACACCTCCTGGAGTGGCACGGGCATAACGACTTCCACAAGGTTCTGGTAAATGCCGCAACCGCCTGGCTCTATGGGTGCGGCGGAGCAAACGGGACCCTGCTGGGGTTTGGCGAGCGCACAGGCAATGCCCCTATCGAGGGCCTGATTTTCGAATACATCGGGCTCAAAGGCAACGCTGAGGGAACGGATACAACCGCTATAACCGACATCGTAGAATACTTCCAGTCCGAGCTGGGCTACACGGTACCGTCCAACTATCCGTTTGCCGGTGTGGAATTCAATTCAACCCGGGCGGGCATCCATGCCGACGGGTTGGTGAAAAATGAGGAAATCTATAATATCTTCGACACTCTGAAGTTGTTGAAAAGGCCAATCGGAATCACCGTTACGGACAAGTCCGGCGTTGCGAGCATAGCCTATTGGGTAAACCACCGGCTGCGGCTGGAAGGGGAGCGCCGGCTGGACAAAAGGCATCCCGGGATTCTCAAGATCTACAAGCGTGTGATGCGTGAGTACGAACAGGGGCGCAATACCTCTATATCCAACGATGAGCTGGAGCGATGGTCGAGACGTTACCTGCCGGAGTATTTTATCAGTGAATTCGATATGCTCAAGCAGCACGCCCACGCTCTTGCCGCTCACCTGGTGGAAGAGGTTGTCGAAAGTGAAATGATAAAGGGCCTCGACCCGGAGCGCATGGAGCCTTTGCTCCAGACCCTTCTGGAACTCAATCCGTTCATTCAGTATATTTACGTCACCGACAGGC
This sequence comes from Syntrophobacteraceae bacterium, assembly GCA_052147195.1. Classification (GTDB taxonomy): domain Bacteria; phylum Desulfobacterota; class Syntrophobacteria; order Syntrophobacterales; family Syntrophobacteraceae; genus SbD1. Next base: position 10,754 of record JBKQLC010000137.1, read on the forward strand.
AGGGACGCAAAATAACCCGCAACATTACGCATATAATAGATAAATCCAAATACGAGAGCGCCAAGGTGGGAGAGGACCTCTCCGATCGGCCATGGTTTATAGAGCCGATGAGGGACGGGAAGGTGCATGTAACCGACTTTTACACTTCGCGCTACACGGGGGCGCTCTGCATCACGGTTTCTGCCCCGATTAGAGACTTGACCGATGAGATAGCGGGAATTCTCGGTATCGACATCCGCTTTGAGGACCTCGCCAAGATGGAGAAAGACGGCGAACTCAACAACTTGTGAAGGGGAGTTGACTCCTGCTTTACGACTACTCCCGGGGGGGGGACCGGTGGCAAGCCGAAAGGTCCGGAGGCATTGGATTTTTGTTATCGTGTCCCTTTTTCTGGCGAGCTGTTCCAAGCAATACGTCCAGCCCACTGTGACTCCTCCAGCCTTGAAATCGCAAAAACCTTATCAGATAAACGGTATATGGTATTATCCTCTTCCGAGCGCCGAGGGATATGTCGAAGAGGGTCTGGCCAGTTGGTATGGGGCGGATTTTCATGGAAAGCACACCTCATGCGGAGAACCCTACGATATGTGGGCGAATACGGCGGCTCACAAAACGCTTCCCCTGGGAACTTACGTCAAGGTGACAAACCTTGAGAACGGCAGGTCGACGATCCTGAGGGTTAACGACCGGGGGCCGTTTGTAGGCGGAAGGATTATCGATCTTTCCGCCAGGGGGGCCCAGGACCTGGGCTGCCATGTAAAGGGGCTGGCAAGGGTGAGGGTCGAAGCGGTCCAGTATGCGACCCCGCAAACAGTGGGAGATGCAACCTATTGGAGAGTTGACCCTGTACCCTCGTTCCGCTATGGCAGATTTACCATCCAGATCGGGGCCTTTCGCGAACAGGGGAACGCATACAGGCTGAAAGAGAAAATGACCGGAGAAAACCGGGAAACCAGGGTGACCGATCAGCCGGAAAGAAATGGCCTGTGGTACAGGGTGCAGGTCGGTTCATTTAATGACCTGGTGATGGCGAAGGCTGAAGTGGAGAGGTTCAAGTCCAATGGATATCCGGATGCCTTCGTTATCGCCGTCGAGGGACAATAAAAGTGATCGACATCATTGTATATCCGTCGGATGAGGCGGAACGAAAGATTTCGGAAATCGCAAAGCGCCGGCCGGGGGCAGACCCGGCGCTGGAGGCGGAGGTCTCCGGGATAATCGAGGCGGTTAAGATCGAAGGCGATGCCGCGGTACTGCGCTATTCCCGCCGGTTTGATGCTCCCGGGCTGGAAGTGGCGCAGTTGTGCGTGTCTGATGCCGAGATCGATGCCGCATCCGGTAATGTCGATTCGGAATTTTTGACCATAATCCGGACGGCAATCCGCAATATCGAAGATTTCCATAAACAGCAGATTCGTCACTCTCATTTCATGACCAAACCTGACGGGACGTTTCTCGGGCAGATAGTGAGGCCGGTCAGGGCCGCCGGGCTGTATATCCCGGGCGGGCAGGGCGGTGAAACTCCCCTTATCTCCTCGGTCCTGATGAACGCAATACCTGCGCGCCTTGCAGGAGTACCCGAGATAGCACTGATTACTCCCCCGCGAAGCGACGGCAGCATCAACCCCTATCTTCTGGCCGCTGCGCGCGAGGTGGGAGTGAGCCGAATTCACAGGGCGGGGAGCGCCTGGGGCATTGCGGCCCTTGCGTATGGGACGCAATCGATTCCGCCCGTTGATGTAATCGTTGGTCCCGGCAATATTTACGTGGCGCTTGCAAAGAAACTCGTGTCGGGCACGGTGGGGATAGACATGATTGCCGGTCCCAGTGAAATCCTGGTCCTTGCGGATTCGAGCGCCAGGGCGGACTATATCGCGGCGGACCTCCTCAGCCAGGCCGAGCATGACATCATGGCGAGCTCAATCTGCATAACCACTGAAGAGAGCCTGGCCGGGGATATTGCGCTTTGTGTTTCCAGGCAGTTGAGCGCCTTGCCCAGGAGTGAGACCGCCGCAGCCTCTATCGAGCGCTACGGGGCTGTTTTCGTCGCGAAAAGTATGGATGCGGCCGTCGCACTTGCAAACAGGATAGCGCCGGAACATCTCGAACTGCACGTCAAAGATCCCCTCCCCTGGCTGGGCAGGATCGAAAATGCAGGAGCGGTCTTTATGGGGGACCATTCGCCGGAGCCTGTCGGGGATTACTTTGCCGGTCCCAATCATGTGCTCCCGACCGCCGGCACGGCCCGGTTTGCTTCCGCGCTCGGGGTGGACGATTTCTTGAAAAAAACGAGCGTAATTGCCTATTCACGGGCGGCCTTCGACCGGGATGCCCGGTCTATCATCCGCCTGGCTGAACTCGAAGGCCTGGCGGCACACGCTGAGTCGGTGCGGATTCGGCTCAAAGAAGGGAGCAGGTAGCGGGAAAGATAAACGGTAGCGCCACCTTCCACGGCGGTGCATCAATCTTGGCGGAGGTTCAAAGAAACGCCAGGACAATGATGTCGCGAAGGCTTTGGCCTGTTGGCAGGATTACAAGAAGCGGAAACGCCAGGAGGTAGCGCCATGGCGCTTACAAAAGGATTTAGAACAACCTTGATGGAGCGCGCCAGGAGAGACGCAGATTTTCGGCAAGCCATGCTCAAAGAAGGCATCGATACCATGCTTGCCGGTGATGTAGCGACGGGTAAGGCGATCTTGCGCGACTATATCAACTCGGCTGTCGGCTTCGGGCAGTTGGCGGAGGCTACCCATATGCCTGTTAAAAGTCTTATGCGGATGTTTGGGCCAAAGGGCAACCCACGGGCAGATAATTTGTTCCAGGTCATCCGGCATCTGCAAGCCCACGAGGGAATCCGCCTGGAAGTGGGGCAGTGTTAGCCTGCCGTCTCCCCCAGAACCCACTCTATGTATTGCGGCAATCCACGGGCGACAGGAAAGGATACTATCTCGGGAACTTCGTAGCTGTGCAGTTCTTTGACCCTTTTTTCCAGGGCATGGAACAGGGATGTCCTGGTCTTGATGATTATAAGACACTCCTGTTCGTCGTAAATTTCCCCCTTCCACCGGTAAATGGATCGGATGCGAGGCACAATGTTGGCGCACGCTCCAAGGCGTTCCTCCACGAGGGCACGCCCGATCTTGGCAGCTTCTTCTTCGTTTCCGGCGGTTACAAAGACGATGGATATTTCGCTCATGGCGAATACCTCCGGTGAAAGGCAAGAAATGGAGTCCGGTACCCAAGCCGACGAGATTGTTTCAAAATTTCCGGCCCTGTTTTTTGACCGGATAATCACGGATATCCCGGCAGCAAGCTGGGTCCGTATTCTGGCCTCGAATCCTAGTTTAAAAAAGGAGGTTTTGGAAGGCTTTTCCCTCCAGCCGGCCAAGTTCTCCAGGATGATCTCCCAGCCCCTGATAATGGGCCGTCTCCGCCGCAGGCTTCAAACGGACAAAATACTATTCGAAGAGGTCCTTGCCGAATGGAAGGAAGAAAAGTCGGCCGTGGTTTCCTATCTGGCTATGCTCGGCGATGATTTTATGGCCGAAAACCACCGGAAGATAAGGGGTTTGCTCGGCCCTGAACGTTTTTGCATCTGCCTTTACGCGTTGGGTTTTTTGAACCGGCAGTGGGCAACGGAGGCGATCCGTGAAGACGACTTCTGGACGCAACCCCCCGATGAGAGTCTTTTTGACCTCCTCACGCCGGCTTTGTATGTTTGGGGAGAGTTTATAGAAACACATCCCGAACTCTCGAAGAAATTCCTCGAGAGTAACGAGGGCAGCGGATTCGATTTCGACATGGACGGGGAGCAAAACGAGCACGGGACCCGGGGAGCGCAGCGGGGTGATCCTGAATTGAGGGAACGGTTCAAAAAAGTAGAAAAGAAACTGCAAAAGACCCAGTTGGACCTGACCCGTGTGGGCGAGCAGTCAAGTAGCCTGAGGAGCGAAAACGAAGACCTAAGGAAAAAGCTGCGGGAATGTAAGACGGAGTTTGAAAAAAAGCTCAGTGACTCGCTTGCCGAGAGGAGAAAAGCATGGTTCGAGCGCTATCAATATCTCGACAGGGAGGGGGCGCTAAAGGAAGCCGAGCGGCTCGAATCGCTCCTCCAGAGGACCCGGCGGGCATTGGGATTACAGAAACGGGCCGATGAGGAATACGGCCTTATCTCCGATATAAGGGCAAAATTGCTCGAAATCGATCTCTCCCTGGCCCAAATAGAAGCAGTCTACGCCGGTTCCATCGTCGTCCACAAGGAAGTGGAGAAGGTGAAAGAGGCCCTTGTCACTGAGAAAAACCGCCTGTTGAAGTTGCCCGGGATATGGAAGGTGATCGGGACCCAATTGGGGGGCGGCGATGAAATCATCGCCCGGATCAACCTTCTCGATCCGATCCCCGTCAATTTGCCTAAAATCAATAGAATGCTTAAAATGGTCGGCACTCTTTCGGAAATCGGGCTTGTGGGCGATACGGCGCAGGTGGAGGAGGCCGTGCGGCACAAGAAACGGCAAATCATGGAGCGGCTTTATGCGCAGTTTGAGCCGAACAGAGAAACCAGGCAGCACGAGCGGCACTTTCGGCACCTTGAGGATTTCATAAGCTCCGGCCAGAGCAGGCTATATGATTTGTTCATCGACGGATACAATGTGCTGCTTAGGGTACATGGAGCAGACGAAGATTCTTCCCGCGCGGGCTTCACGCAATCCAGGGAACAGTTCATCGAGGCGGTCGCAGCCAAGAGCAGGCATTTCGCCAAAGTTTATCTGGTATTCGATGGAGTAGAGGATTCGAGGGACGTTCAGGCCAATACCGAAATCATCTACACGGATAAGACCAAAAGCTCGGCCGACGCTGTTATAATAGAAAAAATTACCGCAAGAAGGGACAAAAAGATCCTGCTGGTTACAGGGGATGAAGAAATCATTTCCTCTGTGCAGAACAGAATTTTCGCCCTGATCGATGTGGTAGATTTTTACATGTTTCTGTTTGAGTAACGGCCAACTGCAGGAGCGGGGAGCCAGGAGCGCTGATATTCACGCGAAGACGCGAAGAAGTTCCAACGGGACATGAGCTTCTGATTCAGAAAGAGTTGAAGGGTTGCGCTTCGCTGAACCCATCCTACGGGTCCAAGAGAGATTTCTGATGGTCGATAGAAATAAGAAAGCCGTTGTGCTGGTTTCCGGAGGGATAGATTCGACAACCTGCCTGGCGATCTGCAAACACGAAGGCTATGAGGCCTTTGCACTCAGTTTCAATTACAGGCAACGCCACAGGGCGGAGCTCGAAGCTGCCAAACGGGTCGCAAAGGCGCTCGGCGCAAGGGACCATCTCATCCTGGACATTCCCCTCGATACGATAGGCGGTTCCGCCCTGACGTCCGCTATCGAGGTCCCCAAGGATGTTCCTCTCGACGAGATGCAGAGCCGTATCCCCGTCACCTACGTGCCTGCCAGGAACACGGTCTTCCTTTCCCTGGCCCTTGCATGGGCGGAAACCCTAAAGGCGCCTGACATTTTCATCGGAGTAAATGCCCTGGATTATTCGGGATACCCCGATTGCCGGCCCGAATACATTGAATCTTTCGAAAAGATGGCAAACATGGCCCTGAAGGAATGCGTCGAGGGCAGAATGCGCATAGGCATTCATGCGCCTCTTATTAAAATGACGAAGGCGCAGATCATAAAAAAAGGCGTGGAACTCGGGGTCGATTTCTCAATGACCCACTCCTGCTACGATCCCGATCCAATCGAGAGGGCATGCGGGAGATGCGACAGTTGCATACTGCGCAGAAAAGGCTTTGCCGAAGCCGGTATATTTGACCCGACGCAATACGCGCCATGATGAAATGGATAGAAAATGACTCCTGATGCCACCGAGCTTTCGCAGCTCGGGAAAAATGCGAAAATAGCCGGGACCCCGGAAGAAGCTGTCCTTGAGACATTTCAAAACGCACATTCGGGGACAGACTATGTGGTTCGCCTGAGTGCACCCGAGTTTACGACACTTTGCCCGATAACGGGCCAGCCGGACTTTGCCACGATAGTGGTGGATTATGTGCCTTCCGACCGGCTTGTGGAAAGCAAATCGTTCAAGCTCTTTTTGGGGAGCTTTCGCAACTTCGGCACATTCCACGAAGATTGCACCGTTTACATCCATGATCGCCTGCGGCAGGTCATGTCGCCGAAGTTCATCCGTGTGAGCGGGATCTGGAATTCGAGGGGCGGAATCGCCATAGATGTGGTAGTGGAGAGTGGCATTTTGCCTCCATCGTGTACTATCCTGCCCCTGGGCAAGATAGGCTACCGGGGGGGAAGAGAGTAGGGCGGCGGAGGCGCCGAAGCCTTCGTGGCGCAAACCGGCACGTGTGTGTTAATGTAAAGTTGAGGTGACCTGACATGACCAAACGATTCAGTGTAATCATAGAACGTGATCTGGAAGGCTATTACGTTGCCTCGGTTCCTGCCATACAGGGTTGTCATACCCAGGCCAAATCTCTCGATGAGCTTGTTACACGCATAAGAGAGGCTATTGAGTTGTGCCTGGAAGTTGAGGGTAAGGATATAGAGCCTCTCGACTTCGTTGGTGTCCAAGAAGTGATCGTGACCCGATAAGTCCCGCTCCCCCTTGCTTTTGAAAAGCACAATATGAAACTTTCCTTCAGCACCAATGCATTTGTCAGGTATTCCATCCCGGAAGCAATCGAGATCATTGCCAAAACAGGGTATTCGGGCGTGGAAATCCTTGCCGATATCCCGCATCTGTATCCATTCTCGATCCCTGGGCCCAACCTTGCCGAAATTGCCGCTTCGCTGGAGAAAAACCGGATTCAGGCGGCCAACATAAACGCCAACACCGCTGTCGGCTATTACGGGGCGAAGTTCTGGGAGCCTCTTTTCGAGCCATCGCTCGCAAATCCCGAGCTTGACGCCCGAAAGTGGCGCATCGAGTTCACGAAGAAATGCATCGACATGGCCCGGTTTCTCTCCTGCAGAAACGTCAGCGTAACTTCAGGGAGGATGGTCCCGGGTGTAAGGCCTGAGAAGTCGTTGGAGTTGCTGAAGCAATCCCTCTTTGAGATAGTCGAATACGCCGAAGCAAAACAGGTGCGGGTGGGCATGGAATATGAGCCAGGGCTGCTTGTCGAACGGGCTGATGAACTCGACGGCTTGATCCTGGAGATAGGGGCCGAAAATTTCGGCGCCAACCTGGACCTGGGCCACAGCTATCTTGCCGGGGAGGTCCCATCTCTTGTGGCGGGAAGGCTTGCTTCAAAGATTTTTCATATCCACCTGGAGGATATCCGCAACCAGAAACATTACCATCTTATTCCCGGAGAGGGTGACATCGACTTCCAAGAAATTTTCAAGGCCCTGGCCCTGATCGATTATGACGGGTTCGTAACGGTCGAACTCTATACCTGTCCGGAAAATCCCATGCAGGCGGCGGAAAAGGCTTTCGATTACCTCAAACATCTACCCGGGGGTTGGATTGTAAAATGAAATTCGCTTTCAGCTCGAACGCGTTCCTTCACCGCACTCTTTCTGAAACCATATGCTGTCTTGCCGGCATCGGCTACCAGGGAATCGAAATAATGGCCGATGTCCCTCATGCCTACCCGCTCTATTTTACCGAGCAGGACATAAGGCAAACCAGAAAGCTCCTGGCAGAAAAGCGAATCGAAATTTCTAATATAAATGCCTTTATGCACAATGCCGACGGGGACACTTACCACCCGTCCTGGATAGAAAAGGACCCGGCCGAGAGGGCAAGAAGAATTGAATACACACTCAGGTGCATTGACCTGGCTGAAAAGCTGGGGGCGCCCCACATTTCCACAGAACCCGGCGGACCACTGGATGGGATTTCCCGCGAAGAAGGAGTCTCGCATTTTTTTGACGGCCTGGGGGCGGTAGAGGGCAGGGCGCGCGAAAAGGGAATAAGAATACTGATCGAACCGGAACCAGGGCTTCTAATCGAGAACAGCTCTGAATTCCTGGAAATTTACAGAATGCTCGATCCGGAGGTTTTCGGCCTGAACTTTGACATCGGTCACTTTTTCTGCGTAGGTGAGGACCTGTCGGCCCTTGTATTAAAGCTAAAGGATTGCTCATTCCATTTTCACCTTGAGGATATCGCATCTTCGCGCAGGCATCACCATCTGATGCTTGGCGAGGGGGCCATAGATATACCGGGCGTACTTGAAACGATTGAGAGTACGGGTTTTTCAGGCTTCGTCACGGTGGAGCTCTACACCTACGCTGAAAATGCCGAGGAGGCCGCAAGGCGCGCGTTCGAATATCTTATGAAGAGCGGGTGAATGGGTGAGTGGGTGAATAGGTGAGTGGGTGAATCGGAATCCTAAATTCCTCAATTTATTTAATTAGCAATTCTTCGTGCTCTCTGCGTCTCTGTGGTGAGAGCTTGCTCTTAAGGAGGCGAAAAATGGCTGATGAGAAAAAAGAGCCGTGGCTCAATTATCTTGCACTTGCCACAGTTGTTCTGGCCGTATGCGCCACTCTTTCCACATTCAAAGGGGGTTCCTATTCCACCCGTTCGGTTTTGAGCCAGTCACAGGCGGCCAACCAATGGGCTTACTATCAGGCGAAAAGCCTCAAAGGCTATCTCTACGAAATCCAGAAAGAGAATCTCGATTTTGACCTCCAGGAGAAGGAGGCGAGCCTGTCTCCTGCAGGTTTGGATGATCTTAAGAGCAGAATTGCCTCATACGAAAAAAGAATCGCCAAATACGATTCGGATAAGGCAGAGATTCAGAAAGAGGCAAGAAAGTTCGAGGCCGTTCGAGATGATGCTCAACGCCATTCCAGGATTTTCGGGATTGCCGTCATCTTCCTTCAGATAGCGATTCTGTTATCTTCGATCGCCGCCCTGATGAAAAAGAAACTGGTCTGGTACCTGGGATTGGTGATCGGAGCAGTGGGGATATTTTATTTCGTTGACGGCTTTTTGTTGTTTTTTGAATAGTTTGATGAAAACCAGGGTCAACTTCGTATCAGGTCTCTATAACTACCACCGCCGCACCGTACTCCCCCTCGTCGGTGAGGCTGAGGTGCCAGGAGTTTATGCCTTTGTCCCGGCAATATTGGAGGGCGCGGGGGCTGAGGGAAATCTCCGGTTTGCCGAGCGCATTTTGCCGGACTTCGACATCCTGCCAGAGCACCGGCTTTCTGATCCCCAGTCCCAGGGCCTTTACGAAAGCCTCTTTTGCGGCAAACCGCATTGCCAGGCAAGCGGTGCGGTTCCTTCTTCCGGAACAGAATTGCCTTTCGAATTCTGTGAACACCCGGGTCTCAAATCGCTCGCCCCAGCGTTCAAACAGCTTTTCGAGCCGCTCCACCTGCACCAGGTCTATACCTATACCGTAAATAGGCATCCTGCTTCAAAATCCCCCAGGCCCCCTTTCAGCAAGGGGGGGAATTTGACCTTGGGATCTCATATCCGGTCGAATGAAAAAGTCAGCCCATTAATTGAAGCATTTCGCGAACGGCCCGATCCATGCCTACCAGGACAGCGCGCGCGATTATCGAATGGCCGATGCTGAATTCCTCTATTTCCGTTATGTTCCTGAGCCAGAGAATGTTCTGGTAATCGACCCCATGTCCTGCATGGACTCCGATCTCCAGTTTTTTTGCAAGTCTTGCCGAGGTGATCAACCGCTCGTATTCTTCCTGGCGTATGGCAAAAGACCTGGCTTCCGCAAAAGCTCCGGTATGGAGTTCAATGTAATCGGCTTCAAGCCTTTGAGCGGCTTTGATGTGTTTGGCATCCGGGTCTATAAAAAGGCTGACGGCAATACCGCTTCCGTGGAGCGCCTCTATCACGCCCGCCAGCGGAGTTTCGAAAAGGACTGCGTCGAGGCCCCCTTCAGTCGTCAACTCCTGGCGCTTTTCGGGGACCAGCGTCACGACATCGGGTTTTATCTTCTGGGCGATTTCGACCATCTCTTTTGTTGCCGACATCTCCAGGTTCATTTTAGTTTTGATGGTCTTGCGCAGGACGGCAACGTCCCTGTCCTGGATGTGGCGGCGGTCTTCCCTGAGGTGAACCACTATCCCATGCGCGCCCGCAAGCTCGGCAAGCATTGCGGCGGCAACCGGGTCCGGTTCGGGGGCAAGGCGGGCTTGTCGAACCGTGGCTATATGGTCAACGTTGATGGCAAGTCTTGCCAATTTTGCTCCTCAATACCTACCTGTCAGTTATCAGGATGGCAATCTCCACGCTCCGCCCGGGTAAGAGCCGATCGATCATTCATCCGTATCGAAGAACCACTCGAATTCGGCGCCGCTATGGCCGAGCATCGAAAGGAGTTCTTCGGTCCTCAGTTGCATCTTTTGGGCTTCGACCGGTCCCGCTTCATGGTCCAGGCCGAGCAAATGTAAAATACCATGAATGAGCAGGAGGTCCAGCACCGATTCGAACGTTGATCCAGTCTCTTCGCTCATCGCTTTGGCGGTCTGGGCTGAGATGACCACGTCTCCGAGCATTTCGGGGGCGATCCCGCCGAACTGGCCCTCCAGCATCGGAAAGGAAAGCACGTCGGTGGTATGAGCGATCTGGCGATATTGCTGGTTGAGCCTGGCCATCTCGCTGTCATCGACGATCAGGACGCTCAATTCCGATTCAGTGTATCCCAAGGCGTTTAAGGTCCGTTTTGCAGCGCTCTTTATTGGTGCCGGCCTTATCTTTATCCTGCTTTGGTTCACGACCTGGATCAGAGGCATCCGCCTTCGCCTTTCCGTTCGTTACCGGGTATTCGATCCGCTTGTGATGTATGGTTGCCAGGATCTGGTTGAAGTGCTTGGCTATCTGGTGGAGGTCCTTGAGTGTGAGTTCGCATTCGTCAAGCTGGCCGTCACTGAATATGTTGTTTATCAACCTGTTCACCAGACCCTGAATCCTGGCGGGGGTAGGCTCTGTCAGCGAGCGGCAGGCCGCCTCGACTACGTCGGCCAGCATTACCAGTCCGGCTTCTTTGGTCTGGGGTTTGGGGCCGGGGTAGCGGAAGTCGTCAGAGTTGATCGGAGGAAGGAGTGAAGCCTTGGCGCTCTGGGTTTTTTCGCGTGCTTCCACCGCTTTATTGTAGAAGAAGGAGATGAAGCTTTTTCCGTGGTGCTGGTTGATAATATTTATGATTTCCTTGCCGAGACGATGTTGCCTGGCAAGTTCTATCCCGTCCTTCACGTGAGAAATGAGGATGAGGCTGCTCATCGACGGGGCCAGCTTCTCATGCCGGTTTTCGCATTCGAACTGGTTCTCGATGAAATAGAGGGGCTTTTTGGTCTTGCCTATATCGTGGTAATAAGCCGCCACTTTGGCCAGAAGGGAATTTGCCCCGATTGAGTTTGCCGCCGCCTCGACCATATTGCCCACTATGACACTGTGATGGTAAGTCCCGGGCGCTTCCACCATAAGTTCCCTAAGCAGCGGCTGATCCATTGTGGCAAGCTCGAGCAGCTTGATGTCGGTCGTATAGCCGAAAGCCATCTCGGCAAGCGGGGTCAGGCCGGTTGCCAGAATTCCCGCGAAAATACCCCCGCACAATCCGAAAAATGCGTCGCAGAGTACTTTCAGGAATACCCACTGGTCTTGAAGTAAAGCGCTTAGCACTATCAGGACGACGTTTGTAAATCCCACGAACAGCCCGGCCTTAATGGGCACCGTCCGGTTCCTGCACTCCGAAACGCCGTGTGCGGCAACGAAAGCGCCGATCATAAAATAGAAAAACATCGCGAACTCTTTGCCGAAAATCATTCCGGAAAAGAGCGTGAGCACCAGCGAAAAGATCAGAGAAACCGTAACCCCGAAAAAGATGCAGGATATCATCGCGCCTGCGCTCAGGGGAATTGCGTAGATAAAGGTCTTTGTGGAAATTACTTCTGAACTGTCGCCTATGCTGTCTCCGACCCAAAGTCCTGCCCTGGACAGCACCAGCAGAAAAATGAGAAGTATGCCCAGAAACAGATAGTCGTGCATGTCCATTCGGATATAAGGAAAGCTCTGCTTTGTGACATGGGCGACAACTCCAATGCACACGGCGCTGAATGTGAAAATCGCCATAAAGACAAAGAGCCAGGATTTATCAGATAAATTCTTAAGGTGGAATCTTAGCTTCAGTAACTCCTCGCGGCCGATGCTCTGCCCCTCGCGCACCAGCATTTCATTTCGGGCAATCTTTATAAAAACGGGTTTAACCGAAGCGTATGCTTCCTCCCGCTTTTTTTCGGTGACTTCCAAGTTGAAGGTAAGATTGGGCTGGAGCAGGGAGGATACGACCGAAGATATGAGCATCAGTTCCCTTACGTCCCGGCCTGGTTCCAGCGCCTGCATGACGATCATCTTGCGTGCTTCATCGATATCGGGATAAGGAAACGGGGGTGGAATCAGGATCTCTTCACCTGTTTCCAATTTGCGGATCATAATGTTTACGCTCTGGTCGTCATGCCCCCAAGCCTTGCTGGAAGCAATGCCCCGGCCCATGGTAGTCTTTATGAGATTTTGAATCTTTTCCTGAACTTCCAGACTGAACTGCTGTTCGATAAGGCAGTTGAAGATGTCACGGGTTAGCGAGCAGCCAAGAAACTCCTCGAAATCCTTTTTCTTGCCCATGACTCGCTCAGCGCCGCTGGGAGGGAGGGACGACGCCTTTTCCCGATTTGTCACAGATTTGACGGGTCGTTGATCTGTTGCGGATTGAGGGGATTGCTGGGCCTGAGACCCGGGGAGGGATTCGGATTCGGCGGCAAGCTCAGTCTCGCGCATCGCCTTAAACGACGCCTCGAGTTTGTCTATAAGATTTCTTGTAATTTTTTCGTCAAGATCATAAACAATGGGCGACTGCCGGATCGCCTCTTCACGTTTCTTTGCCGTGGCCTCTTCGTCTTGTATCAAAAAATCGTGTTTTGCTTTTACGTTCCGGTCCGCAATATCGCCCAACTGGTATTGAGGGTTCTCTACTATGAATGAAGGACTGACCAGGGCGGATATAGCGATACTTAAGCCCGCCAGCAGCAGCCACTTCGCACAATAAAGGTTTTCCAGATTACAGGGAATCATCCCGGCCAGGAGCTTCAGCCTGGATTTGGTCCTACCCTTTTCGGGCTCCCGCTTCTCCTTTTCCATACTCAGCTTCTCTCGGCGTCCCTTGTGGCCTGGCTTTTTCTTTCTCCCGATTTCTCGTAGGCGTCGATTATGTCCTGTACGAGTTTGTGCCTGACCACGTCACGTTTTGTGAAATAGACCATTCGGATTCCCTGAACTCCCTGGAGCAGCTCGATTGCTTCCACCAGGCCCGAGGGTTTATTCTCGGGGAGATCTATCTGGGTTATATCGCCGGTTATGACCGCCTTGGAACCAAGACCCAGCCGCGTGAGGAACATCTTCATCTGCTCGGCGGTCGTATTCTGCGCTTCGTCCAGAATCGCGAAAGAATCGTTTAAAGTGCGGCCCCGCATGAAGGCAAGCGGCGCCACTTCGATGGCTCCTCTCTGAATCAAATTGCTTGCGCGCTCGTAATCCATCATGTCGTGCAGCGCGTCATAGAGGGGCCGCAGGTAAGGATTAACCTTCTCGGCCAGATCGCCCGGCAGAAATCCAAGTTTTTCACCAGCTTCAACAGCGGGGCGGACAAGCACTATGCGCCGGACGAGCTCCTTTGACATTGCTGCAACCGCCATAGCCATAGCCAGGTAGGTCTTTCCCGTCCCGGCCGGCCCAACCCCGAATACGATATCATAGCCGCGAATAGCCTCTATGTATTCCTTCTGCTTAATACTTTTTGGAGTAATAGTTTTCTTGTTGGATGCTATAAAAACCTGGTCGAGAAAAATATCCCTGAGACGGCGGCTGATATTATCACTAAGTATCTGAATCGCAAACAGTATATCGCTCTCGTAGAGCGGGTAACCGCCCAGGACCAGGTCCGCCAGTTCATGGAGAAGGCGCTCTCCAATTTCCACATCGGCTCGATCCCCGGAAATGGTAAGCTGATTTCCACGAAGGTGAACCTGGACGTCAAGCTGTCTTTCGATTATTTTGAGATGGGCGTTTTGTTGTCCTGCAAGCAACTGAAGCAGTCTGTTATCATTGATGGTAACCTGGGCAGATGTACCGTCAGATTCTTTTCTGCGTTTGTGGATTGCCTGAGCCAAAATTATTCTACCTCGGGAAAAGGATACACGCCCCGGTCACCGGATTGATGAGAACCGAGATTATTATCACGCAATTATAACCATGACAACAGACACTTTTTAAAAAACCGTCATTTACTCTTGAAACCATGCATAAATGCTGCCAGGATAGAAAATGAGCGCGCGGCGTGAGGTCCCATCGCCGGTACCTTCACCCCGTTGCGCTCCTTCTTCGTGGCGCATAAAATTATGCGCAAAGTACGGTTAGCTTCTTGCCCTCTTCCAGCATAGGTGGCCAACTATGAACATGCTCGACTGGGTCCTTGTCTGCATAGGGGCTTTCTGGGTACTCAGAGGCCTTATGCGCGGCGCTATCTCTCAGATATTCGGAATTGCCGGCATTTTTATCGGTTTCCTTGTAGCCTCTAACAACTATCTGCAGGTGAGCTCTTTTTTGACCGGCCAATTCCCCGCCATCTCCGTTACTGCCGCCCTGCCTCTGAGCTTTATTTTGCTCTTTCTGTGCACCTGGTTCACTATTGCGGTTGTGGGCTCCTGGATTGTCAGATTCGTGCGGAGCGCCGGTCTAGGGTTTATTGACCGGCTATGGGGAGCAATGATCGGATTTTGCAAAGCGCTGCTATTTGCTATCGTGGCTATCTCTGTGCTGACGTTGTTTTCTACCGGCGGGAACGCGCCGCTTCTTGCCCAGTCAAGGCTGGCCCCGAGAATCACCGAGGCCTCACAATACCTCTTCAAAATTGCGCCCTCAAAGGTGCAGGGGGAGCTTTCCAAAAAGCAGAATGAAGTGAAAAAACTGGTGACCGAACGTACATCGACCCTGCTGGACTCTTTTTTTGGACAAAGCTCCAAGCCAAAGGAACAAGGTGGAAGAAACAAAGAGTGATCGCTGGAATGCAATAAAGGAAATTCTGCGGATAATCGAGCGTCTGCGAAGTGAAACCGGCTGCCCCTGGGACCGAAAGCAAACTCCCGAATCGATTCAGACCTACCTGGTTGAAGAATCCCACGAAGCCGCAGCAGCAGTTCGGGCTGGAAAAGTGGAAGATGTGGCCGAAGAACTCGGGGACGTCCTATTCATGGCGTTTTTCCTCGTCTATTTATACGAACAGCGGGGAGATTTCAGCCTGGAGATAGTCTGCCGGCGGATCAGTGAAAAGATGATCCGAAGGCATCCGCACGTTTTCGGAGAAACGAGCGTCAGTTCGTCCGAAGAGGTCAAAGATAACTGGGAAAAGATAAAAGCCGGGGAAAAGCGCGCGAGCGGCAAGGCCCCCGAACCCGTCCCGGAATCGCTCCCGGCCCTTATTCGCGCCTATAGAATTCTTTCGCGCCTCCCGCAAAAGGAGAATGGGAACTGGAACGACCTCCAAAGCCAGGGGCTCGAATTTGCAAAGGAAAGCGGTGAACTGACGAGCCTGATCGAAGACGGCCGCCCAAATTCGCCCGATGAACTGGGCAGTCTCCTTGTCAGGCTGGTGAATATCGCACGCCTTGAAGGTTATCGAGCCGAGGATATCCTCCATGATTTTCTGCGAAAACTTGAACAGGGATCTTGAGTAACGGTAAGCGTTCACTGGGGAAGAACCTGGAGTTTGAGTATACGCATCACCAAGGGTCAATATATTCTCAATCGCGAAGGATAGAATTCTGACACAAAGAGGGCGCGAAGCGCGGTTAAGGATAGGAGCGTAGCGGAGCAGGCTTGGTGATCAGCAAAAGCTCCCGGAAAAGTGAGTGGGAGGCCGGCTGTCGAGAACCCATGATCGAGTTCCCCGGATCAGGTCCGGGGCAGGCTTGGCAGACTCTGGCTGCGGTCCCACCGCCGCGCCGCCTATGCCGCATCTTCCTTCTTTTCTCGAATTCCCTCCTTTCCACGCCGGACTGCCGCCCGCTGGACGCTCTTCTTCAGCAGTTCCATCATATCGACGACCTTTCCGGTCTGCTCCTTTCCTTCAAATTCTCCCTGGAGCGCCGGCATCGCTCCTCCTGCCTGCGCCTTCTTTTCTATCCACTCCATGAGCGCTTCGCGGTACTCGTCATGATACCGCTTCGGGTCCCATTCGCTTGTCATGCTGTCTACCAGCATCTCGGCAAACTGGAGTTCCTTTTCGGATACTTTGTACTGCTCGATGCTTCCGGACGGAAATTGGAATTCGGAGGGATCGCGAAGTTCGTCGGAGTAGCGCAACAGATTCAGGACCAGCGCATCTTTCTGTGGTATGAGGGCCGAGAGGTATTGGCGGGACCGTATCACGACCTTGGCTATCGCTACCTTCCCTGCGCGCTTCAGCACCTCCCGCAGCAGCACATATCCCTTCTCGGCTTTTTTCTCCGGGACGACATAGTATGGTTTCTCGAAATATGTGTATTCAATGGAATCCAGAGGAACGAAGTCTGCGATTTCTATTGTCTGAGTGGCTTCGACCGCTGCTTTTTTGAAGTCATCATCGGTAAGGACTATGTAGTCCCCCCCATGGTATTTATATCCTTTGACTACCTGGTCGGAAGGTACCTGCTGCCCCGTTTCCGCGCTTATCCGCTCGTAGTGGATTTCTGATTTGGTGCGCTTGTCCAGCAGCTTGAAATGCATTTCACTCTTCTCTTCAGCCGGGTAGAGCGAAATGGGTACATTTACCAGTCCAAAAGAGATGTTTCCTTTCCATATCGGCCGAGCCATTTACGATTTGCCTCCAGTATGTCCAGATTTTAAAGCGCCGCCGCATCAAGTTATCGGCTTGTTGAGTCTTCGATTTCGAAAAGGTTGAAAATGCGCAAACGCCTGGACAAAAGATAATTTCTCGCGAAGCTTGATGCCACGACGTAGCGTTCCAAAAACAGCCCTGTTGAGTGAAAATTGGAACCTTCTATGCCGCTCATCCCGATTGGCAATATTTTTCTCCCTGCTTAAATTATTAATGGATTCCTGTTTTTCAAACTTGGAGGTAGACAAATGGACAGTACGAAAGAAGAGCGGGGGTGGGTTTTGGTTCGAAGTGTTCTGCTGTGCGCGATTGGTTTGCTCTTTATTGCGTTCGGCTTTAGTTTTCTCCCGATTATTGGCATCGCCGCCGGAGCGGGCTTTCTGTGGTTTGGCCTCTATCCGTGGGTAAAGGTCCTTCACCGGAACAAGGTCAATGTCCTTATTGGCTCGGTCAGTGATAACAACCTGGAGGATAGGAGGATTCCGGTTGTAATTCTGAGCGCTACGAAAGAACGGGACGGCTTCGACTTTGACCCTGGCAGTGTGGATCCTTTATCGGTAAGAGTCGGACCTGGGAAGGTCGGGCCTGTCGACGATATGTCCAACGAGGAAATTTATACTCGCAGTCTGAAAGACCTGAATGATGACGGCATACCTGACCTTATTCTGTATTTTTCGGGCGATTCTGCCGGAATCAACGAGAAGGTGGAGGAGGTCTGCGTTCGCGCAAGGACTCGCGACGGGGAAAGGGTCTTTGGCTGCAACTCAATTGAGTTTGGGTATGAATCCGGACTGATGCGGCAATTGGAATACGTGTAGTTATTCTCGGATGCCGGTGGGAATCACGCAGGATGCGAGGCGGAGTTTGTTCCCGGTAAAGTCCCGGTTTCGATGTTTTCCGCCCTGGAATTCTCTTGACAAACTGCGCGCGATGCAGTCTATTCCAGAGCTGACAGGAGAACGTATGCATACCGGCTTTTATTATTACTATTATTTTTGCCCCCTCTGAGGCGGCGCTTGGGTATGCTCGGGACCTGACAATTCGATTTTGGCTGGTTTGAAGCCGTGTGCGCCCCAGGCGCTCACGGCTTTTTTGCATTAAACGGTCCAGTTTGAGTGGACGACCGGCTGGAAGGACTGCCTGCTGTGCAGTGCGGAAGATGACATAGGAGGAAGATCGTCATGATCATTGTAATGCGGCCTGAGCACGAGGAAGAAGACTTGGTCAGGATAGTGCGGCGCCTGGAGGACATGGGTCTTCGGACACATATTTCCAAGGGCGAGCACAGGACCATTGTCGGGGCGATCGGAGATGAACGGGTTATCGCGGAAATCCCGATGGAGTCCTTTCCGGGAGTGGAGAAAGTACTCCCCATCTTAAAGCCGTACAAGCTGGTGAGCAGGGAATTTAAGCCTGAAAACAGCGTGGTCTCTATAGATGGCTTCGAGATCGGCGGCAATCGGATTCAAATTATCGCCGGACCCTGTGCCGTCGAGAGCCGTGAGGTGCTCGAAGAAATCGCCGAAGCCATGGAGCCGGCCGGGGTCCATTTCCTGCGCGGCGGCGCTTTCAAGCCACGCACTTCACCCTATGCGTTCCAGGGTTGGGGCGAAAAGGGGTTGAAATTTCTGGCTGGAGTGCGCGACAGGACCGGAATGAAGATAGTAACTGAACTGATGGACCCGAGAGACACCGTGCTGGTTTGCAAGTATGCTGACATCGTCCAGATCGGCACGCGCAACATGCAAAATTTCAGGCTGCTTACTGAGGTCGGCAACATCGATAAACCGGTCATTTTAAAGCGGGGTCTCTGCGCGACAATAAAAGAGTTTCTTATGTCGGCCGAATACATCATGGCGCAGGGCAACGACAAGGTAATCCTGTGCGAAAGGGGAATCCGCACATTCGAAACCGAAACCCGAAACACTCTCGATATCAGCGCGGTACCGCTTCTAAAGCTGCTAACGCACCTTCCGGTGATTGTAGACCCGAGCCACGCAGTGGGGAGGGCCGACCTCGTGACGGCGGTGTCGAGAGCAGCCATTGCGGCAGGTGCCGACGGGCTTCTGGTTGAAGTCCATGTGCGTCCGGAGGAAGCGATGAGCGACGGTCCGCAGTCTCTTCGCCCGAAGGCTTTTCTTTCTATGGTCGAGCAGTGCGGCCGGGTTGCCGAAGCAATCGGCCGGGTTATTTGAAAAAGAGGCGTTTAAAGGAACAAAGTATGGCTGACTCTCACTTTTGCGGTCAAACTACCTCGGTCCCCCAATGGAATGAGTGCTCCACAGTTGGCATAATCGGGGGGCTGGGCGAAATGGGCCGGCTTTTTTCAAAGTTCTTCAGCTCGCATGGATTTCACGTCAATCTTGCCGACCTGGACACGCCGCTTACGCCCGAGCAGGCCGTTAGCGAATCCGATATAGTTGTTTTTGCGGTGCCGCTGCATCAAAGCGTCGAGATAATCCGCAAACTCGTTCCGCACACCCGGCAGGGCCAACTCCTGATGGACCTGACCAGCCTGAAGGCGGCCCCCGTGAGGGAGATGCTCCAATCCGCCGCTTGCGTGGTCGGGCTTCACCCGATGTTTGGAGGCCGAATATCGAGCTTTAACGGCCAAACTCTCGCCGCATGCCCGGTCCGTATCGGCGAGGCGCAGTGGCGGTGGCTGCGGGAGATTTTCACCACGAGCGGCATAAGGGTCAAGGAATGCACCCCGGATGAACACGACAGGATGATGAGTATTATCCAGGTACTTTTTCACCTCACGACCATGCTTATCGGCAGGACCCTCAGAAAACTCGATATAGACATAGACGAAACCATGGATTACACGAGCCCGAGCTACCGGATCGAAATGAACCTGGTCGGAAGGATTTTCGCTCAAAGTCCGGAACTCTATGGCGCCATTACCCAGATGAATCCGAATTCCCAAGAGATTTTTTCCACGTTGAAGGATGGTCTGGAAGTCTATGAACAATTCTACCGTTCGGCAAACCTTGATGGGTTCATGGAGGATTTCCAGCGAAGCGCCCGGCACCTCGGGGACTTCTGCGCAAACGCGTACCGCGAAAGTTCAGAAATCCTGGATTTCTCGGTTGATTTGGCCAATCACAAAAGAAACGGCGCCGGCGGATCGATCTGAACTATTTCACGCCGGTCGTATAGTTAGGTTGGTAACATGTCTGAGCCGATTCAGAGCCTGTTTTTGAAATTGCGGCCCGGCCGGGAGCCGAGGTTCTTTTCGATATTCCAGCAGGGGATCTATTTAAGGACCCGGGCGGGGTCAACTATGGCACAAGTCCTGGATGCGGCCGGTTTTTCACGCAAATACCTCGAAGAAAGGGTGCAGACGGTTTTTCTCGACGGGAGCGCTGTTGACGATCCGGACTCCGAAATTGTCAGAGGCGGTTGCGTGATCGCCCTCTCCGCGGCAATGCCGGGGCTTGCAGGCGCAATTCTTCGGAAAGGAAGCCCGATTTCCGCACTTCGCTCGAAAACTTCCGTACAAACGGAGCTTCACTCCACCGACGATGTAACTGAAACGCTGCGGCTCAAGCTCTTCAATAGAGTTGCGGAAGAAATGGGGCCGGAACTTCTCCACAGAGGGATACTCCTGAAAAGATCTGACTTCGAAAACTTCATGGCGAGCAGGCCCGGATTGATGGAAGAGGCAGTATTGGAAGCCGAACTGGATGGAGTGACCGTATCCCCGGCCGGTCTGCTCGAAGGCAAATCGATTCGTTCGGACTATGTAGTTTTGCGGGTCTTACGGAGCACGTGAAGCCTGGTGTCACGCGAAGACGCGAAGACGCGAAGACTTTTTTCACGCGGAGACGCGGAGAGCGCGGAGACTGAATGATTGATTACATGCATTCCAGCATTTTGTAACCGGAGTCCGAAACTACGGATCGAGTCCCCCGGATCAGGTCCGGGGCAGACTTGCGCGCTTAGAATGCCCATTTAACCTTTCAAATTGACCCCTCGAAAACTAAAATCCGCATTTTCTCAATCATTTGGCTATTGGTTCAGGCGCTTGGCCCGGTTCGAGCGGGGACCGGCCACATGCAACCGACGGTGAAGCTATTTTCTTCCTTGGTGAATGCCGTCCTCTCGACCTGCCCCTGGAGTTCAGCCCTCTTAAGAATTTATCCTGTCGTGCCGACTATATAACGGAATGGAAGAAGAGGGGTTTGACCACAAACGGGCAGAAAGATTGTTTTTCCAGATGCCTTGCTGCCACATGATTCAAGCCGGAAGAGTGGGGAGGAAAAGTAGATGGAAAAAAAGGAAGCATCGCGCTCTCTACCCGGTAATATGGTTTTTCTAACCGTTGTTATGATGTTCATTGCCGTATTGTCGGGAGCTATCATCTGTTCAGCCCTGGAACCGCCGCCACCGCATGCATCCACGTCAGCGAAAGGCAAAGCTGAGTCGTGTTTGGTCGGCGCCTATCTTACATCCATACACGACTTCAACTTTACAGGTCAAACATTCGGAGCCGACATTTGGCTTTGGACCCATACACCTTCGGAAAGCGAACGCAAGCCGCTGGAAACGATGGAATTTACCAATGCGAGGAGTACTACTGCGTCCCTGGACAGTTACACAGTCAAAGATGGAATACGTTGGGGACAACGCAAGATATGCGGTACATATACACAGCACTGGGATTTGCGGAACTTCCCGTTCGACAGGCACGAACTCGAAATCCACATTGAAGAAGGAATAGATGATACTACCGCCTTGACCTATGAAATTGACGCTCGGAATTCCTCCTATCGCAAGGACATTCAGCTTGATGACTGGAAAATCACAGGTTTCCGGATCGTCGATGATCCTGTCACTCATTCGTCCACTTTTGGCGACCCGGCATTAAAACCTGGCAGCAGCAGCCGGTATGCAGGGATCACACTCCTCATCACCGTTGTGCGAAAAGAGGTAATGAGCTTCATAAAGCTGACTGCGGTGGCCTATATTGCATTCCTGCTCATGTTGGTGAGCTTTTTCCTCCATCTGGACGGTGGTTTTCGTTTTCTGGACTCACGGATAGCTCTCCTGGCCGGAGCACTGTTTGCCACCGTCATAAACATGAGCGCGGCCAGCTCTTCTCTGGGATCATGGGACAGGATTACACTGGTGGACAAAGTGCATATAGTTACCCTGTTCCACATATTGCTGGGTGCACTTCTTACAGTGCTTGCTCGAGTTTTGATCAAGAAGGGGTTCAGCGATCACCGGCTGCGGCAGGTGGACTTGTGGGCGGCGGTATTGGCAACCATCACATTCATCGGGACGAATGCATTCCTGGTGATTCATGCAGCCAATGCCAGATGAGGGCCGTGGGGAACATGGAAAACGGGCACATCCAATATTTTTCACGCGAAGCCGCGAAATCTATATGAGGACGTCGGCGGTCGTTAAAGAGAGCGTTGCCGCTTCCACTCCAGCCCGAAACCCGGCAAAGGCAGGATATATCTGTTAAGTTAACGGCATCGGGCCCGTGTCGGTTCGTGACCCGGTACTCCAAGCCTCTTTTTTTTGAGGCTTAGAGTACTGGTTTGACGTCAAAAAGGCCAATTTAACGTGTATTGATACCTGCTTCCCCGACAGGTCAGACGATCTTTTGACCTGCTTTGGGGCCCACGGATTGATCGAAGATCGAATCCACGGTCATTACTACCACATATTTGGGATGGGGCAATTTCATCGGCGCCTTCTTCAATTTCTCCACTACCTCGTCGAATACCGGGCCTGAATCGACCAGTTTGGCGGAACCTTTGAACTGATACCCTTTCTTCGTTTCCATATCGATGACGGTCACGGCAACCTTGGGGTTCTTCTGCAGGTTATCACGGGTCTTGAGGGAAAACAGATCGGCGAAGATGATGTGCTCGTCGTCAAGAACCTGCACGGTTCCCTTCGGTGTGGTGTTAGGTACGCCATCGGGCGAGGCCGTGGCCACCCATGCCATTTTGCCCTTCATAAACTCCTGCAATTCATTGGGTATCTTTGCCATTTGTCATCCTTTCGTAAAAACAATGCCGCCTCTGAGATTTAATCCGGTAAAAATCCCGGCTTCCCGGGAGCCTCACAACCGAGGATCACGCATTTTTGAATTTCTTTGGCCTCCTTTAAATCCGAATAATGCCTCAACCTGACCGCCAACGGATATCGATCCAGGACACTTTGCAAGCCCATAGAATATTCCAATATAAGGATCAAAACCACAAGAGAAAGGTCAACCCGACCGATTCATATATCAGGCCTCTCGGGACACTCCTCCGTCCCCGCGTTTGCCGATCTTGTTTCGGCCCCTTAGTGTTGAAGGAACTCAGGTGAAAATTACTGGATTGCTGCGGGCTGGAGGAAAAGATGAGGCGGCATGGACGTACCATCTTTTGGCAAAAACAGGATATCGCCACGTATCAACCTTCGGCATATTTCAGGATCACCGTTCACTGCATTGCTGTCGGGACCAGGAAATTTATCGAGATCATAAAGGGAGAGCCTGGGATGAAGGTGAAGGGACGATGGATTTCCGGAACGGATGAGGAATCATGTCTGCGCGAGCCCCAAGCTTCTTACAGCAATGATTTCGGGGCCAAAGATGGCCTTCCAGGCACAAAAAAATGCCCGTTTTTGGAAAACTAATCTTCCAATAGCGAGATGCCAGCTTGGCTCGATCCCGTGTGGGTTCGTTACATTCCGCAACTGTTTGCTGCCCTGACGTTGCGCCTGATTCTTTCAAATCGCTTCTTCGAAACACGCCCATAGTAGCCCTCTGAGAACTGGATCTCCATTCCCTGTGGAAGTAGATCGGCTATTTGAGCCATGTCCGGCTCGAATATTATGAATTTGTCTCCTGAGTAGTAGCAGGCCCACCGATAGCCGAGCAGAAATTCCACAGAGCGAATCGGCGCCTCCACAACCTCTTTGTTAAAGTATCTGAAAAACCTGATTTTTTCGGCTGCCGTGTCAACCTCTACCCGGTAACAGACCTTGGGCGCTAGTACAAATCTCGTACAAATAGCCATGACGATCGAAGGCAGAGATATCGCCAAAACGCCGGGTAGCCTCGCTGGGTTGTAAATAATAACAGAAAGGCAAATGACAAATATGCCTCCGCCGACAACTAGGAACAAGTTGTTCACTATCCAGTTCCACGCTTTCGGTTGCCCGCTAATAACGTACACGCTGTCTTGTCTCCCTTGAGGTCCGCATTGCATCATCCTGGTTACCTTCCGCTGTGGTTTGCGTTCCTGCAGGAGCGCCTATGTTTCATGTTGGGAGAATTTATGGAATGGGACATTGAGCAGCAATTTCGCAAGCCTTTAAATAGCGAAATGTCAGCTTGATCCGACCCCGTCCGACTCTGTTCGGATTGCGTTTTCCACCTCCGCATGAGTAAGTATAGAGTTGTCTATGACTGTTGGTATAAACTATTTTCGAGCACGTTCTTGTCAACGTGCCGATTCATGTGAAGCTTTTCGAAGTGCGCCTGCCCCTGATCTTGAAACATTCTTATGATTACATTGACCTTTAACTACGTATTTTACATTAGAATAATTCTTTGGGCCTTGAGGATGCCTCTTTATAGCTACGTATGGATCGGATGGCTTTCTTTTGTCCGCCGTGGCAAAATGTTTATGCATCATGCGTTCACATTCTCGTACGCGCTTATTGTTTTGCTCTTCTCTCAGCCGTTTATCACTCATATGAGGGTCTTTAGTTGAAACAGCAGGAGTGCCTGCCTCTATTGTAGTGACTGATTTCGGAATCTGATCCGTTTCCAGCGTCTGTGCATCACCCCACCTGGAAGCAGCTAAGTTATTTAATCTATTTGCTTCATTAACGTTGCCCAGCTTTTCATGTACTTCGATCAATCTGGAAATCGTATCCGCCACGGCTCCGTGTCCATTACCCAGGTTAACCTCCTGGATTGATTTGAGTCGTGCAAGATATTGGGCAGCTTCCTGATATTGTTGGCGGCTGGATTGAATGTAGGCAAGAAGAGACAATGACTTCGCGAGCTCTATGCTATTATTCCCGAATTGCGTCTCCGCTTCCTTGAGTGCCATAACGGCGGACTTCAAAGCCTGGTCGTACTGCCCGGCCGAAAACAGCATCTTGGCTTGGATATATAGGGGTTCCGGTGTATTAGGTGTTTGTGCAGCGATTGCCAGGTCCACCATCTTTTTGAATTCCGTCACGGGAAGGTGCATTTTTCTCAAATCTTCCAGTATAGACCTGGCATTAACGTATTTTTCATCCGGGGGACCAAAAGATTCCCGCATCTGTCCATTCATGAGAACTGTGATGTGGTCTTGACGATGCTTGCGAATGACAGAAATGATCGTCGGTTTCCCGGCTGTTTTTATTATTTGCTCGATCTGAACAGTATCTGAAGCAGCCATGAGAGAAGATCGAGGGACGAACAAAGTGCCGAGAAGGGCAAAGGTTAACAATGCAAAGGTAATTATTATGCTTCTCATCTGTGGTCTCCTACTGGATTAGGACGACAAACGCTCTTAGCTCTGTGCTGCCGATATTTTAGTCGGAAGATTAAGAAGTTGCTTAAAGTTTTTTCCTGAGGCGAAGGAGGTGCTGGAAAGGCCCAAGGAGCCCAACCAGTAGCAGCGTAGATTCTTGGCCCATTGATAATCCTTATGACTTCCGGGCGAACTTGGCAGTTCCTCATGTCCCCAAGGGAGACCCTGCAAACATGAAAAGGCGCGCCGATAGTGGCATCCCGAAGAATTTTTTAGGATCCCATCGGCTGCCCGGAGGATTTGCTCCCTAGGAAAGTGAGGAGTGAAGGGTGAAGAGTGAAGAGCGAAGTGCGAAGGGTTCAAATTTTGGTTCATCCGGCAAACGAGTACCTAGAGCAGGAGAAAGGACAATATCTATCTGCTGTGAATTCGCCCTGGGGGCTTTTAGAGTTTCTTGGCCTGAAAGTTACATAAAAAAGGATTTCCGCGCGAATGCCTCAATCTCCGGACAGACATCCGTATGGCAGATTTTATGTAACCCTTGCAGGGTAAAATCGGTTTGTGCGCATTCATACCCAGGGTGGCGTCCCGCGAGGCGCGAGACTGACCCTGGGCTGACTTATTGAGCCCCTTTGGGGCAAATATCCAAACCTCAGGTACTCGTTTGCCGGATGAGCCCAAATTTTCACCCTTCACACTTCTAACTTCTATCCTTCCCCGTCCGTCACGCTTCATGAATCAAGAATTATGCAGAGTTGCAGGTTTGTACCCATAACCAAATCAAAATACTCTCTTATGAAACTTCAACTTATGGATGCATCTTACAGTGGCATAGTTGAAGTTTCCGTTTCCGCTCAAACCGCGTCCGGGGACGTGGCGGCTGCGCTGGATTCCGGCTTTCGCCGGAATGACGGAGGTGTAGGTCTTTACCTAATCTGATTTTAGTTGACGCTCCAGTAGTATGGATAGTAGTTCGATGCGTCTTGCGGAGGAGATCTACTGTCTTGCAGGCCCGATTCTTCATCGTTATCATTGTGTGTTTAACGGTTCAGAGTCGAATTTTAGCCTGACGGTGAATTGGTGGATATCCCGGCGGTTGAGTCTTACCATGAGTAGAAGAGCGGTGTTGGGTGGGCAAGGTCTTATCTGCCCGCCAAAAGATCGTTGCATGAATGAAAAGCGGTGGGCACGATAAGACGGTGCCCACATGACTGCCGAAATATCATTGGATGAGTGAAAACCGGTGGAATGGAAACGGATGGAATGAAAACCGATGGGCACGATAAAACCGTGCCCATCCTACTCGATCACTTCTATGGGAGATTCACATGAAATTTAGATCAGTTACTTTGGCCGGCATCTTGTTCGTCTTCATGCTCAGTTGTACTCTTGCAAGCTATGCTGAAGGGCCTGCGATCATTCAGCTCCCCGATCCTAAAAAGGATGGCGGAAAGCCCCTCATGGCAGCGTTAAACGCCAGAATGTCGACGAAAACGTTCAACGGGGAAAAACTGCCGATGCAGACCCTGTCGAACCTGCTTTGGGCCGCTTTTGGAATAAACCGTCCGGACGGCAGGCGAACCGCCCCTTCGGCAAAAAACTGGCAGGAAACGGAAATTTATGTAGCAACTGCTGACGGCGTCTATCTCTGGGATGCGAAGAAAAACACCCTGGAAACGATTTTGACGAAGGACATCAGGGCCATAACGGGTAATCAGGAATATGTAAAAGATGCGTCAGTCGTTCTTATCTATGTGTCGGATTATGTAAAGGTCAACGCGGGAGAAATGGACAAGCAAATTCTAGTGGGCGCGGACACCGGGATGATCGCTGAAAATGTCTACCTGTTCTGCGCCTCGGAAGGCCTGGCGACAGTCGTGCGGGCGAATATAGACATAAATGCACTGGGGAAAGAATTGAAGCTGAGGCCGGATCAAAAGATCATCCTCGACCAGTGCGTGGGATATCCGAAGAAGTAGGGAGCAGGGAGCGGGAAGCGGGGAGCAGTGAAGAGTGGATAGTGAAGAGTGGATAGTGAATAGTGAAGAGGGCGGGTGAATAGGTGAATGGGTGAATGGGCCCAAAAAACCCTTCTGCCACACTTTTACCAGGAGTAGGTGAACGGTTTTCTGCGATTCATCTATTCGCCCGCTCACCGGATCACCCGCTTTTCTCCTGAGCGACTCTGTTTACTCAAAAATCTATCCCCGGTTGCGGTTCTATGCCTTTGCGGTAGGCGTGGGTTAGCTCCCTTACTTCGCTCGCCGTGTCGGCCAGGGCGAGCACCTCCGGGGTTGCGTCCCGGCCGGTTAGTATGAGGTGCAGCAGGGGGGGCTTGCTGCGAATCAGGTCGATCGCCTGTTCCAGGTCGACCAGCTTAAGATGGACGGCATTATTGATCTCATCGAGTACGATGAGGTCATATTTCCCGGAGATGATCCGTTCTTTTGCCATCAGCAAAGCGCGCTGAGCGGCTTCGCGGTGCTGGGCGTGCGAGTAGGGGTTCCCCTGGATTCCGCAAAACCCCATGCCTGTAGGGACTATTTCCACGTCACAGTCTAGTTTCTGTAATGCTTCCAATTCCCCGGTGAAGATGTCCCCCTTCATGAACTGGAGCATGCAGACCTTCATGCCGTGGCCGCAGGCGCGAAGGACCATGCCCAGGGCCGAGGAACTCTTGCCTTTTCCATATCCGGTGAGCACGACCACCAGGCCGACCCTTTTTTCCGGTTTGAGATACGTTACTTCAATGTGCGGATTCAATCTGGTCAGTTTCCGCTCGTCATGAGCCATTTGGTTTTTCCTCCGTCAATTTTTTTGACAGGATTAACAGGATTAACAGGAGTGGCTATGAGACATGGATTTAGGAATTTAAGCATTGAGGGATTTAGGAATTGAGGAATTAATCTTTGAGTCCCTCAATTCCTAATCCCTTAATTTCTCCTGCGTCCCTGTTAATCCTGTCTAAATCCGTCTTGCCCCATCTTAAAAGATATGCTCAAGCAGGGACGAAATAAACATCGGTCGGTTTTAACTGCGAATTGCGAATATACCTGGCCTGCACTTTCATCCCGATCCAGTCAAGGCTTGCCTGGTCGGGATCGATCCCCATCAGCCGTCCAAGAAACAGGGTGTCCGCCCCCTCGAATTCCACCAGTATGAGCGCGAATGGGGTTTCCGGCAAGAATTCCTCGCTGCCGAAAAAGCAGACCGTGAAAGCGTGAATTTTTCCCTCGTCCGGAAGCCGCGCCCATTGGGTTTCGCTCCCCGAATACATAGCGTGCCCTCGCGGGGTCGCGTAGGTGTAACCTGTTGCCGGGTCGCGGCTGCCCAGAAAAACCCTGTTTGTAAGGCCGGCGAAAAAGGGGCTGTCCTGCCCGTAGCTGTGGAGATAATTGATCGCATAGTGCTGCTCTATGACGAGCGGTCCCATACTCTTGAGGTCAGCCAGTTCTTCCGGGCCCGGATCTTTTGGAAAGGGCACGTTATGGACGACCTGGCCGCCCATTTTCTCTTCTCGCCATATGGCCGCTCGCCACGGATTTCCACGCTTCCTGGAAGCACAATCCGCCCGTCGCGCCTCCTCCCTCGACCCTGTGTCCCGGCTTCGGGCACAAACACAGGTAATCCTGCGCCATAATCCCCGCCATCAACTGGCGAGTGAAGTGATCGCTGAAATAGCTTGCCACAGAGCCGTCAACTATTTCGGTAAATTTGTCAAATTCGAGGCCGATGCTCGAAATTGCGTAATCGTAAGACTCCTTGACAACCGCCTGAAAGGTCTTGTCCGGGCGAGCTTTGGCAAACTTGCTCACTCCGCCGCAAACAGCATAGACATTGCGCATGGTAATCTCCGGAACAGAAGATATTGATATTTAAATCCACGGCTTTCGCAAAATTGGAAAGAGTTTAAACACCGATAGGGATAGGGGCAATAAGACAGGGGTATTGGAAATACTTTGAATGAAACTTCATTGTATTACAGTTTGTTTAATAATGATTATCTTAAGCTGGAGGAATTTGACAAGGAGGTCATAAATGGACAAAAAGGATTTTCTGATAGGTCTTTTCGTCGGGACAGCCATCCTGGTTGCAACCGTCGAAGATTTTTTCTCAAGAAAGATTTCCATAAAGAGGAAAAAATCAGGCACTCATAAGCCTGATTGAGTGAATGAAGAGCCCGGGGCACTTGTCCCATTCTCGCCTCTCGAAGTTTCGCAGCGGTTTGCCCAGTGAATTGTCAACAAAGATTTGGCGTGTTGCAAGGGATCGGCTGTGCAACCCTTACAGGGTAAGAGCCGGTTCTCGTTGGCGTCACAACCCCAGGGTGGCGGTCCTCTGATCCTAGGCTATTATATGCAGCCCCTATCGGGGCAAAATCCAAACCACAGGTACTTATTTGCCGGAAGATCCCAGACTAATTCTGTTTTCTCTCGATGGACCATTTCAGCAGGGGAGGGGTCATGAGAACAGTAAGCAATACCACGATGATTATGACCGAATAGAGGGCATCATCCAGTACGCCAAGCGATTTTCCCATGCTGGCGACGATCAGCGCGACCTCAACTCTTGGAAGCATGCCTATGCCGACGATCAGCCAGTCGGCCTTACCCCTTACTCCAAGTGAGGACGCCAGCTTACCCGCTACGGCAACGGCGGTGAGAACCAGTCCCGTCAGCAGGACATTGACGTTTGCAAGTGCAGTAACGTTCACCTGTAAACCGATCAGTACGAAGAAGATCGGAGCAAGAACTCCCTCGATGGGCGCCAGGATCGATTCGACACTCCTTTCGGGAACCAATCCGGAAAAGGACTCCTCCTTGATGATCACCCCGGCTGCGAATGCCCCGATGATGGCGGCCAATCCGATTATGTCGGCAAGCCACGCAAGGAGCATCAGGAGTGCAAAAGGGTAGAGGAGTTTTATGTTGTCGGGGTCCAGTCGTGCGAGGAATTTTATCGTCTTTGCGAGCAATCTGGTCCCGAAAATCACCACTGCTACAAGAAACAGAGCCGTCTTCAGAAGTATCCAGAACAGATGCCCGATTTCTATGGAGCCATGTACGGCTACTCCCGTAACAACCGAGAGTACGATGAGCCCCAGAACATCATCCAGAACCGCCGCACCTAGCACCGTCCTGGCTTCCTTCATCCTGATCCGCCTCATGTCCTTGAAAATTCTGGCTGTAATGCCGATACTCGTAGCGCAGAGGGCGGCGCCGGCAAACAATGGAGGCACCAATCCAGCGGCTTTCGGCAGGAGAAGAAAAGTCGTTAAACAAGACAGACTGAAAGTTACTCCGACTCCTATTACAGCAACAGCGGACGCGGCGGCGCCAATTACCTTTAATTCCTTCAGGCTGACCTCCAACCCCACCATGAACAGGAGCATTACGACTCCAAAGCCGGCGAAGAGCTGAATCGATCTGGCCAGGAAAAGGTAGGCAGGAAGGTCCTTTCTGAGAAGTACCTGCTCGACTCTTTCGGCAATCTCTCCGGGCAGGCCCGCCTGCCCAAGCGTGGATCGAACCGTGGTCTCCCAGTCATTGCCTTTGCTGAGGACGTTTTCCGCTGTCTGCTGAATCAGTTCGAAATGCCGGATGATAATGACCGTCGGGCTGCCGAACTGGTAAAGCATGGCGCCAACGATGATCCCTACGGCCAATTCGCCAAGGACCGGCGATTGTTTGAGTTTTCTCGCCCCGAAGCGTCCGATGGCTGCGCAGATCACAAGCAATGCCAATGCGCCGAAGACCCGTGCAGATGGGTCACCATGCGCAATGGAGCGGGATTCGCCCGTGTTCGCGGCGCTTGTTCCAGTCGGGATACCAGTGCTTGTCTGCGCCAGAACTTCGCACTCTGTTGCCGGGATGCAGGAAGAAAAAGGCAGGCAAAACGTACAGTAGATAACAGAAAAGACCATCAGACATTTGCTTATCAGATGCTTCATCCGGCCCTCAGCGCAGGATTTTTGAGAGTAGCAAAGGCTTGGAATAGACCTCACCCCGCCTGTGTCAATCGCTCCGGGTGAATTGAGATCGATATTGGGCCAGGCCCGGCGTTCGATTTCAAATTTCGATTGAAAGAATCCGGTAAGAACGAGCCCCGGAAGGTGTGTAAACGAGGACCTCATCGCCCTCGCGATGTCCCATTAAGCCCTGGCCAACCGGAGAGTCTATGGACAGCTTGCCGTCGGTTATGTCGGATTCCCACGGGCCGACCAGTTGGTAACGGTTGACCTCACCGGATTCCAGGTTTTCGATAGTTATTGCAGTCCCGAAACTCACCTGTTTGAAAAAGAACTTGCGGCCAACGACTATTTCACAGCCGGCGAGCTTCTCTTCGAGATCGTTGATTTTTTTCTGCAGGCCGGCATGCCGTTCTCGCGCCAGCAGATATTGCTGGTTCTCAATTTTTACGCCATAGCCCATCGCCTCGCTCAATTCATCCAGGACCTCGGGGCGCACAACCCTCCTGAGGTGGGAAAGCTCCTTTATGAGCCTTCGATATCCGTTTCGTGTGATGGGGGTCTTGGGCT
Organism: Syntrophobacteraceae bacterium; assembly: GCA_052147195.1. Classification (GTDB taxonomy): domain Bacteria; phylum Desulfobacterota; class Syntrophobacteria; order Syntrophobacterales; family Syntrophobacteraceae; genus SbD1. The sequence continues at coordinate 42,651 of JBKQLC010000137.1, forward strand.
TCATTGCAAATCACAGAAAGAAACTATCCGGAATCTCTCCCCTTTCCATTTTGGCCCGGAAAAGAGATACGCCGATGACGGTTTTGCCGTCACGAATCCTGCCTGAAATGATCATATCATGGACCTGGTCCAATTTGACCATTTCCACCCCGGATATTTCGTCCTCGTCCTCCTTGTCTGAAATCCTCTCCAAGCCAGCCGCCACAAAAATTCGTATGATTTCGTTGGCATACCCGATAGCGGGATAATAGCTGAATATTTCGAGCAGCCGCGAGGGCCGTTGCCCTGTCTCCTCCATGAGTTCACGGCCGGCGCACGCTTCTGCCGTTTCGCCTGGGTCCACCTTCCCTGCGGGTATTTCGAGAGTTTCACACCCGATCGCATATCGCCATTGACGGACCATCAAGATGTGGTCCCTGTCCGGGAACGCCAGGATTGCCGAGGCTTCCGGATGGTCTATCTTGATCCGCTCGGTCACCTTGCCGGTCCGGAGCTTCACCTCGTCGAGTCTCGCACTGAAATGCCTTGCATTGAGAATACCAAGCGTTCTGATCGTTTCTTCCATTAAGGTTTGGCCCCCCGCTGAAATATTGGCGTATTGCATCCAATTCGAGTTCGACGATTATACTCCAGAAAGATGGAAATCTAAAACTCATCCTTATGCAGTCCAGTGGGCAAGTCTGATCCCAGTTATGAAAAGGATATGACTGCCTGTACTTAAGTTAATGCATGCTAAGAGGTGATGAAAAAGCGTGTTTGGGTGGGAAAAAAACCTGCACAGGGCTCATGATCTCGTCATTCCGGCGGAAAGCCGGAATCCAGGCTTCTTATTAAGTCATCGATTTTTAATTCAAAAGCCACCTGGACCCGGGTTTTCACCGAGGTGACGTCCGTGCAGTTTTTCCCCTCATTGCTGGAAGATTGCTTCTATTTCATCACACTGCTAAGGCGTTGGGATTTTGACGCTTACCGTTGAAAGCGGTAAATTCGAGGTCCCTGCTGTTTCGCATTGCCCGTTTGGCTTACCCTGAAATTTTGCTCCAAACCTCCTCAGCCTGCCGCAGAGTAAGTTCGATATCCCCGCTGTTTTCAATTATGTAATCGGAGTGAGTTTTTTTGGAATCGATCGGGAACTGCATAGACAGGGTATGTCTGGCTTCTGCAGGGGATAATTTGTCCCTGTGGATAAGCCTTTGGATCTGGACTTCGGGCGTTGAGTAAACGAGGATTATTAGATCGAATTCTTTGTCAAACCCGCCCTCGAACAGCAGGGGGATATCGAATATGACCACGGCTTGCCGATGAAGCTTTTTTTGCTTCTCCCACTCCGCCCGCATTTCCCCCATGATGTATGGATGCAGAATAGAGTTAATTCTTTCTCGCAGGGCCGGTTCTTCAATTATTCTCCGTCGCAGTTTTCGCCGTTTGAGAGTCCCATCCCGATTGAAATACTGCGCTCCAACGAGCTTCAGCAAGGCGGAGCAAGAGTCAGTCCCCGGTTCCACGACTCGCCTTGCGTATTCGTCCGCATCCAGGATTATTGCGCCGAGCTCCCTGAATTTATTGGCCACCGTTGTTTTCCCGGTGGCAATACCTCCTGTCAGTGCAACTCTCTTGTCCGGCATCTGGAGCAGTTTAAGCTTTTTGGGAACCCTTTTTAGAAGTCAATGTCCCCAAGCGGCCTGCAGAATGTGTAGTCATAGGGTTTCTGAATAAGCTCTCTATTCACGCGAGCCTGGGAGTTTGAAGACGCGGCCCACGGAGCGGCAAGGCCTGCGCCGATAGCGCCCACGCCCATTGAGACCAGTCCCAGGGGTCTCAGAATGACCGCGTCGAAAATAATAAATTCTCCAAAGGGCTCACCGTTATCCAAGGTAAAACGCCCGTTCAAGGTAGGGTCGGGCGGCAGGGGCTCTTGGGCCAAGACGGGCAGGGCCGTCATGGACAACATGGCAATGGCGCTCAGGATCAAGATAATTCTTTTCATGCCGGTCTCCTTCGGGTGCAATTACTTTTGAATTACGATTTTCGCACTGCAATTCCGGATGATGGGTTGCGCTTCGCTCCACTCATCCAACGCACTACGCACTCGCTACGCACTCGCACTACGCCAACGCCTTGGTGCGAAAGCCGCGTACCAGCCTGCGAGAGGCCTGATCAAACCGCTATATCCTGGAGCACATTCCGTGCCATATTACAAATAGGCGGCGCGGCGAATTTCGTGCAGCCAGACTAACATACGCGCATTATATTCGGTAACATAATACGACCGATGGAATCACAAAGCAAGTATACTTGCAGCGCTGCCTGTATCAGTTTAGAGTGCGGAAGTCAGATATCGGCGGCCGGAAGCTTTTTCCGGCTCGTGATATGCGATCTATGGGAGGAGGGCGGGATGCCGGCGGAGATAGTTGAACTGTGGGAAAGAAGGCTGGGAAAGTTAAAGCCTGAACAGCTTGCCCGGGAAGTTATGCGCCTTCCTGCAAAGAGGCGGTTGGAGCTGATTGTTGAAAGGCCGGATGCGCAATCGGTGGTCGCCGCCCTGGATGCAAACGACTTCTTCTACACCGTGCAGGAAATCGGGGCTGACGATTCTTTGCCGTTACTGGCCCTGGCCAGCTTCGAACAGTTGAGTCACCTTTTCGACATCGAATGGTGGCGAAAGGAGACCCTTGAACCTGCAAAGGCCCTGACCTGGATCGAGCGGCTCGGCAGAACAGGTGATCACAAGCTGGCCGAATGGGTCTCCAATGTCGATTTCGAGCTGCTGGTATCGCTTTTCAAGCGATGGATCATAGTCGATACCGCACCGGAAGACATCGACATGGTCGAGGCGGTCGAAACACTTCCGGCGAGGACGTTCGACGATCTTTATTTCTGGGAATCGAAATATCCGCAGTACGATGAGCTGATAACCCGTCTACTCACAATAATTTTCGAAGCGAACTACGGTTTTTTCAAGGAACTCTTGAACAGCGTCATTTTTGTACCCGCCTTGGAAGTCGAGGAGAGCGCCTACCATTTTCATCGCGCCAGGCTCGCCGACCATGCGATTCCCGATTTTTACGATGCGCTGGAAATCTACAGGGCAATCGGGCCGAACGAATTTGCGCGAAAAACGGTACCGCAAAGAGAAGACGAAGATGAGCCCAAGCCTTCTTTTGCTCTGGCGCTTGTGTCCGAGGGCGACCTGTTGGGCCGAGTCGTAAGGCGGATCGATGATCCGGACCTGAAGGGAATCCTCCAGATCGAAACGGCTGCTCTTGCGAACAAAGTAATCGTTGCCGATCAGCTTCCTCCCGACAACGCCGAAGCCCTGCGCCGGGCGGTCGAAAAAACGCTTGCCTACCTCAATCTGGGGTTGGAACTGCGGTCCGGCGCAAATATCGAAAAGGCCTCGGAGATTATCCGCGACTGCTTCCTGGAACATCTGTTCAGATTCGCTCATGCCGAGGTCGCCACCATCCGTGGACGGCTTCAGTCGATAGTTCAGATCGGTTGGCTGAGGCTATGCCCGACTGGCATCAAGTGTCTCGACAGCGAGTGGTTCGACTCGGCAGAGGAGCTTTTAGCCAGGACCCCCAGGATATTGAAGAGCAGGCCCGGTGAGAGCGCCTCGGGCCAACTGCCGGGCTACGATTTTTTCAGGACCCCACACGACATCGCAAGAGCAAGCCATATCGTGGATGTGATCTCCGGCGCGGGGGACCTCTTTCGGGCGCTGGGCATCGACCCAAAGGAGCTTGGGGCAAGGTTGTGGACAGAGGGGCAGGTGCGTGCGCAGGAAGATATTACACTTGGGGCAATGGTCCTCACAGCGGCGGCCAACTTCCTGATTTCCGGGAAATGGGTGGCAGAGCCTCTTTCCCATGTTGCCTGGCCGGAAGTATTTCCTCTTCTCCAGCCCCCCGAGATCGACCGGGTCATCATGGATTGGGTCCACCGCACCGTGCCCGACAGAGAAAGAAGATCTTTCGGGGAAGCTTACCTCATCCCCATTCTGCGGGATTACGACCTTGAAATGCGGCCGTTCTCAGGGCAAAATCCACCGGAAGCGCATATGGTGAAATTCTTCATGTTCGGAGAATGATGATCGCCAGGCAACGGGGTGAAACGATGAACCAAATATTGCCCGCTGATATAACCGATGCGGCAAAAATACTCGAACTTCAGAAGCTTGCTTATCAAAGTGAGGCGGTCTTATATGATGACTGGTCCATCCCCCCTTTGGCCCAAACTCTGGATGAAATCAAAAAAGAATTCGACGAAATGACCTTTCTCAAAGTATGCGATTCCGGCAGACTCATCGGCTCCGTGAGGGCATCAATTCATGACGGCACCTGTAATATCGGCCGGCTAATCGTCCATCCGGAGTTTCAACACAAGGGAATAGGCACTCGGCTATTGTTGGCAATTGAAACAGAGTTCCCATATGCGAGAAGGTTTGAACTGTTCACTGGAAGCAGGAGCGAAGGTAATATACGCTTATATGAGAGGCTTGATTATCGAATATTTCATACCGATCGATTATCGGCGAAGGTTGAGCTCGTATTTATGGAGAAGCTGCAGAAGTAATTGTCAAACCATGTACCTGGAGCCGATTCGCTGCGCTCTCGGCCCACCTGCGCCCCGCCGCGACTCTCTGCGGATTGTGAAAAATTCCTGTGGGGCGTCAAAACGCACATTGAGGGAGTAAGGTCCAGGCAGCAGGCGAAGACATCAGGTTAAACCCGTTCCCCTTCGAGATCTTCACCCCTGTAGCCGGTTGCCTTCACGCGGACCAGTTCCCCCTGGCAAATGCCTTCACGCGCTGGGAAGATCACTTTTATATAGTTGCTCGAAAGCCCTTCAAACAAGCAGGGTTGAACCTCGGTCTCGACCAGGACATCCAGGTGTTCGCCGATGAATTTTCCCCGGAAATCCCGCCTTTTTCGCCTGCCAAGGGCCTGCAGAATGCCTGCGCGGCGCTTGAGCTCCGTGCCGTGTATCTGGCCGGAGAACGTGGCGGCCGGAGTGCCGGGACGTGGCGAAAACGGAAATATATGAAGGTAGCTCAGGGGCAGGCGTTCGATAAAATCGAGAGTGTTTTCAAACTGTTTTTCGCTCTCTCCCGGAAATCCAGTCAGCACATCGGCCCCGATTGCGGCATCGGGAAGAACTGCGCGGATTCCGGCGATCAGTTCAGCGTAGTATTGCGGATTATAGGGGCGGCGCATTCGGTCCAGGATTTCAGGGTCTCCGCTTTGAAGGGGAATGTGGAAGTGGCGGCAAATCCAGAGAGCTGACGAAATCATACTGACCAATCCGGAATTGATTTCCTGGGGCTCCAGGGAACTCAGCCGAAGGCGCAGAGGATGGCGGCTCGATCCCATCTTTTCCAGTAAATGCGACAAGCTGAGTCCCTGCGCGAGGTCTTTGCCCCACTGTCCAAGATGAATGCCGGCAAGCACGACTTCCAGGTATCCCGCGCCGACCAGTTCCTCCAGTTGAGCCAGGACCAGGTCTAAGGGAAGGCTGCGGCTCCTCCCCCGCACGTGCGGCACTACGCAGTAAGAGCATGAGGAATTGCATCCGTCCTGAATTTTGAGCATTGCCCTGGTTCGGCCCGTATGCATACGCGATATCGGGAGAATTTCGAATTCGGAACAGGAACGGGGCGCCCGATCGAGTGCAAGGCAGGGCCGTTCAAAGCTGCCGGGTTGGTTCAGCCACTCTAAGAGGTTGAATTTCCCTGGATTTCCCAGGATGTGAGTCGCCAGCCTCTCGCCCGCTATTCGGTCTGCTTCCAGTTGAGCGTAGCATCCAGCGGCCACAATCAAGGCGTTTGGATTGGCGCGCCTGGCCCTCCTTAGGAGCTGCCGGGTCTGGAATCCCGCCTTGGCCGTTACCGCGCAACTGTGGACGATATAGATGTCGGCGCGTTCACGAAAAGGCACGATCCTGCAGCCCGCCTGCTTCAGGACTCTCAGAAAGTAAGAGGTTTCATACTGGTTGACCTTGCAGCCAAGTGTTTCAACCGCAACGGCAAGAGAGCATTTCGTGTTTTGCATTCTATACCTTTGCGTCGTCCTGCTTAGCGCCTTCGTCATGGTAAAAAGCCATGCTCGCAAAGGTCACAAAAGAGCCTTCTCCATCCACGATCGCATGAGATTGGCGAAGGGTAGTCCCATTGGAGCGCCCTTCGAGAGCCTTTGCCATCGTATAGAGGGGCGCGACCCCGCATATCTTTCTGCTGTTCGCATCACGGTTGATTCTTTGGATGAAATTGTCCGCTTGGCATTTTTCGAGCAGTTTCAAAAGCGATTCGTCAGATGAGAGATTTTCCTGAATCGTTGCCGTATGTGGTTTGTATCTATCGCCATAACGCGGGCCAACGTGAGCCATATCGACACTTGCAATGATGCCGACCGAATACAGCCCCCCGAAAATCAAGTCCGCCAAACTCCTCGCAAAATTGTCTACGAGGTGTTTGCACGAGTCCCATTCTTCATGTCCGAAAGAGCACAGAATTGGGACTATGCGCGCAAGCGGCTGCATATAAGAGAGAAAAACAGCCTGGAATTCTATCGTATGCTCTGTCCGATGATTATACTCACTAGCGCGAATGTCAAATTTGACGTTGCGCAGCAGTTCATCGCAGATGGCGGTATCACAGCGGACCTGACCAAGCGGCGTTTCGAAATCTTTAACGGTCAGGGCGAAGCAGTTTTCGATAAAATCGTGTCCCGTGCCCAGCACTATCCAGGTTTTCGGGACCTGAGATTCGGCAGCCGATTTGTAGGCGTGGGCAAAACAGGCGCCCCCCGCGTTAAGATCAATGTGTGGCGCTACAAGGCCAACCATCTTCCCTGCGTGTGTGCCCGCGGGATCGGGTAAGCCCGGTCCGCCGTTTTCGGGCCTGAAAAAGGAATCTAGTTTTTCTCGCAGCTTTTCCGGGTCCTCCGGGTAGCTTTGCCCGGCATGGCGCATTTTTCGCACCGGGCTGCCGAGAAATGCGGATATCTCTTTTGCCGCAACGCTTTGGAACCGCTTATTGTCCAGGAAAAGGTGTTCGTCGAGCGTTTTTACAAGCGCGTGCAACTCTTCGATATGGACCAACTGGCCAGTTTGCCGCATGAATTCAGCCTGCAGGTCTCTCAAGGAGTTGCCGCCGTTCATATTGGCTAAAATAGAGACTACGGCAGGGTGAAAGACCAGACTGTCCGGCGCATAACCGATCCGGTCCCGAATAACGAACATTTTTTGTCCGGAATGCTCTATTGGGTGCGCTTCCAGTCCATTCCGAAGCTTTGGATAGTCACTTTCGATCATACTTGAAAATTCCCGGGTGTTGTGTTCAATTCACTGCATGCTCTCCCCGGTTAAGGAGGGGAATTAATTGACTGAAAACCTACAATCATGTTAGTTCTGAAAAGCTGTGCTTGGTTTTCTTACCGCTTTTTTCCGCCGGCTTCAATACAAGGATTTGCGTCTTAAATGATCTATACGCGTTTCTTATTTTGCCTCTTGTTTCTCATTGCCGGCTGCACTCAACCGCTACCCCGGCCGGGTTTGCTTGCCCCTGCCTCACAGGGTGCGGGAGGTGTGCGGGCCGAAGTTTATTATGATTACCTTACCGCACAGAGCTATGTTAGCGAAAAGCAGTTCGACAAGGCAATAGAAGCTTACGAGAAAGCCTTGAAGATCGACCCGCGGTCGCCAACCCTGCTGACAGAACTTGCCGTGATCTACCTTAGGCAGGGGAAAATCGACTTCGCGCTCAAACTTGCCGAACAGTCCATCCAGGCCGCCCCTGATTACGCCCCGGCATACCTGCTGCTCGGTCAGCTTTACGCGCGCGAGGGACAAATTGGGCCGGCTGTTGACGCATACAAGCGAGTCATCGAGCTCAACCCCTCGGAGGAGGATGCCTATCTGCTTCTGGGCGCACTCTATGCCCAGGAAAAACGTTTCGATGAGGCCGTTGAGGTTTTCGATCAACTCAAAGCGGTGGTCCCCGACAATCCGATATCGCTTTATTACAAGGCGCGGATTTTTATGGACATGAAATACTATAAGCAGGCGGAGCAGATCTACAGGGAGCTTCTTGCCGAGGAACCCGGTTTTGAGAACGGCCTGCTTGACCTGGGTTACATTTTCGAAGTGACCGACCGTCCGAAGGAGGCCGAAAAAACCTACAAAAGAATCCTTGCAGGTAATCCGGGAAACGTGCAGGCCCACGCCAGGCTCGGCAACCTTTACATGCGTCAGGACAGGGCCAGCGAGGCTATCGCGGAGTTCAACCAGTTGCTCAAGATCAACCGCAAAGACCTTGAGAGCCGGCTCAAAATCGGCATTATCCACCTCCAGCAAAAAGATTTCGAAGACGCCATAAAAGAGTTCACCTACCTGCTCAAGGAAGACCCCCGTTACGATCAGGCCATCTATTATCTGGCTACCACATATGAAGAAAATTCGGATTACGAACAGGCGATACGGAACTTCCGCCTCATTTCCGAGGGCAGCCCCGTCTGGAATGCAGCTCAGGCGCGTCTGGCACTGCTTTTTGCAAAGCTCAAAGATTTTACGAGCGGCATTAAGATACTGAACGAAGCAATCGCCAAGAGTCCTGATGTGAGCGATCTCTATCTCTACCTCGCGATCATAGACGAAGAGGCCAACAATTACGAAGATGCGCTGAAAGCACTCGACCGCGGCCTGGAAAAGCTGCCCAACGATACCGAATTGCTTTTCCGCAAAGGGATCATACTGGACAAAATAGGCAAAAAGGAAGAAGCCGTCGAAACGATGCGCAAAATTTTGGCCATAGAGCCGAAAAATGCCAATGCGCTCAATTATATCGGCTACAGCTACGCGGAAACGGGGACCAACCTGACCAGCGCAAAGGAAATGATAACTCAGGCTCTGGATATTTCGCCCGATGATGGATACATCATGGACAGTCTGGGGTGGGTCTATTTCAAGATGGGGCAGCATAAGAAGGCCCTGGACATGATGCTCGAGGCAATAAAGCGGGTGCCGGATGATCCGGTCATTCTGGAGCACCTCGGAGATATCTATCGGGAACTCGGCAAGAAGGCGAAGGCTTCTGAAGCCTACCAGAAAGCTATCCAGTTCAATCACACGGAACCCGAAAAAATAAAGGCGAAGCTGGACGCGGTAAGATAGCCGTGCTCCCCGTTGCCGTCAAGCAGGCGGCCCGGCGCGCAGCTACACGCCCAACACCGCAAGATGGATGTTTGTCTTGGAAAAGGCTTCATAATTGAGTCCCGCCGGGGGCGGGCTTTTACTCTCCGTAGTGCACCGCATCCCAGGGGTTCAATTCTATGAAACCTGCATCCGGATCTTCACGGCTGCTTCAATCCCTCGCATCTAACTTGCCGCAGTTGGGGCAGACGGGATTTTTATTAAACGTGCGATTATCTTTCCTGCCTATTTGCGTTCTGTTTCTCCTGATAATCTCAGCGGGCTGCGCCCGCCCGCCCGCTCCGGTGGAAAGACCTCCCAGCGTGCCTTTCGAAACCGGTAAATTGAAGGAAAGGTCAGATTTCTGGTCCGATTACCAGTGTAAATTCCGGCTAATGGTTGACAGCAAAACCTCAAAGTTCAGCTCACGCGCAATTATTCTAGTAAAAGGCAGGGATTTTGTCAGGTTCGAAACGTTCACTCCGTTCGGCCAGACTGCCGCGCTCTATGTTTCCAATGAGGCCGGGCCAGGTCTTCTGATTCCTTCTGAAAAGGTTATTTTCACGGCGCAGCGTCCTGAGACCCTGGTGCGGGAATTTCTGGGTGTCACACTGCCGGTAGATATCTTTCGCTACGCGCTCACCGCTTCGGTGCCGCCAAGGCAACTCGACCATATCGAAAGCCGGCCTGACGACGGCGCGTGGCGCCTGATATCTAGCGGCGAAGGCGGTTATTTCGAATGGCAAATCACCGCCGGTTCACCCGCTCTGAAAGGGGCATTCGTTCGCAGCGCAGAGTTCGAAGGCCGGGTTTCCTATGATCCGCCTGTTCCGATCTCAAAAGAAGCTGTGCCCGGCAAAATTCGAATCTCCTCAAATGAATGGAAGATGGAAATTATCATCGAGGAACTAAGGCCCGTTTCTCAATTCGAGCCTTCGGCATTTCACCTGCCCAACCTGCCCAATGTGCGAAAGGTGGACCTGGACACGATAAAATGAGCAGAGCGGGAACTCCGGGAAAGCGCTTCGCGGTGGACATAATGCTGGGCAAGCTGGCAAAATGGCTCAGGGCGCTTGGATTCGACGCTCGATCGATGCCTCTCGATGAGCGTGTCCGGATCGATTCGCTGGTTTCGGAGGGATACATTCCAGTTACTCGAAGAGAGAAATTCCGGCATATCGAGGGTGTTATTTTCATTCGAGACGATCATCAGTTCGAGCAGCTCAAAGAATTGCTGTCCACGCTGGATGTAGGAATTGACGAATTGCGGCCGTTTTCAAGATGCAGCCGCTGTAATGTGGAGTTGGTTCAGATACCGAGGGAGGCTGCTTTCGGCGCCGTTCCCGACTACGTTTTCGAGACGGTTTCCGATTTTCGCAAGTGTCCGGAGTGCGCAAGGGTATACTGGCCGGGGAGCCACAGGAAACGAATGGTGGAAAAGCTGAAGTCCGCAACGGGCTGGGACCTGCGCGAGGAGGGGGAAGATGGAGGTCAGTGACATTGCAGACAAAGTATCACGCCTGGTTATGAAATGGATCAGAATTGCCTGGGCGTGGTTCCTGAAGTTCGTGAAAATCAGCTTCCATAAACACAAGCTCGCTAAAGCCCAATGCAATCTCGATCAGAGAATGTCCCGCCTTGGCGCAGAATTCTATTCACTTCACCGGCAGGGCGAAACGGAGTTTCTCAAGTCTCTCGTTATCCAGCAGCGACTCAAAATCGTCGAAGAAGCTGAATCGCAGGTTTTAGCGGTACTGGACCGCACGGACGCTATCCAGAAGGAATACTTGCGCAAAAAAAAGGCAATTACGTCAGAAGAATGAGTCCGACGGCGTTCTACTCTTCGTGTTCTCCGGTTGCTGCCAGGTCCGATCCGGGCCGAGTTGGAAAATCAGGTATTAACTTCCCTGGACCTCAGCCAGGGAGCAATTCCATAGGTATTGATCATTCATAGCAGCCGGCATCAGGGTTACCAACACCGCTTTATCCTCCAGGTTGATTCCATAAAGCGATGAGGGTAGCATACCGCTTCAGTGGATTTCCGGAGATGAGCTGTGAGCAATTTAAAAACCCGAATATCCAGGGAGTTGGCTGCCGAGTATGGCCGTGGGGCAGTCCGGATCACCGAGTCGGGGGAATACCTGGCGCCTTCCGGTCGAGTAGTGAACGTTTCCCAATTGGTCAAACTATCAATCGATGGAACGGTCTCCTATCCCCCGGACCAACCTTTTCAGGAATCGGCGAGGGGGAATCACCAAACGAAGATTTTAGTCGAAAACATGACAACTTTTGAGGCTGCACGCCGTCTGATTACTGAAGGGTGTCGACCGGCGGTACTCAACTTTGCTTCGGCAACGAATCCGGGTGGCGGTTTTCTTGATGGCGCCAGGTCGCAGGAGGAATACCTGGCCAGATCGTCGGGCCTTTACTCTTGTATCAGAGACAATGCGATGTATGCCTTTCATAGGTCACGCCGTGATCCTCTTTACACGAATTACGTAATCTATTCTCCTGATGTACCAGTCTTTCGCTCCGATGACGGCAGCCTTCTCGATGAACCCTACACGGTTGGAATCATCACGTGCCCGGCAGTAAACGCCGGTAAAATGATCCACGAGAGGAGTAGTGAAATAGGCCGCTCCATGTGGTTGCGTATTCTCAAGGTACTATCCATCGGGGTGAAGCACGCCCACGATTCCATCGTCCTTGGGGCGTGGGGTTGCGGAGCATTCGGGAACGATGGCCATGAAATCGCTGCGTTGTTCCATCGGGCACTCGAACAGAACTTCAAGGGGGGCTATGGGCAGGTTGTTTTTGCCATTGTGGATTGGTCTCGGGACCGGAGGTTTATCGGGCCGTTTCAGGATGCCTTCAAGGTGAATCGAAGGGTGATCCCGGGTTCCATCTGAACTTAAGGCCCCTGGCCCGCAACACGGGAACTGCGGCGTATGCAACTCTCTCATTTTGTTGCGAGCTAATTTATTGACTCTGTGCGCAGTCTGACGGGTCACCCTGGATTTTGTCCAGTGCGTGCGGCAAAGCCGGGAGGATCACTTCCAGGTTTTCGAGCGCCCCCTTCGGGCTTCCCGGAAGATTGATGATGAGAGTTTTACCGCGAATGCCTGCGACCGCCCTGGAGATCATGGCATGAGGGGTCTTTTGCAGGCTGGCAGCACGCATGGCCTCGGCCATTCCGGGGACAGCCCTTTCAATTACGGATAGAGTAGCTTCGGGGGTAACGTCGCGCGGCGAAACTCCCGTGCCGCCTGTCGTAATAATGAGAGCCGGCTTATCAACGTCCGCCAGATCGGCCAGCACCTTTCGAATCTCGGCGTATTCATCTGGAATGACAATCCTGAAGAATATTTCGAACCCCTCGGCATCGAGCCTGTCCGCAAGGGTTTGCCCGGACCGGTCCTCGCGCTCTCCCCGAAAGCCTCCGTCGCTGACCGTAACAACTGCGGTTTTTCTAGAGAACATAACTTCTTTCCAAATCAGGTTTTCAAGATGGAGCTTCGGGTTGTTTATAACCCAAGTTGAACCTTGAAATAGTTGCCGGAATGAAAAAATAAGGCGAGGCCAGGCAGCCCCGCCCAATGGCGATCTCTACGCGCCGCGAGGCGGACCCCGCAAAGCTCCGGTCTATTTCCGATACCAGACTTGGATCAGGGGTTTTTACGCCCGCCCGGTAAGCTTATTTCTCCTCTTTTTCCTTTTTGTAAAGCTCGATTATTTTCTCCTGGAGCGGTCCGGGGACCTCTTCATAGTGCGAAAATCTCATCGTGAACATGCCGCGGCCCGCTGTCATCGAACGCAGATCCGGTGCGTACTTGAGCACTTCGGAAAGAGGCACCTGGGCTTTTACTATCTGCTTGATTCCTTTGGTGTCCATTCCAAGTACCCTGCCGCGCCTGGAGTTGAGGTCCCCGATGATGTCGCCCATTGCATCGTCCGGGACAGTGATTTCCATCTCCATAATGGGTTCGAGAAGGGTGGGTCTGGCGTCCGCCATGGCTTTTTTGAAGGCCATCGACCCGGCGATCTTGAAGGCCATTTCAGATGAATCTACCGTGTGGTATGAGCCGTCAACAAGGTCAACCTTGAAGTCCACCACCGGATACCCGGCCAGTGTGCCTTCATGGAGGGCCTCGGCAATTCCCTTTTCCACCGCAGGAATGTACTGTCTGGGGATTACCCCGCCGACAATCTTGTCATAAAAATGGAACCCCTCGCCTCGTGGCAGCGGTTCCATTTCGATCGTGCAGTCGCCGTACTGGCCTCGTCCGCCCGACTGTTTCTTGTATTTGTGCTGGACGCGGACCTTGCCTTTGATCGTCTCTTTGTATGCGACCTTGGGCAGCTTCAGGTTCACTTCGACGCCGAACTTGCGTTTGAGCTTGTCAACGGTCGCCTCTATATGAATTTCGCCCATTCCGGAGAGGATCATCTCGCGGGTTTCGTCGTTTCTATCGAGCTTAAGAGTGAGGTCTTCTTCCATGAGGCGTGAGAGCGAGGAGAAAATCTTTTCCTCGTCTCCTTTGCTCTTGGGTTCCACGGCCAGCGAGTAGATGGCGGGAGGAAGTTCGACAGGAGGAAAGACGATCGGGTCGCGCTCCGAGCAGAGTGAATCCTGGGTGACCGTCTCCTTGAGTTTGGCGACGGCAACGATGTCTCCCGGGCCGGCCGACTGTATCGGTTCCTGGTTTTTGCCTTTGACCCTGAGAAGCTGGCCAAAGCGCTCCTTTACGCCTTTGTTGGCGTTAAGTACTGTTGAATCTGGTGCAAGGGTCCCGGAATATATGCGCAAAATCGACAGCCTGCCGGCATAGGGGTCGCTGACGGTCTTGATTACCAGGGAGCCGAACGGCGCCGCGGGATCTGGCTCCCTGGTCAACTCAACATCTCCCTTTACGGAAAGGCCTTTGATCGCGCCGCGGTCCAGCGGGGAGGGCATGCATTCGGCGATCAGGTCCAGGAAGGGCTGAATGCCAATATTTCCGGTGCCGGCGCCGCAAGCGATCGGAATTAGTTTGCCGCCTTGGACGGAAGTCCGGAGGGCGCTTTTTATCTCTTCGGGGGAAAGTTCGCCGGTCTCGAGGTATTTTTCCAGGAGTTCATCGCTTGATTCGGCCACGTGCTCGACAATGGCTTCCTTGTAACGGGAGGCAAGCTCAGTAAGCTCTGCGGGCATTTCTTTTGTCTCGAATTTTCCGCTGTCGCCCTGGCCATATACATATGCCCTGCCGCTCAGGATATCAACGACCCCCTTAAAGCTCTCAGCGGCGCCAATCGGGATTAGGAGCGGGACGCATGCTTTGCCGAAGTTGTCCTGGATATTCTGAACAGTCTTGGCGAAATCGGCCCGCTCGCGATCCATCTTGCTGATGAAGATCATTTTTGGCTGGCCGAACTCGGTGGCGAACTCCCACACCTTTTCGGTCTGAACACGCACGCCGTCAACCGCGTCAGCAAGCACCACCACAGCGTCGCCACCCTGCATCGAAGTCTTTGTCTCAGCGATGAAGTTGAAGTCGCCCGGCGTATCAATCAGTGTGAATGAGTGTTTTTTCCAGGTGAAAGAATAAACCGAGCTGCTGATGGTAGCCTTGCGCTTGACCTCTTCAGGCTCAAAGTCCAGGATCGAGCTGTTATCGTCCACTTTGCCCAACCGGGTCGTGGCGCCCGCATCGAAAAGCATGGCTTCAGCCAGGGAGGTCTTGCCTGCGCCGCCGTGAGAAATTATTGCGAAAGTGCGAACATTTGCGACGTCCTCTTTCATGTTTAACCTTTCTACTGGAATTGAACCCAGGGTACGAATGGGCCGGTTCTCCCGGGGCTTTTAGTGTGATGTGATTGGTAAATCACTGGAGCATCTCTAAAAAGTATCCCTTCCGAGGTTAAAACGGGCGAGCCGTTATGAACAGATCAAAGTATGTCTACCTATTTCAATTATACCGCAAAGTCAATACACTCAAGAAAACAATTGAAGAAAACGATCAGCGCCGCTCTCAAATCCTCTATTATTTTTTCGCCGCCTGTGCTAACTGAGCATCGAATGCTTCATAATGAGGCGTTTATCAACACGTTTTTGAGATTGGGAAATCCGGGATGGACAGCCTCACCTGGGACAGCGCTCAGGCGCTTTTCCTCCAGTATTTGCGCCACGAGCGAAATCTTAGCCCGGAGACGCTCAGGGCGTACGCAAGCGATTTGCGCCAGTTTGCCGGATATGTTTCCAACCTTTTTGAGGGGCCTGAGCTTCGAGAGCCGATTTGTAAGGGTGAGCAAAACAGGGCCGGCTCCCGGATTGTGAGATTGTCGCAGATCAGCCCCGATATTGTCCGGGGCTACCTTGCATCGGTTTATAAAACGCTTGAAAAAACAAGCCGAGCCCGTAAGCTCTCTGCATTGCGCTCCTTTTACCACTACCTGAACAGCGCCGGCATCTTCAGTGAGAATCCCGCCGATCTGGTTGCGCATCCCAGGATTAAACAAAAAACGCCTTCCTTCCTCCAGGTGGATGCGATCTTCCACTTTCTGGACACCCTCTCGAGCAGGGCCCTCCGGCAAGGAAGCTCATGGAGAAAGGCCCGCAACTGGGCCATGTTCGAATCGCTCTACTCGACTGGTATCCGCGTGAGCGAACTCGTCAAGCTGAACATTCCGGGGGTGGTTTTTTCGGAGGCCACTGTTCGCGTGAGCGGAAAAGGCCGCAAGGAGCGTATAATTCCGATAGGGTCAAAAGCGCTGGATGCTGTGAAGTATTATCTTTCGGCCCTGGAGTTTCAATTTCCGAAGGGTAGGGCGGCTTCGCAGGCCCTTTTTCTCAATTCGAGGGGCGGAAGACTTACGGCGCGCTCGGTTGACAGGATACTCAAGGCGGAGTTGATCGCTTGCGGGCTATGGCAGCGCCTCAGTCCGCATGGGCTCAGACACAGTTTTGCAACCCACCTTCTGAATGCAGGCGCGGACCTGAGAGCTATTCAGGAGATGCTCGGCCACGAGAGCCTGTCGACGACCCAGAGATACACGCACGTAAATATCGATCTGCTGATGAAAGTCTACGACGCCTCTCATCCGAGAAGCAGGAAAAAACCGGGTGAGGCCCTGTGATTATATTGAAAGTAAATGCCTAATCATTGTGATAGGTTGATCCGGCCGATCGGATGATCGGCTATGGCATTATCGAGGAAAGCAGATACAACTTATGTCGGATTCAATGATACGCAGCACAACCGTAATCGTCATACGGAAAGACGACCGGGTTGTAATGGCTGGAGATGGACAGGTTACGATGGGAGATACCATCGTAAAGCATCAGGCCAAGAAGATCCGTAGACTCTACCATGACAAGATCCTTACCGGTTTTGCGGGATCGACTGCAGACGCTTTTACCCTGTTCGAGAGGCTTGAAGCCAAGCTAGAACAGTACAACGGTAATCTTAAACGCGCAGCAGTCGAATTGGCGAAGGATTGGCGAATGGACCGGGCGTTGCGCAGGCTGGAAGCGCTGCTCCTTGCCGCCGATGCGAAGGATTCTTTCATCCTGAGCGGGACCGGCGATGTTATAGAGCCCGACGACGGGTTTGCGGCTGTTGGTTCAGGAGCGCCTTACGCGCTTGCAGCGGCCCGTGCGCTGGGCCGCCATACGGACCTTTCGGCGCGCCAGATCGCCGAGGAGGCTATGAGTATCGCCGCGTCTATTTGCGTTTATACTAACAGGGAATTCGTGATAGAGGAGCTTTGATCGATGCAGCAGCCCCTTACACCGGCTGAAATCGTCCGCGAGCTGGATAAGTATATAATCGGCCAGAAAGATGCCAAGCGCATGGTCGCAATTGCTATGCGCAACAGGTGGAGAAGGCAGCAGGTGCCGGAACATCTGCGCGACGAAATAGCGCCGAAGAATATTATTATGATCGGACCCACAGGTGTGGGCAAAACCGAAATAGCGCGCCGCCTCGCCCGTCTTGCCCAGTCGCCCTTCCTCAAGATCGAAGCCAGCAAGTTTACCGAAGTCGGCTATGTCGGCCGTGACGTGGAATCCATGATCCGTGACCTGACCGAACTGGGGGTCAGCATGGTGCGCAATGAAGAGATGGAGGCCGTAAAACTCAAGGCCGAAGAGCTTGCAGAGGAAAAACTGCTCGATATTTTGCTTCCCCCCAAGAAATCGACCGCTGAGGTACGGGAACATCCTTTTCCGGACGAGGACCACGCACTGATCGCCGCAAAGGATGATGCCGAACAAGCGGATTCGACCAGGGAGAAGCTAAGGAAACTTCTCCGGGAGGGGGCGCTCGACGACCGCTATGTCATGCTGGACGTGCCGGACCGCAATATCCCGATGATCGAAATCTTTGCCGGGGCTGGAATGGAGGAAATGGACCTCAACCTCAGGGATATGCTTGGTTCCATGCTTCCCAGGCGCACCAAGCGGCGGAAGGTCAAAATCCCCGAAGCCCGCGAAATCCTGATAGGGGAGGAATCGCAGCGCCTCATCGACATGGATCGCGTGATAAAATCGGCAATTGAAAGGGTCGAGCATTCCGGGATCATCTTCCTGGATGAAATCGACAAGATTGCGGGAAGAGAGAGCAGCGGCAGAGGTCCGGATGTATCACGCGAGGGCGTCCAGCGGGACCTGCTGCCTATAGTCGAGGGATCGACCGTTACGACCAAGTACGGGATGGTGAAGACCGATCATATTCTCTTCATCGCCTCGGGCGCCTTTCACATCGCGAAGCCTTCCGACCTCATTCCGGAGCTTCAAGGGCGTTTCCCCATACGGGTGGAACTTACCTCCCTTTCCAAGGAAGATTTCGTGCGCATTCTGACTGAGCCTGAAAACGCCCTGATAGTCCAGTACAAGGCCCTGCTCGAGACCGAGAAGGTGGAGCTTGTTTTCGATAAGGAGGCAATCGACGAACTCGCTGAAATCGCATACCAGGTAAACTCACGGACCGAAAACATCGGCGCGAGGCGGCTTCATACGGTCATGGAGAAGCTGCTCTCAGACGTTTCCTTCAACGCCCCCGACATGTTGGGGCAGACGGTGGACATCAATCGCGAATACGTGCGCAATGTTCTCAGTGAAATCATAAAAGACGAGGACTTGAGCAGATATATTCTGTAGGGATTGAGGGATTTAGGGATGGAGGGATTGAGGGATTGGGGGATTGAGGAATTCTTTGATTACCGGGGCCGGGATAAGATTCCGCCGCGTCACACCCCTCTGGCTTCGGGTCCCCAGATAATTTTATGAAGCTGGAGGTTCAGCCGAACCGGCAGGTGGTCATGAAGAATCCACTCGGCTAGAGACCGGGGAGCAATCGCGCCGAACACGGGAGAAAAGTTGATCTTGCACCCGATAGCCGGGAAAGCTGACAGAAGGTTCCGCGCGAATTCGTAATCTTCGCGGTTTTCGATTACGAATTTCAATTCGTCATTAATTCCAAGTTCTTTCAAGTTGTTCAAATCGTTTTGCCCGGCCATGCCGCTGGACGGGCACTTTATATCCACAATCCGTATGCACCTCGGGTCCACCCCACCTATGCCGATGCTCCCATTCGTTTCGAGCAGCACAGTATAGCCTTCATCGAGCAGCCTGCCGATAAGCGACGGGGTCTCCTCCTGGATAAGGGGTTCACCTCCGGTCACTTCCACCAGGCCGCACCACAGCCGCCTGACCTCCTCCAGGATATCGGGAATTTCCATAAACAGACCCTGCTCGTACGCATAAGTCGTATCACAGTAAGCGCACCTTAAATTGCACCCCGCAAGCCGTATGAAAACGCATGGCTCTCCGGCCCAGGAGGACTCTCCCTGGATGCTGTGGAAAATTTCGTTTACCTTGACGGCCATTATTCTTCCCAGTAAAAAGACCCGGCCCCCGGGGTCTCGCTCACCTTGACCCTGGAAACGCGAATTTTCGAGGTGTTCAGCTTGCAGGACAATTCCTTGTAAAGAAACCTGGCAATGTTTTCGGAGGTCGGATTTTGCTCTGCGAACAGGGGCAGATCATTTAAATCGCAATGGTCGAGCCCCGCCAGGACTTCTTTTACAGCCGCCCTGATGTCGCGAAAATCTATACCTATCCCGATGTCGTCGAGTTCGGCGCACCTGACGAATACCTCGACCATCCAGTTGTGCCCGTGGACCCTTGCGCAGTCGCCCGGGTATCCCCTAAGGCTGTGAGCTGCTGAAAAGTGGCTCTTTACGTAAACTTCAAAAACTCCTGCCATCCGATCTCCGGTTTAATTTAGTGCCGCGCGCCGCCAATTGGCGTAGCTGTTCCTATTTCTGTAACTTCCCGGAATATAGCCCGGCTTTTCCAAAATTAAAACAGCTATACAGAAGATGGAGCGAGGGAATATAAGCCGCTTTGCTTTTTCCCGCAATATCAATAGCTCATCCAGTACACACGTTAACCCTAGCGGTTTATACACGTACCGAGAGGTATTACATGGTTCCGGGGTGGTTGGCCTTCTGACTCATTATCCGGCCGGGTTATTGCCGGGGAAAAGGTTGCCCGCAAAGTTGCGGTGTTTCTGATTACCCTTATGTTTGAACAAGCTGTACCGGCGTCGGAGAGAGAGATACAAACCGGATTTTATGTATAAACCCGGAATGAACGAGCCTTCATAAACATGTTTATTGACGTCAGGATTAAATGTATATTCCCTGACCGCCTGAGGTCAGGCTGAATATCCCGGAGTATGTGTATTTCCGGACCCTAGGAAACGAGCATCTACTTGAAATTATCATTTGGCGCAAGAGGTCCCCGGGTTGCGATCTCAATACTGCTTCTCTGTGTCGCAGCCGCCTGTTGGGACGACGCCTCGGCCCTTACGGAGGATGAGACCCTTACCATCCAGGCATACGAAAAGGTCGCGCCATCCGTAGTAAATATCACGACCCAGCTATGCGAGACTGAGTTTTTTTTCTGCGCGGTTCCTTCGATAACCGGTTCAGGATCTGGGGTCGTACTAAGAGAGGACGGACTTATCATTACTAACAACCACGTGGTGACCGGAGCCCAGAATATCCGGGTCGTGCTCTCGGACGGCAGGCGTCTGGACGCCAGAACCACCGCTTCTGACCCAAACGACGATCTTGCGGTAATAAAAGTTGATCCCGGGGACAAGCCTCTGAAGGCAATCTCGCTGGGAGATTCGGATAAGCTGAAAATAGGAGAAAAGGTCCTGGCCGTTGGAAATCCTTTTGGATTGGGGCAGACTCTCACCTCGGGCATTGTCAGCATGACCGGCCGGACCATCAAGGATGACGGACAAGTCCTCAGGAACCTGATCCAGACCGATGCCTCCATAAACCCGGGCAACTCCGGAGGGGCTCTCATAAATCTGGATGGGGAACTGGTGGGGATTTGCACGGCTATTCTCAGTCCCACCGGTGCGAGCATTCGCATAGGATTCGCTCTACCCGTAAATCGCATAAAATCGGTAGCCCCGGGACTTATGCGTCCCTGGCACAGAATAACCGGGTGGGTCCTTGCGTTACTGCTGGCGGCCTGGTTTATCAAGCGGATTTACAGAAAGCAAAGCCGGCAGTATGATGCATAGGTTTATTTTACTTGTATGAAAGCCGTCTGGAAGCGAGGGAGGGGAATGCATTCTACGAGTCTTCGCAATTTGGCGTTTTTGGTGTTTTTCCTTGTTTGTACACCCCTGGCCTTTGCTCTGACAGAGGAAGAGAAGAACAATATCAATCTCTACGAGCGCCTTGCGCCCGGGGTGGTGAACATTACCAGCACGGTTATCGAGCACGATTTCTTTTTGAACGTAATTCCCCGCAAAGGGACCGGATCAGGCTCGATAATCGATTCGCGCGGCTACATTCTGACTAACAATCACGTGATAGGGGACGGAAAGCTGGAAGTCACTTTGGCCGACGGCAAAAAGTACACGGCCAAACTTATAGGCTCCGACCCGGATACCGATCTGGCAGTTCTGAAGATAGAGGCTCCCAAAGAAAGTCTGAGCGTAATTCCAATGGGCGATTCGGCCGATCTTAAAGTCGGCCAGAAAGCAATGGCCATCGGGAACCCCTTTGGGCTGGGCCAGACACTTACGGCGGGTGTGGTCAGCTCCGTCGGGCGTACGATGAGGGCAGAAAACGGCACTTTAGTCGAAGACATCATCCAGACAGACGCCTCCATCAATCCGGGCAACTCCGGGGGGCCGCTTATCGATTCCTCCGGCAAACTGATCGGCATCACCACGGCTATTTTCAGCCCGACCGGAGCAAGCGTTGGAATCGGCTTCGCCATTCCCGTAAATACGGCCAAAAGGATAGTGTTTGATTTGATCGATAAGGGGTATTACGGCTATCCATTTTTGGGCGCAACTCTGATGAACCTGTTTCCGGACACCGCCGAGGTGCTGAGACTCCCGGTCAAGGGGGGCGCAATGGTAATCGAAGTAACTCCCGGGGGGCCTGCCGACAAGGCTGGAGTAAGGGGAGGAAATCGGCGGGCGCAGATCGGGAACAATATAGTGATTGTCGGTGGAGATGTTATCGTCAGCGTCAACGGAGCCCAGGTGCAGGATGCGGACACCGCGATCCGTGAAATTCGCAAGCTGCATCCGGGCGATACGGTCCAGGTGGGGGTCGTCCGCTGGGATGGCACATCGGAAACGTTAACCATAACCCTGGGTGAAAAACCCCGAGGGGCCAGGGCACGGCAGCCATGAACGTTGGTTGGGTTAAGGGCAATAAAATATCCAGCTTGATCATTCCAAAGATTATGTATAGAATTGCCATATTTAAAAGATGTATTATTGGGATGGTATCGAAATGAAGAAAACCACAGTGCAGATCGATGATGAACTTTTGAAAGCTGCGATGGAGGCTTCCGGGGCCAGGTCGAAAAGGGCTGCCATTGAGAAGGGACTCCAGGTCTTGATCAGGGATTATAACCGGGAAGAATTGCGCAAGGAGTTGGGTACCTTTGATATCGGGTTGACCCTGGATGAACTGGAGATACTGAGAAATGCCGGCTAGTCGTTTCCTGGTCGATACATCGGCTTGGATCTGCGCTTTAAGCAAGGAGTTTATCCCGGAGATAAAAGATCGGTTGGATCAACTGCTCGAAGCTGATCTGGTGATCACTGCCGGCATAATCAAGCTGGAGATTCTCGGGGGTACGAGAACAGAAAAAGAGTTCAAACTTCTTAAGAAACGTCTGGATGCACTCCCCCTTATCGAGATCAACACGCTCGTGTGGGAATCGGCCCTCGCTTTGGCCTTCAGTCTTCGGAGAAATGGGATAACGGTGCCTTACACAGATATTCTGGTAGCTGCATGCGCTTTGAGTTCGGAATCCACCGTCGTGCATGTGGATTCGCATTTCGACTTGATATCGAGCCATGCGAACTTGAAGGTGGAAGGTTTCAGACATCCTTAATGATCCGGATGGGCAGAGTCATCCAAATCTTAATTTCTAAGCACCTGGAAACAAAGCAGCATTCGAAATTCTGTAACCCGGCTAAATCAAAGGTTGGGTTACAGGATGTGGAGAACCGATATGAAGGGTATGGTAAGTTTGCTGACGCACCGCACCCCGCGTCCGATCACACTAGCGATCATGGACGGGGTTGGATACCGCGAGGATGAACTGGGGAATGCGGTTGCAAGCGCCTTAACTCCCAATCTGGATTGGCTGCTCGCCAACTGCCGGTACCGGCTGCTGCGCGCGCATGGGACGGCGGTCGGCCTCCCTTCGGAGCACGACATGGGAAACTCCGAAGTGGGGCATAATGCTTTGGGCGCCGGCCGCCTCTACCCCCAGGGAGCGAGACTGGTCAATGAAGCTATCGAATCGGGCAGAATTTTCGAGGGCCGGGCCTGGCCGCGTCTTGTCCGGTACTGCTTCGATCACGGCGGCACGATGCATTTCATCGGCCTGCTCTCGGACGGGGATATTCACAGCCATATCAAGCATTTGGAGGCGATGCTCGATCACCTCGCGTTAAAGGATAAACTGCCGAGGGCACGCGTGCACATTCTGTTAGATGGACGAGATGTCGGCGAGACCTCCGCACTCGAATACGTCAACAGATTGGAGACATTTCTGCAAAAGCTGCGGGAGCAGGCTCACGTTGATTACCGCATCGCAAGTGGCGGCGGGCGAATGAAGATCACCATGGATCGCTACGAGGCTAATTGGGACATGGTTGCGCTGGGATGGAAGACCCATGTCGCCGGGGAGGGAAGGAAGTTCCCTTCCGCCGAAGCGGCCATCAAGACGTACCGGCAGGAAAAACCAGTAACCATAGATCAGGACCTCCCGCCGTTCGTGATTGCGGATGAATCAGGCAATCCGGTGGGTCCGATCCGGGATGAAGACTCGGTAGTCTATTTCAACTTTCGCGGTGACAGGGCAATCGAGATAAGCCGGGCTTTTGAAGATGAGAATTTTCCTTATTTCGACCGGGTGCCGCGCCCAAAAGCAGCCTATGCCGGCATGATGGAATATGACACCGAAGCGCACATCCCGCAGAATTATCTTGTTGAACCGCCCCACATCGAGCACACCGTCGGCGAGTACCTGTCCATTCATAACAAGCGACAGATGGCTATCAGCGAGACTCAGAAGTTCGGGCATGTCACATATTTCTGGAATGGGAACAGGTCCGGGAAAATAGATGACAAACTCGAAGAGTATATCGAGATCCCTTCCGACAGGGTACCTTTCGAGGAGAGGCCCTGGATGAAGGCGGCTGAAATCACGGACAAAACGATAGATGCGATCCTTTTGGGACGCTTCGACTTTATAAGGCTCAACTACCCGAACGGGGACATGGTAGGGCATACAGGCATCTATCAGGCGGCGCAGATAGCCGTCGAAGCTGTCGATCTTTGTCTGGGAAGGCTGATGGAAGCGACCCGCAAGGCGGGGGGAATCCTGATCGTAACGGCGGACCACGGCAATGCCGAGGAAATGTTTGAAGTCGATAAGAAAACCAAAACGCCCAAACTCTATCCGAACGGCAAAATCAGGGCCAAAACCGCTCATACGTTGAACCCGGTGTGGTTCATCGTCTATGACCCGACGGGAGACGACTGTATCGAGTTCAACCCGGAAATCAAAGAACCGGGCCTGACTAACGTGGCCTCGACACTCATGCAACTGCTCGGACTTGAGCCTCCCGAAATCTACGATCCTCCTTTGCTGCTGTTCAAGGAGCAATGTTAGTTCTTGACTGCATAAATAATAGATATAGCGATGTGTAGTTACCCCGGAGCGGCTCCGCCCGGGTGACGATGGAACGTCGGGGTTATGGCGCGTACCCAGGAAATAATGCGCCGGTTCTAGGCGTGCAGGAGGGATCAGGATGCCCAAGTGGGATGCCGAACAGTATTTGAGGTTTTCCAGCGAGCGGACCCAGCCCTCCGTCGATTTGGCCGCGCGCATTGCAGTTCCTGATCCCGGGCGGATAATCGACCTGGGCTGCGGGCCGGGAAACAGCACGGCCATCCTTCGGCAGCGCTGGCCCAAAGCCGATATCACCGGCCTGGACAGCTCAGCGGACATGATAGCCGCAGCTTCCAGGTCTTACCCGCATCATGAATGGCTCATTGGAGATATTTCGACCTGGAGCGCCGGGATTCCCTTCGACCTGGTTTTTTCGAACGCCGCCTTGCAGTGGGTGCCGAGGCACGCCATTCTTTTTCCTAACCTTTTCGATCAAGTTGCCTCCGGCGGGGCTCTGGCGGTCCAGATGCCTGCGCACTTCAACTCTCCCCTGCATCGGGAGATTCGCGAAACAGCCGACGATCCGTCCTGGCGCCATCTCATGGGGCCGGCGCTGAACGCGATGACTAAAGAACCCCCGTCCTTCTACTATGATCTGCTTCGGCCGCTGGCGGCGCACCTGGAAATCTGGGAGACCGAGTACTACCACGTCGTTGATAGTCCTCAAGCCATTGTAGAATGGTTTCGAGGGACCGGTTTGCGTCCGTTTCTGGAGGCGCTGGAGAATGAAAAGCAAAGGAAGAGATTTGAAGAACTGCTGCAGGAAAGATACACGCGGGCCTATCTTCCACAAAACGACGGCCGAATCCTGTTTCAGTTCCGAAGGCTATTTATCATCGCTTATCGGGCATAGAATTGAATTCAACGACAGCAGCCGATATTACCAGACATGCGGGATGAAACGGTATTTGACCCGTGCCATGTAGGCGTCGTAGCCTTTGAGCTGTTCGCGCAACAGGCGTTCCTCGAGTACCGCTCTCGCGGCAAGCATGCCGGCGAATAGCGGCCCGAAAAGCACCCCGTACCAGGAACCCAGGAAAAGGGCCGTTCCCAGAAAATAGAGGAAGCCGCCAACGTACATCGGATGACGCACATGGCTATAGGGCCCGGTTGACACGACCGTTTGCCCTCTATCTTTCTGGATGCGCACCACGCCCGACAGGTATGGGTTTTCGCGAAAAGTGAGGTAAAATATATAGTACGAACCCGACAGGACAATAGCGCCCACCACCCGAAGCCATGCCGCCATCCTGGACCAGTGAAACCGAACGGCGTCCAGCGGCATCAAGCCCAGCCAGACAAGAAAAACTACGAACAACACTGCGATAAACATCTTATCCCAGGCTTTTTGGGGCCGGGACCCCATGCGCTCTTCAAGCAAACCGGGGTCGTGCCTGAGAAGCCACAGGGTGATGACCATACTATAGGCGGAGAACAAAATCAGATAGAGCCATGCGGCAAACCAGGCGGCGGTGCCGGCCGGAACGAACAAGGCCAGGGCCATGAATAGAAACGTGATAACTTGCCATAAAAAGGCCTTTGCCTTTATATTCATATTCCGCCGCGTCTCTTCTTTTTAAGTCAAAGATTGAAGCACCTCAACCGGCTTCTTTCATTTCATAATAAGCCGTTTAGTGCCCGTCAAGGAGAGCGCTCGCTTTCCGAGCCGAGCGGTTACAGGAACGGCAAACTAAAAGCCGTAAACTCGGGTAATTTCTCTTGAGTGACGACCATTGCAGGTTTGTAGAAGAGGACTGGCCGGTCCTGTTAAATTCAAGTCTAAAGGCGGGACAAAAAGAGAACCGGTTTTACCCATGACCTGGCTGGCTGCTCAAAAGAGCCTTCTGTCCAAAGACCGGTATTGAATCGCCTCGAGCAGGTGAATGGAGCGGATGTTCTCTTCAGCTTCCAGGTCTGCTACAGTCCGGGCTACCTTGAGGATGCGGTGATATGCGCGGGCGCTCAGGCCCAACTGCTGAACCGCCTGGTCCAGGATGGCCTGCCCGGCGGTTTCCAGTTGACAGAATTTTTTCAGGTGCTTTGGCTTCATCTGAGAATTGGAGTAGATCGCCTCTCCGGCAAGCCGCTTCAACTGAATCTGCCTCGCCAGGCATACTCGCTCCCGCACCGCCGCAGACTTTTCCGATTTTCCCTCGGCGCGCAACTGATCGTATTTAAGCGACGGGACCTCTATGTGCAGGTCGATTCTGTCGAGGATCGGTCCTGAAATCCTGCTCCGGTATTTCATCACGGCCCTTGGATGGCAGGTGCAGGGCCTCACCGGGTCGCCCGAATAGCCGCAGGGACACGGATTCATCGCGCCTATGAGCATGAATCTGGCCGGGTAGGTGAGGGCGATCGCAGCCCTGGCGATTGTCACCTGCCCGTCTTCGAGCGGCTGACGCAGAAGATCGAGCACGTTTCGGCGGAACTCCGGGAATTCATCCAGAAAAAGGACCCCGTTGTGGGCGAGGCTGACCTCCCCGGGCCTGGGCATGTGGCCGCCGCCGACCAGGCCTGCATCGGATATGGTATGATGAGGGGCCCGGAACTGCCGCTTAACGATGAGCGGGCTGTTATTCAGCATTGCGGCGACGCTGAACACCTTGGAGGTCTCAAGCGCCTCGTCGAAGCTCAACGGCGGAAGTATTCCGGAGACGCGCTGGGCCAGCATTGTCTTGCCGGACCCTGGCGGACCTATCATGAGAACGTTATGCGATCCGGCTGCTGCGACCTCCATGCCTCGCTTTGCGTGTTCCTGCCCCTTGACGTCTTCGAAATCCAGCTCGTCGGGCGCCTCGGCGTTCCATATCGAATCGAGGTCTGTCTTGGAAACGGGCAGATCGGACCGGCCGTTCAGAAATTCGACGGCCTCCGAGAGATGATTTACCGGGCGCACCGAGACCGTGTTCAACACAGCGGCTTCCTGGGCGTTTTCGGACGGAAGGATGATATTGCCATAGCCGGAATCCCGCGCACGGATCGCCATCGGCAGGCAGCCGGCAACCGGTTTCACCCTGCCGTCGAGCGCAAGCTCACCGCAGAAAATCATTGCGGCTGCTTTCTCCGCGTTCACGATCCCAAGTGCGGCAAGTATCCCGACCGCAATGGGCAGATCGAACCCCGCACCTTCCTTTTTCAGGGAAGCCGGCGCTAGGTTTACGGTTATCCGCTCAAAGGGGAAGGGATATCCGCTGTTCTGAATGGCAGCTTTGACCCTGTCCTTGCTCTCCTTGACGATATTATCGGGCAGCCCCACCGTCGCAAACGTGGGAAGGCCTGAAGCCAGGTCGACCTCGACTTCCACCAGAATCGCGTCGATGCCGAGAAGAGAGCACGTGTAGGTTTTGGCGATCATGTGATATGGCCCTTGAGATCGGGAAAAGTTTTGAAACGGGGGATATTATTGACATAAAAACAGAAGGATAGCAACGATACTTGCTGGATCATGACCCGATTGAGCATTGAGGCCGTGAAGAGTGGACAGCGGACTGGGAAAGAGTTTTTCCTGCTCACTGCTCACTCATCACTGTTCACTGCTCTCAGGTTTTGGCGATCATGTGATATGGCCCTTGAGATCGGGAGCAGTTTCAAAACGGGGGATATTATTGACATAAAAGCAAAAGGATAGCAACGATACTTGCTGGATCATGACCCGATTGAGCATTGAGGCCGTGAAGAGTGGACAGTACGTCAATAGTAGGATTTATGCTGGAGGAATGTCGGGTTTTTCCGGTTGGTACCAGTGGGTGTATGATTTGTTGGATCAACATCCAGCGGGGAGTAGGATCGCGGTGTTTTATGACCCGAATAAACCCGACCGCTCCTGCCTGAAAAAGGAAGGCTGGGGAGTGCTATTGTAATTTGCCTGATAGGCGTCGGGTTTCTTTGTGCAAGCTTGAAACTTCTTTATCTCTAAGAAATGGCTGAAGCCGAACAGGCCGTTTTGGTATCGCTTGAGGATTATCGGAGCCTGAGGGAAACAGCCTACCTGTAGCGTTCACCTGCAAACCGTGCCAACCTGGATGAAGCTTTACAGCAGGTTAAGGAAAACAAAATAGCCCCTCTCCCTTCAGAGGACCTATGAACATCCTGTTTAGCAGGCTGGCAGACGCTAACGCGTCCCCAAGGTCAGACCCAGGAATTTGAAGCTTTCGTCCGGTTTGCGGGCAAAATCGAGTGAGTATTCGGTGTCTTTTACATACCAGTTAAGGAAGTAGGTGTTGTCGTCGACCTTGCTGGGCTTCCCGGCAGCAATAATTTTTTTCTTTACCGCAGGGGTGAACATTCTGTCATAGTTGTTCAGAAAGGCTTCTTTGGTCTTCACCTGAAGGTTTTCACTCTCTTCCCAGGTGAAGTTTGGAAAATTTATCAAACTTGCCATTTTTTCCTTATCATCAGTATCGACCGCTTTTCTAAAGTCCCTGAAGAACAGGCCAAAGCTATCATCGTTCCGGGCGGGGCCGGCAGCAAACGCAAGGGCTCCGATGGAAAGGAAAGATAATAATAAAACAATTAGAACCCGTTTCTTTGTCATACTTCCTCCGCCTTGCAGTTTTGATTTGCAACCGATAAGTATCCAATTTTAAGCTATTATTCATTGGTTCTTCTCAAGCTCACGACGAATTATACCAGAAAAGGGCGATTCCACGCTCTTTTTCAAATCACCGGAAAACGTAAAGTCGTGCCCGTGTAACCGGCCTAATATGGTTGGACCGGGGTGAGTCGGACCGGGTTGGACCGCTTACGGTGGACCGGAGTCGGGCCTAATGCCGCTAAGTTAATAGAAATATCAGTCCTTTCGCGTCCTTACGGGTCTCGGGAGAAGGCGAATTCCTCCAGATTTTTAGGAGGTCGATATTCGAGCTTGAAAAGCGAGTGATAGAGCATTAAGAGTTATTCAACTGCCGACTTCACTTACATCGACTTAGGAAGTGTAACATAATAACATTTACATTAATGGGGGACTTGGATGTATCGCATAGTTCCATTCCCCATGGAATTGGTCGCGGATGATGCGGACCTGCCGCAACTCCTCATTCGTGACTTTGG
>JBKQLC010000138.1:0-10085 GCA_052147195.1 Syntrophobacteraceae bacterium
GAATCCGGTTGTAGACTTGGAAAAGGGCGAAGTGGATTTCGAGGAAGAAGGGCCCATAGATCCCAACGAACTCAAGGCAGCCGTTGAGAGGGCAGGCTACAGGCTTGGTTAGGCAAACGGCCACTCCACGGGGAATCGGTTGCGCCGCGCGCCTACTTCGGGTTCATAGCGCTTGACAAGAACTCAGCGGAGATCAACCGGAAGCACTTGTCGAGAAAAACAAGCTCTCGATGAGCCTGTCAATCGCACGCCCATGCGTGTCGAAGTGAGCTATGGGGAGTTATTACTCATTACCAAAATTTGTTGTGCTCAAGGGACAATTTTGAAGATAGATGGCCCGCTTTGAGCCTCTTCGTTGATGCCGCCCTCGCTCATGACAACTACTCCACGGATTTCGAAATACATGCCGTGGACGAGAGAATCCCGGCAAGCCGATTGGCCTGTTGCTCAAGTTTTCCACTCAGTGAGCAGAAACTCCGAATATGCCGATCTTCAGCTCTGAAGCTAATGTGGAACAGCACTTTCAACCCGGCGATTCTGAGGCATTTTCAGGTCGCCGGAGACATCCATTCCTATGGTATACGGGATTCTCTTAACAGCAACGCAGAATGTTTTAGATCTTATCCTGTCCACGCTTTAACCACTCTGATCTCCCCACAAACGGAACCTCGGGGATGATCTGCTTCAATGCCTACTCAATGGATTCTTTCACAATCGCCTGTACCTGATCTGCTAGAATTTCAACCGTCTACGTGACCTTCTTATGCAGGGATATCCACTCCTCGTAATAACAGGAACTCAAATCTGCAGGTCGATGCAAGAAACAAATCGCCCAACTTTTGGCAATCCGCGAGAAGATCTTCCTGGTCTGGTGGACTTTGAGGCGGGAGAGCTTAGCTTAAGAGGGCCAGAATCAGAAGAATCAGAAATTAAATATGTGCAGTAAGTCACACACCATCTCAATAAATTACATTAATATAGATTAGAAAGGAGTGCGTAAACATGGATGTGAAAAAATAACATATATTATAACAAATAGGTTGGAAATGTATGAAAAAAGGAAAGAGTCAATCCATGCAATGTGAATAAGAGTCCTATTAGCTTAACATTTTCCTTAGAAAGCCCGCAAGCATCTCAGTTGATATTGTGAACCTGCCTGAGAAAGAATAGACTGCTTTAGAGAGCATAACAGCACAACGCGTATCCTGCCTATCTCTAAAGAGTCCAGTTTGTACCAATTCAGTAAATAAATGATTCGCATACGGCGACGATTTTGGCCTCTCATTTCTCAAGGGCCAGGAAAGCTATATTAACTTTGGGAGAACCCCTCTGTACAAAGAATAGACAGTAGGATTGCCAACAGTCGCGCCCAGCCGCGCCAGGAAACGGGAGCGAGGTATGAGGAGACGTTGGGGCGTCGGCTGCAGCGCTTTGTTAGACTTACTAGTTAAGAGCCTCACTCAGCCTCTATGCAGCCCCCTGGCAATCGGCCGCGAAGCCGGATTCAGACATCCAGTTGGACATTATCGGCGTGCAGCTCACCTATTTTTTGACTCCCTCATCTCAACTCGTCCAAGATTTGCGATCAACAGCAAGAGAGCCATTCAAATGGTTAATCGCCTGGTGCATCGCGAAGGAGTCGACGCGGAGGCGACGCTTTGCTGACACTAAGTCCTCTCTAGCCTCATGATCTGCCGGTATTCAGTGGAACCGTGAAAGTAAGCACCAAAAAGTCACACATTTCGTCACAATTTTGACTTTTACACGAAAATGGAGAAAGAATATGAACTCCATTGCCAAGCCTATAAGTATTTGATCCAATTAAAACACATAGATATGGTGAATATACCATATTTTGGCATATTCGTTGCTCTGTCATGTTCGCGAAGTTCGCGCGCGTCTTGGACCCTTTGGCAGGAACGAAACAGTTAACGTTGAACCAATTATGATACCCTCAAGCTCAACTGCCGTATGGCTGCTGGAAAATGTGGAGATTAAGAATGGTTTACCCTATTTTTCGCACTCACAAGAGTTTCTTCTTCGATAATTCACCGCCTCATCCGCATAGAGGCTGGACGCTACAGGCTTTCCAGGATTATTGCAGGGAAGAAATGGTGGACGCCGGCTTTGACCTGAGCCGCAAGATTTTGTGCCGATACGACCCCAGAAGTGGGAACGTCGTGTTCTGGCAGGAACCCCCTGAAGATTTCGATTTTTTTCCGTATAGCGAAAATTGAGGTTATCAGGCTCTTATGGGGGATCTATTCCGTGTGTAAACCTGTGTGATAGTCAGCACATCAAACAGGGGGCAGAACATTCTGACAGGGAAAGTGAGTTCGGCTTTTTTCGGAAAAGAAGCGATGATCGAATTGCGCTTACTTTGGCAAAACTGAACCTTCCATCCGATAGGATAACCAGATCCTGTCGACAAGGCGCCCCAAATTTATGCCTGGCTTCCAGGACTTAAGAAGAGGATAAAAAACGGTATCTCCGAGGCTGGATTTCCAGGTTCGGGGATTTTTTGGCTCTATCGAGGTTGATGCCCGCGATCTGCGTAAATGGCTGAAAGATTCAGGTCATGAGAAACCATTACGATAGTCACGCCCCTCCTCGTTTTTAAGCATCTCCATTAAATCCATTATGTGATGGATTTAACGGGCTAACCCATGTGTTCTATCAACGCCCGTCCGAACTCGGAACATTTGACCTCTCTTGCGCCTCTCATCTGCCTGGCAAGATCATAAGTCACGATTTTGTCCCCGATTGTCCGCTGGATGGCTTGTCTTATCAGGTCCGCCGCTTCGTTCCATCCCATGTGCTCAAACATCATAACACCTGAAAGGATCAACGAGCCGGGGTTCACCTTGTCCAGGCCGGCATACCTGGGGGCTGTACCGTGCGTAGCTTCGAAGACCGCCGCCTCGTCCCCGATATTTGCGCCGGGGGCCATTCCCAACCCCCCGACCTGTGCGGCAAGGGCGTCTGAGAGATAATCTCCGTTCAGGTTGGTAGTTGCGATTACGCTGTATTCCTCAGGCCTCAGCAGCACCTGCTGAAACATTGAATCCGTGATGCGCTCTTTTATGACGACGGCGCCGTTGGGGGTCTTTCCACCGAACTTGAGCTGTATATCGGCTTCGGTGACAGTCCGGTCGCCGAATTCTTCCTGCGCCACTTCATAGGCCCATGTGCGGAAAGCGCCTTCGGTGAACTTCATGATATTTCCCTTATGGACAATAGTCACGGAAGGACAGCCCCGTTCGATTGCGTATGAGACGGCGCGCCGCACGAGCCTCTTGGTCCCTGCGGGACTGATCGGCTTTATCCCGATTCCGGAGCTTTCGGGGAGTGAAACCTTAAGATCTTCCAGAAGAAACCGCGTCAGTTTCTTTGCCTCTTCAGACCCGGATGCCCATTCGATTCCGGCATAGACGTCCTCCGTATTCTCCCTGAAGATGGTCATGTTGACTTTTTCGGGGTGGCGAACCGGTGAGGGCAGACCTGGAATATATCTCACCGGACGAATGCAGGCGTAGAGATCCAGGAGCTGCCTGAGAGCTACGTTGAGGCTTCGAAAGCCGGCCCCGACCGGGGTAGTGAGAGGGCCCTTAATGGCGACTACGCTTTTCCTGATCAGCTCGATGGTCTCCCGGGGCAACGGAGCGCCTGTTTCTTTAGCGGCCCTTTCACCTGCGAGAAGCTCGAACCAGTGAATCTTTCTTTCCCCGGAATACGCTCTTAGAACTGCGGCCTCAAACACCGGTCTTGCCGCAGCCCAGATGTCAGGCCCCGTTCCGTCGCCCTCGATAAAGCCAATGTTTGGCTTCGACGGGACATGAATGTTTTTGTGCGCATCCAGGGTGATCCATTCACCGCTGAATTCCGTTTGTTTCATGTACGCTCCCTTTTACTTCATAAAGGCAAGAAGCACCCACTCTCCGGCTGTTTTAGTACCGGTGAGCCTGAGGCCCCTTTTTTCATATTCGGCGCAAACCTCATCGGCCTGTTCCACAAGAATTCCACTCAGCGCCAGCCGGCCATCATCGCTCAATTTGGACGCAATCGTTTCAGACATCCTTATCAGAGGCATGGAGTGAATGTTTGAAATCACGACGTCGAAGGAGCCCTTTACCTCTTCCGGGATAGCGCGAAAGACCTTGATTTTGCCCGAAAGCCTGTTCAGTACAATATTTTCTTCGGCCACCTCGATAGCTTCGGGATCGTTGTCGATCCCTACGACTTTGCGGAAACCGAGCAGGGCAGCGCCGATTGCGAGTATCCCGGACCCGGTCCCGACATCGAGCAGGCGGTGGGACCGCCGACCAGGATTGTAACTCAAACCTTCGGCGGCGCCTGAAGTCCCACTTTTAGACGCAGGGAGGCGGCCGGAATCCCGGACCGCGTTGAAATCCAACTCCAGGCAATCTTCGAGCCATTCGAGACAGAGGCGAGTGGTCTCATGGTGGCCTGTTCCAAACGCTCGTCCCGGATCAATTCTAATTACCAGACGATCCGGATCGGCAGGTATGGCTTCCCATGTGGGTGATACGAGAAACCGCCTCCCTACCTGCAACGGCTTGAAATGCGCCTTCCAGGTCTGCGACCAGTCTTCGTCGGCTATAAGGGACAGGTCGAGTTCGATCCGGGCCTCCTGCGACCTGGCCGAGGTTGATCGGACGATCTGCCTGAGCCGTTCCTCCTGCTCGGCAAAGCGGGCCGAATCCAGATAGATTCGGATGCCCCCGGAAATGAATTCCACGCTTACCCCGAAAACTTCGGCAAATTCCACTGCCAGGATATCGGCTGTTTCAGCCCCGCACGTTATATCTATTCTCGTCCAGCTCTTCGTAACCAAGCCCCTGCTTATGAAAGAGTTTGGAGTTATTAGTTAAGGGTTTTTAGTCGCTACTCAAAACTAAAAACTCAAAACCAAAAACTCCTCATGCAACCGCCACGCACTTCACCTCGACCATCACGCCCCTGGGCAGCCCCTTTACTTCAACAACGGCCCTCGCGGGCTTGTGGCCGGAAAAATATCCTTCATATATCTTGTTGAAAACCGTGAATTGCGAGATATCGGTTATAAAGACGTCCACGGCAACAACTTTTTCGAGGCCGGCCCCCGAGGCGATAAGAATCTGCTTCAAGTTCTCAAGTGACTGCCGGGCCTGTTCTGAGAAGCCTCCGCTTACGATTTCACCTGTTTCCGGATCTATCGGGATCTGTCCGCTCACGAAAACAAAACCATTAGCTCGGATCGCCTGAGAATAAGGCCCTATAGCGGCCGGAGCCTTCGAAGTTTGCACCGCTTCCACTTTCATTACATCCTCCTTTATAAATTCGCAAAAATTGTCATCCGGCGATAAATTAGAGTAATCTTGTCTCAGGTTCAAATAAATAGCCACAGTGCGCGGAGCGTTTTGCGATTTTACTCAAGCCCTCCGGAGCCGGGTTGACACCGGCCGCCGGTTTCCCCATCTTGAACCAATAGTAAAATACTCAGCGGGGGTCCTCCCGGGGGGAGAATTCAAAGCGAGACCGGGGATACAGTCAGAATGCCCAAGATCCTTCTTTCCGGCGCTACAGGCTTCGTAGGGGGCCGGCTCCTCCACGCTCTGAGAGAGCGTGGATTTACGCCAAGATGCATGGTCCGGTCGGCGGACAGATTTAGAAAGATTTGTCAGGGCTACGCCTGTGACGAGATAGTTGAAGCGGACCTGCTTGCGCCGCGGAGTCTCGATCCGGCTTTCGAAGGGATCGATATCGCCTATTACCTTGTTCATTCCATGGGCGGGCGCAGCTTCGTCCAAACAGCCAGGTTCGCTGAACGCGACAGGCAGGCCGCAACTAATTTCGTGCGGGCTGCCGAGCGCGCGGGAGTTCGAAGAGTCATCTATCTTGGAGGGCTCGGTGAAATTGCGGATAACCTTTCAAAACATCTCGCGAGCAGGCAGGAAGTTGCCGAAATTCTGAGATCGGGCAACTTTAAGGCTACCATCCTGCGGGCAGCCAATATTATAGGAGCCGGAGGCGCTCCGTTCGAAATGCTCAGGCATATGGTCGAACGTCTGCCGGTCATTTTCGCCCCCCGATGGGTAGACACACGGTGTCAGCCCATAGACATAAAGGATGCCATCGCCTACCTGGCGGAGTGCGTGGATAAGCCTGAAACGGAAGATGCGGAATTTGACATAGGAGGACCGGATATTATCACGTACCGCGATATGATGACCACTTACGCCAGGGTTCGCGGATTGAAGCGGGCAACCGTTTCGATCCCCTTTCTCGCCCCTGTCCTGTCTTCGATATGGATCGGCATGTTTACTCCTGTCCCCGCCGGGGTGGCACGCCCGCTTCTGGAAGGCTTGAAAAACGAAGTGATCTGCCGGGACAACCGGATCAGGGAAATCATTGCGCTTCGCCTTACCCCCCTGGAAGTCTCCATCTGCAATGCCCTGCAGGAAGTAAGCGAGGGCCCGGGCAAGCTAATGTCCCGGCAGTCATGTTTCTTGAGCGGCGGGGACTGAAGAGTTTTTAGTTTTTAGTTGTTAGTTTTGAGTAACTAAGAATTCGAAACTTAAAAACTCTGCATTGCCTCAAGCAAAACGGATGAGCAGGGTCACCCACAAAAGCCCTATGAGATAAGATATCGCCACATCGCTTGGCCAATGAGCCGCAAGAGCGACCCTGGCAATCCATCCGATGATAAGGAGCAAAGAACAGACAAGCAGTATAGCCCAGCGAAGCTTTCCCGATGTCTTGACTGTTGCCAGAACAGCCAGGAATCCAACCGTCGATATATAATTTAGAGCAAAGATGGATGGAAAGGCCGACCCGGATAGCGATCCAGCGACGTGAACTAATTCGGGAGATGGACGCGGTTGGGCGATAATCGGTCCCAGTGCTTTCCCCAACAACCGCAATCCCGTGAAGCTGACCACAGATAGCGAAGCTGCCCGCCATCCTGCGACCGCCAGGGAGATAAGGAACGTAATGCTTATCAATATCAAAACCGAAGGCATTTCGGCTGTCGAGGACAACCATTTGGCCCATTGTTTGGATTCCGGGAGCAATGATTGCACCAAACGGGTGCAACCTACATCACCAGGAAGAAACGGCAGGTATTTGACAGCCAGTGTGAGCAGGGCCGCTAAACCGAACAGAGCCAGCCATATCAAATCTTTCTTTCTCATCCGGACCCTCGGGAGTTTTGGGTTTTTAGTTCTTATCCAAAACTAAAAATTGGTGATGTTCCAATCAATGATTAACTATGATTTCAACCGGTGTCGAGGAGGGTGTTCATATTGTGTAGCTGCAGGGGGCTCCATAATGACTTTGAAGGCGGCACCGAGACAGGTGAGCCCGGCCCCGTTTGCCAGACCAAAATGTGAACGCTTTGTGAGGTGGTTTCATCCCCGGATTAGAGCCTGCCTAGGACTCGATCCAGGGTCAGGGGCATGCTTTGTGGTCAACGCCTATTCGGGTTCGAGCAGGATGTTTGCGCCAATCTCACAATGTTTCATCATAACCGCCCGTTCTTCAGGGCTCAGTTTTCCCTCTTTCCGTAATATCGCATCCGGCACGCCGATCTTCCCAAGGTCGTGCAAAGGAGCTCCAAGGAAGATCTTATTCCGGAGTTCGGGCTGTATGCCAAGTTGCTCGCAGATGATACGGGAATAGTGGCCTACGCGGGTAATATGATTGCCGGTTTCTTCGTCCCGATATTCACCCGCTTTTGCCAACCTCCAAATTATATCCAGACGTGAGAGTTCCAATTCGCGCGTGCGTTCGTGAACACACTGTTCCAGTTCTTCGTTGTACCTCCGAATAGTGTCCTGGTATCCCTTGAGACGCAAAGAGTTGCGAATGCGCGCGATCAGGTCTTCCCGATTAACTGGTTTATTCAAAGGATCGGTTGCGCCAACATCAAGTGCCTTCCTCTTTGCAGCTTCATCCATAACACCTGTTACGATTGTGATTAGAGCATCCTGAATACTCGGTATGGCACGCATTTCCAGGACCAGGTCGAAACCATTCTTGAGCGGCATTTGGTAATCAGAGACCACAACATCTGGCGGCTCAATGCGTGCGATATTGATCGCTTGATTGACGCTTTCGGCGAAGGCCAAATCCCATTCGTCGCGAAAGTTTCTGAGCAACCGGCGAATGCCGCTGAGAAAATTCGGGTCGTCGTCAACAAACAAAATCCTGTGTTTTTCCGCCATTTTAAAATCCTGACCTGCTCATATCACTAATCCCTCGGATTGGGTCTGAACCAAACCAGGCATACAAATGCGCATGCTGGCAAGAGCAAACGAGGAACCTGATTAAGACGATGCTCCTTCACCGGGTTCGCCTGAGGTTTTGAAAAAAGAATCACTCCTCTTAACTTCTTTGTTAATTTCCTGAATCAGAGTATCCAGATCGTATTCCACATCTGGAATACATATTGCTCCACGTGTATCCCTATTAACTTTTGTGATTCCGGGATTTCGCTTTTCCATGTTTTCGAGGATTGAACTCTGGTGTCTGACAGTTGCCAAAAGACTCTGACTCTCCTTGGAGAGTTCCCTTTGCTGAAGACCTTGCTTTATCGTGACGCTGAGTTCCTGCCCACTGCAAGGCTTTATCAGGAACCTGTAAATGTGACCCTTGTTGATGGCTCGCAGGGCTGTATCCAGGTTAGGGTGACCGGTCAGGATGATTCTTATCGTCTCCGGATACTCCGCACAAACGACCCCCAGAAAATCAGAACCCGACATGCCCGGCATCATTTCATCTGAAACGACGACATCAATGTTTTCATGCGACAGAATATCAAGAGCTTCTTTCGCCGAGCACGCACAATGCACTCTATAGGTTTCTTTATGCAGAGAGCGCTTGAGCCCCTCGAGGATCAATGGATCATCGTCAACCAGCAGAACGTTGTGCGTCATGTCGATTTTGCCTCATCTTCCTTCTAAAATTAATTTTGCCGGAACGGTCACCCTTACAGGCTCTTGTATGCCCGGCTTTTGGGAGAAATTCTTAATGCGCTCCCGCAGTGTCCGATTGACCTCATAGCCTCTGCCAACAAATATGCGGCCATCCAGAAACCTGATGTCCTGGGCAAGAATCATCCCGTCCACCAGTTCATTCGCCCTTACGGTCCTTTCCTCATCGTGTGACTCAGCCGCCAAAATTCGACGTAGGGCTGAAAGCACATCAGGATCATACCGGCCGGTACTCTTTGTCAATTTCGCGGAGGCCTCTCTGTTGGATACTCCCCTGGCTTTAAGGGTATCGAAGTCAAGGACAACTTTGAGAATTCTCGCCCCCAGCGGAATCTCCTCGCCGCCTTTAGATTCCCGCGGAAACCCCGAACCATCGAAATTCTTCTCCTGGTTGGCGATAATTTTAGCGATAGTCTTCATTCGGGGAATGTGGGAAAGCAGATCCGAGCCGATACAGGGATGCATTGCAAAAAGTTGGGACTCTTCCCCGGTTAGTTCCTCCCCTGTGTAAAGTTTCTTCACGGCCGCCTCCGGCAAAATGACACATCCGATTTGGGAAAGCGCAGCCGCAGTTTCGATCTGCCATACACTGGAGACACCCATCGCGGACGCAACCTCACGAGCGTACCTTGTTATCCGGGAGGCCCTGCCGAATGCTTCGGGATTTAGCAGATGGAGAATTTCAGAAAGGACTTTGATGCTGCCGCGCAGAGTTTTTTCCAGGAGTTCACGCTCCGCGGTGATCAACTTATATTGCCGGACCCCATCCGAAAGAGCGTTAAACAGGGTCTCTTGTTCGCAAGGTTTGGTTAGGAACCTGAAGATGTTTCCCCGGTTTACTGCGTCGATTGCCGTAGATAGATCGGCATTTCCCGTGAGCATAATTCGAACGCTGTCCGCAGCGGCTTGACGTACCCTGGAGAGGAATTGAATTCCGTCCATCCCGGGCATACGCAAGTCGGAGACAATGACAGCGAAAGGATCGTGGGCCGATATAGCCCTGAGGCCTTCCTCCCCGCCCAGCGCCGTGTGGACCGAGAAATCCTTCCTCAACTGCCGCTCGAACGCAGCCAATATGTTGGGGTCATCATC
>JBKQLC010000139.1:0-38032 GCA_052147195.1 Syntrophobacteraceae bacterium
GGGTCAGGAAAGCTTCTTTTCATGCACGAAATCGAGAACGAAAATAATGTGCTCGCGCATGGCGCTGTACGCGGCATCCGGATCACGGTCCCGAATCGCTTTGAAAATATCATTGTGCTTGCGGGTGATTATTTCGAGAGTGACAGGCTCGGTATATAAGTACTGGAGGTTTGTCTTGATCCCGTAAAAAAGCAGATCGTAAAAACTCTTCATGATGTGTATCTGAACCATGTTCTTTGTGGCGTAGGCGATGGCCATGTGAAACCGGACATCGGCGGCGCTTCCCAGTCCTCCGGCCTCTATCTCGGTTTCCATTTCCCGAAGGTTTTTTTCCATATCCCGTAAGTCTTCTTCTGTCGCCCTGCGAGCGGCCATCATTACCGCATTGCATTCGAGCCCCAGCCTTACCTCGAGCAGGTCCTCCAAACTTATGTCCTGGTCATGCGGCATTCCGAGCGGATTCTTTTCCGCTGCCGACGAAACGACAAAGGTGCCCTGTCCCTGCCTGTGTTCGATCAACCGGAGCGCGACCAGCTTGTTTATGGCCTCTCTTACGGTGGGACGGCTGACGCCGAGGGTCTCGGCGAGTTCGCGTTCGACCATCAACTGCTCGCCAGGCTTGATTCGACCCTTGAATATTAGATCGCGCAACTGTTCAAAAACCAGGTCTGAGATGCGTTTTGGTTTTATTGGCGTCAGCATGGAAACATTACTCCAGTGAATCGGCATAAATTTCGATGGCGTGTTTTACCTGGATACGCTCACCCGCCTGCGAGAGCATATCACTTATCTGGAGCATACACGCGGGGCAACTCGTCGCAACAGTTGAGCATCCGGATTGCACGATGGAGTCACGCTTGCGCTTACCGATCGATGCTGAAATACCATAATATTGAAGGTTGAAACTTCCCCCGCAACCGCAGCAGCGGTCAGGCTCGCTCATCTCTTTGAAAACATACCGGGAATTGGCGCAGATAAGCGCCCGAGGCTGCGC
Organism: Syntrophobacteraceae bacterium; assembly: GCA_052147195.1. Taxonomy (GTDB): domain Bacteria; phylum Desulfobacterota; class Syntrophobacteria; order Syntrophobacterales; family Syntrophobacteraceae; genus SbD1. The sequence continues at coordinate 995 of JBKQLC010000139.1, forward strand.
CGCGATCCCAAGAGATTTTTTCAAGTGACATGGATCGTGATAAGTCAGAAGGGCTTTTCCCCCGTCAGAGGAGGAATCCTCCGTGACAACGCCGGCTTTTTCCACGAGAAACTGGCTTATGTCCATTGTTTTTTCTGCCAGTTCGCGCACCCGGGATTTTTCCACCTCACTTAGTTCATCTGCAAACATCGGCCAGAGCTTCTTTATTGTGGATGTACAGGTCGCACAGGCGGTCACGAGGTAGTCGAAATCGCCGGGCGAGAATCTTTGGAGATTGTAGCGTACCAGTTTCTGAAAGGTCTTGAGGTCCCCGGAGGAAAGGGCCGGAATTCCGCAGCAGCCCTGCTCATCAGGGAGAAGTACCCCGGCTCCGCTGTGTTTCAGGGCGCTTAGAACCGCATCCCCGATGTCGGGGTATACTTTGTCAATCATGCAGCCGACGTAGAAGCCAACCTTAAGTCCTGACACGGCGGATGTGTCCGGTTGGCGCGTTCGTGAGAGGAAGGAAACCGGCGCAAAAGTCTTGATATGCCGTTCTGCCAGCGGAAAGAGAAAGCGTGCGCACGAGGTGCCGAGAAGGTCGTCAGCAGGTTTTACGAAAAATGACTGAATCCTGCTGGCCGATTTTACAAGACTGTTGAAAAGCGCAGGGTGGGCGAGCATGCCGCGGAAAACGATCCTTTTGGCCGGGTGCAGCCCCATGTAGCCGACCAGGATGGTGCGTGCCTTGAGAAAAATATCGAGCACTTTCACGCCGCTCGGGCAGTTGGCCGCGCAGGACCCGCAGAGCAGACAGCGCGACAGGCGCTCGTTTACACCGCTTGGGTCATTGAACATCTCCTGAATGAGGCCCTCGAGTAAAGCCAGTTTTCCCCTGGCGACGTCAGCCTCACGGCCGGTTTCGGCAAAAACCGGGCAGACCGCCTGGCACATCCCGCACCGCATGCAGACCATCAACTGGTCTTCAAGCTCTTTGACCAGCGCAGCAAGTTTTTTCATGTCGTACATGCTCATTCTCCAATGATCTTGCCGGGGTTGAGTATGTTTTTTGGATCCAATGCGGCCTTTATCCGGCGAGAATAGAGGATGGTGGCGCGGCTCGTTTCTTTTTCCAAGTATTTTGATTTGGCAGTTCCGATTCCGTGTTCTCCGGAAAGGGTCCCACCGAGAGCGAGGGCCTCTTCGAAAATAGCGTCGATTGCCTGTTCGACCCGGGCCCATTCTTCCTTGTTGCGGCGGTCGGTAAGTATAGTGGGGTGGAGGTTTCCGTCACCGGCATGGCCGAAGGTGCCGATCGTAAGATCGAATTTTCGGCTGATTTCGCCAATGGCACGAATCATTGCGGGAATCTTGCTCCGCGGAACGGTAGCGTCCTCCAAAACAGTTGTGGGCTTGATTCGGGAAAGGGCCGAAAGCGCAGCTCGCCGGGCTTCCCAAACCTTATCGCGCTCCTGCGCATCCTGCGCTACTCGGACCCGCATGGCCCCCATCTGGCGGCACAGGGCTTCGACTTTTGCAGCGTCATCCTCAACCTGCGCCGGATGTCCGTCGACCTCTATCAGCAGAAGGGCGCCCGCATCGACCGGAAGCCCCACATGAGCGTAGTCCTCGACCGCGCGAATGGTGAAATTGTCCATCAACTCCAGGGTTACCGGAACGATGCGATTTGCTATGATAGCCGAAACCGTCTCGGAGGCCTTTGATACTTCGGAAAAAACCGCCATCATCGCTTTACTTGCGGCCGGCATGGGAATCAGCTTCAAAATTATCTTATTGAAAACTCCAAGCGTCCCCTCTGATCCCACGAGCAGACCAGCGAGATTATAGCCCGTCACGCACTTAACCGTTCTTGCGCCTGATTTCACCAGTTCGCCGTTAACGTCGAAAAACTCGATGCCCATCACATAGTCGCGCGTCACTCCGTACCTGAGCCCTCTCAAGCCCCCGGCATTCTCAGCCACGTTGCCGCCCAGTGTGGATACTGCCTGGCTGCCCGGGTCGGGCGGATAGAAAAGGCCCCGGGCTTCGACAGCGGCTGCGAATTTAGCGGTTATCACACCGGGCTGCACCACGGCGTAGAGGTCTTCTTCGTTTATCTCAAGGATCTCGCTGAGGGCCGTAGTCACTATTACAACACCACCGGGCTTCGGAATCGTTCCGCCGCTCAGATTGGTCCCGGACCCGCGGACGGTTGTGGGCAGAGCGTTTTCGTTACAGAGGCGGACAGCCTGGCCGAGCGCCTCACTTGTGGTCGGCCGCAAAACGATAGAGGGAAGGCAGGGATCAAGTACGGCGGCGTCGTAAGAATAGGCGAGACGGTCCGCGTCGTCCTGGAAGACGTTTTCCTTTCCGAGGATTTCGCCAAATTTATTGACCAATTTATACTCAGCCATAGATTTTCCCCTCCATCGAAAGTTGCGAGCCAATCAGAGGAATGGTAATACCACTTATGTAAAAAAATCAAGATTATGGAAGCGGCTCCTCTGGGTAATTCATACTACTGGAATTAGAGTGGTTTTGTCAAGAAAAATATACGCGCAATTTTGAGATTATCCTTGACAAAGAGACTGCAGGTTTGGTAAAAGTGTGCCCGTGTGAAAATGGTATTACCAATTATTCGAGTGCTTTCGCCCTCACCCGAAAAGGAGATCCCGGATGAACTGGACACAGGTTTACAACCCTTTGGGAAATCTCGCGCTATCCGCGCTGATTGCCGGAATTCCCTTGTATATCCTTTTTTATATGCTGGCGGTGAGGAGGTCGCCCGGACACTGGGCTGCGCTGTTCGGCTCCGGCTCGGCGGTGATTCTCGCGATTGCGGTTTGGGGAATGCCGGTAGGTCTGGCTTTGAGTGCGACATTGATGGGCGCGGCGTTTGGGATTTTCCCGATCGTGTGGATCGTGTTGAATACTATATGGGTATATAACATGACGGTAGAATCAGGGGAGTTCGATAAAATTCGAAATTCCCTGGCGTGTATCACTGATGACCGCCGTCTCCAGGCCCTGTTCATTGCCTTTGCTTTCGGATCGTTCATCGAGGGAACGGCCGGTTTTGGCACGCCCGTTGCCATAACGGCAGCGATGCTGGTTGGCCTTGGCTTCAACCCAATGTATGCCGCAGGAATCTGTCTCATCGCCAATACGGCCCCGGTGGCCTTCGGCGCGATCGGTATCCCCATCGTTGTCGCCGCCAAGGTCACGGATATCGACATGATGCACATCAGCAAGATCGTCGGGCGCCAGCTCCCTTTTCTTTCGATTATGGTACCCATATGGCTTAGCGTCACGATGTGCGGCTTCAAACGTTCCCTCGAGGTGCTGCCCGCGCTCATAGTGGCCGGTGTGTGCTTTGCCGTTACTCAGTTTACCGTCTCGAACTTCGTCGGACCTTACCTGCCTGATATCCTGTCGGCTGTTGTGACCATTGTCGGGCTGGGTCTTTTTCTAAGGGTATGGAAACCATCGAAGGTCTTCCATTTCCCCGAGGAAAAGCCCAGCGGCCCGGTCACCTGCCTGTATAGCTCCGGGCAGATCTTCCGTTCCTGGACACCCTATTTCATCCTGGCAGTCATGATTTTTTTGTGGGGCCTTGACTCGGTAAAGGCCATCCTGGCGCCATTGGGAACGACCTTGAACTGGCCGGTACTGCATAATCTTGTAGTGAAAACCGCCCCCATCGTTGCCAAAAACTCTCCTTACGCCGCGCAATACGCTCTCAATATCGGATCAGCCGCCGGGACCGCCATCATGATTGCCGGTCTTCTTTCGATATTGGTAATTCCGAATTATGGTTTGGGACGGGCCTTTGTATGTTACGCGAGAACTATCAGGCAATTGCGCTTCCCGATTCTGACAATTGCAGCGGTTCTCGGTCTTGCTTACATAATGAATTACTCGGGCATGAGCTCCTCGATGGGACTCGCGCTAGCGGCCACAGGCGCTCTTTTCCCGTTCTTTGCTCCCATTCTGGGATGGTTGGGCGTTTTTCTCACAGGCTCCGATACTTCTTCCAATGCTCTTTTCGGCTCTCTTCAGAAAACGACCGCTACGCAGATCGGAGTTGACCCGGCCCTTACAGTTGCAGCCAACTCATCGGGGGGCGTTTGCGGCAAGATGATCTCACCGCAGAGTATATCAGTGGCCACAGCAGCCTCCGGCCTGGTCGGTCAGGAAGGAAGCATTTTCCGGTTTACACTGAAACACAGCCTTGCCATGGTCCTTTTCATCTGCATTTTAACGATTTTGCAGGCATATGTACTGAAGGGAATGCTTCCTTAAGTGTTGATGAAGGTGGCGGGAATGCGTCCCGCCACCTGAAGAAAAACATTACCAAGTTCGAATCAGCCGATATAATTACTTCCGGTTCACAAATGGTCATCGCCGGAGCAGAGGTCCTGAAGCCTGATCGAATCCCATTTCCGCTCTTTGTGTTTTCGGGCTCATGCTCATCGGGGAGGGTAAATACCCATGAAAAAAGACGATGCATTGACACTGCTTAAAGAAAGAGCTCAGGCAGTGCAAACAATAACGGCCGAGGTTGCCGACTTCCGGGCCGCCTGCCTGTATGCTGTTGATGTGACCCAGCGTCAGGGGGGCACCAGTATAGCCGCTCCCGGGCTCTCCGGGAAAGACCTCTCGCACTTGAAAGCCGCCTGCAAAACAGGAGGTCTCAAGCTATTTACGAAAAATTTAAGGGAAAATATAGGGCAAATCAGTACCGGGTTGACGATTGCTGATTGGGGGATCGCAGAAACCGCCACTCTGGTGATGGATTCCACTTCGGAGGATTTCCGGATTGCCACGATGTTGTGCGAAACTCATGTGGCCATCCTGCCGGGATCCAAAATCGTGCAGGACGCGATGTCGCTCGAAAATGAACTTACCTCTGCCATGAAAGCCGCTCCCAGGTATTTTGCATTCATAAGCGGCGCCAGCCGGACGGCTGATATCGAGAGGGTATTGACGATCGGGGTGCACGGCCCCCAGGAATTGCACCTGCTGATTGTGAAGGGGACTAGCGATGATAAAAACGCCTCATGACGTTAAAACATACAGAAGGGACCTCAAAAACGCCCTCCAGAACAACTTTCTGGGCACAACGCTCGATAACTTCGCCACCGCTTACAGAACTTCGAGGGCAACCGCTTTCTCGGGAATCGATTTCGACGCCCTGGCTCATGAAATTGCCGTGGGAAAGGACCAGTCCATCGCACGCCTCCCGGAACTTCTGGAGAAGTTTTCCACACAGGCTGAGAAGGCCGGAGTCAAAGTCCATTTTGCCAGGACCGCTTTCGAGGCCAATTCTATTATAGCCTCTATTGCTAAGGCCAGCGGGGTAAAACAGATCGTCAAGGGAAAATCGATGACCGCCGAAGAGACATTTCTTAACGGTCACCTGGAGAAGGAAGGCTTCGAGGTCACCGAGACCGATCTTGGGGAATGGATCATCCAGTTGCGAAATGAGGGTCCTTCGCATATGGTGATGCCCGCCATCCACCTTACCCGCAAGGAAGTTGCCGAGCTTTTTACAAAGGTGACCGGAAAGCCCCAGGACCCTGACGATATCAATGGGATGGTCAAGGTAGCAAGAAAGGAGCTTCGCCGGAAATTTCTGGATGCCGAAATGGGGATAAGCGGCGCAAATTTCGCCATCGCAGAAACCGGAACCATCGGACTTGTTACAAACGAGGGCAACGGGCGTCTTGTAACCACCCTTCCCAGAGTACACGTCGCCCTGGTTGGAGTGGATAAGCTTCTGCCGGATATGAAATCCGCACTTCGCATACTCAAGGCGCTTCCTCGTAACGCTACCGGCCAGCTCATCTCCACATACGTAACCTGGATAACCGGCGCAACTGAGTGTAAGTCTTCTCCTGACTCAAAAAAGGAAATGCACATAGTCTTTCTGGATAACGGGCGTCTTGCGCTTGCCGCAGACCCCGCTTTCTCGGAGGCCCTCAGGTGCATCCGCTGCGGGGCGTGCGCGAATGTGTGCCCGATATACAAGCTGGTTGGAGGCCATAACTACGGCCATGTTTACATCGGCGCGATAGGGCTCATTCTGACCTATTTTTATCACGGACGGCGCAACGCTCGCGCCATCGTCAAAAACTGCCTGAACTGCCAGGCGTGCAAGTCGGTGTGCCCCACCGGGATTGACCTGCCGCATCTCATAAAAGAGGTCCACCGAACGGTTTTGAATGTGGAAGGAAAAAAGCCGGTCAAAAACTTGCTGCTGAAAAAGGCGCTCGGAAACCGCCGGATGTTTCACTTTCTGCTCCGAAGGGCGTCTTTAGCGCAAAAGCCGTTTAGCGAAGGGCAATATCTACGGCATCTGCCGTTTATGTTCTCAGGGGAGCAAGAGTTCCGAAGGCTGCCGGCAATCGCGAAAGTACCGCTGAGAGACATGTGGGAAAGTATCAACCGGCGGGTCGAAAACCCTCGCTATCGCGTGGCTTTATTCGGCGGCTGCCTGAGCGATTTTGTCTATCCGGAACAGGGAGAGGCGTTGTTGCAGCTCTGCCGTGACCATGACGTCCAGCTCGAATACCCAATGGAACAAACCTGCTGCGGCCTGCCCGCGCAAATGATGGGCGAGCGTGAGACGGCAAAGGATGTCGCAGTTCAGAACCTGAGAGCCATCGATCCGGCTGACTACGATTATATTCTTACTCTGTGCGCCTCGTGCGGCTCACACTTGAAGGAAAACTATCAGAAACTGCTCTCGCAGGAGCCTGCCCTTGCCGTAAAGGTGAGCCAGCTAAGGGACAAGCTGATCGATTTCAGCTCTTTCATGGTTAAAGCACTTAAAGTTGATCCGGAGGAATTCCGCAGGCTGGGGAGCAAGGTGGCCTATCACTCGCCATGCCATCTATGCAGGGGGCTGGGAGTTACGAAGGAGCCGCGAGAGCTTCTTTCCAGAGCCGGTTTTGAATATGTTCCTGCGAAGGATGAAGATGTATGCTGCGGATTTGGCGGCTCTTATTCGATTGATTTTCCGGAAATATCAGCCGAACTGCTCAAGCGAAAACTCGATAATGTCGAAGATACCGGGGCTGAAACGCTGGTGACCGATTGCCCGGGATGCGTTCTGCAGCTTAGAGGAGGTATGGAAAAACGGGGTGGGAAAGTCAAGGTGAAACATATTGCTGAGGTTGTCGCGGAACAAAAAAAACAGCCCGGACGAAAAGGATAGAGTCTATGGCCACCACAAGAAAGATCAGGACTGATATGCACCATGCCCAGTTAAGCGCCGACCTGGAAAGATACAGGGAAAAAGCCCTTGAATTGGGTGCCTCCCAGGCCAAAATCGTAAGGGCCGACGAAATTCCGGTGGACGAGCGGATACCGATGAAGTGTCAGATACCCCGATGTTTCGGATACGGCGCCGGGGCCCAATGTCCGCCGAACACTATGAAGCCCTCAGAGTTGAAGGATCTCCTGAAAAAATACGAGTGGGCTGTCTTCTTTATAAAGGATATACCCCCGGAAGTTATCGTAAGGGACAAAGCGACGATAAAGGAGAGAGTGGCCGCCTATCAGCAGATGTACACGGTCGTATCCGAAGTCGAATCGGCAGCCTTCTACGATGGTCATTATCTCGCCTTTGGATTTGCCGCCGGGTCCTGCCGACACACTTTTTGCGGCCAACTTCCTGATTGCCAGGCAATGAAGGGCGACAAATGCAGGTTTCCGCTGAAATCCAGGCCATCCATGGAAGCAGTTGGAATCGACGTTTACAAAATGGTTGCCCTTGCGGGCTGGGATATATATCCCATCGGAAGCGGCGCAAAGGTTGAGGATGTCCCCAAAGGAACACTTGCCGGGATTGTTATAGTTCAGTAGCGGATCTGACTCTTTGGCCTGCGCTCTTGAATATGAAGATTCTTTTCTACTGCCAGCACGTGCTCGGGATCGGCCACTTTTTCAGAAGTATGGAGGTTGCCCGTGCGCTCAGCCGCCACACGGTTGTTTTCGTTTTAGGAGGCGCTCCGCTCTCCGGCTTCATCCCGCCAGGGCATGTGAAAGTACTTTCTCTTCCTGCTCTAATGATGGATCCGGAGTTTAAGTCTCTTCACGTTCAGGAAGGGAGCCTGGAGGATATCAGGCAGTCTCGGCGCCGAATGCTCCTGGATTTATTGGTTTCGTTTGATCCTGACCTGATTTTGACCGAATTGTTTCCTTTTGGACGCAGACAGTTCCGATTCGAACTCAGTCCGCTGCTCAAGGCTGCAAAACAGCGCTCCGTGCCGGCAAAAATCGTGTGTAGCCTTCGTGATATCCTGGTCGAGAAAAAAGAAAAGCCCAACTACGAGACGGAAGTAGTCGAAACGCTGAACAGCTACTACGATCTCCTCCTTATTCACTCTGATCCTCGGGTGGTAAGGCTTGAGGAGACCTTCGACAGATGCGGGGAGATAGGGGTCCAGGTCGAATACACGGGCTTCGTTGCAAGGCCTCCAATACCCAGAAGGAATCCGGACGGTAAAAAAGTAATAGTTGCAAGCAGTGGGGGAGGGCGCGTGGGGGTCGATCTGCTTTGCGCCGCGATAGAAGCTGTTCGAAGGGTAAGGCGTACCGATCTCGAATTACGGGTCTTTATGGGTCCTTTCCTGGAGGAGGCTGACGAGAAGCGGATGGGGAATATGGCTTCAGGTGACCCTCGAATCCGGTTGCTGCCCTTCTCGCTTGATTTCGTCTATGAGCTGTCGATGGCCGATCTATCTATAAGCATGGCCGGATATAATACCTGTATGGATATTTTGAGCTCGCGAGTACCTGCGCTGGTTTATCCTTTTCCCCAGAACAGAGAACAGGGGATAAGAGCTGCCAGACTCGAAGAGTTTGGCGCTCTGAAAGTGCTGCCGACCTTCGAAGCAAAATCATTGGAACTTGAAATGGAATCCTTCCTGAAACAAGATAGAGTACTCCCGGTTCCGGAAATAGATATAAGCGGTGCCGCAAATTCCGCCCGCCTGATTGAAAAACTGTGCACCTGTAGTTAGTATTTCAGTACTTTGTCGGAATATCGAAGCATATATTCAAGAACGCAAAACTTCTAATTTCCGGGATAGACACGCGATGGAAAGAGGAATCGTCCTCCCTTGGCGGCAAGTAGCAAGGATCGCACTGAATTCGTTCAGGGTACGGTTCTATCGCTCTGTTATTACCGTTTCCGTGCTCACTCTCTCGATAACTTTCGTCGTCTATATTCTTGAAGGATATGAGCTAACGAACTCTGGCCTTGCGCACATGAGCGAAGCAGGCAAAAACCAGGTGATCTCTGGGGGCTTGGAGTTGACAGACGGGCGTTTGGGCATCAGCGCCAGGGAAATATGGCTCGCAATTCTATCCCTGCTGGTCTGTGTAACCGGCATACTTAACGCACACCTGATTGCCGTCACCGAAAGATTTCGTGAAATTGGGACGCTGAAATGCCTTGGGGCGCTTAACAGCATTATTTTAAAAATTTTCCTTCTTGAGGCGACCTACCAAGGGGTTATGGCAGGGATTGCGGGAGGCGTTCTCGGAGTAGCGGCCGCGATTCTCTCGGCCCTGGTTGACAACGGCGTCGTGGCCGTTGCTTACTTCCCCTTTGGGCAGACGGCGGCTGTTCTGGGGTATTCTTTGCTCTTTTCTGTTTTTTTGTCTGTATTGGGGGTAAGTTATCCGGCACTGATAGCCGCCAGGATGCGTCCTTCGGAAGCGATGCGGAGCGAGCAGTAAGATGAGCGCAGGCCATGATTCATATACAGCTTCTTTGTCCGCCGATGAACCTGCAATTTCAGGCATGGCTAAAGATAGCCATTATGTGGTAAGGCTTTCAGGGGTCACCAAGACATTTCGGATGGGATCTACTCCAGTCGAAGCCCTCAAAGGTATAGATTTAGCCATAAAGGCAGGCGAGTACCTGTCGATAATGGGTCCGTCCGGTTCGGGAAAATCCACCCTTTTTAATATGATAGGGGCGCTCGATAAGCCCACTGAGGGGTGTGTTTTCATAGACGAAGTGGATGTAGCCCAACTTGACGCTTTTGAACTCGCCTGGTTGAGGTGCCGCAAGATCGGGTATATTTTTCAAACCTTCAACCTCATCCATGTTATGAGCGCAATAGAGAACGTCACGCTTCCGATGATTTTTGCCGGCCTTAGTCGTGATGAGTACATGGACAAGGGCATGGAGCTATTGCGGCTGGTCGGGCTGGCGGAGCGCAGCAATCATAAGCCGTCCGAACTATCGGGAGGGCAGCAGCAGCGAGTCGCGATTGCACGCTCGCTTGCAAACGGCCCGGCAATAGTGTTGGCAGATGAGCCTACCGGAAATCTCGATCTGGGCACGGGAGAAGAGATAATAACCCTCTTGAAAAGTCTTTCTTCAGAACGCGGCGTTACCGTTATCTCCGCCACCCATGATATTAAGATGCTCAACGTCTCCGACCGTGTCGTCTGGATAAGGGACGGCAGGATCGAAAGAGTTGAAGAACGCGGCAGACTTAAAATATCCGTTGGCGAGGTCGTCTGATCATGGCTGTGCCGGGCTCACCAAGAAATCCTTTTGCAGTTATCTCTTTCGCTTTCCTTTTTATTATTCCGATTCTTCTTCAGTCTGCGGCCTTTGGGGCCGAGAATTCCGATGTTCCGTTGCTACCGCGTGTAGATGACCGCTCGACCGGCTCTGAAGGGGCACAAAAGACTGCCGATTTCATTCTCAATACCCTGACGGGATATGGCCTCGATGTTGTGGGTGCTCAGGAGTTCGAAACGCCCGTTCCGATAGCGGAATCCTCATTTATCGAGGTTAACGGAAAAACGTTCGATCTGCATTCGTGGGGACCTAACCTTGTTTATCTCTCCAATACCCCGGCCGGTGGTATTCGAGGGCCGTTAATATACGTAGGGAACGGCGGCATTGCCGATTTTGACGCGAAGCCGGTACAGGGTAGTATTGTGCTGATGGATATGAACTCCGGCGGCAATTGGCTGAACGCGGCATCTTTCGGGGCCGCGGCTGTCATATTCATCGGTAGCCCTGACTCATTCAGGGAAGAATACATTCAGAAGAATACGAACGCCCCGGTGGCTTTCCCAAGATACTGGGCTTCACCCGAAATAGGCCGCATGCTCATAGATACATGCGACAAATGCATCGTAGCTGTTCTTGGGTCTAAAACCTCCTGGCAGACAAAAACTGTTCGCAACTGCTACGGATTTTTGCGCGGCAGGGACCACAAGCTCCGGGAGGAACTCGTTATCCTTGAAGCCTTTTACGACGTTCATCCACTGGTAATCGGGCTCGCCCCGGGAGCGGACGAAACAATCTCGGCCTCCGTCTTGCTGGACGTCGCGAAGGCCCTTTCCAGGAACAAACCTGACAGAAGCGTTCTATTTCTATTTTGCGGCGGGAATCGGGAGGAGCAGGCAGGGGCGCGGCATTTTATGCAAGTTTTGTCTGCAGGCGAAAAAGAACTCCAAAAGAAATCGAAAGTCCTTCTCAAGTCTAAAAAGAAGATTCGAAAAGAGCTTGATCTGGCTAAGAGAGGCAATCCACTTGGAACGAGCGATTCTGAGGAAATGGAAATTCTTTCCGATCTGATTTCTCAACGGGCGAAGGATCGCGCAGACCGGATATCGCGCGCCCTGGGCGACAAAAAATTTGAGGACAGAGCCCGTTCCGAGCTGCGCTCATTGAGGGTGCTTTCCGTATCAACCAGGCTCGATGGACTGGGTGAAAAGGACAGATCGGTTGCCTTGAATCTGCTGGCGGAGGCGGCTGCGGACCTGCGGTCCAACTTGATGGAAACCGAAGCGATGTCAGCCGCCTGGGAATCGGCTTTGAAAGTTAAGAAGTTAATCGAGGGGTATAAGCCAGCCCTGTTTTTATCTATTTGCCTTTCTTCCGGCGCACGGCATCTGACAATCGTTGAAAACGGTGCGATCTACCCAATAAAAGAAAATATACGGCGAATGTCCAGAGCTGCCAGGTTCAAAGAAATTCTTTCCGCTGCCGGAGAGGAAATCTCGAAGAATAATGGCCTCGCCAATTTCACTGTAGGCATTAGGGAGCAGGCGCTGCCGGGGGAGGGAATTTCGCGGGAGTTACGCTACGGAACCGATGTTGCGGCAATAGCGGGGCTTCCAGCGATTGCGCTCGCGTACGCCGGGGCCGAGCATGCCGCCTGGTCCACACCATTTGATACACCCGACAGGCTTAACTCCGAGAATCTCAGGACACTGGCGCTGTTCGTCTCCGAGTCGCTCAGTCGTGTAATATCGAATCCATCCCTGAAAGATGCAGTTCTGCCGGGGGTAGAAGGTTTTTCCACGCTTACCGGCCAGGCGATGTATATTCGAAGTGGAGAACTCTTCCCCGATGAACCTGCTGCAGGGACTATAATTACAATTTTACAGGGGGGATCGCTTTTCAGGGGGGTTGTAAGACACGATGGGAGCTTCTCAATTCCGGGGCTTGCCAACAATAGACTGACCCTGGAAAAGGCAATAATCGAATCCTATGCTCTCGACCCTGAAACAGGGCGCATTTCATCCGCAATCGACAGGATAAAGACCGGCAAGGACAATTATCGCGTCAAGATAAAAAGCGGTTCGGTTTCCACATCTCTTGTTATGTTCCGGTGCGAACAGACGGATATATTTCCGATATTTAACCCGGCGACGCTGGGCTATCTCACCAGGGCTGAGATCTTGGACGCAAAGACGGACGCGACGCCCGTGCGTTACTGGTCGAGCCTGATGGACCGGCGAGACAACTTTGCTATCTCGGTTTTCATGGAGAAGGGCAGGCGCTTTAAAATCGGTGTCGGTGAATCCCTCCTGGGAAACGAATTGCTCATCCTGAACGCCGACGGAGATAATCCGAGCGGAAGGGGGTTTATGATCGGCGTCCCCCCGGTTATCCCGCTTGCCTGCCTCCAGACGGCAAACGATCTTTTTTTTCTAAACGGAAGCCGCCTGGCTTCCCTTTCAGAACATGGGATAAACAACGCAACCCTCAAGTCTATCTATGACTCATCGGCCGAGGATCTCCAAGAGGCTCGAAACAAGCTTTCCTCGCTCGACTACTCGAATTTCTGGACCAGGATAATTCCGGCATGGGCGAAACTGGATGTGGTGTACCGGGAAATCGATCATGAACAGAAGGATGTTCTGACCGGAGTAATGTTTTTTATAGCCCTTTTTGTCCCCTTCGCTTACTGCATGGAGCGCTACCTTTTCGGTTTCCGGCAGATATACAAGCAAATCGCAGCATTCCTGACAATACTCATTGCTACGATACTGGTTATCCGGGCCCTGCACCCGGCGTTTCAGCTTACATACAGCCCTATGATGGTCATAATGGCTTTTTTCATAATGTGTCTGTCGCTTTTCGTGTCCTGGATCATTTTTTCGCGCTTTGAGCAGGAAATGGCTCGCAGTCAGCAGGACTATCAATCAGGGGCCGAACACGTCAGCAGACGGCAGGCATTCGGGGCGGGTTTTTCCATCGGGGTTTCGAACCTCAATAGAAGAAAGCTGCGAACTGCCCTGACATGCTCAACCCTTGTGGTCTTAACATTCACGGTAATGTCATTTACCAGTGTAAAAAGCTCTTTCAGAACGACCCGTACCCGGATCGACCGCGAAGCTTCCTACCTGGGCATTCTTGTGCGAAGCCCCTTAAAGTTGCCACTTTCTCCTCTTTTGTTCGAAGACATCAAAGTGCTGTTCGGCTCAGGATATTCTATCTGGCCAAAGGGATGGATAAAGGCCCCCATGCCCGGGCAGCGGAATGTGACCTCGATATTTGCCGGAGACCTTTCAAGTCCTGTCGAAGGAGTTCTTGGAGTCGGGTACGACGCGCCGGAAACCTTGAGAAAGACAATCCTGAAAGGTAGATGGTTTGAAAAAGAAGATGGGAATGCGATTCTGATTTCATCGAAAATGGCCGATCAGCTTCGGCTTGGCGTGGGCAATTCCGTAATTCTCATGGGGAGTAGTTTTAGAATCTCCGGGATATTTGACATCGATAGCTTCGAGTCCTTTAAAGACCTTGACAGGGAACAGATCCTTCCTGCCTACATGGAGTCGGGGCAAGGCGAGGACTTGTCCGAGGCGGAGATGGAGGCCGTTCAATCCGGGGAGCAGTTATTGCCGCGGTCTTCAAACTACCGGTACGCTGATGCGGGCCGTACAGTCGTAATTCCTTTCGGTACTTGCGTGCGAATGGGAGGAGACATTCAGTCCGTTTCCGTAATGACGGCTTCGGACCCCTTCGATGCTGCTTTGATGTTGTCCTCCTGGCTCACCTATCCAGTTATTATCGGCGCAAGTGGGACATGGTTTGGAACATGGTTTCAAAGCACCGGATCGACCATGCGATACCAGGGGGCTTCAAACCTGGTGGTCCCGATCGTGCTGGTTATTCTGATAACTCTTAACACCATGATAAGCCATGTTTATGAGCGAAAACGCGAGATCGCAACATATACCTCCGTCGGACTGGCGCCCGCACACGTCGGTTTTTTGTTTATAGTGGAGGCGCTCTCGCTGGCGGTTATTTCTGTGGTTATCGGCTATATCATCGCGCAGTTCAGCGCTCATTTCCTCGCCGGGACCGCTCTTTTTTCGAAGCTGACTTTCAATTACTCCTCCCTGGCCAGCATTGCATGCATGGTTCTCGTTTTTGCCGTCGTTTTCCTTGCTGCGCTTTATCCGGCACATGTGGCGACCAACATCGCCATGCCTGACGTAAACCGGATTTGGAAGCTGCCGCCCGCCACTGGGGACCAGATACGCATGACCCTTCCGTTTCTCTTGAAATCGGAGGAAGAATTTGGAGTTATGAATTTCCTGTATGCGTTTTTTACAGCACACAGGGACTCGGGGCACGGCTCCTTTACCATGGAGGATACTCAGATTGGACCGGGCGCTCCGCTGACCGGGTTTGACCCGGCTAAATTTTCTGTGTGTATTCTATTTGAAGCAAACGCATGGTTGGCTCCATTCGATTTTGGGATGAAACAGCGCGTTCATGTGCACTGCTGTCCTTCATATACCAACCCCGGGTATCTGGAACTGGCCATATTCCTTACGCGCCTTTCCGGAGAGCATTCCGCCTGGGAAAGAGCAAACAAGCGTTTCGTAAAAGAACTGAGAAAGCAGATGCTATTGTGGAGGCTGCTGGATGCCGAAACGAAGGCCGGCTACGCGCGAAGATCTGAAATCGATGAGAAGAGCCTGGAGGCCCTGGCGTGATGAACCATAACTCAGCCGAGTCGGGGAACACGCCTGATGCCGGAAAAAAGGCGGGGTCCTCCCGTGTTGAAGCAAATGCGGACTACCTTCCGGACACCAGTAGAATCAGGCTGCCGGCGGTTTTTACAGGTCTCCTGTTTAGCATTATCGGCTGTGCGCTTACTCCATACAACAACATCAATCTGCAAAACAGTCCACTCTCCGGCGGCCATTTCCCGCTCCTGTCCTTTGCAATCCTCCTCTTTTTGCTGGCGGCGGTAAACCCGGCACTCTCACTCATTAACAAAAAATGGCGTCTTTATTCCCGAGAGGTCCTTCTGATTTGGGCGATGACCGCCCTGTCGGGCGGAATTGCCTATACGGGCCTGATGCGAACGTTTCTGATCAATATAACATCGCCGGGTTGGATGAATCTGTTCGGAAACAGCAGGGCGGAAATCCCATATGCTACCCATTCGCTTTTTCCTCAAAATCCCGACCTGATCCGCAACTTGTACAGCGGGCTTGAAGGGGGACTCGGGATGAGTTGGCTCCAGATTCTGGCTCGCATTCCGTGGAGCGAATGGGTTGTTCCATTTTTTCTCTGGATGCTTTTCATTTTGCTCGTTTATAGTGCCCTTTTCGGAATGATGGGCCTGTTTTCACATCAGTGGATAGAGAACGAGAAAATGAATTTCCCTCTTCTCCAGGTTCCCATGGATTTGAGCCTGCGAGCCGACCAACATTCCTTATGGAGATTTTTTCGCAACAGATACTTTATTATCGGGCTGGGCTTCCCGGTGCTTCTTCACACTTTAAACGGTCTTCACACCTATTTTCCCGAAATACCGCAGATTCCTACCATGGTGCTCGCTCAGCCTTACATCCCGCCTGAAGGTATGTTGTCGGGTTTATATAAGGCAAAAATATACATCATTCCGGCTTTTATAGGGTTCGCTTTCCTGGCCCCCAAGCAGATTTCGTTTAGTTTCTGGTTCTTCTTTCTGCTCGGCGGTCTTTTCCCCGGATTCATTGCAACGTTGGGATGGAAAATCCCTTCAGCCTCGATTGGCGTCCTTTTTGGTCCGACCATCTCCAGGGTAGAAGAGATGCAGATGATAGGGGCTTTCGCTGTCTTTTTCTTCTTCATAATCTGGCTTGCCCGTTATCACCTGATATCCGTCCTGCGCGAAATCGCGGGTTCAGGCAAAGGGACGGAAAATTTCCATGGGCTGATTTCACCAAGGATATCGGTTTTCCTGTTTTTGGTCGGAATGACAGGGGTATGGATCTGGCTTTCATTTTTTGGCATGGGTTTCTTTTCCGCGGCGGCCTTTTTGGCTGTTTGTTTTATGCTCCAACTCGTTACTGCCCGCTTGGTGTGCCAGGGAGGCCTTCCCTATTTTACCATCGCTGTGGCTCCCTCGGATGGATTTCTTGCCCTTTTCGGTTCTCAGTGGCTTCAATCGGGAACGGTTTTTCTGGGTGCAGTGGTGCAGAAGATTACCTTTGTTGACGTAAGAGAATCTCTAGCGCCCTCTCTTTTTCACGCATCCAAGCTCTCGGACGGAAGCAGACCGCGGCGCCTCTTTGTCTGGGGAGTGTGGCTTGCCATTGTCGCCGGAATCCTGGTCTCGTTCATATCGATGCTTGCCCTCTATTATAAATTCGGAATTAATTCACTGCCCGATTCATGGGCGGTCGAGAGTACGAGGAAGGTTCACGAGAATGCCGCATTCCTTTTAAAGCACGCTGAGGGGCCGAACAGGTGGGCTGCAATTTTCTCAATAGCCGGGGCTGCATGTATGACCCTCCTGGTGGTCGGTTACCAGATGTTTATCTGGTGGCCGCTTCATCCAATAGGGTATCTGACTGCTTACAGTTCCGCCATGCAGATCCTGTGGTTCGGTTTTTTCGTCGGATGGTCCTGCAACGCTCTCGTCCTGCGATACGGCGGAGTGAGCTTTTACCACGAAGTGAAGAATCTTTTTATCGGGCTGGTTACGGGGGATATGCTGATGGCCCTCGTTTGGCTGATGGTGGGTACTTTTGCCCCCTTTAGCTATCATGTTCTGCCCCTTTAGCCGATTTTGGCGATAACGTGTACGAAGACAAAGAACTCCAAGAATACCGCGACTTGCTCAAGCCCCCTGAGAAATTCGAAGAGGGCTTCGGGTGGAAATCTATCGTCGGAGCGATCTTCATCGGCTTTCTGATGATGCCGGGCTCGATGTATCTGAGCCTGGTGATCGGAACCGGAATTGGACCTGCGGCTCGTTGGGTGACGATCATTCTTTTTGCTGAAATTGCCAAGAGGGCTTTTGTCCGCCTCAGGCAGCAGGAGATTTTCGTCCTGTATTACATGGCTGGAGCTGCGCTTGCATCGCCATTTTCCGGCCTGTTATGGAACCAGTATCTCGTGCAGTCCGACGCGGCGCAGATGCTTGGCCTGACTAACCTGATTCCCAGTTGGGTTGCCCCCCAACCCGGTTCGGAGTCCTTCACATCGAGAACTTTTTTCCACCGCGACTGGCTGATCCCCATTCTTCTGATGACCGGGTTCGAAATCATATCTGCTGTGGACCATTTCGGTCTCGGCTACGCGCTCTTCAGGCTTACCTCCGATGTTGAAAAACTCCCGTTTCCAATGGCGCCGGTGGGTGCTTTGGGAAATATGGCCCTTGCCGAATCCACCGAACGAAAGGAAATCGGCTGGAAATGGAAGGTTTTTTCCATTGGCGCGATGATCGGCCTCTGTTTTGGGGTTGTTTATATTCTTATTCCGAGTGTAAGCGGATTGGTATTGTCCGAACCTATTCGAATCCTCCCGATCCCGTGGCTGGATCTTACCCGCGTCACAGAGAACATTTTTCCTGCCGTTGCCACCGGGATTCAACTGGATCTCGGGCTGGTTTTTCTTGGCATGGTCCTTCCTTTTTGGGCGGTAATGGGTGGAGCAATCGCCTTCGTAGTAACACTCTTTGGCAATCCCGTGTTGTATGAACACGGAATTCTGCATCGGTGGCACAAAGGCATGGGGACCGTCGATACGATATTCGCCAACAACTTCGATTTTTATATGAGTTTCAGCATCGGCCTCGGCTTGGCAGTTGCGCTGGTAGGAATCTTCCACGTTTTCTCCAGCTTCCGAGGGGCGAAAGTCGGGAAAATGAAGGACCGGCTGGTCGCGATGATGACTCCCCCCGCCGGACGGGGGGATTTCAGCGTATTGATTGCCATAGGGATTTACGTAGCCTCGACAACGGCCTACATTGTCCTTTCGAGCTGGCTCGTTCCTGGATTTCCCTGGATTTTTCTGGTGGCTTACGGTTTCATTTATACCCCCATTATCTCATTTGTCTCTGCGAGACTCGAGGGGATAGCCGGCCAGTTCATAAATCTCCCGATGATCAGGGAGTCCGGCTTTATTGCGGCTTCGAAGTTTTTCGGCTACTCCGGGCTTGGTATCTGGTACGCCCCGATTCCTATCCATAATTATGGTAAAGCAACGTCTCGCTGGCGGGAAATCGAACTTACCGGGACCAGTTTCAGGAGCATCATAAAAGCCGAAATCCTTATGGTTCCAATCGTCCTCGCGGCGAGTCTTATTTTTTCACAGTACATCTGGCGGCTTGCCCCTCTTCCCTCGGGTATGTATCCCTATGCGCAGGAGCTTTGGCACCTCCAGGCGATGAACTCTTTGCTCATGCAAAGCGCAACTCTTGAAGGAAACTCCCCGTTTTACCAGGCGCTGAATTTTTCCTATGTGGCGTGGGGCGGCCTGATAGGGCTGGGCTCTTACCTTGTACTGAGCGCCCTCCATCTGCCGATCATGCTCATTTACGGAGTGGTGAGGGGACTTGGGCAGACCACTCCGCACGGGATTTTCCTCGAAATAGTTGGTGCATTTGTCGGTCGCTACATTTTTGCCAAAAAGTATGGCCTTGCCTGGCGGCAATATGCGCCTGTCCTGCTGGCGGGGTTTTCCTGCGGGATGGGTTTGACCGGTATGATTGCAATGGCTATTACACTGATCATTCGCTCGCTCAGGAGCATGCCGTATTGATTGGCCTAACTTGTCTGAGGCCGCTTTCATCATGGAATCGCCCCATAAAGCTCTCTTGATATTTTTGAGATACCCTGAACCGGGCATGGTTAAAAGACGGCTTGCGGAGACAGTGGGACCTCAAAGAGCCGCTGAAGCCTATGAGATGCTTATCCGGAGGACACTGGGGGTAGTTTGCGATTTCAAGCGCAAGACGCCTGAAGTTCGCATAGTTCTTTACTACACGCCCGAAAATAGTGCCGAGTCGTTAAGGAATAAATTCCGCGGTCCCTGGGAGTACTGTCCTCAGCAGGGAGAGCACCTCGGCTCGAGGATGGAAAACGCGCTTCATGCCGCATTCGCAAATGGTGCCGCTAAGGCTGTTCTCATCGGGACCGATCTTGCAGACATTGAAGCAACAGATATAGAGTGGTCGTTTGGGAATACAGGAGAAAGAGTTGTCGTGCTCGGTCCGGCTTCCGACGGTGGGTTCTATCTGATCGGGACCGATCGCCCCATTGACGCTCCTTTCCGATTTACTACGTGGGGAACTGGCGAAGTCTTTTCCAGAACTGCACGAGAGCTCGAAGCCATTGGGTTTCGCATCCGTCTGGCTGCTGAAAGAAACGATGTCGACTGCGAACTCGACCTGGACCGGCTGGACCGCGATTTGC
Organism: Syntrophobacteraceae bacterium; assembly: GCA_052147195.1. GTDB lineage: Bacteria > Desulfobacterota > Syntrophobacteria > Syntrophobacterales > Syntrophobacteraceae > SbD1. Next base: position 20,948 of record JBKQLC010000139.1, read on the forward strand.
TGTTCGTTCGGCCGATTTCAGTAATCATCCCCACTTTGACCGAACCACAAAAACTCTCGGCTCTTTTGATATATCTGCAAAATTCGATCTGGCCGGGGGATGAAATTATAGTGGTGCGGGGTTGCTCCCTGGAAAAGGCATCCGTCTGGAGGATATCGCCATCTCTCACTTTTGCGTGTACCCGCAAGGGACGTGGAATCCAGCAAAACACAGGAGCGATGCTTGCCAGGGGAAAAATCCTCTTCTTCCTGCATGATGACACTGTCCCTCCGCCGGAATTCCCCTACCTGATCCGTAGGGCCTGCCTGGATAACTCGTCAACGATTGGCTGCTTCAAGCTGCGCTTTTTACCGTCGAACCGAGCACTCGGACTGATCGCCGCATGGGCCAATTTGAGGTCTGCCCTGTTTAAGCTCCCATATGGCGATCAAGGTCTTTTTTGTGAAAAGGAAGTTTTTGAGAGGGTAGGGGGGTTCCGACGCAGCTACCTGATGGAAGACGTAGACCTGGTGCGCAAACTCCGGAAAATGAGCAGGGGTAACATTTCGATTCTTCCTGCGCCGGTCTATTCCTCTCCTGACAGATACCTTCGCAAGGGGATTTTGAAAGCTTCGCTCGAAAACCATCGTACCTTTCTCCTCGCCGCGCTTGGCCGCGACGAACGGATTCTGTGCCGAAGTTATTACGACCTTGAAACTGCTGACGATAGGCCGATTAGTCGATAAGAGCCGGCGGTTTTTCCTGCCTGAAATCTTTCTAAGTAACGACCTGACCATTTGCAAAAAAGAAGAATGATTATCTTTTTTAATCATCAATAGTGCGGTAGTGGACCGCGCTTTCAAAGGAGGAGTATTTATGAATGTCCGTTCATTTTCTATATTTTTGTTTGCGATCTCATATGCTGTCATTGCGTTTGGAACTGCTGCGGTAAAAGCCGCAGACAACTCCGGGAATCACAAGTCAAAGGAGGCCTGGACATTTCGGGTGATAACAGAAAAAGAGCTTGAAAGGGTGTTTCAGAAGGACATGGACCTTAGCCCCAGTGTCAGCCTGAGAATACTTGCGAAATTGAATGCCCGGGATTTCGATTATATAGCTCAGGACATTCATGATGGGACACCAATCAAAGTGCCAAACGATTTCACTGCATTCAAAACCTGGACACCCCTCGAAAAATTCATCCCGGATGTTGCTGATCTGCCCAAATTCATATTGATCGTCAAAGATTTACCTTATATCGGCTGGTACGAAAGAGGCAGGCTTGTGGGGGACACATATATCTGTGTAGGGAAAGTGGAGGGCACGACCAGGGAGGGCCTTTATACCGTAAAGGAAAAGGATCTAAACCACGTATCCAGGAGCTATCCGAATGCCTGGGGGCAGCCTGCGCCGATGCCATGGGCGTTGAGGGTCTATGATACTGTCTGGATACACGCCGGGGACATCGTGAGAGGACATTGCTCGCACGGATGTATCAACCTGCCGATCTTTCCGGCGGAGAAACTGTTCGCGTGGGCGACTCCCGGGACACCGATTCTGATCGTGAGTTCGCTGGGAGGCGTACCGTCGGTTCTGGCGCAAAACCGCTCCAACTGTACTCTGCACGCGTCGGTGTGCAGTGCCGTGGGTAGGTCTGCCGCGGGCGGTTGAAGGTGCAGCATCGTTTAAATCCGTGCTATGACAGCCGTTATGTTGTCCTTGCCTCCGGCTTCCAGGCATATGGAAACCATCTGACCGAGTTTATCCCTTAAGGGAATATGGGCGGACAGAATGGCCGCGATTTGCTCATCTGCCATAAGGTCATGGAGTCCGTCAGAGGAAAGCAGGACAAAATCGCCTTCTGTCAGACTAAACGTGCCTGAATCGGGGTCATGCCGTTCGCCGCAGCCCAGGCACCTTGTCAGGACATTGCTGTAAGGGTGAAGCCGGGCCTGTTCCCTGGTGATTTCACCCTTCTTGAGAAGCATGCCTGGAAGCGTATGGTCCTCAGTTATCCTGGTGAGCGATCCTTCGTGGAGGTGATATATCCGGGTGTCCCCGACATGGACCCAGAAGGCAGTCCTGCCGTCGAGAAACAGGGCGGTGAGTGTCGTGCCCATTCCCCTGAGGGAACGTTCCAGGCGAGAGCGCTCCATGATGCTTCTCTGAGCAAGCTCTATTCGATTGATAATCTCAGCGATAATATCAGAGTCACTGGGGCTGAAGTCGCCCAGGCGCTCCACGGCCATCTGAGCAGCGACTTCACCCGCCGCATGTCCGCCCATTCCGTCGGCGATGGCCAGCAAGGCGCGGTCATTGTCCAGCGCATTGACCAGGCATCGGTCCTCGTTATTCGTTCTGTGAAACCCCGGGTGTGTAATCGACTCTATCTGCATTTTTGAGCTTTCCGAGAAGGCGGGGGCCTTCAAAATCCATAGATCATTTAGAATGTGAGCCCAACGCTTCGATGATAGTTTTTTTTGGAGTATCCGGCAATAACTTCCGGGGGCATTTCAGTATTGTCCTCAGTGAGTGTACCGAAGTCTTTATTGCTAAAAAACCGTTTGCCTTTGAACGCTAAGCTTCATATTCTCAAGGCTGCTTTGTAACGTAGAGATTGGACCGGCGTCTTAACCTGTCGCGGGAATCCCGTAAATGAGCGCAGTGATCGACAGCATCATTCCCGTATGCATGGTAATCCTGCTCGGGCAGGCGCTGAAGCGGTTTGACCTGGCTAACAGGGATTTCTTCAGCGTTTCAGACAGGCTTATCTACTATATCTTTTTTCCCGTCATGCTTTTCTGGAAGACGGGAACTCCCGACCCCAGCGGCGTGCTCGACTGGAGGCTGGGTATAGCTGTTATAGCAGCGACACTGTGCGCCGGCATTTTAAGCCTTATTTACATTAAGCTTGCCGAGACGCCTGATCTTGCCGTTGGCTCTTTTTCCCAATGCTGTTATCGATTCAATACCTATGTTGGAATGGCTGTAATTCTGAGCGTTTTCAGCGAGGAGGGCGTCAGGCGATTCGGGGTGATTCTCGTCTTCGCAATTCCATTCATAAATGTCATGGCTGTCTCAACGTTGATATGGTTTTCGGGCAAGTCGTTCAAAAAAGGAGAAAGATTACATCTCATCACCAAAGAATTGATCTCCAATCCGCTGATTCTCGCTTGTGTTCTGGGTTTCATTTACTCGAAGCTTCTTATTCCTTTCCCTGTTTTCATTGAAAATTCGTTCAAGCTTCTTTCCTCATTGACTTTGCCAATGGCTCTTCTCTCGATTGGGTGTTCTCTGGAGACCTCGAAGTTAAAGAATTATTTCAGCCTGGCCATGGCATCTGCGGTCGCCAAGCTGATCATTCTGCCGCTTCTGGGATACTTTATCATGACCGCATTAGGGGTTAGCGGGCTTTCGCTTAAGGTCGGAATGGTTTATTTCACCTTGCCTGCCGCAACATCGATCTACATTCTGTCATCCCAACTGAACAGCGACATGGATATGGCCTCAGCCGGGATTGTTCTGTCCACACTGTTGTCCGTTTGGTCTTTGAGCGCAGCCCTTCTTCTTTTTGGCAACTGAGGATTTCAGTAGTCTTCGGAACTATTATGGATTTCTGCAGATGCTTTTCAGCTCTATAGTTTTTCTTTTCTTCTTTCTGCCCATTGTATTGACACTCTATTTGCTGCCATCGCAAAGATGGCGCAGCTTCCTTTTCCTGGTCGCCAGCTTTGTTTTTTATGTCTGGAGCGCAGGCGGATATATCTTGGCGCTTCTCGTTTCTATTCTTTTCAACTACCTGCTCGGATTATGGATTGGCCGGCTCGGAAGACCGGGGCTAACCGCCGGTGACGGGATAAAAGCGAAAAAGGCGGTGCTCGTTTTCGGTTTGATACTAAACGTGTTGTTTCTCTCAATATTCAAATACGCGAACTTCCTGGGCGGGAATCTGAATGATTTCCTGGGCTGGTTCAGTCTGCCGCAGGTCCATATTTCTCTCATTTATGCGCCCCTTGGGATCTCTTTTTTCACATTCCACGCAATTTCCTATCTGGTGGATATATACCGAGGCGAGGGTCCCGTTCAAAAGAACCCTGGAGCGCTTGCCATATATTTTGCGGCTTTTCCAAAGGTGCTTGCGGGGCCGATTGTTCAGTATCGGCAAGCATATTGTCAACTCGGGCGCAGAGAGATCACGGCCGCCGGTCTGACTTATGGGATCGAGCGTTTTATAGCGGGCTTTGCAAAAAAAGTTCTGCTGGCAAATCCGCTTGCCGGCGTAGCCGACGCAGCTTTCGGTCTCCAACCGGAAAACCTGGATCCATTCAGCGCATGGGCCGGTATTCTTTGTTTTACGCTGCAAATCTATTTCGATTTCTCGGGGTACTCGGATATGGCGATAGGGCTGGGCAGAATGTTTGGTTTCGAATTTCCCGAGAATTTCGATTTTCCATATATCTCGCAATCGGTGCGTGAGTTCTGGCGCAGGTGGCATATTTCCCTCTCGCTCTGGTTCAAGGACTATCTTTATATTCCACTTGGCGGAAACCGGGGGCCTCGCTCAAGGACCTGGTTCAATCTGGTTGCAGTGTTCCTGGTTTGTGGACTGTGGCACGGAGCAAACTGGACATTCATAATATGGGGAGCCTGGTACGGCCTGTTTCTCCTTGTGGAGAGAACATGGTTTGGAAAACTCATTGAGCTTGCTCCACGTGTTGTGAGGCATATTTATTTGCTGGCGGTCGTGATGATCGGGTGGGTGTTTTTCAGGGCTGATAGCATGACGTTTGCCATTGCATACCTTAAATCGATGTTGGGCATCCATCTGGAGAGCGCTCACACTACGGGGCTATTCTCTGTCCATCTTAACGTTGAAACTTTAATTTTGTTTGTCTTTGCCGCGTTTTTTTGCATGCCTGTCTCGCTTCTGGTCAAAAGACTCTGCGCGAACGCGCCGGTCGAATTTGCAACCTCCTACGGTTATCGGGCGACCGTATTTTACGTGTCTTATGCACTGTTCCTGAGCCTTGTCTTTTTTGCTTCCGTGATGGCTCTTGCAGGGGGTACTCACAAGGCTTTCATATATTTCAAATTTTGAGGGAAATTTCGGCCGCTATGAAACGTCTGCTTATCATCCCCTTTGCGCTTTTCCTGACTGCCGTCTGGGCTCCGGCGATCCAGATGCATTTTAAGATCTACGATGAGTTCGAAGACTCTGATAAGAGGATACTGGCGAGTCCGCCTGAGTGGAGAGGCGCTGATATTTCAAAGTTCGCCGTGGAGTGTGAGGCTTACATCGATGACCATTTCGGGTTTCGTACGGACCTGATCCGCTGGAACATCCTGATGAGGGTTCACCTCTTTGGTGTTGCTCCCGTTCAGAGCGTAATCGTGGGGAAAGACACCTGGCTTTTCTATCGCTCCGAGGCGCTCAATGACGGAGAGAGCATAAACGATTTCATGGGCTTAATTCCGCTCTCCGATGCCGCGCTCGAAAGGCTGAGAGTCAAACTGGAAGAAAACAACCGGAAATTTGCCGAAAAGGGAATCAACTACATTGTAGCCATCGCTCCAAACAAGAATACCATCTATAGTGAATACCTGCCGGAGAGAATAAGGAAGAACAGATCGAGGACCCGGCTGGAACAGTTTTGTGACTATATGGACCAGCACTCTACCCTGAAGGTCCTTGACCTGAGCAAACCTTTGACAAAGGAGAAATCGAAGCTGCCCCTCTACTGGGCGACGGATTCACACTGGAACAGTTTTGGCGCCTACGTCGGCTACAGGGAAATTATGAAGAGAATTTCGGGTTACTATCCGAATACTGGCGTGATCGAACTTGACGGACACTTAGGAGTAGAACGAAGGGCTAACGGGGGCGACCTTGCCCGGATACTGTTTATCCAGGACGTGTGGCCGGAGAAAAATGACACCGTTTTTCAGGTCGAGTTAAAACGGACATCCCCGCAGCTCAATAAACTGGTTTTTCGACATGATTCCTTCGGAGATGGGTTGTATCCGTATCTGAAGAAACATTTTAAGAACATCACCAGCGAAGCCCCGTTCGCCCCCTTCAGGTTTGATGAAATACTGCGCGAGCGGCCTCAGATAGTCCTTCACCTCTTCGCTGAAAGATACTTGACACAGGCCGTTCACGATGATTTCTTCTACAAAGAGCCGGGTTACTGACGGTACAATGATTTATACTTTGGCCTCACTACATTCTGCTCTTCTCCTTTTTTTACCCATTCTTCATCCTGGCCATCCTTAAAGACGTTTCCCTTAATTTGACCCTTGGCTGATCCACCATCCTGGGTTTGAAGCGTGATTGTTTCCCCGTTGAGTGCATATGTGCCGGAAAGTTCGATAAAGGGGTTGTCGGGGTCGGGCGGTTTTTTTCTTTGCCTGAGGACGAAAGTCGCGTCAGGACGGAGCATGAGAAACTGTGTGTTGTCACGCTGGCTGAAGTATGTCCCGCTCACGGGGGCCAGGTCTATAGCGCTGCCTGGGACTGGAAAACAAATCAGAAGCGCCAGGGCAAAAACGATATTCTTCATGATAACCCTCCCGGAATCGATTTGGAGCGGAAGCAAACTATCTCTGAAGGACCGGTATGTCAATCCGGTTTAAAGAAACCGAACAAATTCTGAAAGATAGCTTGAAAGAGACCACCATAGACTGGTGGACGTCGCTCTACAGATCTCAGGGTATTAACACAGCGGCTTAATCCAGGTCCTCGATGACAGGATCGAGCGCCGGCTCCGAAAAACTCGCCCTGTTATGTTCCAGAAACCATGAGTAGAGCTGTGGATTACTGTACGTTTCCGTCCAGGAATCATGCTCTGCTTCCGGGTAGATCGTAAAAGCCACGTTTCCCCCGCAGAGTTTCAGGGCAAGAACCATGCTCTGGGTTTCGGATATTGGAACGATCCTGTCCCGGGCCCCGTGGAAAGTCCAAACCAGGATGTCTCTCAGCTTGCAGACCTCATGTGGATTGCCCCGGCCGCAAATGGGGGCGAGTGCCGCAAACTTTTCCGGCTCCTTTGCGGCCCATTGCCATGCCGCGGCTGCCCCTGTGCCGATGCCTGTAAGATAGATTCTATTGTTGTCGATTTTGTATCGCATAGCCACATGGTCGAGCAGGTCGCTCAAAAGCGACGTGGACCAACCCTCCTGCGGAGGGCACTGCGGTGAAACGACCAGGAATGGAAAATCAGCCCTGTGCTCAAGCAGCTTTGGAAGCCCGTGCGCTTTGAGGATCTCCAGATAGTCGCCCTGGCCGCCGACGCCATGCAGGTAAAAAATGACAGGCCATTTTTGTCTTGCATCGTATTCTTCAGGCAGATAGATCAAATGGTCGTATGTTATATCGGAGTGTATTGCGTTCAACATTGCATCTTCCTCATATCAGCAATTTGCTTTAACTTTGCCTGCGATTCCTCGATCGAAGGCCGTGCCGTGTTCTCGAAAATAATTCTTTTTAAAATATAAACATTTCCCTGTTGGATCACTTCATCCGGGAATTATTTTCGACCGGCGCTTGAATGGGAGAAGATGGAGAATTAAATTTGCAGTTAGCACGCGTGGATCATTTATCAGAGCGTTTTCGGTCCGCACTCCCATACGAATCGTCTCACCCGGCGATCAGCACGTTTTGTTTATGCCACAATCTACTTACGTTCAAAACAATTGAGGAGGAAGATTCATGAACCAGCAATTCAGAATGGCGAAGCAGATGATCGATATGCAAAGGGCTTCTGTCGACGGCACAATAAACGGCATGATCATGATGTGGGAGCAAACGGCCATGCTTCTTGATGGTGCCGCCTGGTTGCCGGAAGAGGGAAGGAAGGCATTCAGGCAATGGGTGGATATAAACAAAAAAGCGTGTGAAGACTTAAAAACCGTGATATCCGGCGGCTATTCCAATCTGGAAAAGTTTTTCGCAAAAACAGGACAGGAAGAATCGTAGGCAGCCTGAGAGTTAGTCACAGGCCGGGTGGCAGAGCCTGCGGGCACTCTGGCCGGTTTCCCCGGAGTCGCAGAAAACCCGGCCGAACAGGATTATACTGAGGCTTCTCTTAACCACGCCATTTAGAAAAAGCACAAACAACCCCTGGCGCTGCCGAAGCGCCGGACGCTAGAGGAGTGACGTTTCGGCAGCACTATGATCACAATCCCCCTCCCGCGCGCTCAGGTCCCCGCAGCGCAATTAGGGATTTCGACACCTTTCTCCCCTTATCCCATGTGTTTTTGTTACAATGCTACGTAGGCATATGCTAATAATCCATGCGAGGTCAAAAAGTGGCCCGCCTGAAATGTTGCCGCTGAGTTCGTTGAGAGCCGAACTGCTAGATCTTCAAGCCCGCCCGAGTTCCCGTTTGATCGCTTGAGGTTGTGGTTTTGCGTTTCGAACAGGTCGACGCATTTCGGACCTCTCGCATTTCGTGGAGCGGCAAGTGCGGGCTTAAGATGCCACGGATTGCACGGATTTGACTCTATTACTGACTTTGAATTGATAAGGAGATGAAGCATGAGAATCTGTTTTCCCGTTGAAACGCTGCAGGGCCTTGACAGCAAGGTCTATGAACATTTCGGGTCAGCCCCGGGTTTTGTCATTGTGGATACGGATATAAACACGGTTGAAGAGATCAATAACGGCGACATGCATCACGCTCACGGTATGTGCCAACCCATCAAGGCTCTAGGCGGGCGCGAGGTTGACGCGATTGCGGTTGGAGGCATCGGGAAGGGGGCTTTGATGAAACTGCATGCCCAGGGCATCAGGGTATTCCATGCGACAGTTGATTCCGTGGGACAGAATATCCGGTTAATCCTGGAAAAAACCCTGCCGGAGTTCGACGCGAGGTTGACCTGTGCAGGTCACGCCGGCGGGGGATGTGCTCATTAAGACTGAGACTCCTGTGTGCTGCCAGAACCAGTAACTCATGTCCCGTTGGGACATCCGGAACCATGAAAAGAACCGTAGGGTGGGCTAAGCGGAGCGAAGCCCACCAACACTTTTCGGAACAAGAAGCAGGAAGCAGGGAGCCTAGGATTCAAAGCTCACGTAGTGGCTTACGGAATGATAATTCATGCGTCCCGGCCGGCGATCGTCTCTGAATCGCCCTGTTGTGCAGCCTTTATTCGCAAGATTCTAGACCCAGGGGCCATCGTTTTCCCGGAGATTACGGTAACCGGCTGACTTTCGCTTATGACTTCCACTTTGCGCCATATGCGGTTTCCAGATGCATTTCATATTTTGAGACAAGGCCCGATTTACAAGTTGGCAAGGCAATTCCGTTCATTGCCCTCATGTTGTGTATGGTAAGAGATAGGTGAATGGGCTGATCGGAGCATTTGCAAAAAGGACAAAGAACGTTGTTGAGAAGTAGGGGCGAAATGCGTCCTGGAACCGCAAGATACCTGTATCATTGAGATATTCCTTGCATGTTCGATCTGCAAATCGTATGGTTTCAGGGTTTCAGGGGAGCAATGGACTTGTTCAGGCAAAAATCCAGATACCCTCATTCTGGTTTGAGTGCGTAACTCGGGACTTGGTGCATTGTTGCGGATCGTTACCTCTCACCCATTGGACGGTGAATCTTATGACTTTTAGCCCTTTGGAGTTATGGAGAAAGTGTTTCGGAGCGGAGTCCGGCCACGGGAAAACGCGGTCCGGATGCATGGTGCATCACTTGATGCATTATTGCGTGTTATTAGGCGCGATTGGGCTTCTCGGTGCAGTTCCGGGACTGCCGGAGCGAGCCGCTGCCGAGAGTCCGTACGATCAGCCGCTGGGAGCCAGGCATGTGAACTTGAAGCCCGATCCGCATAATCCCCAGGTCAAAAGGGAGGTCTCATGCTTTACTTACCCGCATTTTGTCGTAAAGCAGGTAGATTTCGGGGAGGTTGGGGCCGAGAGGCTTTCGATCATTCCCGCGGCGCCAGGTGCGGCACCTCCATGCCGGCAAGCGAAAGAGCGAAATGAATATGTCATCCCGGCCGATGCCTGGAGCGGCTATTTTGAGGGCGTCAAGTCCGACCATGCGTTCTTCAGGGCTGCCGACGGAACCAATGGCGGTCTGGGGTTTATGGTTTTCCGCGTATCCGACCGGAAGAAACTCTTCGAGGACACGGCGCAAAAAGGTATCCAGTCCCTTGAAATAAAAGACGGGATTCTCAGCCTTCGTTACCAACGGGTTTTTGCGTCCACGTGCTCGGCAGTTACGAGCGGGTCGGCATGTCGAGACACCATCGCCGCGCAGACCGGAGTTGCGGGCGGATCGCTTGAATCCTGCGCCGGAGGATATCGGGCGGCGAAGGAAGAAATGGCGAAGGAGCGTTGCGATGATCAACCGGCTAAGGGCGACGCATGTATCGAAAAAGAATTGAAGCATCTCGACGCGCAAAAATGGGACGACGCGCCTACGGTTATAGTATATGAGGTCGAGGTTAGCCTGGGCGGCGCATCGCCCGTTATAAAACCTCTCGGCGACGCTTTGGCCTGTCGGCCTTCGGACTAGCTGCTAGCCCCGAGAAAATTGAAAAATATTACTCCAGCCTCCTGTCGGATAACGGAGAAGCCCATGAAACGTATCAATACTAAGGCCGTTATAGCAATATGGGTTCTTCTGGCGATTTACCCCTTGGCTGGAGCGACGGCAGCCGAGCTGAGCCCAATTCCTCCCGGCGCAGTTTCTTGTACGGGTCAAGTTTACACCGTCGATTCCGACCCTAAAGGAACCAATGTTCGATCCGCACCCAACAAGAACTCGTCTGTTCTCGTCGTTATTCCCGATGACACCTATGGATCAGTGGTGGAGCTTTCCGCTTCTTTTGAGGATTGGATTCTCATTCGTTCGGCTCAGGGGGTTTCCTCCGGGTTCCAGTTTGAAGGACAGGGATGGGTTCACGGTTCGCTCCTTGCAGTTGCAGTTGTACGCCCATCCGGACGGCCGGTCCCTCTTTACAGCAAGCCTGATACCAAAAGTCCGATTGTTGAAACAATTCCCAAAGAGGTCGAAGCAACGCTGGTCGGATGCAAGGGGAGTTGGCTGTATGTGAGGATTGGAAAAGCGAAGGGATGGCTTGCGCAGTACGATTATTGCGGCAACCCCGTTACAACGTGTCCATGAGAGGGGAATTAGAGGCATGAAAAAAACGGCATTGATTTTACGGCTTTCGCTGATGATGTTCATTCTCCTTGTTTGGACGTCTCCGGCCCGCACGGAAGGATTTCCCGTAAAAAGTCTTCCCTCCGTCGGCAATTCGCTGTCCGATTTTATTCCTTCGGGGTGGATAGTGGGAGATCAGGCAAGCGGCGACCTGAATAGCGATGGGATTCCGGATATAGCCGCTATCCTGGTTCAAGGAGGACCGGACTTCGATTTAAACAAAGCCGATGACGAACCTCAGCGTGCATTGATAGTTCTTATGGGTAAGGATAAGGAAAAATTCACCCTTGCGGGAATAAATGACAAACTCCTTCAATGCAAGGGATGCGGCGGAATCAAGGAGAGTGTAGGAATCAGCATCAAAAAAGGCGTAATTATCGTTAGTCAGATGAGCGGCTCCCGGGAGTTCGCCATCGAGACATGGCGATTTCGCTATGATCCTCAGACACAGCGATTCGTGACGATCGGCAGGGATCTTGAGACCGGAGACGGGATGCGCGGCACGGGAAAGATAGAAAGTTTGAACTACCTGACCGGCCGGAAGATGACCGAGAACTACCGGTACGACAAAAGTGGCGAAAATAAAATTGCAACCTCTACAAAAAAGGAAGCCGGTCCCCGGGAGACCTCTTTTATCGAGGATGTCAAACCAAGTTACTGAGCTGCCGACTTTCTGCCCCCCCCGAGGCTGTTTTTCAATAGCTTCACACCTATGTCGGAAAAACACAGCCTTCTCGAATCATATATCAATTTAATTTATTCTCTCGTTTAACGTTCATCAGGTTGATTCGATAGTCCGATGGAAAAAATTCTGGAATGCGCCAAGGTAGACCCGTCGAGCGGGTGTAAGCATATGGTACGGGGTAAGACGGAAGAGGAGCTACTCCGGAAAGCGGCCGAGCACGCAAAGGAACACTGCATCCGCGAAGTGACGCCGGAGTTGATCGAGCGCGTCAAAACGTACATCCATGACGCCCAGCCGGGGGGGGGGGCTGTCTGTTGCATCAACGCATGGGGGCGTCTTGAAGGCTCCGTGCCTCCTGTCATGTTCTTATGCTGGTTCTCGCCCTGAGCATATGGCTGCCACAGAGAACAGCATTGTCCGTTTCCCCAGGACGGCTTGCAGCAGACGGCCTGCGGGCGCAGTTGATACCTCAGGCGTTGGCAATCGCACCGTCTGTACTCTGTACAGGGGGGTATCGGAAGACACAGCTCTCGTCCACCTTGAGAAATAAGGCGTCAAAATCTTCGCTGTTTTTCGAATCATTTGTTTACCGATTCGCTGCAAACCGGCTCTTTTGAGATCGGCAATCCGTGTGGCCTTTCTCGGAGTGTGCACGCAGGTTCCAGCTTCAGCCGGGTCGTATCAGACTGGCAGCCCCAACGCCCTTGCGGCGGTTTCATAGACCTCATCGGGGTCCAGAGGCTTCATTAAGGAGCCGTCCGCACCCGCCTCGCTCAACTGCCCAATTTCATAGGCTTGGCCCTCCGCTGTGAGCATGATAATACGAATGTCCCTTATCCCGTATTGTTTCTTTACTGTATTGCACACCTCCAGGCCGTTCATCTTGGGCATCAGAGCATCAAGGAAAACCAGCTCGGGTTTCTGCTGCCTGATCGCCTCCAGTGCTTCCATGCCGTTTCCCACAACAATCAACTCCACGCCGTAGGCTTCTAGCTCTTCCAGGGTTTCTTCAAGCATTTGCCTGGTTTGTGGCTCGTCATCCGCAATCAGAATCTTCGCCATTTCTTTGCTTCCTTTCCACCAATGGAGAGCGCCGGAAAAATTTTTGTAATGCCAAGTGGCCGGTTCATTCTAGCATCCTTATCCGACAAAATCTTTGAACTTTGTCTCAAGATTTGCCGGAACTGCAAAGAGGAGAACTGGCTTTGGACTCGGGAAGCTAATGTCCGAGCCCCCAAAAAGTGCAATACAGCCGCAAAAAGAAGGAATTTGAATCTTGTTATTTGTGCCTCCCTGATCTGGCGGGCCCCGGGTGATTCCGATCCTTCCAGAACTCTATGAAATCCTCAAGGCGACTCCGCGTGCGATCCGCGTAAAATGCCCAAAGTGCGGTAAGATGCAGTCGGTCCAGAATAAGACCTGTGATTTCGGGGAAGAGATCTAACCAAGAGGGCAAGCAGAATGAAAAAGCCGATCTGCTTATTCTGCAAATCGGCTCTCCATAGTACTTTCCCGGAGGGTGAGTGACCGGACTTGAACCGGCAGCCTCTGGGGCCACAACCCAGTGCTCTAACCAATTGAGCTACACCCACCATAATTATTGAACCTCATTACATACCACCAAGGCGGAAACAAATCAAGCGGATGAAAACTCCCGCTCACCATTGAGGGCCGCGATCTTCAAATGGCTTACATCGATGTTCCATACATTTGGCATGTTGCTTCCGCTTATAGCTTGCTATAGACTGAGAACCTTTCATCATCTCATTTTAGGGAAGGAATATGCATGGGAGCAAAAGAAGATATTTTTGGGGTAGCCAGAGCATTTATGCGGAGCAGGGTAATCCTTACTGCCGCAGAACTGGACCTTTTTACAATTATCCAGGACTCCTTTACGAGCGCGGATAAGATTGCCGAAAGATGCGGATTCGACCGAAGAGCGCTCGCAAGGGTTCTTGATTGCCTTGTTACGTTTGGACTTCTCGACAAGAAAGGAGAGGTCTATTCGCTAACCGAGGAGGGCGCCACATATTCATCAAAACACTCCGAGTCCGCGCTTCCAATGTTGCTGCACATGAGCCGTCTCTGGGTCGGTTGGAGCGATTTGACCGAGATCGTCGAAAAAGGCGCCGGCTCTGAGCGGAAACCGCCCGCGCCAATGGATATAGCTGACAGGCGGGCTTTTATCGGGGCGATGCACGTAGTCGGCAGGACTCTATCGGAGGATATAGCCGCTTCACTTGATCTGAGCGGGTACCTGAAGCTGCTCGATATTGGCGGAGGATCGGGGACTTACACGATTGCTTTTCTTAAGCGCAACCCTAAGCTAAAGGCAATTCTGTTTGACTTGAAAGATGTAATTCCAATGGCCCGGGAGCGGCTTTTATCGGATGGCTTGCTGGAGCGCGTAGAACTGATCGCCGGGGATTTCTATCATGACGATCTGCCTGGCGGATGCGATCTGGCGCTTCTTTCTGCGATAATTCATCAGAACAGCCCCGAACAGAACCTGGAACTCTACAGGAAGGCGTATCGGGCGCTCGATCCCGGCGGTATGCTCCTGATTCGCGACCACATAATGGATGAATCGCGAACCTCGCCGCCGGAAGGGGCGATGTTTGCGATAAACATGTTGGTAAATACCCGGGGCGGGGATACCTACACCTTTCAGGAAGTGGAGCAGGGCTTGAAGGAAGCCGGATTCACCAATGTCAGGCTCCTGCGATCCGGTGAGAGAATGGACTGCGTCATTGGTGCGGTGAGGCCGCGATAAACGAAGATGCCTCACTGCTCTCCGGCCCCCGGTTGAGGGCCTTATTCGGCCACAGATTATTGTTGACAGAAAGGCACATTTGCGAGAATAATCACGTGCGTTGAATCACAAACTTAAAAAATGAATGCAGCTGCCCCACAGCAGTTATATCCAAGACGTGTTCATTTTCTTGCTCAACCGGCTTTAGCTGGTGCTCGTTTACGACTCTTGTTCCCGCTACGGTTCAATCCTGCTGACATGCTGCCTTTTTTATTTCCATTTTTTTATTTTTTTTGCAGCCCTTGCCAAGACAGTACGGTGGTTTCCGTATGGGTGAGGGCTCTTTGCGCCTGACCAGGGACTGCGGAAAGAGTAGATAGAGTGTCAAACACATGTGATGAGTGTGGCCGCCCCGAAGAGGAATTCGAATTCTGCGAGTCCCGCTGCATGCTGCAGAGTTGCCGGACATGCACTTTCCTTCTGCAACTGTATGGCACCGGGTGCGGAAACGTTCGCGTATATTATCTATGTCGTGACTGCTACAACGAACGGATGAAGAGAGGATTTGTCGAAGCCTAGCAAGGAGGTGACCGTTTCAGGGACTATCTTTTGACCCGCACTCTTAATTCCCAATTCAATAACAAACGGAGGAGAAAAATGGCAGTTAACAAGCTGATGTCGCTCAAGGAAGCTGTATCCAAATACATCAAAGATGGCGATACTATCTATTATGGTGGCTTCCAGATCATGGTTCCCATGGCCATCACACATGAACTGATCCGGCAGAAAAAGAGAGACCTGACAACCGTGGAGTCCTCGACCGACGTTGGCGGTCTTGATCTGCTGGTTGGCGCTGGGTGCGTTAAGGAGATTCACTCCGCCTGGATCATGAACTGGTATGTCAAGGCGGTCTATGCAGTACGCCGGGCTTTCCAGGCAAAGACGGTCAAAAGGTTCGACGTTTCAAATTTTGGCGCCACCAGCGCTCTGATGGCCGGCTTCCTTGGTGTGCCATTCCTGCCGGTACACGGTAATATCGGTGCCGACATGCTCAAGTACAATCCGACTGACCTTACGGTTGTAAAAGACCCCTTTACCGGCAAGGATATCACCGCTGTGCGTGCGTGGCGCGCTGATGTGGCTGTTATTCACGCTCAGGTTGCCGACAATCTGGGGAATGTAATGAGTTGGGGTACCCGTGGCGTTACGGATGAATTCGGTGCCATGGGCGCCAAGCGCGGGGTCATAGTCACTGCAGAAGAAATAGTCGAACCGGAAGTGATCAGGGCCGATCCGGACCGAACGGTTGTTCCATATTTCAAAACGCTGGCCGTCGTACATTGCCCGTGGGGCGCTCATCCCTCAGCATGCCGCGGCTACTACGGCCTGGATATCCGGTTCAGTCAGTATCAGGGCAAGTACGAAAGAAACGCGGAGCTTCTCCCCAAGTTCCTGGACGAGTGGGTATATGGCTGTGAAGACCGAGAGGCCTACATAAAGAAATATATCCAGAAATTCGGCCAGGAAGGACTCGACCGGCTCAAGCCTAAACTCGGGTACAAGCCTAAATTCCAGGTTGATTATGGCTTTCATGATCCGGGTGTCTGGAAGGGTGTACCCCAGTTCACAGACGACAATATCAAGGCTTAGGCTTGGCCATAAGATCGCAAAGGAGAAGACACAATGCATGCCACTAATTACAAGTTGACTGAACTTATGGTCGTGAGATGCGCGAAAGAGATCAACGATAGCGAGGTAGTGTTCGCCGGTGTCGGCCTGCCCCTGGTTGTCGTAAGTTTTGCGATGGCGACTCACGCCCCTAACATGATTCTTTTCACCGAGGGCGGGTCTATTCGAGCAACGGCTCCTCCGGGACTTGCCATTACAGTCGATGATCCTGCACTTTTCTGCAACGGTGACGCTTCTTTTGGAATGCTTTCCACAATGGCGGCCCTTCAGAGAGGTGAAGTCGATGTTGGCTTTATAGGCGGCGCGCAGATCGACAAATATGGAAATATCAATTCCACGGGTGTGGGCGACTGGGCAAAGCCTGAGACCTTCACCTATTTCGCTGGAAGCGGCGGCGCTAACGACATGGCAACCTGCAGCAAACGCGTGCTCGCCATCATGCCTCAGGACCCCAAGAAGTTCGTCGAAACGGTTGACTACCTGACGACGCCAGGGTTCCTGACTGGACCTGGCGCCCGGGAGCGCCTCGGGATGATCGGCGGCGGTCCCACCGTCGTCGTCAGCACGATGGGTGTTTATAGGTTCGACGCAAAGACATGCGAAATGTATCTCGCCGAATACTACCCCGGGCAGTCGGTGGAAAAGCTTAAAGCCAACTGCTCCTTTAGCCTGAATGTTGCCCCTGATGTCAGAGAGACCACTCCGCCGACGGAAGAGGAAATAACTATTCTTCGCAACATCGACCCGACAGGGTTCTACCTTGGATAGCACCTTTTGATTTGAATGGCGGGACCGGCCGG
>JBKQLC010000140.1:0-6309 GCA_052147195.1 Syntrophobacteraceae bacterium
GGGTTTCGCCTTCCCCGGCGCCTTCTGGGGCCCCTCTAGGCTCTGGGAGACACCGCGCCGTTCCTCTCTATTGACCCTCCAGAGATTTTCGAAAAACCTGTCAAACCGTCAGAATTTTTTTCCATCAAAATCCATAGGGCTAGGAAACGAGACCCTTTTCCCGCAGCAGCGGCCTGGGATCCATTAGATGGCGGGAGAACCAGCCTTCATCTTCCCTTACCCCAAACGCCAGGGCCAAGATTTCGGAGAAATGGAAGATGGGGAGCTTCTCCTTCAGGGTGCACCGCATCTCCAGGTTGAGCTGACACATGGCGCAAGAGGTGACCAAACATTCGGCTCCCATAACCACGGCGCTCTTCATGACCTCGTTCACCAGGGGTTGGGTCACCTCCGGGTGGGCGGTGGACAGAAAGCTGCCACAGCAGAGATTGGTGATCACATTGGTCGGCACTTTAGCCCCCAGGGCGGTCAGGACGCTGCCCAGCTCCCCCTGGTAGTACCTCTCCCGGGACTGGGCAGGGGCGCCGCGAAAGGTGGCGCAACCATAATAGGGGACAGCCTTCAGCCCTTTCAAGGGTTGAGCCAACCGTGATTGCAGACGCTGCGGTCCCAAGCGTACCAATACTTCCATGAAATGGACAACTTCCAACTCCGGGGAGACAGGCCGTCCCCAGCGTTGTTCCTGGGCCCGGAGAGCCTCCTGGTCTTCCCGCAGGCGCAACTGGGCTTTCCGCAGGTAATAGACACAGAGGGGGCACATGGTCATCAAGAGGCGATCCGGAGAGGCCAGGGACAGGTTGCGCACCGCCAGGGAAAAGCCGATGTCTTTATCCAGGGCGTTAACTGACGATGAACCGCAACAGTTCCAATCATCCAGCTCGATGAGGTTAAGCCCCAAAACCCTGGCAGCCAGCTCCAGGGAGAGCTTGGCTTCCCGGGCGGAACTCTCCAGGGCACAACCGGGGAAATAGGTTATATCCACTAGGTTCGACATGATGCTCACCTTTGCCCCTGGGGAAGGAAAAGCCGCCTAATCTCTTTCGTTGCCTTGACCTTGGAAGCCCTGAGGTGCAATTTTCGCCGGGCCAGCATCTTGAGGCCCAAGTTCAGGTCGGTGAACCATCTGTGTACCCGGGCCTTATAGCGCAGGATGATTCCCAATTCGTGGGTTCGACCGTAGCGCCGAATGGAAGAGAAGACTTCCCGATGAAAATCCAGGATATCGGGTTCCGCCACCTTAACTCCTTCTTTCAAAGCCAGATGTCGCAGGGCTTCCATGACGGCGGGCAGATCGACCCCATTGGGACATTCCGCCGCACAGGTGGAACAGCCCACGCAGACCCAGATGGCGCGCGATTCCAACGCCTTCCGGCGCAGGCCGAACTGCACCAGGCGGATAATTTTGTTGGGTGGGTAATCCATGGCCCGGATGAAGGGGCAACCATTGGCGCAGGTTTGGCAATGAAAGCAGCGATTGAGATTGGTTCCGCTCAATCCTTGCAGCTCCCGGGCGAAGAAACGGCCTTGAATTTCGATGACGCCGCTTTCGAAGCCGCCAGATGTTTGGATGGCGGGGGAGGTGGTCATGGTGCGAGTCCCCTTTTATGTATGGTGAAATTAATATGCACAATATTTAAGCCAAGCTTCAAGTCTGAATGGGTAGCTTAAAAACCAGTAAATTCGCCAATAACTGGTTTTATTATAATTACTTTGCAACTGAAAAACAAGGGTTCTACTCAAAATTTATCCCAGATAAACCCACCCAAAAACCCAAAATATGGTGGGGTTGATCTGACCAAGGCCGGATCCCATACACCCCCCTAGTCAATATGATCAGCTCGGAGATTTTTCAAAAATTCATTCCAGGTGACAAGCGGACACCCCCCCGGTGACGGGACCCAGCCCCAAAAATTCTAAAGGCAAGATCTGGCCGATCCCCCTCCGTAGATAGGTCATAGAAAAGCGTCATACGCTTCTGGCGGGGTTCACGTTTCAACCGGGGTATTGTCTCCCGGGGCGTGGGAAAGAAGGGGCAAGGGTGAGTCAGAGGTCAATATATGATGAGTATATCAGCACTCAACAAGGCGGGTGGTGAACTGCGGAGATATAGTAGTACTCACCACTTTCCAAAAGCAGCTGGGAATTGCCAACACTCCGAGGTTTCTAGAAAAGATGCAGGTTCTGGCTAACAAGCTGTTTTAGATCGGGAGGTATTTGGTTCCGAGGAATAGGTATGCTTAAATTTTTGGGCAAATTATTTTTTAGGGAATTTTGTGCTATTATGCCCCCAATGAGTCCCGAAACCGTGTAATAATTTAATAGCCATTTATGCGGTATGCCGGGAGCATTTCGAAGGGGCCTGTGCCATCAAGAGGGTGAAGGAAAATGGAGATTTTGGTTCTTCCTGTCAGATAACCCGGAAGTGGAGCCGATAGTCATGGAAAAGGAGCGGAACCACAACCCCCATCATCGGGCGGGTGATCTGGTTGTGAACCAGTGGGTGAAGCAGGCCAAAATGCTATCTTTCCACCAAAGAATGAAAAATGCCTCGCCATAAGGTAGTTTGGTCAAAAGTTAAAAACGCAATTGTCCTTGTCGTATTAGCTGGACTTTACTATGGGTTTTCCGCGGTATACTACGCAATTAGCAATATGTTCAAATACCACCAGGCGTTAGCCATAATGTCACTGATTTTATTTTCGACATCAGTCATTCTGGTCTACCTTCATGATTATGCTGAAAAAATGTATTCGTGGGATATATTAGGATTGGCATATCTAAACAATCTCCGGACAGATGACCATATTTACAAATATCAATTATTTAAAAGATTATTTCGCTGGACCTTGCGCAAAGGATTTTGGACAATTTATGTAATTGGGCCTATAATAATTGGCCCCTATGTGGTTGCTATTATATTAAGAAAAGATAAAAGCTGTAAATCAAATCTATCCTATATAATTCCTGGGACATTATTGTCAGTCTTGTTTTGGGTAACGACTATGAAGGGAATTGGAACATTAACCTGGCATCAATATATAATTCCGGCCATTAGCAAGCTTTTTGGCTGACTCAATATAATTAGTATCAAACCATGATTGATAAAATAAAAGCTCTTTAAAAACTTAGGCAAAGATCGCTGGAGACCCGGACAAAGGGTTTTTTTACAAATTTCAACATACTTGCCTATCAAACCTATATACTTCATTGCGATGGAGATTAAGGACCCGAGGCCAGCACCGCCCGGTATTGGTGCAATAGAGGAAAGGCGAAGGCGCGGTCTTCTTTGCTCATCGGACTGAATATAACTTGCCAGACTCGGCGGTTATCGCGGAGCCCTTAAAAATTGCAGGTATGATCTAGATAGCGGCACATCGTCCTGCCTGGAAACTAGTTGACCGCGGTAGCATTGCCGGCGATTTATCCCTCATGATTAGCCAGATTTAGCAGCAGCTCCTTGATCTTTTCAAACTGGCCATTTTCTATTAACCCGATTGCCGTATATCTTATGATGCCGTTCCCGTCGATGATCAGGAAATTACTATCGTGGTCCTGCATCTGGTAATCTTGAAGCATGGTACCGGTCCAATCTCCGTAAATGGTCATCCCCTGTCTCATGGAGCCTTCCCTTAACTTCGTTCTCCAGATGGGCCTGGTCACGAATGACGCGTCGGTACAATTGATCACCACTAATCTGAAGATATTTTCTTTGGTTTCTTGTTCGTGGCAGACGCCGCAGCGGTCAGACGTCTTGTCTTCTTCCGCCAGCAGCAAGGGAGTGCCGGCGAGCGAAAAGGCAAGGAGGACGGTGTTACTCAGTCCTGATATTTTCATCAGCGGCTCCGTGTTCCTTCTCGGGTTCGCCGTGGGCCGGTTTCTTGCCAATGAGCCAGGCCGGGTTCATCGGGTATTCGTTCGGGTCGAAGATGACCCAGTAGAAATGCCAGACGACGATGGCCAGCGTGGCCAGCACGGCTTCGTAGAAATGGATGACTTGAGCCACGTCGAGCCAGATCTTCGGCAACATGCGCAGGACGATTTCGGTGAACATCAGCATCGCGCCGGTGACGATCATGACGACCGATCCCCACATCAGCGCCCAATACTCGATCTTCTCGGCGTAGTTCCAACGGCGTGCCGGTGGGGGGGTCTTGGTCAGGCCGATGTTGTAAAGCAGTTGGCCGACGGCGTCTTTCAGGTCGTGGAACCGTAACCAGTGTTCTTTGACGTAAGCGCGTCCGCGCGGCGTCCAGAACAGCGCCACCAGATGGACGAAAAACAGCCCGGTAAACGCCCAGCCCGCGATGCGGTGGATCATGCCGCGAATGCCGTGAATGCCGCCATTTTCCAGCAGCTTGAATGGCCAACTGAAAAACGCATCGGGGTACTTGTGGGAGAAGCCGGTATACACGAGTGTAATGAACAGGATCGTCAGGCTCAGGTGTTGGTACCGGACCCACTTGGTCATGCGCACTTCGCTGTCAGCCGACTCCCGGACTTTCCGGATGTGCGCCCGCGTCTTGGCGATGTAGTCCAAGGCGTTGAACGCCAACATGCCGCCAATCGTCAGCACGATGACGACGATGTAAAATAGACTAATAAAGTTCACCAGCCACGGCTTGCCCTTCTCGGCGCCCGGCAGGTTGTGAATCTTAATCTCACCTTTCGCGAGTCGTGTGCCGATACCGGCATGACACTTGCCGCAGGTCTGCGGCAGGTTCTTCTGGTTCACCGACGACAGCGGATCGCTCGGCGGCAACACATCATGAAATCCGTGGCACGACGCGCAGTTGGCCACCGTCAATCCGCCAAACTGCTGCGCCAGACCATGGAAACTCTGCATGTACGTCTCCACGACCTTCGACGACAACTGGTACCGGCTCGCGATGCGTTCCGAGCCGTGACACTGCCCGCACGTCTCCGGAATATGCGCACCAGAAACCTTGGAACTGGCTTCTTTGACTGCCTGAATCGTGTGTTCGCCGTGACAATCCACGCAAACCGGGGCGTCCCGAATGCCAGCGGCAACCGCCGTGCCGTGCACGCTGCGCTGGTAGGTGTTCTTGACGTTATCGTGACACTTGCCGCACGTGCCGGGAATGTTCTGCCAGTAAAGCTTCGAGGCCGGGTTGGTGGACTTGTGCAGATCGTGCGACCCGTGACAATCCGTGCAGACCGCCGCCTGCATGATACCGCGTTTCTCCAGCGCCACGCCGTGCACGCTACGGTCGTACGTCACGATTGGGGCGCGCTGATTGAGATTGAACTTCTCCATCTCCGCGGTATTGCCATGGCAACGACCGCAGGTCTGCGGAAGGTTCGCGCGGTAGACCGGCGACAGCGGGTTCCGGTAGTTCAACAACGTATGCGAGTGTCCGTGACAATCCTTGCATGAGGCGGCTTCGGATTCGCCCTTGGCGACCGCCTGACCGTGGTCGCTTTTCAGGTAAATCTCCGTCTCCACCCGGTGACAGGCGCTGCAAGCCACCGGCTTGTGCGTGTAACCGTCCGGATGCGGCAACTCGGTGATATCGGCATGGCAACTGGTGCAGAGATTCTTGCCGTGGATGGACGCCCCGTATTCCTTCTCATCCACAAACAGCGACACCACCTGGCCGGCCTTGTCGGTCTTAGTCAGTTCCTTGACGCCGTGACAGACGAAACAATCCGAGTTGTCTAGCGCGCGAGCCGTACCGGCAGCCATCAGCAATAGCGCCAATAAACCAGCCGCTCGCAGCAGCGTTTTCACGGTTTGCCTCCAGGCACGGCGGGTTGAGTGATAGCCGGGGGCGTCGTCGGTTCGTGAGTGTTTAACCGCGACGTCATCGCGTACACGATCAGTGCCAACAAAATCAATCCGAGGCCGAAGAACACGTAGCCGAACGAACGGTGAATGTTCTTCCACTTCTTCCATTCATCCTTGACCCGATAATCTTCCAGCCGGTTTTCCGCAACGAACCGGTTGTACCAGCGCTCGCGCTCATGAAGCATTTCTGTCTTCGAGATGCGACCGGAGAAGATCACGGTGTCCATCGGGAATTTCTTCAGCCGGAAATGCGTGTTGAAGAAGTGGAATGTGAAAATGAATCCTGCCGTCAGCAACGCCTCGTCGGAGTGCACCACCAGCGCGATGTTGATCATCCATCCCGGCATGAACCGCGTGAAGAATACCGGGTACTACATCACCGTTTATATATATCTAATTAATTTGGCCGCGGTGGCATTGCCGGCGATTTATCCCTCATGATTAGCCAGATTTAGCAGCAGCTCCTTGATCTTTTCAAACTGGCCATTTTCTATTAACCCGAT
>JBKQLC010000141.1:0-12926 GCA_052147195.1 Syntrophobacteraceae bacterium
TCCGCCGGCTCGCCGCCGTAATTCCAGCCAGTCTCGTGCCTGTGAATCGATGTCCCGTCTGGGAATATGACGGAACTGCCAGGAGGCAGCGCCATTGCCGATTCGCCAATATCTGCGGCATTCACTAGCGAGTCGTAAAACTCCTGGTCGCCGGTATTGTCTGGTGTCGTCATTGCTCGCCCTTTCTTTGCGCGTTCCTGATTGACGCATTGTAACACCGCGTCACGACGGGGCTAAATGATTCTCAAAGGTCGTTTCGTCAAGCGCGGGGAATTCCTATCGCATAGTCCGAGTTCGATGGCCCTCCAAGAATCCACGCGTCTTTCAACGGGCTATGCGTCCCGGTTGCGGTGCCTGCACCCTCCGGGGGTAGACCCCCACCATCCCATATCGCCACGGGGCATTCCCTGTCATGGCTAAGCTCGGGCACTTCCCTTCGCCTTCCCTGTCGGGGCATTCCCTGTCGGGCATTCCCTAGGGCCATTCCCTTTCGGGGGTGATTGCCTCAAGTAGTACCTCGGCTCATCAAGCAGCCTTCTTTTTTCGGTAGAGCAATGCCTTCGCCAGCCGTTGACCATTGCTTCGCCAGCCGTTGACCATTCCTTGCTGGCAAGGCAGTGCCTTTGCCTGGCCGTTGACCTATTGACAGCGGCAGGCTGACCGTTGACCTATCACGACCATCCTGGCAGTCACATTACCCTCCCCATGAAACCAGGACCCCACGATTCGCTCATGCAGCGCAGGCAGTACCTCACGCGCTGACCGTTGACGACATTTTGTCATCGCGCGCTAATGCTTATCTAGATTCGTCTCCAAAACCTCAATATATGCCCTATACTCGGCATCAAGATGCCCCTTTTTCAACTTATCCACGTAAGGGAGAATCAGTGCCTTCACATTGGATACAACATTTTCGCTGAGTATCGCCTTGTCTTTCTCCGCCCGGTGAAGGAGTACTCCCATGGCAATATTCAATTCCTGAAGTTCCCTCTGTATCTTCCGTTCGCGATCTATCCTTTCCATCTTTGCCTTAAGTTCCGACAATTGGAACGGTTTTGCTATGAAGTCAGCCGCTCCAGCCTTGATTATGTCGCTGTATGTATAAGCGTCCGCATGTCCGGTCATAATAATCGTATCGAGTCTCGAATCAATTCTGGGTATTTCATTGAGAAGCTTTAGGCCGTCCATACCCGGCATTCGAATATCTGAGATAACGAGCTCGAAACCGCCCACTTTCAAAATTTCCAATGCCTTGACTGGATCAGTGGTACTCTCACAGGAATAACCGGAGGATCGTAAAAATTTAGTCAGTATCGCACAAAAATCTTGTTCATCATCAACGATCAGAACCTTCTTAATGTCCCTTTTCAAATCAACCTCCAAAATCATTCTGCAGCAGTGAGAACCAAATAATTATTATATTGCTTGTAGATCAGCCTCTCCTGCCCATTCCACTCTTAGATCAAGAACCTCTCGTACCGTTTTGGCAAGTTGGTCCAGGGCCACCGGCTTCATCAGGAATCCTTGAATCCCGAGAGACTTTACCTTTTCCGCATCCATGTTCTTGCTGAAACCGGTCATGAGTATCACTGGAATCACAGGTTGAAACCCACGAAGTTCACCCGCAAGATCAGCGCCTGTAAAGTGTGGCATGGTCATGTCCGTAATCACCAGGTCAAAACGCTTTTCAATCGGCTGGTGACATAAAACCTCAAGGGCCTCCGTCCCGCTTGCACAAGTGACCACATCGTAGCCCAGACCTTTAAGCATCCGCTGTAAAACCTCGGCCAACTGTGGCTCATCATCTACAACAAGGACCCGCTCCTGCCCATGAGGAAGAAGGGTTTGAGCTTCCACTTTTTTTTGCGCGTATTCACTCTTCAGGGCTGGAATGAGTAGGGTGAACCTGGTTCCCTTGCCCGGTTCACTTTTCACATCGATTTTCCCTTCAAGGCTTTCTACAATTCCATGAACTACGGACAGGCCAAGACCTGTGCCTTCTCCCGGTCCTTTGGTGGTGAAGAAAGGATCGAAGATTGAGTCGATTAACGCAGGATCTATGCCGCATCCGGTGTCGTTGACCGTGAGTTCGAGATAAGGTCCCGGCTTCAGGCCCGCATGGGATGGAATCGATTCGCCTTCGAGCATGACATTGGTCAAGCTCACCTGCAGCACTCCGCCTTGGTCTTGCATCGCATGGGCGGCATTGGTGCAAAGGTTCATCAGCACTTGGTGGATCTGAGTCGGATCGGCCAATACAGGCGCCTTGCTATGCACTTCCATCTTTATCTCAATGGTTGACGGCAATGATGGCCGCAGAATCAGCAAGGCCTCTTTTACGATCAGCCCGAGTTGCATTGGGATCTTCTGCTGCTCCGTCTTACGGCTGAAAGCAAGGATCTGCTTGACCAATTCCTTTGCCCGGTTGGCTGCCTTGAGCACCTCATCGAAGTTCTCCCGCACTGGGCTTTCTTCACCCGAATCCAACTTGGCCAGTTCCGTGAAACCCATGATAATCCCAAGGATGTTATTAAAGTCGTGGGCAATGCCTCCAGCTAAAGTGCCAAGCGCTTCCATCTTCTGAGCCTGCCGCAACTGGGCCTCTATCTGAGCCCGCTCTGTTTCAGCCTGTTTGCGCTCGCTTATGTCCTTGATATTGCCTATCAAACGAAGCGGTTTACCGTCTGCGTCGTAGTTAGCCTGTCCGAGGCACGAAACCCAGCGTACGTCGCCGCCAGGCTGAGTGATGCGGAACTCGTCTTTGTAAACGGTTCTTTCTTCAAGTGCCTGTTTGATCCTCAGCCATACCCGGTCGAGGTCTTCCGGATGTACGAGTTCTGTGAAAGATTCGAGTTTCCCGCCGAAGCTATTAACCCCAAAAATATTGTAGCACTCGGGAGACCAAAAGATGGTGTTGGCTGTCAGATCCCATTCCCAGACACCCATCTGAGATGCGGCCAATGCCAGAGTGAGCCGTTCCTCACTGTCCCGCAGGGTCTGCTCGGCTGCCTTACGATAAGAAATATCCCGGTGAGCGCAAAAAACAAGTTTTTCCCCATTCAGTTCAACACCATTCTTGCTGATCTCAACATCATAAATCGTACCGTCCTTGCGGCGATGGCGCGTCTCGAAAACACTACCCTCAACATCGGCAAGCCGTATTCGCTCCAGCAGGTCCTCTTGTGTCCGGTTAACATCCCAATCCCATACGTGGAGCTGACTGATTTCTTCGGCAGAATATCCGAGCATCTCGGCAAATCGTTGATTCGCCTCGTACACCTTGCCGTTTTGGTCAAGGACAACGATTCCGTCTCTGGACTGCTCGAACAGGATGCGTCGCCGTATCGCCTCTTGCGCCAGCTCCTGCTCAGCCCGTTTGTGCGTAGTGATTTCCCACGCTATATCCGCCAGGTAGGAGACGACTTCTACGTCCTTATCTGTGTAATCAGTGGGTTTATTACCAATGCCAAGGATGGCCACTACTCGGTCCGATCTCAAAATGGGCAAAACAAGCTCCCGGATTACGGGGGCATGTCCTGCGGGCATACCTTTGCGATGCGACAAAGCCGAGTAATCATTATGGATCACTGGCCTTCTTTCATGCGCACAGTCCACCCATACACCCGCCTGGTCAATACTGTAGTGTAGCCCTTTGCCTCCCGCCTTACAGAATTCCTTCGTTGTCTGAGTGGACCAGGCCTGGAGGGAAAGGGTTTTCTCGTCGTTCTCGACAAAGTGATAAAATCCAATGGGGCTGTTGGTCAAAGCGCCGACTTCATCCAGTGTCTTTCGGAGCAACTCTTCGAGTGAATGCGTAGCGGCGAATTCCAATAGCCTCAACCGAAGGCGAATCAACTTATCTGCCCGCTTGCGCTCGCTGATGTCGTTGCCAATGCCGAGGATTTCCCTTACCCGGCCATTTTGGTCAAACACGGGCTTATTGGTCCATGCAATCCAGACACGCTCTCCGTTGCTGCGCATGTTTTCGTTTTCGTTGTTGATGTAAGTATCCGGGTTCGCTGTGATATCCTCGACCATCAACTGCAAGTTCCTCCCGGTCGCTGATTCAAATTCTGGAACAATAGTGCCGACCAAGTTTTTGCCGAGTATTTCCTCTTCGCTGTAGCCGAAAAAACTCTGGGCAAACTCGTTAAAGAAGGTCACGTTGCCTGCGATATCCCATCTCAGGATGATGCTATTGGCATTCTCCACCAGTTCGCGGTACTTTTCTTCGCTCTTCCGTAGCGCCTCCTCCGCCTGCTTGCGTTCGGTGATGTCGTGTACGATTGAAAACAGCGCCGTCCGCCCCCTGATGTCGATAGGAGAGGAATAAACCTGCACCGTCCGGATTTCTCCGCTACGAAGCCGGTGGGGGAAAACGAAACTATTCGTCTTTCGTTCCAGGATACTCTGGCGCACCGTAGCAAGTTCCTCCTCGGGCAGCTGATTGATTTGGGCTATGTTCATCGCGCACAGCTCAGTTTTGGAAAAACCGTAGAATTCAACCGCCGCCTCATTTACGTCTAATATTGCCCCGGAATCCGGATCAAACAATAGCATGGTGGCTCGATGGCCTTCGAAGAGCGAGCGAAAACGTTGTTCACTTGCGCGCAACGCCTCCTCGGCGTTCTTGCGTGCCGTGATGTCTTTATAGACAGAGATGAAGAAATTGGGACGGCCGTCGTCTTCACGTTTGAGAGCGACCGTGAGGCTGATCCAGATGACGCTCCCATCCCTTTTGATGTAGCGTTTCTCCTTTGTGTAGGTCTCAATCTCGCTGGCTAGCACCTGCCCCATGAGCGCCAGGTCTGAATCGAGGTCATCCGGATGGGTGAGCTCCTGGAATTGTTTCCGGAGCAGTTCCTCGCGGCTGTACCCGGTAATTTCGCAGAGTCGGTGGTTTACCCGTAGCCAGCGGCCATCCGGTGTCAAATGGGCTATGCCGACTGCCGCCAGCTCGAACGTTATCCGGTAGAGTTCTTCACTTTCGAGCAGCGCCATCTCTGTGGCTCTGCGCTCCGTGATGTCCACCATCGCGCCGATGATGCCGCCCACATTGCCGTCCTGGTCTGCGAAGGTGGCCTTGCGAGAGAGAAAATCCTTTCGAGTACCGTCTGCACCAAGAAACGTTCCTTCGAGATGCCGGACCTCACTGTTGCCCGCCAGCAACTCTTGGTCGCCACGACAAAGCGCATCTGCCAGGTCATGAGGCCAGATGTCATAGGCGGATTTGCCTATGATTTGGTCTTTCTTAGCTCCGAGGAACTGTTCGAATGCATTGTTGCAACCGAGATATTGCAGTTGATTATCCTTGTAGAATACCAGGCAAGGCATGGCCTCGATCAAAGTCTGGAGAAAAGTGGACTGCTGCTGAAGCTGCTCGCTGAACCGCTTCCGCTGGGTGTCGGCTACGATCTTGTCGAGGGCAAAAGAGATTGCCAACGCCACTTCTTCCAGCAGCTCGATTTCTCGCTCACCAAAGAAGTCACCTTCGAACACGCAAACATTTAAGACTCCGCAGACCCGGCCTTGAAACCGGAGCGGGAACGAACCGCAAGACTGAAACCCGAATCGGATGGGCGCTGTCGCTGAAGGGTAGAGACAGACGTCGCCGCCGCACCTATTGCAAAAGGAGGCTTGACCTTTCCGGATGGCCTTGCCTGGGTTGCCTTGCCCTTCAGGCCTGTCATCTACATAGAAGTCACTCTGGCTCAATATCTCATGGTGACTTCCAAAATGAGCCGCCGGGTTTATGCGGGAGGTGGATGGATCGAGCAAGCCAATCCAGCTCAGATCTATGTTCCCACGCTCGACCACAAGTCGGCAAATCTCAGAGAATAATTCGTCCCTCGATTGGGTTCTCACAATCGCCTGGTTCACCTGGCTTAATACGTCATAGAGCCTGTTAAGACGGCGTATCTCTTTTTCGGTCTTCTTGCGCTCGGTAATAACGTCAAAAACGGCCACAAAGTGTTCTTTCTGAGGACTGTAAACCGAGATCGAAAACCACATCTCAAGGGGTTGGATATAGGTCTCGAACTGTTCGGGGTTACCCGTTAAAGCCACCCTGCCGTATATCTCAAACAACTCCGGATTAGATTCCTGTATGTCGGGAATAACGTCGGAGACCTTTTTCCCGACTACATTCCGTAAACCGGTCAAGGCTTCGAATGCGTTGTTAACGCTTAAGTAGATGAAATCCTTGGGCTGGCTTTGCTCGAAAATCATTTTGCAGTGAGCGTATCCATTCAGCATGTTATCAAATAGGAAACGATAGTGTTGCTCGCTCGCGCGCAACGCCTGCTCGGCCTGCCTTTGGAGTGCCCGCACCTCGTCTTCCTTCAAAGCTCTGGTGACCACGGGGACAAGCCTCGAAAGCCGGTTCTTGAGGACGTAGTCGGTTGCGCCCTGCTTGAGAGTTTCAATGGCCAGGTCTTCTCCGATAGTCGCTGAGACAAAAATGAAAGGGATATCGGGACAGTTCTCTCTGGCAATGGCAAGGGCTGACATTCCGTCAAAGGCGGGGAGTTTATAGTCGGCGAGGATGGAATCGGGATTGAAGTCCTTAATTCCCTTGACGAATGCATCTTCCGTTTCGACCACCAGCAAATTGCAGGATAGTCCGCCATTGCGCAACTCCCGGTGAATGAGCTTCGAATCTTCTTTCCTGTCCTCAAGAAGTAGAATACGCAGTTCCTGGCCCATAATTGGATAATCCTCGTTTCGGCGGCTGGTCTACAATCTTGGTCGAACCAGGCAATCAAAGCCTATACTGTGGCGGTGTTGCTGCAAGACGGCAGGGCGAAATAAGAAGAGGCGCCCTCGCTAACTTTTCCTGCTGCCCAGACAAGACCACCGTGGCGGTGCACGATGCGCTGAACGCTCGCCAGGCCAACACCCGTTCCCCTCAAATTCATCTCTGTTGTGCATGCGCTTGAATACACCAAATAGTTTGCAGCCGCATTTCATATTAAACCCATTAAACCCACCCCATTATCCCGCATCGCATAAATGTGCTCATCTCCGTTATGTCGGCCTTCCACTTCAATAATCGCGCACTCCCTTGAACGTGTATACCGTCTTTGACTAATATAAGTGGACTTGGTTAGCTAGATTGCGCTTTTTTAAAGCCCTGAGTGTAAAGATTAATGTCACCTGGATTGTCTTCGACCAGCAAAATTTCGACCTCGTGGGGTTTCACCATTTCTTAAAACCTCCATTATCCAGCTGGAACTTAGCCCTGCTCGGATCACATTAGCAAATATCATACCAATGTCGGCTGGGATTGCCGTCCCAAGAGGTCAAAAGACCTTTGTATGGTCGTCCTCATTATGGGGGAATAGAGGTCTGGCCCATTTAATGGTGCGCAGGAGAGAGGTATAATCGATCAAATGCCACTCGAATCGATCTCGTAAGGTCAAGAAAACAGATGTGAAAGCCTCCCCTTAATGGGTGGTATTATCCACCTGCGCTCGGATGCCGTTGCATGGGTCCCGGCTCGTGTTTAGTCTTCTCGCATCACCACCCGTCACCCGTGGTTTCTGCCGCGCCACTCATGTCAAGATTAAGACATGTGCCAACTATTTGGTACTATAAAGGATACCGGTATTTCTTGAGATTTCCTCAAAAGCGTTTCCGATGCCGAAAGCGGGGCCGTAAGTCCTGTGAGAACTCACAGCCTCAAACACATGGCCACCGCAATTATCCGCACTTCCAGGCGAATATCATGCCCGCAAAGACCATGAGGATATCCCGAGCCATTCATTCTTTTGTGATATTGAAGGACGGTTGAAGCAATAAGCCAAGGGAATAGAGCAGAATCCGCAGTTCCTCATCCGTCACTCTGAGGTCCTTATCTGGGGGCCTGGTTCAGCAGCAGCCAGTAGAGGCCAAGCTTGCATACGGCATTCATAAAGCTTTCAAATTCGAGAGGTTTTACGATGTAGCTGTTGACGCCGAGCTCATAGCACTCCTCAAGGTCGCGGTCTTCCCTGGACGAGGTGAGAACGACCACCGGAATGGTGCGGGTGCGCTCATCGGCTTTTAAGTTTCTCAAGACCTCGATGCCGTCAACCTTCGGAAGCTTGAGGTCCAACAGTATCACCTTTGGTGGGTGAAAGATCTCGACCATTGGCGCTTCGACGGAGCCGAAAAAATACTCCAGGGCAGCCTCGCCGTCTTTGACCACATGGACCCGGTTTGCGAGATTGTGCTTTTTTAAAGCTCTGAGTGTAAGATTAATGTCGCTGGGGTTGTCTTCGACCAGCAAAATTTCGACCTCGTGCGGGTTCACCATTTCTCAAAACCTCTCTTTCCCATTGATTGACCTGTTAATCTCGATCTTTCTTTGTGCTAACTTGAAAGTTGGATAACAGAGGTACTATTGCGTTCAGCCGGTAAAGAGAAAAAGAACGTGGCGCCGCCCCCAACTTTCCCTTCGGCCCAGACTCGGCCTCCATGGCGATGTACTATGCGCTGGACAAGAGCAAGGCCGACGCCTGTTCCCTCGAATTCGTCCGCGCTGTGCAGGCGCTGAAAGACGCCGAACAGTTTGTGGACGTATTTCATGTCGAAGCCAACCCCATTATCCCGAATCAGATAAATGTGCTCGTTGCCGTTATCCCGACCCTCCACTTCGATCACGGCACACTCATTGGGGCGAGTGAACTTGATCGCATTTGCTATAAGGTTGGAAAAAACCTGCCGTATCAGGGCTGGGTCGCCGGGAGCGGTTGGGAGCGCTCCCACGTGGAAATCTATGGTCCTGTCTACCGCCGTAAGCTTGAGATCGCTGAAAACCTGGTGCGCCATCTTGGCCATGTCTAGCTCGGCGACGCGCATCTCCTGGCGTCCAAGCCGGGAAAAGGCGAGGAGGTCGTCGATGAGCTGTCCCATATTCCTGGTGTTGTCCCGGATGAAGGCCAAGGCCTCCTTGCCTTCGAAGTCGAGTTTTTCGGTGTAGTCCTCCATTATGATGTGCGAAAAGCTCTCGATCGCCCTGAGAGGCGCTCGCAGGTCGTGAGACACAGAGTACGAGAAGGCCTCCAGCTCATTGTTGGCCGCCTGGAGCTGCGAAACCGCTTGATTCAGCTCTCTGGTTCGCTCCTCAACACTCATTTCAAGTTCATCTCGTGATTTGCGAAGCTCTTCCTCCAACTGCTTGCGCTCAGAGATGTCGGTGTTGGTGCCACACCATTGAACGACGTCGCCATTCGCGTTTTTGACCGGCTCCACGCGAGTCAGAAACTCGCGGAAGATACCGTCAGCGCCTCGCAGTGGGAAGACCATATCGAAAGGATTGCCGGTACTAATAGATCCCTTCCATCGCTCCAGAACACCAGGCAGAGTTTCAGAGTTGTGCACGCTCTGCCAGCCCCAGCCTTCCATCTGTTCCGGGGTCGTTCCGGTATAATTGTACCATCGTTGGTTGTACCAGAAGATATATCCGTCAGCCTCTGCAATCCACGCAAGCTGTGGAATAGAGTTCGCCATCACGCGGAAGCGTTCTTCACTCTCATGTAGGCTATCCTGCGTACGACGCTTTTCCGTGACATCATGGAAAACGAGGACAACCCCGATCACATTGCCGGTGCCATCCCGGATCGGTGCAGCACTGTCCGCGATTGGCATCTCGTGGGCGTCACGCGTTATCAGGGCGGTATGATCGGCCAAGGCTACAATGCATCCCTCGCGCAACACTCGGCTGACGATGTCCTCAGCGGTCTGGCGTGTTTGTTCATTTATGATCCGGAAAATATTTTGAACCCGCTGCCCCACTGCTTCTTCAATCCGCCAGCCCGTAAGGGCAGCGGCTATGGGGTTAAGAAAGGTGATCCTATCCTTGGTATCCGTTGCCATTACCGCGTCACCGATACTGCTTAGAGTAACACTCAGCCACTCACGCTGCTCGCGCAAAGCCTCCTCGGCCTGTTTACGCTCGGTGACGTCGCGAGTGACCTTAGAAAACCCGCGCAAGCTTCCTTCCTTATCATGCAGCGCAGTGAGGACCACATTGGCCCAGAAGCGGGAACCATCTTTACACACACGCCAACCCTCATCCTCCACCCGCCCCTCGGATGCCGCTCGTTGCAGGAACTGACCCGGCCATCCGCGCGCATTATCCTCGGGAGTATAGAAACATGAATGGGGGCGGCCGATGATCTCATCAGCTTGATAACCCTTGATCTGCTCAGCCCCCATATTCCAACTGACCACGCACCCAGCGGTATCGAGCATAAAAATGGCGTAGTCCTTAACCTCACTCACGAATAAATGGAATTCCTGTTCAACCGCGAGTTTGGCCTGCACCTCTAGCGCTTTGGCCCGTGCCTGGGCGCGGTATGTTGTTTCGGCGAGATAGGAGATCAGGGTGCCGCTGGCGAGAAAAACGACCATGCTTATCAGGTCGGCGGAATTCGTAATGGCGAACTGGCCAACCGGCTCCATCCAGAAATAGTCGGCAAGGACGGCTGAGACGACTGTGGCAAGCAACCCGGGACCAAATCCCCCATATAGCGCCGCAACCGCCACGGCGGGGTAAAAGGTCACGAAGGTGACACGGAGCTCAAGGACTTCCAGGAACTGCAACCGAATAGCAGCGGCAATGATAGCGACAAGAACACCCACTGCGCAACGGAGCCATACCGGACGGTTTGTTCGATCCCATATCATGAGATTCCCCTGTTCGACCAGAAAGCGCCAAGGGTCCTGTCGCTGGTGGCGGCACTTCCCACGGCCAACCTGTTTTAAAGCTGCTTTTACTCTTTATCGAGTGAAACGGTGGTCTCCGAAAACACTGCGAGCATCCTGAAATTAGAATTCTATATCATGCATTGTAGAAATGAGAAGCATTTTTTGAAAAGAGCCGGAAGCGTCAATCACGCACGTCCGGATCGCACACATCCGTTCCATTATACCGTCTTCTGCCAGTCTCACATTGGTCAGCGCCAACACAAATTCTCAGTTTTTTTTTATCTTTTCTCACAGACTCACCGGACCAGACACCTTCCAGCCGCTGAAATGATGCTTCCTACGTAAATAGCTGAATACATGTAATAATTTGATTCACCATGTACTTTCAGACCGACCGGTCGAAACTCTGACCGGCAACGGAAACGGCATCATTCAGCAAAGGGAGGTCAAGTTATGATTATTCGAAACATACCGGAAAAGGCGAGGTTTCCGCAGTGTGGAACCGAGAATATTGAGACGAAGTGGCAGAAGCTATAAACACTGAGTTAAGTTGCTTGATAAATTATCAGGAGCTAATTGGCGCGAGCACACTTTAATTGTATTGAAGTATCCAATGTTTGCTGCCGATATTACTGAAAAATTAGGCTTTCTCTGCGGCTGGTAATGTCCCACTGGAAGAAAGCTTCAAGCCACTTTTGATGAGGATAGGTTTTATGGAAGATGTAACCATTGATAGATTGATAACAACACCCTTGACGGAGCAAGAAATTAAATTGCTTAAAACCCTTATGGATTTGAACCGTAGAATCGATATAATATCCGAAGACTTGGGGCGATCATGGACCGCTTCAGGCCTGAAGGCAATCGAATTGAGGCTTATTTGAATCTGCATCCAATATTTTTCTCGTCTGCTCGACCCCGACGCCCCTTATATAGAGCCCGCAGATTGGACCCAACGAGCTCTTGATTTGGCCGGCTAAGGGTCCACAACAGGCACGCCATGCCCCATTTATCTACCAAGCCGCCTTTTCGCCTCAACTATGATCTCGTCATGAGTGAGCGACCTGAGCATCAGGTACTCCCAGCTTTTTAGTGCCTCTGGCCTGTTGATATAGCAACATTTTGCCTGGATATTCTCCAATTTGGAGTGGTGGGGCGCCATCAACTGCCGGAAATGGTGATGTGTCCTGCAGCCATCAAGAGTGGTCTGCCAAGCATTTCCATTTAAGTTTTTTGATTGGGATACCGTATGACTTATTGACTCTTCGCGTTCCAAAAGCTTTTTGGGATACAATCTTGTTCTGAAAGGCTCTTCGATCTCTGTCGGTGGTCAGGTTGAGGCATTATTCAAAATAAAAGACATTGACAATAGTTCGACGGTCTTCCGTAGGCCGCAGAGGGGTCGATCTGTCCGATACATTGGCATGTAATGGAAAAAATGATCCTACAATGTTGCAGGGAAACCCAACCTAACGAGGTCCACGAAATGGCCGGAGAGATTCTGCTGGTTGACGACGACAATGACGTGCGTAATATGCTTGATGTTTTTTTGAGGGGGCATGGATATAGTATTGACGCAGCTGATGGTGTGAACGCAGCCCTGAAATTAATGGAATCCAATGACTATGACATTATGCTGATAGACAAGAATATGCTGGGAATTGATGGAAATCGGGAAGGTGGCCTTGACTTGCTGAGGCATGTGCGATCGCAGTTTTTGTCCTCGGAGGTCATTATGATGACTGGGTATCCAACCGTTGAGACCGCCATAGAGGCTTTGAAACTAGGTGCCTTCGACTATATACCCAAGCCGTTTTCTCTGGAATATCTTCGACTAAAGATAAGCAGACTCTTGAAATATAGGAATTTTATCAACCCGGATCACGCTATTGGAGTCTATAGAGGCATTCGTGGTAAAATGCTCGACTTGATCAAGAACGGGTCTGGAATGTCACACGATGAACTGGAACGAGCCCTATCGTCTCTTAATGATGAAATCGACAAATTATTCGCAATCCTCAAAGAAAGTGAGAGGATCGTCCTTTCGGAGAGAGAATCCCTTGCATTTATTGCAAATTTGGCCGAACAATTGAAAATGAACCTGCCTGAAGAGGATAATAATTCTGATTTAGTAGAAGAGATTTCCAGGTTATGTATCAAACGTCTGTAACTAATAGGTATGATGAAGGAATAATCGATCGGCGCAGAGAATAGCGGAGCGTTCCTCTCTATGG
>JBKQLC010000142.1:0-16887 GCA_052147195.1 Syntrophobacteraceae bacterium
TTTTTGTATGTTTTTGAAGCGGGATATAAAGACCCCCGTGCCGCGCGGCACGGGGGTCTTTTGCTGAAAACGGAGGTGAATTCAG
Organism: Syntrophobacteraceae bacterium; assembly: GCA_052147195.1. Lineage (GTDB taxonomy): Bacteria > Desulfobacterota > Syntrophobacteria > Syntrophobacterales > Syntrophobacteraceae > SbD1. The sequence goes on from JBKQLC010000142.1 coordinate 86, forward strand.
CCTCAACCCACAGTTTAACCTAGGGCAGGCGTTGGGAAACTATTGCCGGATGGGGGGCAAGTCATCTGGGGGGAGTATCCAGAATCTGTATTTTTAGCACATCCTCTCGCGGAAGCGCCTTTTCTATGTGAATCCTTACCTGGTCACCCTGGTTGAATTTAGCGTTCTCGGGCACCGGGGCGTTGGCTTCGATCAAAAAATCCGGGATCAGCAGGTGCGCGTAACGCGCATTCTTGTCCAGCACCAGGACGTTCAGGTTCTCTATGTCTTCCTGCTCTATGTACTTGAGAATCCAGTACTTGGTCCATTTGCGCTGAATGGTGAAAACTCTTACCTGGGCTGCGGAAAGCGGCCCTATCAGCGCATCGAGCTGCTGCTTGCTATAGAGTGCGGCGCCGGTTGCCAGTGCATGTTTCAATTGGCGCTGAACCACGAGGTCCGAGTAGCGCCGAATGGGTGAGGTCACTGTCGTGTAATGAGCAATTGCGAGACTGCAGTGCGGTTTTGGCTCTGTGGCCAGTTCCGCCCGCGAAAAGAGGCGTCTTTGGCGATAAGATCGGAAGAGTTCGTGTTCACTCTGGACGAACTCGGTTTCCGGTCTGCATTCAGCCTGGCTTCGGTAAAGGGCGGGTATCTGTTTTTGGGCAAGATAGCCGGCCGCCGCCGCATTTGCCTCGATCATCCATTCCGAAACCAGTATCTGGCTTGGGCTTTCCTTGTCATAGTTAGCAATCTGTATCATCCCTGCGCTGTTTACATAAACCTGGATCTCAGGGAGAGGCAGAATGACGGCGCCCTGGTCGAGCCGTTTCTGCCGGAGCTTCAAAGCCAGATCACAGAGTACTTTAAGTTTGCTGTCTTCATCGATCTGTTCATTTACGTCCCGGTAGGTGAGCTGCCTTCGAATCCTTACTACACTTTGGCAAATCCTCGTTTCGGAGATATTGGCCTCTGAATCGATCGTAATAAGAAAACTGAGCGCAAGGCGGTCCTGCCCCGCTTTGAGGCTGAGTATCCCTTCCGATAGGCAGGGGGGTAGCATCGACACGCGTTCATCCGGCAGGTATATGGAACTTGCCCTCGCCTCCGCCTCGCGATCCAGGGGGGTGCCCTGGGGGACCAGTTCTGCGGCGTCCGAGATGTGAATTCCGACCTCGAAGAGTCCGCTCCCCAGCTCGCGCACGCTGAGCGCATCGTCGTAGTCCCTGGTTAAGGGGCTGTCGACCGTGAAGACATCCAGATCTGTAAGGTCCTCCCGTTCGTCTTTTGCTGTTCCCGAGCTACTCGATTTGATGATCAGTTCAGCCTGCTCCATGGCGTCGGGCGGGAACTCGGAGGAAATGCCGTGCTCGTGCAGCATGAGGTTTTCGTCTTCGCGCCATACGCCCAGCCGTACAAGAATCCGGAAAGCGGACTGGGGAGTCGGAGGAACAGTAGCCAGCTTGAGAAGCTCCTTGACGAACGGGCTTTCTTTTGCATCCTGCCCGAAAAGGGCAAAATCTTTGAGTTCCTGTATCAGTTCTTCACGGAATTCAATGGGGGGAACGTTTTGCTTTCGCGCGTTTACAGCTCCGACCCACCTTGCTCCTTCTGCAAGCCTGCGTTCCCTTTCAACTTCCTTTTCCAATTCGATGCGGCACGAATCGACGCTTTCAGCCGAGCGTGCGTAGAACCTGGAGTCCTTCGCCTGAAAATAGAGCCTGTCCGACAGCAGCATGCGGTTAACAGCGGCGGACTCATCATCGGAAATCGGGGTACTGAATATGTACTCGGCAATTTCTTCGGCGCTATAGCCGGTCTGTTCAGATTCCAGAAGGGTCCAGATTTCCTCGATATCGATCCGGACCATTATGGCCTTGCGAATCTCGGAGATGGACGCCAGTTTTTTCACCAGTTCGTCACGGCCCAGTTTGAGGTCAAGGGATCTCTTGCCGCAGTGGACCATCCTTGAAAGGGTAAGGCTCACCTCGCGGTTACGCTCGGAGATCGCATTGAACCGGCCGTCCTTTACTGAGATCACGACACCGCAAAGGATTTCCTTTGATTCGTAAAATTCGAACACGCCGCCGGGAGCAATTTCTAGGCCCTCATGCCGGCTCATGAAAAAATCTCCATTAACTATCCGTTTCTATTGGCGCTATTGCGCCTTATTAACCGAGTGGCTGACGGTCTTTCCTGGACAAAGCAGTCCTGCGCCCCTTCTCCCCCGAAGGGCCCCCGTTCTTGCGAAGGATCTCTTCCTTGAGCGAGTGCAGCGTCTGGAGGGCTGAAAGGGGAGTCATTGTATCCGGATCGAGCTCCAGAATCCTGCTCTGTACCCAGTCCGGGTCTTTGTGGAAAAGAGCAAGCTGCATGCCTGGCTCTACCACTTTCGAGGATGGATATTGCCTGGCCTTAAGACCCGGTCCGCCGGATTGCCCGGTGGAAGCGCCTCCTTCAAGCTGCGCCAAAATTTCCCGGGCGCGGTCCGTAATCTCATCGGGCAGGCCGGCAAGCCTGGAGACCTGGATTCCATAGCTCTTGCTCGAACTGCCGGGAGTTAATTTATGAAAGAAGAGTATCTCCTGCTTCCATTCCCTGATTGCCACATTGAAGTTCTTGACTCTTGTCCGGTTCCGGGCAAGTTCAGTCAGTTCGTGATAGTGAGTGGCAAAAAGGGTCTTCACTCCCTTGCCCCCTAAATCATGCAAAAATTCGGCAACCGCCCAAGCGATGCTCATGCCGTCGAAAGTGCTGGTCCCTCTTCCGATTTCATCTAGTATGATAAGACTTTGAGGTGTCGCCTGGTGCAGAATGTTTGCGGTCTCCTGCATTTCGACCATGAAAGTGGAGCGGCCGCGCGCGAGATCGTCGGACGCCCCGACTCGAGTGAAAATGCGGTCTACGATGCCGATGCGCGCTTCGCAAGCCGGGACGAAGGAGCCGATCTGGGCCAGGAACACGATCAGGGCGGCTTGCCTGAGAATGGTGGATTTTCCGGCCATGTTCGGCCCGGTTACGATGAGCACCTGTTGGCTTTCCTGGTTGAGTTCCAGATCGTTTGGGACAAAACTGCCCTCGGGCAGAAACCGCTCTATAACGGGATGTCGTCCATCACGGATATGTATGGAATCTCCCGTATCGACCACGGGTTTACAGTAATCGAATTTAGCGGCAACCTCCGACAGGGAGCCGATGCAGTCGAGGACCGATATTATTTCCGCCATCTTCTGTATTCGCGCGCTCTCGCGAGAGACGGCCAGGCGCAGCTCTAAAAAAAGCTCCTCTTCGAGTGCGAGCCGCTTTTCGTCGGCCTCCAGGACCTGGACTTCAAATTCTTTAAGCTCCTCGGTAATGTAGCGTTCGGCGTTTACGAGCGTTTGCTTGCGGAAATAGTGCTGGGGCACCGCGGAAAGGTTGGAGCGCGAGATTTCGATATAATAGCCGAAAACCTTGTTGAAGCGGACCTTGAGAGAAGGTATGCCCGTTTCCTGGCGCTGGAGGGTCTCATAGTCGGCCATCCACCCTTTTGCGTCGCGGCTGAGTCTGATGTAGCGGTCGAGCTCCGGATGAAAACCGGAATTTATCGCGCCGCCATTGGAAAGAGTTGCCGGAGGGGGGTCGCAAAGAGCTGCTTCAAGATGGGCGGTAAGCTCGTCGAGATTGTCCCATTTGGAAAAAAGGCCGGCCAAAAGAGCGCTTTGGCAACCCGAGATCGTCAGACCCAGGCCGGGCATCGCCTGGAAGGATTTCTTCAGGCCAATGAGATCTCTGGGAGAAGAAACGCCGGTGCTGTTTCTTCCGTTGAGCCTCTCGATGTCGTTTATGCCTTCGAGCGCATCCAGCAGCGCTGCTCTTACATCGCTTTGCGCCACCAGTTCCGAGATCGCGTCCTTCCTCCCATTTATCTCCCCAAGATCGAGCAGCGGGTATCTGAGCCACTGCTGGAGCCTTCTGCCGCCCATCGCCGTGCGGGTATGATCGACCACGTCGATGAGAGAGCCTTTTCTCCCCTGAAAGCTGGTCGAGTAAAATATTTCGAGGTTTCTGACAGTAGCTTCGTCAAGGGCCATAAACTCAGATCGGCTGTAGGGTATGACGTTTTTGACGTGCTCGCAGGAGCCGAAAAGGTTTTCGTGAACGTAGGCAAGCACTGCTCCGGCAGCCTGGATTGCCGAATCCATTTCGCTGATTCCAAAACCCTCGAGCGAGTGTACCCGGAAATGGGAAGTAAGCCGTTCCAACGCCCGGCGTTTGTCGAAATGGACCTCCTCGATATGCGTGATGGTCGCATCGATCCTGTTTTGAACCGATTTCGTCCATTCAGGGCTGAACTCATCCGGCAAAAGAATCTCTTTGGGATTTATCCTGAACAACTCTTCAAGGAGGCTTTCCTCAGAGTCCAGTTCCGTAACCCTGAATTCGGCCGTCGAGATGTCCAGACTGGCGAGACCGATCGGTTTGCCGCGGCCCGGCTCAGAAACGGCGGCCAGGTAATTTGGCTGGTTGGAGGTGAGATTCTGATTGTCGACGATAAGCCCTGGTGTGAGGACCCTCGTTACCTCGCGGCGCACGAGGCCTTTGGCCTTCTTAGGGTCTTCGACCTGATCGCAGACTGCGATTTTGTATCCTGCGGCAACCAGCTTCGCTATGTAGTTTTCCGCCGCGTGATAGGGGACCCCGCACATCGGGACTGGATTTTCCGCCTGTCTGTCCCTGGAGGTAAGGGCGATATCGAGCACCCTGGAGGCGGTCACCGCATCTTCCATGAACATCTCGTAGAAGTCCCCCATGCGGTAAAACAGAAGCGACTCCGGGTACTTCGATTTTATCTCGAGGTACTGCCGCATCATGGGGGTGAGATCGTTCATTTGATACTTTCCAGGCCGGATGGTCCGCCTGCGGATCATCCGCCCGAGAGATATTCAATATTAAAGAAATACCGGGCGCCGTTCAATTCGAGTTATAATACGTTATAATGCCAAACTCTGAATTGTTAATTAATTGCAGGATCAATATCAAGAGATTAAATTGCCCGAATTGGTGAAAAGCGCAAGAGAGCGGAGAGACCGGCCCTCCAGGGGTGTCTGGGGGCGTATGTGCCCCCGCCTGCGCTTTTTGCCATTTTTTTAATTCCATTTTCATTCGGAGCCCCGTAATTGGATCATAACGTTATCCGCCTTCGAGGCGTTCGCCAGCATAATCTGAAAAACCTGGACCTGGACGTTCCGTTAAACAAGCTGATCGCGCTTACCGGCGTCAGCGGTTCGGGCAAGTCCAGCCTGGCCCTCCATACGTTGTACGCCGAAGGGCAGCGCAGGTACATCGAGACTTTCTCGCCTTATGCGCGCCAGTTTCTGGAGCGGATGGACCCGCCTGAAGCCGACCTGATCGAAGGCATTCCCCCGAGCATTGCGATAGAATCGGGGACTGCCGTTCGGAGTTCCCGCTCCACGGTCGGGACAATAACCGAAATAAACGACTACCTGAAGCTGCTCTTCGCAAGACTTGCAGTGCCGCACTGCCCATCGTGCGGCAATCCGGTAACCAGGGATACGCCTGAGACGATTTACGGCAAGCTCGGCGACCTTTCAGGAGAAGACCGTGTACTAATATGTTTTCCGTTCCGGGCGGATCAGGACGGGCGATGGAGGACTCAGCTCGTATCACAGGGCTTCCTGAGGATATTTGCCGATGGGGCTGTCGTGGATCTGGATGGTCTAAGCGAGCCCGAATCGGGCAGGCTAAGGGGGCGGGAGCTTCTGGTAATCGTTGACCGGCTGCTTTGGGGGAAAGCCGCTCGCAACCGGATATACGATTCCATCTCGACAGCCCACACAATGGGAGAGGGCCGGATGGCGGTGGTTGTGATGCCGGACCGGGTCAGAAGGTTCAGTTCCGAACTCTCGTGCGCCGATTGCACAGGCTCCGCGCCGATTCCTCCTCCGAATCCGAACCTTTTCTCCTTTAACAGCCCCATAGGCGCATGCCCGAAATGCCGCGGCTTTGGCAGGACCATCGGAGTGGACCTCGACCTCGTCATTCCTGATCAGAGCCTGACCATAAGAAACGGCGCCGTGAAACCCTTCGGGACGGACCGCGACGAATATTTTGAACTTCTTGATTTCTGCAAAAAAGAAAAAATCCCCGTAGACATTGCGTTTGGCAATATCGATGAGTCCGCCCGCCGGAAGATCATAAGCGGTACAAAAAGCTACTACGGGATAAAAGGGTTCTTTGAGTGGCTGGAAACAAAGACATACAAAATGCACGTGCGGGTTTACCTCTCGCGGTACCGGGCCTACGTTGCCTGTGATGCCTGCGGCGGCTCGCGCTTCCAGCCCTCGACTCTTCTGTACCGGCTGCGGGGGAACAGCATAGCTCAGATCGCCTCTTCCAGCATTGAAAAGCTCAGCGGGTTCTTTGGCGATGAATGGCCTGAGATCTCACAGGACCCGGCGGCGTCAATGCTGATATCTGAAATCCGAAGCAGGATTCAGTTCCTGATGGCCGTCGGACTGCACTACCTTACGCTGGACCGGCAGTCGAGAACGCTGTCGGGCGGGGAAGTGCAGCGGGTACACCTTACCCGGGCCCTTGGCTCTTCACTGGTCAATGTGCTCTATGTTCTGGACGAACCCAGCGTCGGGCTTCACGCGCGTGACCAGAAGAGACTGATGGACCAGTTGAGCCGGCTCGTGACAATGGGAAACTCCGTCGTCATGGTCGAGCACGATCCGGGAATGATCCGGTTTTGTGACGAAGTTATCGACATGGGGCCGGGCGGGGGAGAAAAGGGTGGCCATGTCGTCTTTCAGGGACCGCCCAGCGAGCTTGTGCGGTCACCGGACAGCCTCACGGGGGCGTATCTCTGCGGACGAAAATCGGTTTTACCGCATTCAATTAGCCGCCGCCCGCCTCATCCGTGGAAAAAACTAACGGTCACGGGCGCGCGTGAGAACAATCTGAAGGCAATCGATGTGACAATTCCGCTGGGCCTTCTGGTGGGGATAAGCGGTGTCTCCGGTTCGGGGAAGAGCACACTGGTCGAAAAGACCCTTTACCATGGGTGGCTCAGGAAGAAGGGCAGGGCGGCGGAAACTCCGGGTTTGCACGACGAAATCATCGGGGCCGAAAACGTCGGTGAAATCGTTCTGGTTGACCAGCAGCCTGTCGGCCGCACTCCCAGGGCGAACCTGCTGACCTACACCCATGCGCTCGACCCGCTGCGCAAGATGCTGGCGGCAACGCCCGAGGCGATCGCGAAAGGTTTTTCGACCAGGCACTTTTCATTCAATGTGCCGGGGGGAAGGTGCGAAACATGTAACGGCGATGGATTCGAGCGGGTCGAAATGCAGTTTCTGGCCGACGTTTTTGTGCGCTGTGCTCAGTGCGGAGGCCGGAGGTTCAAGGAAGAGGTGCTCGATATCAAGCTGCGGGGAATCTCAATAGGCGATATGCTGGAGATGAGCGCGCGGGAGATTCTCGACCGTTTCCCTGAAAACCGGCCGCTTGCGGAGGCGCTCGAATCCGTAATAACAATAGGTCTCGACTACGTCCGCATGGGCCAGCCGCTCAGCACGATCTCCGGCGGAGAGGCGCAGAGACTAAAGCTCGTTCGCCATCTGTACAGCGGGCCGTCAGGAGGCGACAAGCTCTTCATCCTGGATGAACCGACGACCGGCCTTCATCCCGATGATATTTCAAAACTGATCCACGTGTTGCGTAAACTGGTTGAAAAGGGGAATACGGTCCTGACGGTGGAGCACAATCTGGACCTTCTGGGTGCATGTGACTGGATAATCGATCTCGGTCCGGAAGGCGGCGAACGAGGCGGAAATATTGTAATCGAGGGCACGCCTGAAACAGTGTCCGAATGCGCCCGGAGCATAACCGGCCGCTACCTCGGAGAGCGCCTGGCGGAGGCGGCGCGTTTTTACGGGGATGAGAGCGAACTCCTGGAGGCAGCGGAGCCTCAGGATGGATTTTCCGGTTGCGTCGCAGCGCCCCGAAGTCTCCACGGTTCGCGAGACAGAGGCGCCGAAAAGGCAGCGGTCAAAGCGGATTTGGCAGATTCCGCCCTGCGCGCCCGGCCGCAGGAGATTCTTATACGCGGAGCGCGCGAGCACAATCTGGAAGTCGAAGAAATCCGGCTTCCACTCCAAAAGATGAGCGTTTTGACAGGTCTGAGCGGTTCGGGGAAATCCACCCTGGCCTTCGACGTGCTGTTTGCCGAAGGTCAGCGCCGATACCTCGAGTGCCTTTCATCCTACGTCCGTCAATATTTCAAGATAATGGAAAGGCCGGACGTGGACCAGATCGTCGGGCTGCCACCCACCATCGCTATCGAGCAGAGGACCAGCCAGTTCGGCAGAAAGTCCACGGTCGGCACGATCACCGAAACCTATCATCTGCTCCGGCTGCTGTATGCCAAACTGGGGAAGCAGCACTGCCCGGGTTGCAGCAGGGACCTGGAAACTCTCACTATCGACGACATCTTATCCCGAATCCGGCAGGAATCCGGCAGTGGCCCCGTTAGACTTCTGGCGCCGCTTGTACATGGGCGCAAAGGGATATACCGGGACCTTTTCGCCCGTCTCAGCCGGCTGGGGTTCGAGCAGGCAAGGGTTGACGGGAAGTTTATGCCGGTTGATCCGATACCGGAACTTGCGAGGCGCCGCGAGCACGATATCGAGGCGCTCTTACCGGGGCTCGATCGTGACGGGATAACCCTCGATGAACTGCTTGATTCGGTTCGCCGAGGGCTGGCGATGGGAGGGGGAATCCTTTACCTCGCTTCGTCCAAAGGAGAAATAAAAGTCTTCAGCCGGCATCTTTACTGCCCGTCATGCAACCGTGGGTTTGCGCCGCTGGACCCGAGGCTTTTTTCCTTCAACAGCAGACAGGGTCTTTGTCCGGCCTGCGCTGGAATCGGAAGGGTAAAAGGGATCAATGCGCAGCGGCTTCGCGGCGACCCTGAAACGTCCCTTAAAGACGGGCTGCTGAATTTTCTCCGGTCGACTGTGTGGCGCGGTGCTAAGCGCGAAGCCGAAAAACTCGGACGGCTCTGGATCAAAGAATTGGGGATCGATCCCGAGAAACCGGCCTCCACTGTCGGTGATTCGGCGTGGGAATCGATTCTGCACGGCAAGAAAGGAAAGTTTCCCGGAATTCTTCAAATTCTGGGTGACGTTAGCGAAGAAGATGATGCATGGAAAGGACTCCAGCACATATACGACGATCAGCCCTGTCCCGAGTGCGCAGGGAGCCGGCTGAACGAGCAGGCCAGGTCTGTCTATTTCCGGGGACTTACTATCGGCGGCATGAGCGCGCTGAGTGTATCCGAGCTTCGTGATATGTGGAAAAAGTTTCGCTTCACCCCGGAAGAGGCTCCGGTTGCGGGGCCTATTTCCAGGGAAATGAAGGCGAGGCTGGCGTTTCTCGGGAAAGTGGGGCTTGGTTATCTGTCCCTGGACAGGTCTGGCGATACGCTCTCGGGCGGAGAAACCCAGAGAATCAGGCTCGCCGCTCAGCTTGGATCAAATCTTCGCGGCGTGTGCTACATTCTCGATGAGCCTACCATCGGTCTGCATCCCGCCGATAACCGAAAGCTTCTGGAGAGCCTGGTAAAACTGCGGGACAAAGGAAACTCGGTTGTTATCGTCGAGCATGATCAGGAGACGATGAAAAAGGCTGACTTACTCGTAGAACTCGGCCCTGGCGCGGGGGGCAACGGCGGCAAAGTGGTCGCGATGGGCAGCTTCAAACATCTCGTTAAGAGTCGAGGGACCCTTACGGGGCAATGGTTCGGAAAGGACCTTGACGAGCTCTATTCGATTCCTGCCCGAAAGAGGGCGGGAGAATTCGGCTGGCTCGAGTTCAGCGGCGCCAGGGCAAGAAACCTCAAGGGAATCGACGTCAGGATTCCGCTCGGGCTTTTGGTCACGGTCACGGGAGTATCAGGAGCGGGAAAGAGCACGCTGGTAAACGAAATCGTCCATCGAGGGCTTGGTGCGGCGTTGAGGCGGGGCTACGGGGAAGGGGGCAACCGCGGCTACGACACAATGGCCGGGTTCGAAAGAATTCACCGGGTCCTCGAGGTTGACCACAACCCTATCGGGCGGACCCCGAGGTCCATCCCGGCCACATATATCGGCGTCTGGGACGAAATCCGAAAACTTTTTGCCCTGCTTCCCGAAGCGAGGGCGCGCGGGTTCGGACCCGGAAGGTTTTCGTTTAACGTAAAAGGGGGTCGTTGCGAGGAGTGCAAAGGTCAGGGGCAGAGCAAGGTGGAAATGAATTTTCTGCCGGATGTCTTTGTTCCCTGCGAATCGTGCGCAGGCAGGCGCTTCAATGCTGAAACCCTCGATATCAAATACAGGGGCCAAAGCATCGCGGACGTTTTGGCGATGTCAGTGGAGGAAGCCGTTCAAGTTTTTGCTCCGATTTCGCGCATTTCGCGCCAGTTGAAAATCCTGGGCGATCTCGGACTCGGGTATCTTAAACTGGGCCAGCCAAGTCCGACGCTCTCAGGGGGCGAGGCACAGCGAATCAAACTTGCCGGGGAACTGGGCAACAGCCCGAGCGCAACCCTCTATATTCTCGATGAACCTACAACGGGATTGCACCGCGCCGATATAAAGCGTTTGCTGGATGTCCTGAGGGCGCTTACCGATCACGGCCATACGGTCATAGTTATCGAGCACAACACGGATTTTATCTGGGCCGGCGATTACGTGATCGATCTGGGTCCGGGCAGCGGGGAGGAAGGCGGCGAGATAGTCGCGCAGGGCGCGCCGGAGGAAATTATTGCAGCCGGCAAAATCTCGCTCACCGGTCAGGCTTTGCTGCCCTACATGCTATGATAAAGCCCGCGCTCGAATAGATACGTTTGAATCCCCACGGTAGCGCCGCCTTCCACGGCGGCGTTTGGTAGCCTTCCACGGCGGCGCTGTATTGGACGGCGGCGCAAAAAAGGTCATTCGTCGGCAAAGCGGTTCATGGCCCATCGGGTCCGAACGAAGTGGACCCGTAGCGGACCCGTAGGATGGGGTAGCGAAGCGCAACCCATCATGTCTTTTCGAGACCCGTAGGGTGGGCTAAGCGGCGGGCAGCCCACAAAAACTTTTCTAACAGAAGCGGGAACCGCGCGGCGATGGCAACTTCATTAGGCTTCCGGATGACAATTGACAGAGCATCGGAACAGGGGTAAATTGGTAGTATGAAAGTCAAGACATCGATCACACTTTCGGAGAAGTTGCTCGAAGCCGTTGATAAACGCGCCAAGCAACACAAGAAGACACGCTCCGACTTCATCGAAGTTGCGGTGTGGGCTTTCATCGGGCAACAGATTCGGAATGAACAGAACGCTCGCGACCTCGAAATCATCAATCGACGGGCAGATTTCCTTAATCAGGAAGCCAACGACGTGCTTGAATATCAGGCGCCCTTATGAAACGGGGTGAACTTTACCGCGTATCCCACCCCTCTGTGCGCGATCCGAAGAAATACCGCATATTCGTAATCGTGAGCCGTCAGGTGTTGATCGATTCGCGATTTTCAACATTGATTTGTGCCCCGATATATACAGCGTACGATGGCCTGGCAACCCAAGTACCAATCGGTCCGGACGAGGGCCTGAAGCATGAGAGCAGTGTCCACTGCGATGAGTTGGTGAGTTTGCCGAAGACCATGCTGACCAACTTCATTGGTACTCTCCCGCCGGTGAAGCTGAAAGCGCTGAACGAAGCTTTACTGATTGCCCTGGATATCCACGATTAGCTTGACGCAAAAAAGGTCATTCGTTGGCATCGGGTCCGCAACTAAGAAGATTACCTCCAACATCTCGAATACATACGTTTGAATCCCCACGGTAGCGCCGCCTTCCATGGCGGCGTTTGGTAGCCTTCCACGGCGGCGCATCAATTGGTAAATCATGAAAAGGAACCATGGCGATGGTGGTTCGTACATAAAGACCCTTTTTCGTGATACGAAGAACGCAGGCTTTCTTTGCCAACTAAAAACTAAAAACTAAAAAACTAAAAACTCTTTATTTTTGCACTTCGCCGTGACAAATTCCCCGTGGCCGCCGCCAACGCCCGGTTGCAAAAAACACTACGTGCGTTTATGCTTACCGTCCCACCAAACAGGCACAAAGGAGACCGCCATGAATTCGAAAGTCGATGCCCTTGTGCAATCATGGCTCAAAGAATACTCAGCCGGCCAAGTGAATGCGGCAGATTTTCTTTGCGACCGCCATGCCCGCATTCCTGACAGGGTAGCGCTATTCTATGAAAACGCTCAAGGGGAGACCGCAAAGTGGACTTTCCGGGAGTTCCGTGAGGCTTCCTCCAAGCTGGCGGGTTTTCTGAAGTCAATCGGCATCCGGAAAGGGGACCGCGTCGGTGTGATGCTCCCCAAAACCCCGGAGCTGATCATTTCCGCTCTTGCCACCTGGAGGCTGGGCGCTGCATATCTGCCGCTCTTCACAGCTTTTGGCCCCGACGCTGCAGATTACCGGATCATCGACAGCGATACGCGCGTGGTAGTGACCAATGCGGCCAATCGGGCCAAACTGAGCGCCACATCCGCTTACCGGAGCGGGAACCTTGCGGTTGTCACCCTTTGTGACGGGCGCGGAAAGGGCCTCGAAAAGGGAGATTACAGCTTCTGGCACGAGTTGGAGTCAGCGGATGCTGAAACCAGGCCGTCCAGGATATCGAGCGAAGACATAATGATTATGCTCTATACCTCCGGTACCACCGGTAACCCAAAGGGTGTGGACATCCCGGTGAAATGTCTTGCTTCGTTTGAAGCCTACATGAAATTCGGCTTGGACCTTCGCGAAGACGACATGTTCTGGAATATGGCCGACCCCGGCTGGGCCTACGGCCTTTATTACAATCTCATCGGACCGCAGCTCATGGGCAAGGCAACCATGTTTTTCGATGCTCCGTTCACTCCGAGTGAGTTTTTCCGGATCATGAGCAAGTACCGGGTCACCAACTTTGCATCGTCCCCCACCGCCTACCGTGCGCTGAAGGCCGCTGGCGACCGGATTGCCAGGCAATACCCCTACTTTTTGCGCGTTGCTTCGAGCGCGGGGGAACCTCTGAACCCGGAGGTTATTGAATGGAGCAGCAAACTCTGGGGAATCCCGATCCATGACCAGTTCGGCCAGACCGAACTTGGCATGGTTGCAAACAATCACCACATGGAGGAAATCAGGCAGCCCATCAAGATTGGTTCCATGGGGCCTTCGATGCCGGGATTCAGGATGGTTGTCGTCAACTGGGAAGGACAGGAAGTCAAAACGGGTGAAGAGGGGCAATTTGCAGTGGATATCCACAACTCGCCGCTTTACTGGTTCCGCGGGTACTGGAAAGATGATAAGAGGACGCAGGAAAGAATAATCGGAAAGGGGAGATACTACCTGGCCGGCGATACGGTGAAAATGGATGAAGACGGCTATCTTTTCTTCAGCGGGCGTTCCGACGACATAATCTTAAGCGCCGGCTACCGGATAGGGCCGTTTGAAGTTGAAAGCGCTCTTATGAAACACCCCGCGGTAGCGGAGGCGGCAGTTATCGGAAAACCGGACCAACTGAGAGGCGAGGCGATAAAGGCATATGTTACACTGGTTCCCGGGGCGTCGCCCAGCCAGGAGCTTTCTGAGCAGTTAAAAAACTTCGTCAAGGAGCACCTTTCCGCGCATGAGTACCCTCGGGAGGTTGAATTCGTCGACCAGTTGCCCAAAACACCAAGCGGCAAAATACAAAGATTCCTGCTAAAGCAGCGCGAATCCGGTTAGAAGCCTGTTCCGGGGTATTGAGAGTTATTGGGATAGCGCATTATTTATTGACTCTGCGTCTTCCGGTAGCTGATGAACTTTAAACCGAACACATCAGGAGATTTGCATGGATTGGAAAGAAGAGTACAAGAAAAGACTTGTTTCCCTGCAAGATGCTGCCAAGAAGATCAAATCCGGTGAATTTGTCGGAGTCGCGCTCGGAATCGGCGCCTGCTCGCCAGATTTCTATCACGCTATCCTGGACCGTTGGGAAGAACTGCGCGACGTCATCATCTCCGATTGCGTGCAGGTCCGCCCGACCAAGCTTTATGATGTCGAACTCATGATGAAGCTCCAGGGCCACATCAACTTCGATCCGAGCTTCGGGATGCCTCTGGCCCGAAAGCTGATCGAAACCCGTCTGCCGGATTTTTACATAGAGCAAAGCCACGATCTTGGAGACCGCTATGGGAGGTGGTCCGACGTCTACGTTTGTCAGGTGGCCCCCCCGAACGACCAAGGATGGGTTAACCTCGGGCTTACCAACTTCTACACTATGCAGGCCATCCGGGATGGCCGGGCCTCCGGAAAACAGCGCCTTACCATTGGCGAGGTCAACGACCAGATGCCGGTAGTATTGGGCGACAACTGGCTGCACGTAACGGAATTCGATGTTTTCTTCGAGAACTCGCAGCCCATTCCCAAATTGAACCGGCCTGTTCCCGGCGACCGCGACAAGAAAATCGGGGAGCACGTCCTTGAGCTGATCAAGGACGGGGACACCGTCCAGATGGGAATAGGATCGATTCCCGAGGCCGTGGTGGCCGGCATGGAAGGGAAACACGACATCGGAATCCACACCGAGATGTTTCCTATCGGGTTACCTCAACTGGTGGAAAAGGGTATCGTCACCAACGCAAGGAAGCCTTTCCACAAGGGCATTACGATCGCAACCTTCTGCGCTGGCGATCAGGGCATGTATGACTTCGTCAACATGAACCCCATGTGCCAGCTCTATCCGGTCGGATACACCAATAACCCCGCTTTTGCCGCGCAATTTCCCAACCTTGTGGCCATCAACATGGCCCTGATGATAGATTTGAGCGGTCAGATAAACTCGGAGGGCCTTGGCCACCGAATGGTCAGCGGCTCCGGCGGACAGCTCGATTTTCAGTTCGGTGCGTTCCACTCCAAGGGCGGCCGCGCTATCACGGTTATGTCCTCGTCGAGGACCGCCAAAGACGGGAGCCTGGTATCCTCTATTGTTCCTGAGATGCCTGCCGGCTCTCCCATTACCGTCCCCAGGACGTATGCTCACTACATAGTGACGGAGTATGGGATCGCGGACCTTAGATACAAATCGAGAAGACAGCGTGCAGATGAGCTCATCAATATCGCTCATCCGGACCTCAGGGGCGAATTGCGGCAGGCGTTGCGAAAAAACTTCTACTATAACGGCCCGGCGGCGGCCGGCGCGGCTCATGCTTAATGCCCCGTGCGGCCCGGCATGCATGAAAATGATCTAATGACCTGCGGATTATGCGAGGTCAGCTATAAAGAAGCGAAGGCTCGGCAAAGGGGTCGCAGTTGCCGGCGCTGGAATGTCCAAATTTGACATGTCCAAGGACCGGGATTCCAGGGACCCGGTTGCTGAAACCTTCGCGGAACCGCTTTCGTCTCTCGATAAAGGGGCGTCGATCCAGCCGGGATCGACGCCCTTTCCCTTGGCAATTACTTCTGTCCCTCCGGGACACCCTAAACGATGAAAAGACCCGTAGCGCAACCCATCAACTCTTTTCGAAGACAGACAGACAGTTGTTCATGTCCCTTTGGGACTTATTCGCGTCTTCGCGTCTTCGCGTGCCAGACCGTCTTTTCGCGATCGAAGGTTTACACTGATGAGATGCGTAGGGTGGGCTAAGCGGAAGAGTAGCCCACCAAGTCGTTTCAAGACGGTAATTACGTCCCCATGGGACTTCTTCGCGTTCTTCGACGTCAAAAAACGCGTCTTCGCGTGATACCTATTTCACGTCTAAAAAGAATTCTTCATATTATCGAGCAGCAGGCGCATCGAGGTGTGGATACTCGAAAAATTTTCCTTATTTTCCAATATGTCTTCCGCCCTCTGGATGTATTCACCATCGACAAGTTCATCGGAACAGTTTTGAATCAGCGCGCGTACGCTGTCGACCGAGGATTCCAGGTGAAACTGAAGGGCGAGTACCCGGCCGCCGTTGGATGAGAATGCCTGGGCCGGGCATGCTTCGCTTTCGGCAAGCATGACTGCCCCGGGGGGCAAAGAGAATGTATCGCCGTGCCAGTGAAGCGCCGGGAATTCGTCCGGAAAGCCGCGGAAGGGCGCCGATGCAAGCCCTTTGGCCCCCAGGCTGACCGGAAACCAGCCGATTTCCTTGTACCTGTTGCGCACGACCTGCCCTCCAAGGACGTCCGCGATCAGCTGTGCGCCCAGACAAATACCCAGTACAATCTTGCCCTTTTCTATGGCTGCCCCGATGAACTTTTTTTCGACGGCAAGCCACGGGTATTCCTTGTCCTCGTATATGTTCATAGGGCCGCCCATTATCACCAGCCAGTCCAGGTCATCCGGGCTCGGGGGCTTTTCCAGCCTGTAGAGATGTGTTCCGGATATTTGCCAGCTCTGGTTTTCGGCCCAACCCTGGATATTGGCTATTCCTTCGAACGGCACGTGCTGAATGTAGTGCAATCTCATTTGGTCCTCTTTTGTTCTAGCAAATAAGCGAACTGCCTCAGACAGGATTAACAGGATTCACAGGAGAAAATGGCTCATAAAGGTCAACTGAAACCCTCACAACACATCACAGGGTTGCGCGAGCCGCCGGACACTCCCTGTCTGTATTATTTTTTAACTCTGTCGGAATCCTTTGTCTTCGAAAAACTTGTTCCCCGTAACTGTCATCGAGTTTCTTGAAATTCTGTAAAAATTTTTACCTAAGTGGCCGCTATCATAAATACGATGACGTATATATTGCATAATTCTTTCGACGGTGGCATA
>JBKQLC010000143.1:0-22954 GCA_052147195.1 Syntrophobacteraceae bacterium
AGGAGGCCACACCCGTACCCATCCCGAACACGGTCGTTAAGCTCCTCTGCGCCGATGGTACTGCGCGGGCAAACTGCGTGGGAGAGTAGGACGCCGCCGCCTCATCCCTATAAAATCCCCTCACACCCTAAAGGTGTCAGGGGATTTTTGCTTCAGGAATATATGCGACTATCTTTTACAGAACGAACTGCCGTGAAAGCCTGTAGGGGCCACCGTGAGTTAATCTTACGAATGAATATTAAGCCTTCAAGAATATGTTCGGTTCATTCAGTCTCTCTGCTGTTTGCAAGTTCATTGTATTGACAATGGCACTTCGATCTGCTCCCCGGTCGCCTCATTCGCCACCAGGAGCTTTCCCATATCTCCGCGTTGGAGTTGTGCGTTTGCGTTCAGCAATTCGATACCGTATATAGTTCCGTCAGGAGCCATATCCACAATCAGTTCATCGCTGACCTTGACGGACTCCACTCCCGAAGACTTCGGTTGAAAGCGAATGTAAGCAATGTTGTATCGAGGATCATAACTGAATCTCATAATCGCTGGACCTCCCCCATTGGATTCAGAAATAGCGGGTAATGACCGTTATTACCAGCCAATCTGAACCCTCTTGGACTGCATAGACTTCAAGCTGTTTAGTGTCATATCGCCTGCCATGCCACTTCGCACCGAACGGAAAATTCCTTCGAAAACCCGTACGTCCGAACTTGGCGGGGAATCGCTCGCCGTATTCCAGGGTCGCAGCCGCTTCATCCTCTGTAGTTCCACGTTCATGGAGGCGTTCCTGAGCATGGGGATGAAACCGCACGGCCATATCTTTCTCCTATTTATTAATCATGCTTTGCACCGGTTTCGAACATACGCCGGGCTTGCCTGCATTCCGTTATCCGGCATCCGTCACGCGCCCCTCAGTTTTCGCACCTCGCCGACCCGAATGGTAACCTTCTGCGAGTCGAAGTATTCGAGAAGCGGGATGGTGTATTTGCGGCTTGCGCCGGTCATTTCCTTGAATTGGGTGGTCGTGATTTCGCCATGCTCTCTCAGCCAGGCTACCAGGCGATTTTGCAGTTCGGCCATTGCGGCGCTGTGAAAGTAGATTTCTTCTTTCGTTTTTACGAGATTCCCCTTTGCCAGCAACCATTCGAGCACTTCCTGGTGCTGTTTTGGGGTGCCCGGCAATCCGGATGCCACGTCCCGGAAAAAGGGCGGCTGCAGACCGGAGTCCTGGAAGGCCTTTTCAATTTTTTGCCGGATGGTATCTTCGTCTTTGCTAAGGGCCACTTTGTGTGCAGTCAGACGCACCCATTCCATCTCCAGGGCGAGTTGGCCGGCTTCGACAAGCTGGCGCAGAACAAAGTTATAGAGTTTTCCGTCTACAGGCTTTGCAAGAAGGGCCGGGATTTCCTCTTTGGCCATTCCGGCCTTGAGCGGAAAACGGCCATGGTAGTCTGCAAGAATGGCCACAATGGACGATTTCATTTCTTCGAGCGCATCCGGGTGAATCAGCCTTCTGTTTTCCTTATCGTAGAGAACCACCTTCCTGGCGCTCGTAAACTGCTGAAGAGTCTTATCGAGAAATTTTTGTGCGACGTTGGTTCTTATCCTGAGTTCAGCCTCAGAAAGCCCGGCCCACCCGGCATCCTGGAGATGCCACAGGATTATGTCGGAGTCGGAGCTATTGAAAAGACTCTCGAGCGCCCTGGCTGCTTCCCGTTTGGCAGATCCTTTGTGCTTGCGGGGAAGCGGGTGCAGGATGCATCCGCCTCCGATCGTCTGAACGGGGGAATAGGATCGTAGCACAAAACGGTCTCCCCGCAACACGGCGGTAGGCTGATCAAGCCTTACCTGTGCGAAGGTTTTCTCGCCCGGTTTCAGTTCCTCCCGGTCGAGCAGGATAATTGTGGCAAGGTGTTCGGCGGTTCCGGTGTGGAAGCGGATCTTTGCCCTGTGCTTCAGCGGTCTTGGGGCGCCTTTAAGAAGATCTAGTTGAATGTCTATCATGTGGGACGGGGCCAGCGCGCCGGCAGAGGCCAGCACGTCCCCTCGCTGGATGAGAGCCCGTTCCATCCCCTGGAGATTTACGGCAGTCCTCTGGCCCGGCAGGACCTCCTGCACGTCCTTTCCGTGCACCTGGAGTCCCCGCACTTTGCTTTTGAGCCCACTGGGGTAGATCACTACAGGGTCTCCGACCTGAAGACGCCCCGAAATGCTCGTTCCCGTAATGACGGTCCCGAAACCTCGCATAGTGAATACCCGGTCAACAGGCAGCCGGAACGGTCCATCCGCACTTTTCGGCTCAACCTCGGTGAAAAGCCCGGCCAGGGATTTTTTGAGATCCGCCAGCCCCTCGCCGGTTGTTGCCGAGACCGCAATAATCTCACACCCCTCCAGAAAAGTGCCCTTAAGGAACTTGATTATGTCTTCGCGCACCATCTCCAACCAGTCGGGGTCATCGACCAGGTCGGTTTTGGTGAGGACCGCAAGGCCCTTTTTTACCCGAAGCAGTTCGCAAATCTCCATGTGTTCGCGAGTCTGAGGCATGATGCCCTCGTCGGCGGCAATCACCAGGGCTACCAAATCGATTCCGGTCGCCCCCGCAACCATGTGCTTGACGAATTTTTCATGACCCGGCACATCGACTATCCCGAGGCGTTCTCCGCCAGGCATATCCATGTGCGCAAAACCGAGTTCGATCGTAATCCCCCTCAGCTTTTCTTCCTTCAGGCGGTCCGTATCGATTCCTGTCAGGGCCTTTATAAGCGAGGTCTTACCGTGGTCGATGTGGCCGGCCGTTCCCAGAATGACCTGTTTCATGGGCTTGTCTTTGCGCTCCGAGATCTATAAAATGGAAATCCCGAGATCAAATTAGCAGAACCGTATTGTTCCGCACAAGTTTTATGACGGGGAGGTTTCATTAGAACACTTCGGCTCCTTTTAATAAAGAGTGTTCACTCCCGCGGTCGAGGCAGCTTTTATTGTGAAATCCTTTGACATTTCAGGAATCAAAATATTATCCTTCGCGGATTCCAAGCCTCAAATGGAGAATGACTCTAATGAGTTTCAAGATTGCCGAACAGAGCCGAATGCACCGGCTGCCGCCATACGTGTTTGCCGAGGTGAACGCCCTTAAAATGCAGAAGCGGTGGGCCGGAGATGACATAATCGACCTGGGGATGGGAAACCCTGACCTGCCGGCGCCCAAACACATAATAGAAAAGCTTGTCGAAGCCGCGCGAAAGAAACACAACCACCGCTATTCTGCGTCGCGCGGCATAACCCGCCTGCGCGAGGCCGTAGCCGAATGGTACCAGAGAAAATATGACGTCGATATCGATCCCGACAAAGAGGCGGTCGTCACAATAGGGGCCAAGGAAGGATTGTCACATCTGGTGCTGGTGCTGATCAGCCCTGGAGACGTTGTGTTCGCTCCCAACCCCACCTACCCTATACATCCCTATTCGGCGATCATAGCCGGGGGCGATGTCAGGTCGGTGCCTATCGGGCCGGACCGCGATTTCATGGAAGATCTGCAGATAGCTGTAAAACAGACCTGGCCCAAGCCGAAGCTGCTGATCATTTCTTTTCCCCACAATCCGACCACTACGGTCGTCGACCTGGATTTCTTCAAAAGGATAGTTGAATTTGCCAATGAACACAGGATCATGGTTATTCATGACCTGGCATACGCTGATTTGACTTTCGACGGCTACAAGGCCCCGAGTTTTCTTCAGGCGCCAGGCGCCAGGGAAGTCGGCGTGGAATTCTTCTCCATGTCCAAGAGCTATAGCATGGCGGGATGGCGGGTCGGCTTCTGCGTGGGCAATCAGGAAATGGTGGGCGCTCTGACTCGTATAAAGAGCTACCTTGATTACGGCGTCTTTCAGCCCATCCAGATTGCGGCCACCGTGGCGCTCAAGGGCGATCAGTCGTGCGTGGATGAAATCGTTTCCATATACAAATCCCGGCGCGACATTCTTATCGAAGGTTTAGACCGCATCGGGTGGAAGACCGATAAGCCTAAAGGTACAATGTTTGTCTGGGGGCACATTCCCGAGCCCTTCCGATGGATGGGATCGGTGGGTTTCTCCAAATATCTGATCGAAGAAGCCAAGGTGGCGGTCTCCCCCGGGCTTGGGTTCGGCCAATACGGGGATGAATTTGTGCGCTTCGCGCTGGTTGAAAACGAGATGAGGACCAGACAGGCCATAAGGGGTCTTCGCAAGGCGTTGCAGAAAAAAGTTCCCCCTCAGAAGCGGGCCGTCGCAGGTTAGCCTGCACCATAGTTTCTAAATCAAGACATAACGTCTGCCTGTGTTGCCTACGTTTCGTCAATGGCCGGAGCGGGCAGGTTTCACTTTTAGAGAGGGATTTATGGGAAAAATCGGGGTCGGGCTCGTAGGTTGGGGGACAGTCGGGTGCGGGGTTGTTCAGGTCCTTCGGGAAAACGCCGGGGTGATTGAGGACAGGCTTGGAGTCCCCCTGGAACTTCGGCGTGTGGCGGACCTTGACCTCGAGCGCGAAAGGCCTGTGGCAGTCCCGCCTGAAATGCTCACCAGAAGGATGGATGATATTCTGGAAGACCCGGAAATCCAGATCGTAATCGAGCTCATCGGCGGGTTGAAAGTGGCAAAGACGGTCATCTGCAGGGCCCTTGAAAGTGGAAAACATGTGGTTACCGCAAACAAGGCGCTGCTTGCCCATGATGGCAACGAACTCTTCGAAATCGCCCTCAACAAGGGGCTTTCAATTGGCTTTGAGGCCTCCGTGGCGGGTGGAATTCCGCTTATCAAATCCCTGCGCGAGGGGCTTGCCGCGAACCGCATCAACACCATTTTCGGCATCCTCAACGGGACGGCAAATTATATCCTCACCCGAATGACTGAAGACAAACTCTCGTTTGCCGATGCCTTGAAGGAAGCGCAGACGCTCGGTTACGCTGAAGCCGATCCGACCCTGGACATAGAGGGAATCGATACGGCTCACAAGCTTGCCATCGCAAGCGCGATTGCATTCGGAACCCCGATTCAGTTCGACCTGATCCACATTGAGGGAATATCCGGAATCGACCCGCTCGATATTCAATACGCGGAGGAGTTCGGATACCAGTTAAAGCTGCTTGCGATCGCCCGGAATAAGAACGGCCGGCTTGAGATGCGGGTCCACCCGACGCTCATTGCGCGAAAACACGTGCTCGCCAGCGTGAAGGGCGCCTATAACGCGGTACACATCGAGGGAAATGCGGTGGGGGATGTAATGCTCTATGGCATGGGCGCGGGGATGATGCCTACCGGCAGCGCCGTCGTGAGCGACCTCATAGACGTCGCGCGGGATATCCTCAATAAGACACCCGGAAGAATTCCAGCGCTTGCCTTTCAGCCCGGCAGGCTCCAGAAAATAGAAATCAAACCTGTTGAAGATGTCTCAACCTCTTACTATTTTCGCTTTCTGGCGCTGGACAAACCCGGTGTGCTTTCCATGATCTCAGGCATCCTCGGGAAACACCATATCAGCATAGCCGCAGTAATTCAGAAGGGACGCCACGCAGACCGGGTTCCGCTCGTGATGATTACTCATGAGGCGCTGGAGAGCAGTGTAAGAAAAGCCCTGGATGAGATCAACAAGCTGGATGTGGTACTTGCCCCGACCGCACTGATACGCATCGAGAACAACGCTGATTAGTTCCTGAATTCAGGGATTCAGGGATTTAGGGATTTAGGAATCCGGGAGTTAATTCCTCAATTCTTCAATTCCTGAATTCAGTAATCGTGTTCTCATATATCACTGACCGCAGGCTGATTCAAAATGGATGAAAAATTCATTATTCTTGTCGGCGACGGGATGGGAGACTATCCTCTCGAGCAGCTTGGAGGCCGCACGCCCCTGGAGGCGGCCCGGACCCCCAATCTGGACAGGCTCGCAGGAATCGGAACCCTGGGGATTGTGCACACGATTCCGGCGGGAATGCAGCCCGGGAGCGACGTGGCCAACATGAGCCTTCTCGGGTATGACCCGGCCGTCTACCATACGGGAAGAGGACCACTGGAGGCGGCGAGCATCGGGGTGCGGCTCGAACCCGACGAGGTCGCCTTCAGGTGTAACCTGGTCTTTCTCACCGAGGATGAGGCCGGGAAAGTCCTCATGGGAGACTACTCGGCGGGCCACATAACAACCGTGGAAGCCCACGAGATCGTCGCCAGCCTTCAGAGCGCGGTTTCCGGCGCTCCCCTTAAACTGTTCCCCGGCGTAAGCTTCAGGCAGCTTCTCGTCTGGAAAGGCGGACGGGAAGAAATCCGCACAACACCGCCCCATGACATTCTCGGGCAGCCCATAGCGCAATACGATGTCATGTCCACAGAACCGGTCCTGCAGGTTTTTACGGACAAGGCCGCGCGGGTGCTCCAGGACCATCCGGTCAACAGACTCAGGAAAGAGGCCGGAAAAAGCCCGGCAAACGCCGTCTGGCTGTGGGGGCAGGGGAAAGCGCCATCAATGCCCGGGTTGCAAAGATTCGGCTTGTCCGGGGCAATGATTTCGGCGGTAGACCTTCTAAAGGGCATTGGGGTTTACGCGGGGCTTGATCCCGTAAAGGTAGAAGGGGCAACAGGCTATATCGACACCAATTACGACGGCAAAGTCCAGGCGGCCCTGTCTGCGCTGGAGCGGGGGAATTTCGTCTTTTTGCACGTCGAAGCGCCCGATGAGGCTTCGCATACGGGAAGCCTGGAAAAGAAAATAAAAGCCATAGAGAGTTTCGACAGGTACATCGTCGGGCCGGTTGTGGACGGGGCGGCAAAATTTCGTAAGGTACGCATTCTGGTTGCAACCGATCATTTTACCCCTGTAGCCACGCGAACGCACTCAATCGATCCGGTCCCGTTTCTGCTGGTCGATGACCTCAAATCCGGAGCAGGATCGGACAAGGGCAGCAGGTATTGCGAGAGACAGGCTCATGCGGCGGGCTGGCAGCTCAATTCCGGAGAGGAATTGTTCCGGATTTTCATAGGCGAAAAGAGAAGTTAGTTTTTAGTTGCGGGTTTTCAGTTTTGAGTTAACTAAAAACTAAAAACTGGAGTAGTGATGATCATCTTCCCAGCCATTGACCTGAAAGACGGGCTTTGTGTCCGGCTTATGCAGGGAGACCCCGACCGCGCGACAGTCTACGGCAAGGACCCGGTTGCCGTGGCCAGGCACTGGGAAGCTCAGGGCGCCGAATGGCTCCATCTCGTTGACCTCGACGGTGCATTTACAAAAAGTCCGGTAAACGACCGGATTATTCTCGGGATAGCCCGGTCAGTGTCGATTCCGGTCCAGGCCGGAGGCGGCATAAGGACGCTTGAAGACGTCGAGAGATATCTTTCGGCAGGGGTGGCCAGGGTCATCGTCGGAACGGCCGCGCTCAGGCATCCGGAAATGCTTGAAGAGGCTTGCGGGCGTTACCCGGGTAGAATTGCCCTTGGACTCGATGCCAGGGACGGGTGTGTAGCAGTGGAGGGCTGGAAAGAATCGACTCAGACTGAAGCGGTCTCCCTTGTACTTCGGTTCAAACATCTCGCGCTCGCCGCCGTCATCTATACGGATATCCACAGAGACGGGATGCAGACCGGGGTAAATGTCGAATCGACCCGCCGTTTGATCGAGCAGACCGGAGCGCCGGTGATCGCTTCGGGCGGAGTCTCGACCATGGAAGACATCGAAAGGCTTTTTCCTCTCGCTCCACTGGGGCTGCTCGGGGTCATAACGGGCAGGGCCATCTACGAAGGGACGCTTAACCTAGGGGACGCAATCGCGCGGGCCCGGCAGGCGGGTTCGGGCAACATCCGGAAGTGAGGTCGAGTATGGAACTGCACGAAAGGATAGAAGGAGCTCTGAAGAACGCGATTCGGAATAAGAACGAAAACGCGAAGGACGCCCTGCGGATGCTCCTCACCTCTTTGAAAGTCAAAGAAAAAGAAATCAAACGGAAGCCGAACGAGACCGAGATACAACAGTTGATCTCGAGTTTGATAAAACAGAGGCACGACTCCGTTGAACAATACAATAAGGGTGGGCGGGGGGACCTTGCCGCAAAAGAAGAAGCTGAGATCCGGGTACTTCAGGATTTCCTGCCGCAGCAGCTTTCAGCCGGAGAACTGGAACAAATGGTCGCCGAGGCTGTAGCTGAAGCCGGGGCCGCTTCACAGAAAGACATGGGACGAGTGATGAAAATTCTCATACCCAAAGTGGCGGGCCGGGCCGACGGTAAGGTGGTAAATGAACTGGTCCGGCGAAGGCTCGGGTGATGGATGGCGCAGCGCGGGTAAAAAAATAACTTGATTTAGTGGTAGCCAGGGGCTAAAAACCTGTAATTTTCACCCTTTGCTTTTTCTGTAGTAATTTCCTTAAGGTTGGCTAAGTGACTGGTTCTGGAATTGCCACTCTTGTGAAGCAGGCAGTGGACATTATCGACGTGATAGGCAGAGCGGTCCATCTGCGCCGCTCGGGTAACCGTCACGTCGGGCTTTGCCCGTTCCACGAGGAAAAGACTCCGTCATTCCAGGTGGATGCGGAAAACCAGCTCTACTACTGTTTCGGATGCGGAACCGGGGGCGATGTCCTAAGTTTTGTAATGAGACATCAAAATTTTACGTTCGCTGATGCCGTTAAATATCTTGCCGACCGCTATAATATCCCGTTGCCTCAGAAGGACCAGGCTCTCCAGGGCGATCTGCTTCTGGCTAGTCAGGAAGAGCGCAGGCGGATTCTGGCGGCCCTCGAATGCGCAGCGGATTTTTTTTACCGCCAGCTTCATTTCGCCCAGGAGGGCAGGGTAGCGCGCGAGTATGTAGCCGGGCGCGGGCTGCCCGAGGATGTTGTCGAATCGCAGAAGCTGGGGTATGCGCCCGCCAGGTGGGACGGGCTTTTCGAGCATCTGAAAAAGAATGGAATCGAACCGGCGCTGGCCGTAACGGCCGGACTGCTGAGCAAGAGTTCAAGTGATTCCTCGAAATTTTTCGACCGCTTCAGAAATCGGCTGATTTTTCCAATAAGAGATGAGCGGGATACAGTCGTTGCCTTTGGCGGGAGGATTCTGTCTAAAGACGAGCAGAATGAGCCGAAGTACCTCAACAGTCCTGAAACTCCCGTGTACCACAAGGGAAAAATGCTCTATCAGTATGCAGTGGCGCGGGAGGCCTGCCGCCAGGTAAGGCAGGTGCTGCTGGTGGAAGGTTACATGGACCTTTTGGCCTTCCACTCAAAAGGTTTCTACAGGGTGGCGGCGACCCTGGGGACGGCCCTCACCAGTCAGCAGGTGAGGCTTCTTTCCAGGATGTGCGACGAAGTCGTGCTGGCCTACGATGGGGACGAAGCGGGGGAGAGGGCAATAGTGCGCGCCCTGCCCTTGTTTTTGCAAGAGGAACTTTCGGTTAGCTGTATCCGGTTTCCGGATGGACTGGACCCCGATGATTTTCTGAAAAGATTTGGATTGTCCGAGCTTGAGCGTCTCATTAAGCAGAGAGATGAACTCGGGGCTTATGCGGTTCGCAAAGCCGTTTCGGTTTGGGACGGCAGTTCGGCCGGAAGGGCGCAAATATTTTCGGAGCTTCAGCCCGTTTTCCAGTGCGTGCGGCAGCCGCTTCTCAAATCCGAGTACCTGCGCATCATCGCAGACCGGTTTTCAATTACCGAAGAAGTAGCGGAGGCTCAGCTTCTGCACGAAAAGCGGGGCAGGCCGGATTCGGGACGCAGGCAGTTCAGTTCGGTCAACCACCCTAAACCGCCTGAGATCAAGTCTCTGGAGGAAGGGATCGTAATGATTATGATCAAGTATCCAGACTTGGTCGCGTGCGTGCGCGAGTCCGAAGCGCTTTGCTGCTTCGAGGAATCAAGGCTCTCGGACATAGCCGCCACGCTTTGCCGGGCTGGATTTTGCGTGGAAGAGCACAACTCCTCTGCTCTATTCGAACTGATGAGGGAATCGGATTTGCAGGAACTATATACGCGATATCTTTTGGAACCCTATGAACTCGAAGAGCCGGAAATCCAACTGCGCGATTGGCTCGGGGCCTTACTCAAGAGGATTGAAAAAAAGAGGAAGAAAGAATTGCAGCAATCTCTCCAGGAAGCCGAAAGTAGAGGAGATTCGGCTCAGGTCACAAACATTCTTGTGGAAATCAAAAAACTTGCGGCCAAAACCAACGCTGGTGATTTTTCCGATAACGCTTAGGAGTTAGGTAATGACCGAAAAGGATGCCAAGCAGAGGCGCGATCCTGCGCTGAGCAAAGTGGAACTCGACGATCTTAACCGGCTGATCGCGGCGGGCAAAGAGAAAGGCTATCTCACGCTCGACGAAGTCAACGAGGCCCTTCCCGAAGAAATCGTAACGGCGGAGAAGCTCGATGACATGATGATGATTTTCGATGAAATGGATATCGAAATCGTCGATTCCGAACAGCAGGTCCAAGTGGTGAGAGATCCCGTCGCCGACTCGGAGAGTATCGTTGAGGAAGAGGAGGACGAACTCCAGCTTGAAGCGGATTCGGCAAGCCGCATAGCTGATCCGGTAAAGATGTATTTGCGGGAAATGGGCCAGGTGTCCCTGCTCACGCGCGACGGTGAGGTCGAAATTGCCAAACGCATCGAGGCCGGGGAAAGGGAGATCTTCAATGCTATTATGGAGTCTTCCCTCGGTATCAAGCAGATAATGAGCCTGCGGGACAAGCTCCAGAGTGAAGGATACCGTATTACTGAGGTAATCCGCGAAGCTGAGGAAGAGATCAGCGAAGAAGAGGAAGCTGCGCAGAAAAACCGGATAATAGGCATCCTCGATGAAGTGGAGCGTCTGGACGAGGAAAATAAATCGATGCAGACGCTTCTTTTCGCAGAAAACACCGATCCGGAAAAGGAATTCGAGCTCAAAAACCAGGTGCAGCAGAATAAGGAGCGGATAATCAACCTTCTGAAAGGGCTCCAGCTCAGCCGCCGTCATATCGACAGTATTATAGAGAAGCTGAACGGCCACCTCGTAAATATCGAAGATGGGGAAAAGACCTTAAGGAACTGCCTGCATCGGATGGGCAAAAGGAAGGCAGACCCGAAACTGGCCTTAGAACCTGAGGACCATGAAGGATTGGAAAATAGTATGGCGGTATGCGGACTCTCGGAGGAAGAATACGAGAGGCTCCGCCGCAGGGCCATCGAGGCCAGGGACCACATTGCAGCCCTGGAAAAAGAAGCTAAAATGGATTCCAGGTCTCTCAGGCAACTGCTCGGCCGGGTGAAAGACGGGACGATTCGGGCCAAGCTGGCCAAAAGCGAGCTGATCGAAGCCAACCTGCGGCTCGTTGTAAGCATTGCCAAAAAATACACAAACCGCGGACTTCAGTTCCTGGACCTCATACAGGAAGGAAATATCGGGCTGATGAAGACGGTGGACAAGTTCGAATACCAGCGCGGATATAAATTCAGCACTTACGCCACCTGGTGGATTCGGCAGGCAATCACCAGGGCCATCGCCGACCAGGCCAGGACCATCCGCATACCGGTCCACATGATCGAGACTATCAACAAGCTCATCCGGACCTCCCGCTACCTTGTCCAGGAGCTCGGACGCGAACCTGTGCCTGAAGAAATAGCCGAAAAGATGGAATTCCCGGTTGATAAGGTCCGCAAGGTGCTCAAGATCGCCAAGGAGCCTATCAGCCTCGAGACGCCGATAGGCGAAGAAGAAGACAGCCATCTTGGCGACTTCATCGAAGATAAGCGGGTGGCCTCGCCGGTTGATGCGGTAATAAACCTCAACCTGAGCGAGCAGACCCGCAAGGCCCTTGCCACCCTTACTCCCAGGGAAGAAAAAGTTCTGCGCATGCGTTTCGGGATCGGCGAGAAAGCGGACCACACACTGGAGGAAGTCGGCCAGGATTTTACGGTTACCAGGGAAAGAATCAGGCAGATAGAGGCCAAGGCCCTGCGCAAACTCCGTCACCCCAGCCGCCGCAGGGAGTTGAAGAGTTTTATCGAAACCTGAGCCTTGTAGGCGCTCATTCGGGCTTTGTTTCTGCTTGACACTTTTCGAGCGCGGAAATTATACTAGTATATTGGTCATCTTAAAGGCGGGCCCATAGCTCAGTTTGGTAGAGCACCCGGCTCATAACCGGCAGGTCCCTGGTTCGAGGCCAGGTGGGCCCACCAGGTAAGTGTGCAATGTAACGTCGTAGGATGCAGGTCATTCGGCAGATGGGGTATTCCTTACCAGGAGGATTTATCAGCAACAGAAAGATTCCCGGCGCCTTACCGGAACCGCTGGACCAGTGTAATAAAAAACGAGGGGTGTTCCAAAAGGAACACCCCTCAACGTTTCTCTGGGAGCGCCGCACATGGTCCTGATAAAAGATATCTTTCAGTGGATCGATTCCTGGGCGCCTTTCCGTTATGCGCAATCATGGGACAACTGCGGTATCCAGGTGGGAAATCCCCAATCGCCGGTAACCAGGGTTCTTGTCGCCCTTGATCCCGCATCTTCCGTACTCAGGGAAGCTCAGCGGCTTGAATGTCAGTGTTTGGTTACGCACCATCCTTTGCTCCTTCGCCCCATAAATTCCGTCAGAACCGATTCTTGGCCGGGGTCCATCATAAGTCACGCACTGATTTCCGGGATCGGCATAATAGCTGCGCATACCAATCTCGATGCCGCCCGCGAGGGCACAAACGCCCGGCTCAAAGAGCTTCTAGGGCTGGAGGCGGCGGGGCCTTTGGACGCCGAGGCGGGTCTTAGCGGGGATGAGCAATACATCGGGATGGGACTTGTTGGATTGCTGGAGCGAGAAGCTACGCTCGAATCGCTTGCCGGGAAATTAAACCAGGTGCTTGGCGGGGCCGTCGTACGAATAACGGGCGACCCGCAAAAACGGATAACCAGGGTCGCCGTTTGCACCGGGAGCGGAGGCAGCATGATAGAGAAGGTTCTGGCTGCGGGGGCCGAGGTTTTCATCACGGGAGATATGAAATACCACGAGGCAAGGCTTGCCGAAGAAAACGGACTGGCGCTCATCGACATCGGGCATTTTGCATCGGAGAAGCTGGTCCTTGAACCTTTTGGCGATTTCCTGCGCTCGCGGGCGCAATCCGAAGGCTCAGAGCTGGAGGTTTTCGTTTCCAAATCCGAGAAAGACCCGTTCACGGTTGTTGCCTGAGCGGATAGACTTAGAGAGGCGGCAATGAAATAACCATTTTTTCGCCGTTACCAGGAGGTAGTGAATTGCTTGATCAACTTAAATGTCTGATTGAGTACCAGAAGATCGAAGACAAAAAGAACCAGTTGATCCGAAGCAGTGAGGAAGCCCCACGCCGCATTGCCGAGCTGGAAAGAGAATTGGAATCTTTCGAAGGACAATATCTTTCGAAAAAGGAAGAGCACGACAATGCAAAGAAAATGCACCGTTCGGTCGAACAGCAGATAGAGGATCTCGCTGCGCGCATGGGGCGGCAAAAAACTCGCCAGGGAGAAGTGAAGACAAATAAGGAATACCAGGCGATCCTCAAAGAGACCGATGAAACTAAAAAGGAGATTTCCAGGGGTGAAGACAGCCTCCTGGAGCTGATGGACAACATCGAGCGTCTTGGGGGCGAAGTAGCCGAACTGGAAAAGGAACTGGCCGAAAGGCGCGGTAAGATGGAAGAGGAAAAAGCCGTCCTCCTTCAGGAGAGCGCTGAGTTGCAAAGCCGGCTGGATCGTCTGGAAGTAATTCGGCAGCTCGTGCGGGATCGGGTAAACCCCGATCTCTTGAAGAAAACCGATTTTCTCTTCTTCAAACAGGCAGGGATTGCAGTTTCGGCGGTGGAGAACGGCGTTTGCAAGGTATGCCACATGAACATACCGCCTCAGAAATTCATAGAGCTGCAACGCGATGAAGACATTCTCCAATGCCCCCACTGCCATCGCTTTCTTTACTGGCCGGGTCATGAAGGATATTGCGTCACCGAAGAAGAGATAGACGACATTTAACTGTGGATATTTTGCCAGGAATATCGGGCTAAGGTGCTGTTTTTTCTGCTTCTTTCTCAGCGATCTCCGCTCTCTCTGCGGTGAATTGCTTTTTGTCTTTTGGCTTCGGCCATCAGATGCGCGTCTGCGGTGAACGCCTTTTTCAAAACCGGTTGCCTTTGGCGCCCTGCTGTAATATGTAGCAGACTCCAAGAGACTATGGGATGAGGTGGTGAGCCCCGCAGGGAGGGCTAAGCGCGGCGCAGCCCACCAGGTCTTTTCGAAGCGGCAATTCATGTCTCTCTGGGGCACCCTGAAACCATGAAAAGGCGCCTGAAAGATCGACAACTCGCACAACCCTGGGGTGTGTATTGGGGGCTCCAGTTGATCTTTACCGTAGTCTAGCCCTTGTGGGCGGCCTTTTCGCACCAGCAATTCATGTCTCATGGAGACTTCTTCGCGTCTTGGCGTGAAAGACTGTCTTTTCGAGACATACTCCAAGAAACTATGGGATGAGGTGGTAAGCATGGCAGTTTACGGAATGAAGGTCTTTGCCGGCAACAGTAACCCTGCGCTGTCCCGAAACATATGCGAAATCCTGGAAATTCCTCTCGGCAAATCAATGGCCGGGCGGTTCAGCGATGGGGAAATCAGGATAGAAATCGGTGAAAATGTAAGGGGGGCCGATGTCTTCGTCATTCAGTCAGGGGCGGCTCCGGTCAATGATAACCTGATGGAACTGCTTGTAATGATTGATGCCTGCAAACGGGCATCCGCACACAGAATCACCGCCGTAATGCCCTACTACTGCTATGCTCGCCAGGACAGGAAAAATAAACCCAGAGTCCCGATCACGGCGCGTCTGGTTGCAGATCTTATAACCCGGGTCGGCGCGGACCGGATAGTAACCATGGACCTTCATGCCGGGCAGATTCAGGGATTTTTCAACGTGCCGGTCGATAACCTCTATGCCTCTCCCATTCTGCTGCCCTTCATCAAAGAGCATTTCGACCGCAATCTGGTTATCGTGTCACCCGATGCCGGAGGGGTACCCCGCGCCAGGGCTTATGCAAAGCTGCTCAAGTCGGGACTGGCTATGATCGATAAACGCCGCACCGACCCGAACAAGGCTGAAGCCCTGAACATCATAGGGGAGGTGGAAGGCAAAACGGCCGTCATTCTGGACGACATGGTGGATACGGCCGGTACTCTTGTGGCGGCTACCACTACGCTGCTCGAAAGAGGCGCAAAAGCGGTATACGGCTGTGTAACCCACGCGGTCCTCTCCGGGCCCGCGGTCGAGCGCATCCAGAATAGTTCGCTTGAAAGCCTGATCGTCACGGATACACTGCCGCAAAGGGATGAAGTCGTCAAAAGCGGAAAGATCACCTGCGTATCGGCTGCAAGGCTTTTCGCCCAGGCCATCCGCAGCATTCATAACGAAGATTCTATAAGCACTCTATTTGAGATTTTGCACTGATTCGCCGCTGTCCGGAAGGAGACACTCTCACCGCAGAGGCGCAGAGGACGCGGAGCAATGCTTTTCGGTACTACCCGATCAGGCGAGAATAGTCTCCTCCTCTCCGACGGCGCTACTCCATGCGTCCCAAAGCCGAAGGTGGTCCGTGCTTCCCTGAATAGAATGCGATGATTAGAAAACAGGCTAAGTAGGGCAGGCCCAAAAAAATCTGGTTCGGTAGCGCCGGCCACCTGACCGCCAGCCATTCGGAAAAAGCATCTGCGAAGCCAAAGAACAGTACCGTAAACATTACTCCACGCGGGCGCCATCTTCCAAGAATTACGGCGGCGACAGCAAGATATCCGCGGCCCTGCGTCATGTTTTCCACGAATTGCGATAGCTCTCCTATTGATAAAGAAGCCCCTCCCATCCCGGCCAGAGCCCCGCCGGCACAAATTGCGAAAAATCTTATCCGGGGAACCATGAGCCCAGCCGCTGCCGCCGCATCAGGGTTTTCACCGCAGGCCCTCAACCGAAGCCCTGGGACTGTCCTCTTAATAAGGGAGATCGCCATAATTACGATAAACAAGGAAATTGGTACAAGAACGGATATCCCCTCCAAAAGAGCGCCTATGAAGGAGGTGGAGGCGCTTGCATGGAAAATTCCGCCCAGATTTGGCAACGTCTCGACTCCCGGTGAAGTCCCATAGACGTGAAAAACCTGGTTGAGAAGAAGTCCGGTTAGGCCGGAAGCCAAAAGGTTAACCCCGATTGCGCTGACTATTTGGTTTGCTCGCAGTTTCACACATGCTAAAGCATGAATGATTGCCATAAATACTCCGGCGCAGATCCCGAAAAAGAGACCGGCCCATGCTGATCCCGTAGCCCAACTTCCCAGCACGGCCGCAAAGGCCCCCGAAAGCATCATGCCTTCCAATCCGAAATTAATGACGCCGCTCAGTTCCGAAAGCAACCCTCCAAAACTCGCAAGAAGGAGCGGAGTTGCTTTCCCGAGTGTGAGGGCTATGAGATGGAACAAGCTCGACATGGCCAGGTCGTATTTCCTTCAGGATGATTGTGTACTATTCACTATCACGGTATTTACTAATACTCCCATATTACTGACCAACGTAATTGATGTTCTATACCCGGGCCCCTTACCGATGGCCGGCAGAATCAGATCGACCCGAGGCGTCATCTTTCCCGATCTTCCCCCGGAGCAGGGAAAACAAAGCCTGGGGCGCTGAGTACATCAGCCCCTGGCAGGCCGTTGATAGTAGGAGCACGGCCTGCACGACCAGGATAAAATTGGGGGAAAGGTCCAGCCCGATCTGGAGTAGCTTATCGGCGGACCGAAGCCCGCCTATAAAAAGAGCGCTCAGCCAAAGCCACTCCGGCGAACAGTTTACCAGGAAGGCGGCAGTCAGCCCATCAAACCCATACCCGGGAGAAAATGACCGGTAGAAGCGATGGTGGACCGCGGAAATTTCTATAGCTCCGGCAAGCCCCGCGAGCGCTCCGCTCATGAGGAAAATTCGGGTCTGCCATTTTGAAGCGCTAATCCCCGCGTTTTCAGCCGCATCGAAATTAGCGCCCGTGGAGCGAACTTCGAACCCCCAAGCCGTCTTTGATAGCCAAAGCCAGGCGACGAAGCACAGGACTAAAGCGATCACCGGAGCGGGTGTCATGCCGGCCGAACCGGCCCGAAAGATTACCGGCAACTCGGCGCCGGGAGGAATGGGCGGGGTTCGCGCCATGGCCGTTCCGTCCCCGAGCGGTCCCGAAACGAGCCAGCTACACAAATAGATGGCGACGTAATTCAGCAGAAGCGTGCTGATCACTTCGTGCACTCCTCGGGCCCGCCGGAGCACAATAGGGGGATATGCCCAGAGCGCCCCGACTACCGCCCCTGACGCGAGCATGAGGGGAAGAAGCAGGCATGCTGGAAGAAATGATGCCCATTGAGCAACCGCAGCGGAAATCAGGGCGCCGATTGTGAGTTGACCCTCGCACCCGATGTTTAACAGACCAGCTTTATATGCGAGCGCCACTGCCAGTCCAAGAATGAGAAGCGGAGAGGTCCTGGCAAGGGTGTTAAGGGCCGCTTCACCGCTGCCCAAAGCCCCCGCCCAGATGGTCTCGGCGAGGTCCAGCGGGCTCACCCCGGCAAAAGCCGCCAGGCACATGCATACTATCGCGCCGGCCAGCAGCGCCGGAATAAGGGTCAAGACGGATTTTACATGCGGCCGGGCCACATTGGCTTTCAAGAAATGTTCACCTCCTGCACTCCAGCCATCCATTTACCCATAAGTTCGCGGGAAAAGCCGTCTCTTTGGGTCATCCCGGTAATCGAGCCCCGGTGAAATACGGCAACGCGGTCACACAAAGAAAGGAGTTCATCGAGATCATATGAGATCACGATGAAGGTCATCATCTTTTCCCGGCTGAGTTTCCGAATCCGGTCATGAACCCTGCGTGCTGCGTGAAGGTCGAGCCCGCGAGTGGGCTGCTCCAGAACGACCAATTTGGGCGAGGCGGCAAGAGTAAGGGCAAGCGCAACTTTCTGGCGATTTCCCCCGGAAAGGCTTGCAACCAATTCGTAAGCGCCCGACGCGGCGATATCGCTGTCTTGTATCTGATCCTGGCAGAATCTAAGGATATTGCTCATTCTGAGGAAGCCGAGCCGCGCAAAGTCCCTGGTCCGTTGCAATCCAAGCACGAAATTCTCCCATAGAGGCCGGAAGGGCAAAAGCGCTTCCTCGACGGGGTTTTCCGGAAGCCGGCGAACCCCTTTCCGGCGCCTTTCCGCAATGCCCGTTTTCGATACGTCCAACCCGTCCAGCGCTATCTTTCCGCTTTCCGGTACCATTTTCCCTGCAAGCGCCCGAGCTAATGAGCGCTGTCCGTTGCCTACGATTCCCGCAAACCCGAATATCTCCCCGGCGGATACAGTAAGCGAGACATTCCTCACTGCCGGTTCTGTCCCATCCTGACGGAGGCAGAGGTCCCGGAGCTCCAGGGCCGGTTGCTGAGGAAAAGCTTCTGAAAAATGTCGTGCGTACGATTGCTCCTCCCGATCGGCGGCCGTGCCGGCCTCCGAGGGACGCCCAACCATCAGTCCTGCGATTTGGGATGGATCAGTCTGGTGCGAATCGAGTACGGCCGCAACGCCCCCATGTCGCAAAACCGTGATCCTGTCGGCTACCGAGAAAACCTCGTTCAGCCGATGGCTTATGAAAAGGACCGTCCGCCCGCCCGCGCGGAGCGATTTAATCATTTCGAGAAGCCTCTGGGCTTCTTCCGGGGAAAGCAGGCTCGTGGGCTCATCCAGGATAAGAATCCTACCTCCCCTGTAAAGCGCTCTCATAATTTCGATCTGCTGTCGCTGCGCGAAGGGCAGCTCCCGAGCCGGCCTGTCCAGGTCGACCTGGAACCCGAAAAGCTCCTGGAGCCGGAGCAACTGTTCCCGGGCCTCCTTGATCTTGAGAAAGCCCGCATGGGACGGCTCACTCCCAATGACGATATTTTCCAGGACTGAGAGTTGCGGAAACGTAAGTATATTCTGGTGAACCATCCCGAGGCCCGCCCGGATGGCGTCTCCCGGGCCTCTAAACGAGACCGGTTTCCCGTTTAGATATATGGAACCCGTATCCGGCCGGACACGCCCGAAGAGGATGTTCATGAGGGTTGTCTTCCCTGCGCCGTTTTCCCCTGCGATGGCGTGAATCTCCCCCTCCCCGATCGTGAGGGAAATATCTTTGTTCGCGTAAAAATTGCCGAATTTTTTAGAGATATCCCTGATATCGATCAAGAGGAAGGCCTTCCTTCGCGGCTAAAGTTCGGGCGGTTTAAACTTCTCGACCTCACCGGCGCGCGCCGGTACCTGCAGCTTGCCTGCCTTAAGAAGGTCCCGGGCTTTGGCTATTCGCTCAAGGTCGGCCGGGCTGAACAACTGCTTCGAATATTTCATCTCCGTTATGTCCATTGCTCCATCGCTCGCTCCCAGCCAGTGATGTCCACCCTTGAACCTGCCTTCGACCGCTTCCCTGATCGTTCCGTAGACGGCGATGTCCATTCTCTTCAAAGTGCTGGTGAGCACCTTTCCGGGCAGTTCCTCATCCTTGTCCAGGTCGTCCCCAATGAGGTAGGCATCGCTGGATCCCTTGATGGCCTCGTTTGCGCCTATACCGGTGTTGCCGGCCACGGGGAATATGACATCGGCTCCCCTGTCGATCATGGCCTTAGCCAGGGACTTTCCCTTGACCGGGTCGTTAAACGATGCCGCAGAGCTGACCATTACTTCGATGTGTCTTCCGCGCGCCACCTCAGCCGTTTTGATCCCGGCGCGAAATCCGCTTACATACGCCTCGACGGGAGGAATATCCATTCCCGTTACGATGCCGACCATCAGCTTCCTTGTAAAAAGCCCGGCTGCCAATCCGGCCAGGAAACCTCCTTCCTCCGATCTGAAGTCAAAGCTGGCCACATTGTTAACCGCTATGTCTCCCTCGATGTGGATGAACCTGGTCTGGGGAAAGCGCGGCGCAACTTGCGCAAGAGAATCCGTGAACAGGTAACCAAGGGTGACGACCAGGTCCGCCCGCCTTGCGGCTAATGCGAGATTGGAAGCATAATCGGCCTGCTCTCTTGACTGGAGAAACTGGGCATCCACACCGAAATCTTTCTTCGCCTTGAGCACCCCCTGCCAGCAGACGTCGTTGAATGCCTTATCGCCCATCCCTGCGGCGTCGGTCAGGACGATCACCCGCATCGCTCCGGCCTCAGCATCAGAGACCGAAAACAGACACATTGCAGTCCAAAAGCTAAGAATAATTCCCAGGAAGGCGGCTATATTGCCTAAGAGTCTTGATGAAGCCTTTTTCACGACGGACTCCCGTCTTCTTTGCGGATTTTTTTAGCTGGCTTATTTATAGATCAAAAATAGTAAGGAGAGCAAATTGGAAGACACAGATTGCCGCTGAGCCGAAAATCCGGCGCCGGATGAAGATAGTCCCACCTGCTAGCCGTATATGCCCGTCAAACTTGGCCGAGGAATAACCCAAGCCTGACTGCTTCCGGCGAGTCCGGCACAATCAGGCCGGCATTAAGGTTCTCACCACAGTCGGAATTCATTGAGTTCGCTCATTGACAGGCGTCCCCAAAAAATCCGTCGATTGAAAATGTTTTTCGCCAGAGCGCAAGTTTTTCTGATTTGAATTGTTTAACCGGTAAAGAAGGAAAATGATTCTCCGGTCCTATGAGCTTTCCGGACCACGTTGTCCGGCAAAGGGCTGCTCGAACCCGCAGCAGAAAGATTGGCACATAGGCCCATTTAACATCCGAACCAACATCGAAAACCTTAGGAGGTGGGATTGATGTCTCCGGATGCCCGGGTGGAAGTACTCGAGGATGGGGAGCCTGCGCACGCAGTGGATGCAAGGCGGGGGAAGACAAAGAACCGTTACGATAAGATGGAGTGGGCCGGTGCTTTCGGAGACATTGGCTCATTGATTCCATTCGTTGTTGCTTACATTACGATTGTGAAGATCGAGCCTCTCGGACTCCTCTTCATGTTTGGCATCTGCCTGCTGGCTGCTGGATTCTATTACAGAACGCCGCTCCCGGTCCAACCCATGAAGGCCATCGGGGCCGCAGCCATCGCCGGAGGCATTAGCCCGGCAGCTCTTTTCGGCTCAGGACTCACCACGGGACTTTTCTGGTTGGTCGCCGGCTCTACAGGGGCGATCCGGCCGATAGCCAAGCTTGCAACTAAACCGGTCGTGCGCGGCATCATGCTGGGTCTGGGTCTTTCCTTCATGGTCGACGGGGTCCATCGCATGCAGTCTGCGCCGGTCCTGGCTGGTATCGCTCTTGTCGTGACCTACCTTCTTCTAACCAATCCCAATGTTCCGGCGATGTTTGTGCTGTTATTAATCGGGGTTGGGTCAGCGCCTATCATGAACCCTGCAATACTGCACGAACTTGCCAAGATCCATATCGGTTTCAAGCTGCCTGTTTTTGCTCTCCCTTCGATTACCTGGAATGATCTCGTTGTCGGGACCCTGCTTTTCACGATTCCACAAATCCCGTTGACCCTTGGAAACGCCGTTATCGCAATTGTGGCCGAGAACAATGAATTGTTTCCCGACAGGGAGGTAACCGAGAGGAAGATCGCTGTATCCCAGGGCATCATGAACCTGGTTTCACCCCTTTTTGGTGGTATTCCGATGTGTCATGGGGCTGGCGGTATGGCCGGTCATGTTCGCTTCGGGGCAAAGACAGGCGGCGCCCTGGTGATTCTGGGAAGCATGCTCGTCCTGATTGCCCTTTTTTTCAGCGACTCCGTGGCGATCATCTTTAAGATTTTCCCCAATGCCATCCTGGGAGTAATCTTGTTCTTCGCGGGTTCGGAACTGGCTATTGTGGTAAAAGACATTGGGGATAAGAAAGCCGATTTCTACGTGATGCTCATCGTGGCCGCTTTTGCAATGTGGAACATGGGTGCTGCTTTCCTTGTGGGAGTGATCCTGGATAATTCGCTGAGGCGAGGGTGGATAAAGATTTAATCCGATTGGAGTCCGGCTTGAGTGCGAGCCGAAAATAAACTGCGTTTCCTGATGATGAAAAAGGATGGTTGACCTGAGCAGCTCCGACGGAATTGATCCTAAGATCGATAGTGAATACAAGCTGATTGAAGCCATTGGGAGTGGCGATATCCCGGCATTCGAGAAGCTGATTCAGAAGTACCGGAACTCTGTTTTGAATTTCATCTATAAGTATCTGGGGGACAGGTTCGGTGCGGAAGACCTTGCGCAGGAAGTTTTCTTGCGGGTTTATAGTTCAGCCGCTGAGTTTGAACCCAGGGGCAAAGTATCTACCTGGATTTTCAAAATCGCTTACAACTTATCTGTGAACGAGATTTTGCGCAGGAAGCGATTGTGCCTGATTGCCGATACAGTTGAAGGGAAGGGGATCGAACTTGCAGCGCCAAACCCTGTGGATGGGTTGGAGCTGAAAGAGATATTGATGGATGCCGTTGCGCGCCTTCCGGAAAAACAGAAAGCGGCCCTGCTTTTGAGGGTGAATGAAGAACTTTCCTACTCGGAGATCGGCAATGTCCTTTCTGTCTCGGTTTCGAGCGTTGAGTCGCTGTTATTTCGCGCCCGCGAAAATCTGAGGAAGATGCTCGGGGAAAACGTGGAGGGAAAAAGTGGATCACGATAAAATTCGGACCAATTTGTCGGCTTATAAGGACGGCGAGTTGGATGAGGCTTTGAGAGACCAGGTTGCACGCCATCTTCAGGTGTGCGACGCCTGCCGTGAGGAATTAAGAGAACTGGATCAGATAGATCTTCTGGTTCGAGGGTTACCCGAGCTTGCCGCCTCGGAAACCTTCACCTCCGAAATTATAGCCAGGACTCAATCGGCAAAGGCCGGCAATCATTTGAAAATTAGCCTCCTCCGGAGGATTTCAGGAAGATTTTTGAATTTGGCTGATTCGGTTTTCCAATTGCTTCCCGGATATGTATCCCAAAGG
>JBKQLC010000144.1:0-36092 GCA_052147195.1 Syntrophobacteraceae bacterium
TGGGGTTAAGGTTCTTTAAAGGGAAAGCTAAGCTTAAGCTGGCGAGTATACGAGGTAAAAGGATGCTCTCGATTGTCATTGAGGCAAGTAGAAACCACTACGAAGACTGGGGGAGGGAAGCGAAATCACAGGGATGACGCCCACGCGAAGCGTTTAGTTCATGATATGGATATCTTGAGCTTCGGGTTGAGTTACCTTCTGCTGGCCCCCTCTTTACAAGGAATAGACAGTAGGATTGTGAACGGCCAGGCCACCCCCAACGGCTATCTCGAAATAGCGTCAATCGGGGGATGGATCGTTCGATGTATTGGTAATGGTGGAGAGAATTCCGGGGATACTTCCCAGATTTACTTTTCTTCTGAAAATTCCCGGAAATAGCGTGAACTGCCGAAGCAGAGGGCCGATCCCATTGTAAAATAGACCACCGCGTCGATGGCCTTCGGAATCGGAAGGTGCCTGATTGTATAACCCATCAGCATCATGGCCAAAATGAGGAAATAACTCCTCCAGCCCTGAAACGCGAAAAGACAAACCACTTCAGGTTTTTCGCCGATCCGCTTGAGGTTTTTCCTGATGATCCGGGAAAATCCAAAAGAATAGACGATGCCCCCCAAGGCTAGGCTCAGAGCAGCAAGTGTGAGGCTCAAGGGCCACGCCGAACGGTAAAGCCAAAAACAGGCCACCGCAATCAGCCCGATACCCACTGCGAGCCACACCACTCCTGCAGCGAAAACCAGCCAGTGCCGGCGCACAGAGGGCCTGTAATTTTCAAAAGTTTTCTTCATCCAGTGTAAACCATATCACGCGGAGACGCGGAGACGCTGAGAAAACTAAAAATCAACAAAGGTCTCAGGACTTAGGACCAGGACCTTGTAACTCTTGCCGCTTCGTATAATACCGTAGAATGGGCAAAAGCGAAGCATTGCCCACAGTGTGGTGGGCACGATGAAACCGTGTGCCCACCCTACACCAAGCTTTACTCTGAAGCCACAAGAGTTACACCGAACTAGTTCGTAAGGCTTTGCGTAGGGGCGGGGATGCGGCCGCCAAGCGAAATGAACTCGCCGGAGCAGCCGGTTCCGGAGACCGGGATAATTGTCGCTTCTCCGAGCAGGCCGCCGAACGAGGCTTTTTCCCCCGCGTTTTTCCCCGGAACAGGGATCAGCCTCGCGGCTGTGGTCTTTTTGTTTATTACCCCTATCGCCATTTCATCGGCTATTATCGCCGCAAGGGTTTCGGCTGAAGTATCTCCCGCCAGGGCGATCATGTCCAGTCCGACCGAGCATACGCTGGTCATCGCTTCGAGTTTCTCGATTGAAAGAAATCCCCGACGGGCGGCTTCCGCGATATTGAGGTCTTCGCTCACCGGAATGAAGGCGCCGCTCAGCCCGCCCACATAAGAGCTTGCAAAGGCGCCTCCCTTCTTTACCGCATCGTTTATGAGCGCGAGGGCGGCGGTTGTGCCCGGAACGCCGATGCTGCCCAGCCCCAGGCTCTGAAAGATTTCCCCCACGCTGTCTCCCACGTTGGGGGTCGGAGCAAGCGAGAGGTCAACCACCCCGAACGGGACCCCGAGTCCATCGGCCACACGCCTGCCTATCAGTTCGCCGACTTTTGTCACCTTGAAGGCCGTGCGCTTAATTATTTCGGATAGTTGTCCAAGGTCCAGCCGGGGATTTGCCTCACGCGCGCGGTCTATGGCTTTCTTGACGACGCCGGGACCGCTCACGCCGACGTTTATGGCCGAGTCCGGCTCGCCCACGCCCAGATAGGCGCCTGCCATGAAAGGAACGTCTTCGGGTATGTTTGCGAATACGCACAACTTTGCACACCCGATTCCATCGCGATCCCCGGTCAGCTCCGCGGTCCTCTTTATCGTCTTTCCCATGAGGTAGACCGCATCCATATTGATGCCCGCGCGGGTGGACGCCAAATTTACCGATGAGCAGACGCGCTCCGTTGCCGCGAGGGCCTCCGGGATGGCCTCGATCAGGGCGTGGTCCCCCCTGGTGAATCCCTTCTCGACAAGGGCGCTGAACCCGCCGATAAAATCCACCCCAACGTTTTTTGCAGCGAGGTCCATAGCCCTGGCAACCTCGACCATCCGATCCGGAGCACAAGGGCATGCGGCGACCGCAATCGGACTTACCGCAATCCTTTTGTTCACAATCGGAATTCCATAGCGGATTGCGACTTCGTCACATACCCGCACCAGGTTTTGGGCGACGTTTCCGATTTTGGCCGTCATGCGTTCGATGAATCTTGACGGCTCATCGCTCGCGCAATCGAAAAGGCTTATGCCAAGCGTAACGGTTCGGACGTCGAGATGCTCGTTTTTCAGCATTTCGAGTGTGGAAAGAACTTCTCCGTAAGTGAGCATGGTATTGTCCGGAGGGTCAAATTCTATGAATAGCTTCGAAAATTTCCCTGTGCTGAAGGCTTACATCCAGGTCCAGCTCCCTGCCGCGTTCATAAAGTGCTTCACGGAAAAGATTGTGGTCCGCCGCGACGGGAATGTCCACTTCGTAGATCATCGTGTTTTCCTGCGGATTGTCGCCTCCCCTGAAAACCGCCTTCAGATTGGAAA
Organism: Syntrophobacteraceae bacterium; assembly: GCA_052147195.1. Lineage (GTDB taxonomy): Bacteria > Desulfobacterota > Syntrophobacteria > Syntrophobacterales > Syntrophobacteraceae > SbD1. Next base: position 2,588 of record JBKQLC010000144.1, read on the forward strand.
TGTTGACGCCGAACCGAGCCAGCAGCTCGGTTATGCCGGCGACGAGCCCCGGGCGGTCCGGGCCCAGCGTGGTAATGACGAAAGGCTCAGTCGGCGGGGGCTCCCATACCCCAGCGGCCTCCATTTCACGAAGGAGGACCGAAAGCCCCATGGGGCCCAGCTTTTCGCACAGGCGGCCGATCAGTTCTTCAGGCTTAAGCGAACCCTGATACGAGGCGATGAATATGCCTGCGAACTCGGTCTGGAGTATGGTCTGGCTGACATCCTCTATATTGCAGCCGCTGCGGAAAAGCACATCCGAAACCGCAGCTATGATTCCGGGCCGGTCGTGGCCCAGAACGGAAATCATGATTTTTTTCATACAGGTTCTTCGTCAGCGAAGGAGGCCATTTCGCGGATGAGGCGAATAGATTCCATGGCTTCCTCGGGGTCAACAACGTGAAGCGCAAATCCCGCATGGACTATGACATAATCTCCCGGATTCGGTGGTTCGGGCAGGAGCAGAAGGGACGCCTTTCTCAGTGCCTCTCCGATCCGCACCGTTGCAACTCCATCATCTATCTGTACGATTTCACCCGGAATAGCGAGGCACATCGAAATTTACCTTTCTTGAAAGGGGTCAAAAAACTCTGGAGCGAGAAGCAAGGAGCAAGGAGCAGGAATGAAAACAGCTTCTTTTATTCCCGCTGCGTTTAGCGATATCACACCACCCGCACGATTCGATCGGGTTGTTCGGCTTTTTTCCAGGAGCCTCCAACTTTTGAGATCTCATCCAGGACCACGGCGATAAAATCCTCCATGCGATTCCGGACGGGTTCGGTAAGCTCGGTGCACCACGACGTCCAGTCCCCCGGCTCGATTCCGATCACAACCGTCTCAGGCTTGTTCCCAAGCTCCTCGGCGTAGATCAGGGTTTCGACTATATTGAGTTCGTGGAGCGAGCTCTTGTACGGGATTCTTTTGGGCAAATCGCTTTCGGCAATGCGGTATATGGTGCCGGGGGCGCCTCCGCCGCGCACTATATCCACCACTATCGCAAAATCGGACCGGCAGATAGGCTCGAGCAGCTTGAGCCCCAGTGTCCCGCCGTCGTAGAGTTCCACGTTTTCCGAAAAGACATACTGGTCTTCGAGCCTCTGGATTACCCGGACCCCGGTCCCTTCGTCGCCAAGCAAAATATTTCCTACCCCGAGCACCAGTATGTGTTTATCAAACATAACGAATCCGCCTTAAACCGCCGTGGCAACAAAAAAGGGAACCCGGCCGCGCGGCAACACGGCAGCCGGATTCCCTATAAGTATCCAAAAAACCAGCCTTAGACAACTTCAAACTTATAGACTTCGTTGCTCTCGGTATCGATCACATGCACGCCGCAGGCGATGCATGGATCGTAAGAGTGAACGGTGCGCAGGATCTCAACCGGCCTCTTGGGATCGAAAACCGGGGTCCCAATGAGGGCCTCTTCCAGAGGACCCATCTTATCGGACGCGTCGCGCGGGCCGATATTCCAGGTGGAAGGAACAACCATCTGGTAATTGGCGATTTTTTTGTCTTTAATGCTGATCCAATGTCCCAGCGCGCCTCGGGGAACATCGTTGAGACCCGCGCCCATGCCATCGGCCGGCAGTTGATCCCACGTGCGTTCCTCGCAGATATTGAGGTCGCCTTTCTTTACGTTATCAATCAACTGGCCAAGCAAGGTCCCCATAGCTTCGCCGATGATTTTGGTCTCAATTGCCCTGGCCGCAACTCTGCCCAAAGTGGAGTAGAGCGCCTCCGTAGGGATGGCAAGTTTTTTCAGGACCGCGTTAACGTTCTCCTTCACAGGCGCAACGCCCTTGGCGTAAGCGATTAGCACGCGGGCCAGAGGACCCACTTCCATCGGTTCGTTTTTGTAGCGCGGCGCCTTCATCCAGCTATAGCGGCCGGCCGTATCGTACTTGTCGAACTTAGGTTTCGTTTCGCCGCTGACAGGGTTGAGTCCCTTGTCATCACCCTCATACCAGCTATGCTTGATCTGTTCGGTGATCTTGGTAAGATCCACGGGCTCGACTGCCGCCAAATTGCGGTTGAAAATCGCTCCGCGCGGGAACAGGTAACTGTCGGGTTCCTTCGGTCCCATCGGGAAATCGCCATAGGCCAGGAAGTTCTTCGTCCCGCCTATCTTGCCCCAGTCCTTATAGAAACCGGCGACAGCCAAAACGTCGGGGATATAGACGTTATTGACGAAATCCGTGGTCTCCTTCAACAGGTACTTGAATTCGGCGAGCCTGTCCGGGGTGAGGTCCGTGGCGCAGGTTACCCCGCCTATAGTCAGACTCTGAATATGCGGGTTCTTGCCGCCGAATATGGCCATCAGCCTTGCCGTGCGGGCTTGTTGCCGCAAAGCTGCAATATAGTGGGCAACCGCCATCAGGTTGGCTTCCGGCGGCAGCTTGTATGCCGGGTGGCCCCAATAGCCGTTGGCGAAAGGCCCGAGCTGGCCGCTGTCGACAAACTTTTTGATACGCTCCTGCACCGCCTTGAAGTCGTTTACACCGCTCGCGGGACTGGTGGGGGAGACCTTTGCCGCCAGCTCCGCCGCCTTTTTCGGGTCGGCTTTGAGGGCACTCACAATATCCACCCAGTCGAGCGCGTGCAGGTGATAGAAATGCACCATGTGGTCGTGCAGGTACTGGGAACCGTGGAGCAGGTTGCGGATCAACCGGCCGTTTTCGGCCACTTTTGCGCCGACAGCGTCATCTACCGAGCGAATCGAGGCCAGGCCGTGAATATAGGTGCAAACGCCGCAGGCGCGCTGCGTAAAAAGGTATGCGTCCCTGGGGTCCCTTCCCTGGAGCATTATTTCGATCCCGCGAAAAAGGGTCGAACTGCTCCATGCATTCGTTACCTTTCCGCCCTGCACTTCCACTTCTATCTTGAGATGACCTTCGATCCTGGTGATCGGATCAATTACCACTCGTGCCATGATGGTTTCTCCTTATTTAAAAACGAATCCGTTTCCTCTGGTCACCAAAATATTCCAATCGATCAGGATGATTTATAGAAGGGAGTGAATTTGTCCCAGAAATTGGGTTCGCTGCATCCAATGCAGGGGTGTCCGGCCTGAACGGGCCAACTCGTGCTGTCGTTAAACTTGACTATGGGGCAGTTATTGTAGGTCTCGGGACCCTTGCACCCCATCTGGTAGAGGCAATAGCCTTTTCTGGCTTCCTCAGAGTTGAAATTGGTCACAAATTCGCCGGCTTCGAAATGAGACCGTCTCGGGCACTGGTCATGAATGAGTTGTCCATATGCGAAAAGAGGCCGTCCCTTGTCGTCCAGCGTGGGCAGCTTGCCAAACAGCAGGAAGTTTACCACCGTCCCCACCAAATTTATCGGGTTTGGCGGACAGCCCGGGATGTTGAGCGTCTTGATCCCGGTAATCTCGCTGACGCTCTTGGCCTGGCTGGGATTCGGGGCAGCCGCCGGAAGCCCGCCGTACGAGGCGCAGGTCCCGATGCATATGACGGCCATTGCCTTCGGAGCGATCTCCTTTACTTTCTCCATCATCGTCATGCCGCCAACCGTGCCGTAATTCCCGTTGTCAATGGTTGGAACCGAACCGTCCACGATAAGGATGAATTTTCCCGCATTCTTGGTAACGCTGTCATGCAGCGATTTTTCCGCCGCTTCGCCCGACGGGGCCATAATCGTTTCATGATAGTCCAACGAGATGATATCGAGAACCAACTCGTCGATCCATGGATACATAGTGCGCAGAGCGCTTTCAGCGCAACCGGTACATTCCGCCAGGGCCAGCCAGATGACGGGAGGACGGGGAGCGTTTGCCAATACAGCGGCTACTTTTGACACATAAGCTGAGGAAAGCCCCATTGTTGCGGTTAGGGTTGTGCAATACTTCATGAAATCCCTTCGCGAGATTCCCTTCCGCGCTAACCTTTCTACCAGACCTTTTCCTTGAGTCATTTGTTCCTCCTAAAGGCCATCAACAAAAAAGTATTTTTTGGTTCCGACACCTACGCCATGTACTAAAAATCTTTTAGATTATGTCAAAATGGAATGCAATGATTTTGTTGTGCGTTCCGACAGTCAATGTGCCGGGTTGAATGACAAGATTGTAATACTTGTCACAAACATCAGGTAAATTCGGCCTCTTTTGCATACCCGCCAAACAGATTATAAAATCAAAGAGAAAGGATTTTATTTGTTGCCATACAATGAATAAAGATTATTACTTTAAATATGATTATCTATTTCGTTAATTTGTAGTAAATACGACACTGGTTGTTTGAAATCAGATATTATTATATTCCGCTTTGGGCAGAACTAATCCATGCACCTTGACGGTGGTCCGAGTTTCTTCGCCCGAATTGTTCGACAGCATTGATGAGATCAGCCTGACCGATTTTTTTTCTATCCTTTAGAAGAGCATTAAGGACGGCCTCACGGACAACCACGCGGAGGTCTGAGCCGGTATACTGGTCCGTGAGTCTTGCAAGCTCGGCGAAATCGAGCGTGGCATCGACCTTGGCCAGAATCTTTTCGAGAATCCTGCGCCTCATTTCCTCGTCGGGGATGGCAAAGCTCAGTACTTTGTCAAATCGCCTCCAGGCGGCGTGGTCCAGAAGCTGCGGATAGTTGGTGGCGGCGATCAGCAACACCCCGTCCTCAACCAGGCTTATATCGTCAACCGCCTTTAGAAGTGTGTTCACCGCCCGCTTTATGGCCCCGTGATCGTCTGAGGCCCTCGATTTGGCGACGAAATCGAATTCATCGATGAAAAGGATGCAGGGGTTTAGTTTTTTGGCGAGCATGAAGACGTTATCGATGTTTTTGGAGGTCTCCCCGAGATAGGCGCTGACGATCATGGAGAGCTTCACTTCGAGGAACGGCAGCCCAAACCACCTGGAAAGCGCCCGCGCAGAGGTGGTCTTTCCTGTCCCCGGAGGGCCGACGAAGAGAATTTTCCCGATTTCGAAAAGGCCGATGCTCTTAAGGTAGTCCCTGTGCTCGAGGGCTTTGCCTGCTTTTGCGATTTCTTCGAGCTGCTCATTTGTCAACACGAGATCGTCCAGGCTGTTTCTTACCTCTTCGGGCAGCCTGATGGTTACCAGCTTAAGGAGATCTTCGGATTCCTCCCCGTAGAGCTTCTCGACCCTGGCCTGCAGCTTCGCGGGCCGGGCGAGGATTGACTGATTTACGACCCTTGCTTCCGGATAGCTCACACTGGGATCGAATTTCTGATAGTAGTGGGCCAGCACGGGGTTTTGGTCTATGGCCCCGGAGACATCCCGGGAGGCGAACCAGGCGGCTGCGTCATCGAACTCGGTCAGCCGAATCAGGCGGGCAGATGCGTCGATTTCCACGAAAGGCAGATCGGCCTGCATCGATTTGAAATTTTCCGGGCCACATATCTTTTCGGCATCCGCCCTGCTGACCAGAATCGGCCTGCTCACGCCTTCAGTCTCCGGGTCGAAATAACGGCTCCTTATGTCCGGCGGCAGATCGGCTTCCGTGAGTTTGTGTACCCGGTTGTAGATCTCGGCGGTGAGGAGCAGCTCAACGAGTTCAACGGCCTCAGGTTGTTTTTCTGTCTGCATTTTTCCAATCTCCGAAAGAGAGTTCGAGAGTGAGGTGGAGTTCGTCCGTTTCCATTCCGCGGCAATCCCGAAAAACTTTATTCCCGATGCGTCTTTGTGTCAATATTGGGAAGACATTGACACGCGATGAATCTGTCCCGGCAAGGCGGCGTTATTCGTATCACGATGGTAGCGCCGTCTTCCACGGCGGCGTTTTTTGCATCATGCAAAAAGGCTTTATGTACGAACCACGATCGCCATGGTTCCTTTTCAGCGTTTACCAATTGATGCGCCGCCGTGGAAGGCTACCAGGGATTGAGGAGAACAAATTTCGCGTGGCCATTGACACTGTTGAGAGTTTTTGCTTTTCCTTTTTCAAAAGCCGGATTAAATACCCGTTGGGATTCGAAGGCCGGCTCCGGTCCAAAACAGGTTGACAGGTGAGCGAATTAAGCCTTCGAGGCTGAGTTTAATCCTGCCGGGTGTTTATGCAGGGGTTTAAATCGCTCAAGTAACGCACGATTCTGCAAAAGAGAAGCTTTCCCCCATGTTCAAAAAGGTTCTTAGATATTTATGGCCCTACCGGTTTCCGTTTTTGATAGCCCTCGCCCAGGTTTTCCTTATGAGCGGCTGCGAACTTCTCAAACCTTGGCCGCTAAAGGTCATAATAGATAACGTACTCAGCGGCAAACCCGCCCCGTGGGGGCTCGAAAAGGTCTATACGCCCGCGAATCTGCTCGTCCTGGCGGCAATCGGCCTGGTGGTCATCTATATCGTTCTAAGCGCCATTACACTCCTGAACAACTACACAACCATCCTGATAGGCCAGAAGATGGTAAATGATATGCGCCGGGACCTTTATGCCCACCTTCAGCGGCTTTCGCTTGCCTTTCACAGCAGGCGCCAGGTGGGAGATCTGCTGTACCGGGTTACCGCAGACACATATGCAATCCAGAGCCTGACAATGAATGGCGTTTTCCCGATCTTAACGGCCATAGTACTGCTGGGCGGAATGTTTTACGTGATGATGAAGATCGATTGGCAGCTTACTCTTCTTTCCCTTACGGTTTGCCCCGTGCTGTTGGCGTCCATCTCGCTGATGAGCCGCCGGATTACAACGGCCGCCACGTTTGCCCGCCAGCGGGAAAGCGAGGTCTATTCAGTCGTGCAGCGGGCGATGTCGGCCATACGCATCATACAGGCATTTACAAAGGAAGAGGAAGAGCAGCGCAAGTTCATGAGCGCAAGCGACCAGAGCCTGGGGGCGAGCCTCAGGCTATACACCCTTCAGACATTTTATTCCGGCATTGTAAACGTCGTGATGGCCGTGGGGACCGCGCTGGTCGTCTGGGTGGGAGCCATGCATGTCATGTCGGGGCGGATCACGGTGGGAGAGATAATAATCTTTACGACCTACCTGGCTTCGCTCTATGGCCCGCTGAACGCAATATGTCAGACCTGGGGGTTGATCCAGGGCGCTAAAGTAGGTATAGAGCGCGTTTTCGAGATACTCGAAGTCGAAAAAGACCTCAAGGAAGGGACACAGGCATTTCCAAAATCGGGCACCAGGGGGGAAGTGGTCTGGGAAAACGTCTCGTTCAATTACGTAGCCGAGCAGCCGGTGCTGGCAGACATCAACCTGAGCGTTAAGCCCGGGGAGAGCATCGCTTTCGTAGGTCCGACCGGAGTCGGGAAATCGACACTGGTCAGCCTCATTCCTCGTTTCTATGACCCGCGCGCGGGAAGAGTCCTCATAGACGGGACCGACATCCGCGACTACCAGTTGAAGTCGCTTCGGAGCCAGATTTCGATGGTGCTTCAGCCTCCCCTTGTCTTTCCGGTTTCCGTGCGGGAAAATATAGCTTACGGCAGGCCCGACGCCAGGTTGGAAGAGGTCATCTCAGCGGCAAAGCTTGCCCGGATACACGAATCGATAGATAGGCTTCCGGATAAATATGAGACCCTGGTTGGCGAGCAGGGCGCAACCCTTTCCGAGGGAGAGCGGCAACGCATCACTATCGCCCGCGCTATTTTGAGAAACTCGCCGATCCTGATTCTCGATGAGCCAACTTCCTCGGTAGACGCCGAGACAGAGGCCCTTATTATGGAGGGATTGGAACAGTTGACCTCCGGCCGGACGACCTTCATTATAGCTCACAGACTCTCGACCGTGCGCAAGGCGGACAGGATCATCGTCCTGCGCAACGGTGAAATCATCGAGCAGGGTCCATTCGATGAACTTGTGCATGCCCACGGCCATTTCGCGGCGCTTTACCGTTCTCAATTCGGTCTGGACGAGCCGGCATAGGCCATCTAAACGCGGCGTCAGTATTACTTGCGCAAATCCTCACTGCGCCGGGATGACGCAAACCGGTTATGTCGCAAATTATTTATGCCGATGTATAATAGAAAGCACAGCATCTTCGCCCTGGAAAAATACGCGACATTAATGTATTTTTCCCGATGGATGCGTAGTCCCATTTTTGCTATTTATTTGCTTACTGGTGTTCGTCAGGCAAATTTGGTTAAGCTCCCGGGCGCTCCGTTTGAAGGAAGACATACGATGAGAGCGTTATTGCTCATTTTAGTAATTATACTTTCCGGACCGGTTCTTTGTTCATCGCAGGTAATCACCGAATGGGATTACCTGCAGAACCTTCCCATTTATTCTCCGGTTACGTCCAACTCGGTTAAGGATTTGACACAACAGACACCTTATGTGGCGCCGGCCGTTGCATCCAAATCCGATCCTTTCTCTTATATTCCTCACGGCGAACTTTCTGTCCCCGCCGGCGTCAAGGTAATGATTTTCGTTCCCCATCCGGACGATGAATCTATCGCCGCATCCGGGCTGATTCAACGCGTGCTCGAAAAGGAAGGCAAGGTACGGGCAGTCTTTGTCACAAACGGGGATGGTTACACTTACGCCGTTCGACTCAGGATGAAGAATCAGCGCGTTTCCGCCAAGGATTTCATCGAGTACGGGAAGAAGAGGCAGGAGGAAGCGGTCCAGGCTTTATGCGAACTCGGGCTTCAGTCCGAAGACGCCACTTTTCTGGGTTTCCCCGATGCCGGCATAGACGAGCTGTGGGAAGCCTACTGGTCTAACCTCCATCCATTTATATCTCCTCACACGCTCTTCGACCGGCCGCACAGAGCAGGTCTGAAGCGGTGGGTAAAGTACTCGGGCGTGAGCCTCAAGGATGAGATCGAGCAGGTGCTCAGGGAGTTTTCGCCCGATTGGGTAGTGATTCCCGATCCCCGCGATTATCACCCGGACCACGCAGCCACCGGGGTCTTCGTACTCGACGCTCTCCGAACCATCTACGATGACGAGGATACCCTTCCAGCCAGGGTGCTGACTTATCTGGTGCATTACAAGGATTACCCTCGTGGGGCTGATTGGTCGAAGGAGGTTGCCAGCACAGGGGTCGGCGGCTACAGCAAAGTTTCGGAGAAAACTCTTGCCGATACGCACTGGATTACGCTGCCGCTGAGCCTGGAAGAGGTCGAAGGCAAACGGCGCGCCTTACTCGCTCATGCCTCTCAGCTCCAGATGCTCAATTTGTTTTTCAAGAACTTTCTGCTGCCCTCCGAAATGTTCGGCAGCCTTGATTTGATGCAGGTTATAACAGTCCCCCAGGAGTACGCCGCCTATTACAAGCGCCTCGACACGGAAGATGACACCCCGGAGGGCAAAACGACTCAGTAAAGCCCTCCCGAATAGCGGGCCGCCGTCAGGGCATCCGCAGCGCCGCCGGGGTGAGACTTAAGCGGTTTTCCCCCGAAAATCCATAATCACCTGTTTATTCTTCAACGAGGTATTTTTTGTTTCAATGATACGACGTCTAATTTTGATGCTGGTTGTGATATCGCTCTCCCAGTTGGCTTTCGCACAGGACTCGGAGGTGAAAGCCGCCCCGGACCCTGCTTTAGGAAAGGCTGAGTTCAAGAGCAATAAATGGGGCACGGCTGAAATCAACGGGGTCAAGTGGCTGACTGATCCGGAGGGGAAACCCTTCTATTCAAAAGGTGTCAATATCGTTGCTCCCGGCCGGGAGAGCGAAAAGACCAGGGCCGGAGAGGCGTACTGCTGGGCCAATTTCTACCCTTCCATCGAACAATGGCGCACAAAAGTCGGCGCCCAGATCCGGGAATGGGGATTCAATACCCTGGGCGGATGGTCCGACAGCTCGCCCGGTCTCGATCTCCCGCTTACGGTGGATTTGGAGCTAGGCCGGCATTCGCGGTTCCACTGGTTCGATCCTTTCGATCCGCAAATGGAACAACGGACCATGGAAGTGGCCCGAGAGCTTACGGCCCCCTACAGGAATATGCCCCAACTGATCGGTTATTTCAGCGACAACGAAGTCGGCTGGTGGAATTCTTCGCTTTTCATCTGGTTTCTGAAGGCGCCCTGGGAAAACCACACAAAGCGCTTCCTGTGGCAAATGATCTACGACAGCTATGGGGGGAGCTGGGAGGCTTTGCTGGCCGACTGGTCGCCTCAGGGCGGCGCCGGGGATTTTGAGGACCTGAAGAAGACGGGAGCCAGTTTAAAGCTGAGGGCCGGCGGAAACGGCATCAGGCTGGTAGACCGTTTCATGAGCGCGTGCGCGAAGCGCTATTACGAACTGATGTACAAAGCCATTCACGCCGCTCACCCTGGTGCGCTGGTGCTTGGCGACAGGCTTCCGCTCTACTATCACCAGGACGCGGTCCTGGCGATGGGCGACAATGTGGACGTGATTTCGACCAACTACAACATTGACGTCGCAGACGGCTGGGTTGCTCCCTACTTCTTTGAAGGCTTGCGCAAGCTAAGCGGCAAGCCCGTCCTGGTAAGCGAGTTCTTTTTCGCGGCGGCCGAAAACCGGAGCGGCAATCGCAACGAAACCGCCGGAAATGTCCATGCCAAACCCGGGCACCTAATGACGGTCCCCACGCAGACCGAGAGGTCGTGGGGAGCGGTAAACGCCCTGCTCAGCTTCGCCAGGTTCCCGAACGTGGTCGGCGCGCACTGGTTTCAGTATTGCGATGAGCCGCTCGGAGGCCGGGAAGACGGTGAAGACTACAATATGGGCCTTATCGACACTTCAAACAGGCCGTATGAAGAGTTGACGCAGGATTTCAAGAAACTCAATTCCGTGCTCGAGTCGCTCCACGCAGGGAGCGCGGCCGGGCCGAAAAAGGCGGCTGCCAACGGCGCGGGGGAACCGAAGAGTCCACAGGGCGATGGAGTTCGGCCGGTAGGCATAGTCCGGGCGGAGCGCCCGATAGATGTCTGCGACCAGACGCTCATGGAGTGGGAAAAGGAAAAGACACTGCTTTCAGGTTTCACGGCGCCGGCTCCGTACGCACCCTTTGGGGATGTGCACCTTGCATGGAGACCGGAGGGTTTTTACCTCTTCAGCCTGTCGGACACTTACGTTGACCCGAATTTCCTGGATTACAAGGATAGATTTCCCCAATCCGAGTCTTTCCAGCTTCATTTTACTGTCGAGGCGGAAGGCAAACGCAACCACCTGGCCGTCTATCTCATTGCTCAAAATAATTCCGCCTATCCTGACGGGTTTGAAATAAAACCGGAGCTTTTTCGGCTGGAAAAGGGCGTTCCCGTGCAAGAGCTGCCCATAGAGGGGCACGTGCAAAGGATAGAAAAATCTCTGCCCCACATCGCTGTCGAAGCATTCTTCCCGGCACAATGGTTTGGACTCGACGAGTTGAAACCCGGCATGCGCCTCAGTGCCAACATCGCTCTTGTGAGCTATTTTCGTGAGTTTGCGATGGCCTGGGCCGGAAAACCCGAAATAAGCAATATATCCGATCCTCAGGTTTTCACGGAAATCGTACTGGAGTAACGATGATCTCGCTAAAAAGTTTCTGCTGAAGCCGCTGAAATATAGGCCATGAGTTATTGCCTAATCTGATTTCCCAGTTGTTAGTATGGAAAATGGCCATCCTGCTAAGACTCGACGGCTCTTTTCGCAGGTTCAGTCTGCGTCAGTAATGGAAGGAGCAGTCCGAACGTGCTATACTAAGCATGAACATTTTTTGCTAATTTTAGACAATTCCATTGCTATCCTAACCAAAAGGTTTTGCAGTACAATAATTAATCGAGAAAACTTGCTCTCCAGGTATTGCATTCCGCCTCGGACATTGCGGTTACGAGCATCGGAGACATTATTATGGGAAAGTTATGCGTCGAGTACCCCGAGTCACTTCCCGCTGTTCTCAATCTCAGCGCAGAGTCCTTCGAACAGGAAGCACGGATGGCGCTTGCCGTAAAATGGTTCGAAATGGGCCGTCTCTCTTCCGGGCAGGCGGCATCGCTGGCAGGAGTGTCGCGAGTAGCCTTCCTGCTTGCCTGTAAGCAATTCGGCGCTGCCAGCGTTCAGTGGGATCAGGCTGAGCTGACTGCCGAGTTTGAGGAGTTTGACGAATGAAGGACCGCGTTGTCTGCAATACTGGGCCTCTCATTGCGCTGGCGATTGTAAACAAACTGGATCTTCTCAGGTTGCTTTTTACAGAGATCGTAGTTCCGGAAACCGTCCATCAGGAAATTTTGCACGGCGGAAGCTGTTCGGCGAGATTATCCGTGTATAATCAAGCCTCGTGGATAAAGGTAAAATCGCTCAAGAGTCCTTTTGACCCACTCCTCGATTCTATTCTTGACGCAGGGGAAGCCTCGGTTATTCAGCTTGCGCGAGAGTGCCAGGCAGAGCTTGTGGTCATCGATGAAAAAAAAGCAAGAAGAGTTGCAAGAAGCGTTTATGGTTTGCGCGTTATCGGCGCCGCCCGTGTCCTCGTTGAAGCGAAGCGCAGGGGTTACCTGAAAAGCGTGGATGAAACGATACGTGGAATGCGCGATGGCGGCTACTGGCTGCATGACGACATTGTTAGGTCTGCATTGCGTGAAGCCGGAGAGATGTCAGAGTTATCTTGAGGCAAAAGTCGATGCCTCGCCTGCTGTTTCCCTCAGACTCCATGCAGGGTGGATCGCCTACTTGTTCACCTGCCCTTGAACATTGCCCTCATATGCGTTAGAAGTAAAATTTAGCATTATTTCATTAATGCCTGGAAACACTGGGTGAAATCGGCGGGGAAAATGTTCGATAATCTTTCCGATAAATTTCAGAAGATATTCAAAAACCTGCGGGGCCAGGGAAAGCTCACCGAGGCCAACATAAAGGAGGCGCTCCGCGAGGTGAGGATGGCGCTGCTCGAGGCCGATGTCCACTACAAGGTGGCTAAGGATTTCGTTGCAAGCATCGCTGAAAGGGCCGTCGGTCATGAAGTGATGCAGAGTCTTACGCCCGGCCAGCAGGTCATAAAGATAGTCAATGAAGAGCTGACCGCGCTAATGGGCGGCGCTGCAGAGCCCCTAAAGCTCTCCGGACGGCCCCCCGTAGCGGTGATGCTCGTGGGGTTGCAGGGTTCGGGCAAGACCACAACTGCTGCAAAGCTCGCCCTAAAGCTCTCCAAGGATGCCCGAAGACCCTGCCTTGTTCCCGCCGACGTATACAGGCCGGCGGCAATCGACCAGTTGATTACGCTCGCGGGCCAGTTGAAGCTCCCGGTTTATTCCTCGACAACCCGGCAGACCCCCGAGCAGATTGCCAAAGAGGCCGTAAACTACGCCCGGCAGGAGAACTGTGACACTGTTCTGGTGGATACCGCGGGGCGGCTGCATATAGACGCCGAGCTGATGGAAGAACTTTCACGGCTCAAAGAGATCCTCCAGCCATCGGAGATTCTTCTGGTTGCCGATGCAATGACGGGCCAGGACGCCGTGCAGATTGCAGGCTCGTTCAACGAAAAGCTCGGCCTTACCGGAATCATTCTTACGAAGCTCGACGGCGACGCGCGGGGCGGGGCGGCCCTTTCTATCCGATCGGTTACCAACTGCCCGATAAAGCTTATCGGCGTCGGTGAAAAGCTGGATGCCCTCGAGGTTTTTCACCCCGACAGGATGAGTTCGCGAATCCTCGGGATGGGCGACGTTTTGTCGATGATCGAAAAAGCACAGGACGCTTTTGACGTCGATCAGGCCCAGGACATCGCGCGCAAATTCAAGCAGAACACTTTTACTCTCGAGGATTTCCTTGCCCAGCTCCAGCAGGTGAAAAAAATGGGCTCTTTTGAGCAGATACTTGGCATGCTTCCGGGCATGGGGGCATTAAAAGAGCTGAAGAAGGCCCAGATCGATCCGAAGGAGTTCGCTCGCATGGAGGCCATCATCAATTCCATGACCAGGCAGGAGCGCAGGAACGCAGATATACTGAACGCAGGCCGCAGGCGAAGAATTGCCGATGGGAGCGGCACGAGCGTTCAAGATGTAAATCGACTTCTCAAGAGCTATGAAGATTCGCGCCGCATGATGCGCCAGATGTTGGGCGCCGGGGACGGAGGCAAGAAGAAGAAGGGAAAATTCAGGCGCAAGGGGTCATTTTTCCCTTTCTAATCTGTGCATCATGCGTTATATGAAAAATTTTACTATGCGAAATCAAAGGGGCACCTGTGCCCCCAGGTCTGATCGAGGGGAAACAGGGTTCCAACTAGTATAGAAGGTCTATACGGGACGGGCGCAGGTTGGTGCGAAACATTCTCTTGGGCTTGGCCCAATTCATTCAGGAGGTCTAAAATTAATGCCGGTTAAAATTCGTTTGGCACGTGGCGGTAGAAAAAAAAGGCCCTTTTACAAGATTGTTGTCGCTTCCTCTGAGGCGCCCCGCGACGGCCGCTTTATAGAGAGAATCGGGACCTATGACCCTCTGCCGATTGAGACGAAGGTACAGATCGACAGCGACAGACTCCAGTATTGGCTGGGTCAGGGTGCAAAACCGACCGACACCGTTCGCAACCTAATCCAAAAGCACGGAAAGATCAGCTAAGCTCTCAACTGTAGATGGCAGCCGCATTCTTCTGGAGGAAATCATGTTGAAGGAACTGGTCGAGTTTATGGCTCGCGCTTTGGTTGACAGTCCCGAGAAGGTGAGAGTTTCGGAAATAGAGGGTGAACAGACCTCCGTTATTGAACTCCGTGTAGCAAAAGAAGACCTTGGAAAAGTGATAGGCAAGCAGGGGCGCACTGCCCGCGCTATGAGAACGATCCTGAGCGCTGCGTCAACGAAAATTCGCAAGCGCGCCGTTCTGGAAATCATCGAATAGAGCAGATGGACAAATCCAGTCTGGTCCCGGTTGGGAAAGTGGTAAAAACTCATGGGATCCGAGGTGCACTGAAGGTCCGTCCTTATGGTGAAACCCTGGGGGAAATGGGAGCCGGCGAGAAGCTGTTTTTTATCGAAGACGGAGTGCAACTCCAGTTGACCCTAGTAAGCCTTCGCGCTCAAAAACGGGGCTGGATCGCTCAGTTCGAAGAAATCGGAACCTTTGACCGGGCTCAAGCGTTAACGGGAAAAGAAATCCTCATCGAAATGGACCGGCTGCCTCCGCTGTCTGAGGGCGAATACTATCATTTCCAACTCATCGGGCTTTCGGTGGAGACAAAAGAGGGCGAGCCGCTGGGGACTTTGAGCGCCATTTTCGAAACCCCGGGCAATGACGTCTATGTCGTGGAAAGCGGAGAGAAAGAATTGCTTATTCCGGCAGTCGAGGACGTCATCTGTGAAGTGGATCTCCAGAGTAGAAAGCTTATAGTGGATTTGCCGGAAGGCCTCCAATAAATGATCTTTGAAATTCTGACTATTTTCCCCGGCATGTTTTCTTCACCCCTGGAAGAAAGCATAGTGGGAAAAGCCCGTGACCGCGGCCTGATTCAGGTACGGGTGCACAACATACGCGATTTTGCCACCGATAAACATCAGATTACGGATGACCGGCCCTTTGGAGGCGGAGAGGGCATGGTCATGAAACCCGAGCCGATAGTGCGGGCCCTTCGTGCAATCGTTGACAACGGCCCTGCAGCCAGGAGAGTTTTGCTGACTCCCCAGGGGCGGCTTTTCGACCAGGAGATTGCTCGAGAACTGAGCCGCCTTCCGCGGCTCATTCTCATTTGCGGCAGGTACGAGGGTGTTGACGAGCGAGTAGCCGAGCATTTCGCAGACGATCAGATATCGATCGGCGACTATGTTTTGACCGGCGGGGAGCTTGCGGCTATGGTCGTGGTGGACGCCGTTGTCCGGCTTCTCCCCGGAGCGCTTGGGAATGTGGGTTCGGCTGAGGCGGATTCTTTCAGCGAACCGGTTCTTGAGCATCCTCAATATACCCGCCCTCAGGATTTCGAGGGCATGAACGTTCCGCCGGTCCTGCTCAGCGGGAACCATGAAAGTATTCGCCGCTGGAGGCGGGGACAGGCGCTGCTCAGAACCATGATGCGCCGACCCGACCTTTTTGCCCGTCTTGATCTTACTGCTGAGGACCTTGCCCTGCTCGAAACGGCAAGGCGCAGAGAGCCGGAAGCAGGGAGCAAGTAGCAAGAAGCTTTTCGCTTCCAGCTTTACAAAACGCTTAGACTGGATCGGTTATGGCGCAACTTTTCCTGGCGCTTCTTCATTATCCCGTCTTGAACAGGATGGGCGATTTAATCGCTTCGGCGATAACGAATCTCGATCTTCACGACCTGGCCCGGTTGTGCTGTACTTACGGCGTGCCGGCATGCTATATAGTCACGCCTCTCAAAGACCAGCAGGCCCTCGCCAATCGGCTCACAGCCCACTGGATCGATGGCAGGGGCGGCGAAATCCTGCCGGAGAGACGGCAGGCCTTGAAGCTTCTCAAGGTTGTGGAAAGCCTGGCTCTCGCTACCGAGGATATCGTTCAAAAGACAGGAAAAATCCCGGTCCGTTGGGCTACCACCGCAAAGAATGAGACGGGTGCGCTGCCCCATCGCGATGCCCGGGATTTGCTAGAGAGGGAAAACCGGCCCTTTCTGCTTCTTTTAGGGACAGGCTGGGGCCTTGCGCCGGAGATTTTCGGCGTCGTTGATGCCGTTCTGGCACCTATTGCGGGAGTTAACGGCTACAATCATCTTCCGGTCCGTTCGGCGGCCTCGATCCTTATGGACAGGCTGCTCGGAAGAAGTTAGTCTGATATTGCAGTTGAAATTCGTTTCGCGGTGGTGCAGGTTCCAGGCGCCCTCGTTCATATTTATTTAAGGAGGATTGAAAGTGGCAGTCAGCTTGCTCGAAATGATCGAAAGAGATCACATGCGCATCGATATCCCGGCCTACAGGATCGGGGATACGGTGAAGGTGCACGTGAAAATCCGTGAAGGCGAAAAAGAACGCATCCAGGTATTCGAAGGTGTGGTGCTCCGCACTCATAGAGCCAAGATGGGCGCAACTGTCACGGTGCGCAAGGTATCCTACGGGGTCGGCGTGGAACGTATTTTCCCCATTCATTCCCCACAGATAGAAAAAATAGAGATCCTGCGTCGAGGCCGCATCCGCAGGTCCAGGCTCTATTTTCTGCGCCACCGGGTCGGTAAAGCGGCCAGGATACGCGAAAAACGCGAGGCGCCAAAAGCTTAGTGTGTTTCACGCGAAGACGCGAAGGCGCGAAGAAAGAAAACCGGACGCAGGTAAGGGAATCGCCTGCGGAGCCTGACAAACCGGCCCCGGACTCGATCCAGTCTTGTGGACTCTGGATACACGATTCCGGTTTGTAAACAAGCTTTTTTCCTTCGCGTCTTCGCGTGAAAGGATTTCCAGGCCCTGAATTCGAGAGGCGGGTCTCATGCAGCGGCAACTGATCGAAACCCTGGCGGTTGATATGCGCCTCCATGAAAGAGAGGCCTACCGGCGGGGTTTTCGTTTTGTTTGCGGCATAGACGAGGCCGGCAGGGGTCCGCTGGCAGGCCCCGTGGTTGCCGCCGCCGTGGTCCTGCCAAAGAGTGTCCGTCTCCCCGGGATCAACGATTCCAAGCAACTCACCTCTGCACAGCGGGAAAATTTTTGCGCAAGAATCCGGTCACGCGCGCTAGCCATCGGGGTCGGGGTTGTAGATAACGTCGAGATCGATCGGATAAATATCCTCCAGGCAACCTTTCGAGCCATGTCGAGCGCTGTCGGCCGTTTGGAAATAGAGCCCGATTTCCTCCTCATCGACGGCCCCTACGAACTTCCTCTCCAGGTGAAGCAGAAGGGCATTGTGCAGGGAGACTGCCTTTCGATTTCCATTGCAGCCGCTTCCATAATCGCCAAAGTCCACCGCGACCGCCTGATGTGTGAATATCACGAAATATTTCCTCAATACGGATTCGACTCCCACAAAGGCTATGCAACCGCCCGCCATTGCGAGGCCATTCGCAGGCACGGCCCATGTTCACTGCACAGGATAACCTTTAACGGCGTCATTCAGGGGGAGTGCCGCATTGATGACGTGGAACCGTTATTATAGAGGAAAACAGGGCGAAAACGCGGCGGCCGAATACCTCACGAGTAGCGGAATCAAAATCGTCGACCGAAATTTCCGGTGTCCTCTCGGCGAAATAGATCTGATCGCCAAAGATGGAAAGACAATCGTATTCGTGGAGGTAAGGGCCTTCCAGGCGGACGGAATCTGCAGCCCGGAGGAATCCATCACGGCAGCAAAACGCAGGCATTTGACACGCGCCGCCCTTTGGTATCTCAAACAGAGGGGGCTGCAAAACTCCCACGCTCGCTTCGACGTTGTCGCGATCAGATGGAGCGGCGAAACGCCTGAAATAAACTGGATAGTCAATGCCTTCGAACCCGGGTCATGAAAAAGATAAGGAAGCAAAGCTCTATATTGTCTCTACTCCGATCGGAAATCTTGCCGACATTACCCTGAGAGCCCTGGACACCCTTCGCAAAGTCGATTTGATCGCGGCGGAGGATACCCGCCATACTCGAAAACTCCTGTCCTACTACGACATCCACGTACGTCTGGTAAGCTATCATGAACACAATGCGCGGCTGCGTGGAGGCGAACTGCTGGACAAAATCGCCTCCGGGCAGAGCGTAGCGCTGGTCACGGACGCGGGGACTCCGGGTGTATCAGATCCGGGACAATTTCTAATTGAGGCGGCGCTGCAGCGCGGGATGGAACCTGTAGCCATTCCCGGTCCGACCGCTCTCATATCGGCCCTGGTCGTCTCCGGACTGTCAACTCAACCCTTTGTTTTCCTGGGTTTTCCTCCCGCGAAGGGAGCTGAACGAAGGCGCTTTTTCGAAAAAAACTCCCGTCTTGCGATGACCCTGATACTGTATGAGTCTCCCAGAAGGCTTACGAAAACCCTCAAGGATATGCTCCTGAGCTGGGGTGAAAGGAGAGTGGCGGTCGCCCGGGAGCTTACGAAGATACACGAGCAAATCTTCCGGGGCTCCATCTCGGACGCCATCGAACATTTCATGGCTGATATCAGGGGCGAGTTGACCCTGGTGGTGGAGGGAGCGGGGCCGGGATTGGACATGGATTCCAGATTGCTGCTCGATACCGGGTCGTCGGCCCATGGTCCCGAAGGATTGAACCGCGAGCCTTCGGACCTCGAGTCCCCGACCTGGAGAGGGGAGCTGCAGGCACTGCTCCGGCAGGGTTTTTCATCGAAGCAAGCCGCATTGGACATTGCCACCCGTTTCAACCTCCCCCGCCGGATGGTCTATCAAGCGGCTTTGGAGATGAAGAAAGGTTAGCGCGGCGCTTGCGCCGGGTTGCCGGTATCCAGGCAGCCGCCCACGCTTGCACAGCCTGGTGGTCAATTAACGTGCACGGCATCGATAGATGCAGGCGCATGGAATCTTCCCTGCGTCGTTTCATGGCATCTTTCTTGCCTTTACAACAACCTCAGGGTATAGAGTAAGTAACAAAACAGTACCCTGGATCAATACTGGGCCTCGAACTGAACAGTGAGGACCGCAAGCGAATGCAGGCTCCTCCGGACCATTCCCCCTCTCTTTACCAGCAGACTAGGCCCCTCAGGGCTGATCGCGACAGCATTGGTGCGCCGAGCGGCGGGGCCGCAGCCCGATTTCTCGACAGCCCACCCACGAGGCGGGCGGCAACCTTCGGTGGCGCCCGTGCACCCGGGACAAGGACCCGGCGGACGCGCTGAGAAACCACATTTTTTTGTGCGAGAGGAAAACAGCAAGACCATTCATCCTACAAGCCCATTCATTCGAAAGGAGAAAAAATCATCATGTCAGAGACGGGAAAAAAGACATTCAGCAAAGATACCAGGATGGCGATGATGTCACAGTTTCTGGGCTTCATGCTCGACGCCTATGATATGGCGCTCGTGCTAGTCATGGCCCCCATTCTGGTCAAAGTGTTTTCGCCTCCCGGCGGAAGCACATCATGGCAATATATCACGATCGTCTTCACCTACTCGATAACGATGGCTGCCAGGCCTGTCGGCTCGGCGATCTTCGGACATTATGCGGATAAACTCGGCCGTCGCTTCCTCCTCGTGCTCACCATCGGCGGGGTCGGAGTGATGTCTGCCGCCTCGGCTTTTCTTCCCACACAAGCAATGGCCGGGATCTGGTCGTACGTAATTTTTTGTGTGATAAGATTTGTAATGGGATGTTTTTTCGGTGGAGAGTATGCCGTTGGACACACCTTTGCCATCGAGCATTCCCCAACCGGGAAGCGCGGTCTCGTGGGCGGCTTCATTCAGTCCGGATTCCCGTTGGGATTTGTCTTTGGTTCCCTGGTATTTGCCCTGATTTCACACACCCTTGGCAGTGAGGCGATGCTTAGTTATGGTTGGCGCCTTTGTTTCCTGACCGGGATAATGCCGGTAATCCTTGCCATCTATATCAGAAAGTCCCTGTCGGAAACCCCCGAATTCGAAAAAATCAAGAAGGACGGAGCTATTGAAAAAGCTCCATTCCTCAGCATGTTCAAGCCCCCGGCGCTCTGGAATTTTCTGCAGGTTTTCTTCTTTATGACCGGTCTTTTTCTCACCGACTATTCGGTCTATGGATTTCTTCCCAAAATCCTCACGCTGGACGGAAGAGGATTCGACACCACGACCTACAGCCTCATATACGGCTTCGCCCTTTTTATGGCTTTCCTGGGTTATATCTTTTACGGCTGGATCTCCGATTATACCGGGCGAAGGAGCCTGACCCTGTATTACTGCATCTTCCTGATTATCTTCGGCGTACCCTCTTATTACGTCCTCTATAATGCCGCCATTGCCCGCAACGTCTGGCTTGCGATCCTGGGCGCAACGATGGCGGCAATGCTGAAGCTCGGCTGGG
Source organism: Syntrophobacteraceae bacterium (assembly GCA_052147195.1). GTDB lineage: Bacteria > Desulfobacterota > Syntrophobacteria > Syntrophobacterales > Syntrophobacteraceae > SbD1. Next base: position 23,358 of record JBKQLC010000144.1, read on the forward strand.
GCATCGTGCCGGCCTATCTTTCCGAACGGTTCCCAACCAAGCGGCGAGCTGTGGGCGTCGGTTTCGGGTACTCTTCGGGCGCGCTCCTGGGAGCATGGTTCAGCGTCTATGTCTGGTGGGCCCACTGCATTCCATGGATTGCAGCCATCGAAAAAGGCGACATGTGGCTCTCTCCTGCGGTTATTCTGACAATAGGCGCCCTTATGACTTTCGGGAGCATGTGGACCAGCCCCGAAACGAAGGACATCAAGCTTTCAGAGGTGGGTGAGGGACTGCCTGCCATTGAGGTGGGCGCTCTATCCAAGATTGGGGGCGGGCGATAAAGCGTAAAACAGAATAGGGGGCGGGCTTTTCAGTCTGCCCCCTACCCTCTAAGGTATGGTGAGGCGATTAGAAATAATCTGTCCGGTATGCGGCAGCGATAAATTAATCAAATTATCTGCGGCGACACATCTAACACTTGATGTATGACACTCACTACCACAGCTACATTTGATTCTTTTTTCGATTATTTTTACGAGATCCAGTCAAAACCTTGACTTGCATTAAAGGTGGACCGGGGCCGGGACAGCGATTCTATTCTCTGCCCCATCAGTTCCCTTGGCCCCGCGAGGCCGGATCGCATAATATCATTAAGCCTTTTTTCACCTCCATTCCCCGGTTGGCCAACATCTTGCAAATTCACCCCTGTGCCGGTGTTTCCCGGCTCTATGTCTGTTTTTGTCCGCGGTTTTCGTTATGAGTAGACAAGCTAGGCCCTTTTGACAAAAACGAGCGAACGCTTTAATCGCCGTTTTTTGCATAAGGACAGGAGCAAACCTTGATAAGTTCGGGACTGATTCCCACGCGGCGCGCGGTTATCGACATTAACAGGCACTGCAACGCCAGATGCAGGATGTGTTACTACACATACGACCAGAGCGACTGGTCGAAGCCCCTGGAGGAGGCTAAAAGCGAGCTGAGAGTGGCCGTCGAGCGCGGAAACACTTCAGTCGACTTTACAGGCGGTGAGCCTACAATCTATCCTCACATGGCGGAGGTAATCCGGTATGCGGAGTCGCTTGGCCTCCACACATGCATAATTACAAATGGTCTGGCTATCGAAAAGGTCAAAAAACTGGCGGATGCCGGGTGCAAGGAATGGCTGCTTTCCATTCACGGCTTCGAGCAGCGGCAGGACCAAATTCTGAACGTTCACGGCGCATGGGACAAAATAAACCAGACCGCCAGATTCCTTAATGAATCCGGATGCTTCGTCAGGGTTAACTGCACTCTTACAAAGTACAATTACGAGGACCTGCCGAAGCTGGCCATGCACTATGACCGGGAGATCGGCCCTCGCGTAATCAATTTCATCAACTTCAATCCGCATTATGAATGGGGAAAGCACGATCAGCCTGAAATAGTCGAGCGCCTGAACGAGGTGCAGGTCCGTGCCGGCGTGGTCGCCCCATGGCTGAGGCAGGCGCTGGATTATCTGAGAGACAGGAAATACTGGGTAAATGTCCGCTATTTTCCGCTCTGTCTGCTCAAAGGCTACGAACATCACGTATGCAACAATCCCCAGGTGATGTTCGACCCTTACGAGTGGGATTACGGCGTATCTCCCAAGACGGCTGCAGCCTACCTGGAACACGGGAGGGATTTTCAGAGGCGGATCAACGCCCGGCAGGGAACCTGCGAATCGTGCGGCATGATCGACGTTTGCGGAGGTCTCCACCGCAACTATGCGCAGATCCATGGTTTTTCAGAACTTGAACCTTATTCCGAAAAGAGCGACTATCCGTACCACTTCAAGACGGATCTTGCCGCTGACATTATAGTTCCAGCATTCAGGCCCAGCGAGAAGCTGACAAATCTACTGTGTGAAATAGCTGAGAAAACGGTCCCTCCATATAACCTCGTTGTCGTCAGCAAACACCAGAGCGCGGCCAAGAACCGCAATGAAGGTTTGCGGGCGTCTCAAAACCCTTACGTGATCATGTGCGATGACGACATATCGGGGCTGCTCCCCGGTTGGAACAGGGACCTCATCCGCTGTCTGCAGGAAAACCGGGAGTTCTTTGGGATTTCGGCGCGCCTCATGAACCCTGACGGAACTGTCGGCCGAAACAGCGCAAATCATTTCGACCTGACCCGCCCGCTCTCCGAAGTGGATATGATACCTACCGCATGCAGCATTTTCAGAAAAACGGACCTTCGTTTTGACGAACGCTACATCAGGGGGGGGTATGAGGATACCGATTTTTTCCTGCAAGCGCGCCACAAATATGGAGGCCGGTTAGCAATCGCAAATACGATCCGGGTCGTACATCTGAACGAGGAAAAAAACGGCGGCGGGGTGGAAAACGAGCACAACCGTGAGCTTTTCTATTCGAAATGGAAGTTCGCCGAACCCGACGAACCTGACAGGCAGGATCAATCCAACGGGTCTTCCGTGATCTCAGGCGGGACCGCCGCCGCAGGTCCTCCGCCCGGCCTGCGTGCGCTCTATGAAACGGTTATGCACGACCCGACCGACATGGGCGCCTTTAAATCGTTTATTCGGCAGTCTTACAGCTCCCGATACTTTCAACTGCTCGAATCCTGCCTCAAAGAGTTTCTGAAAACCAGGACCATGGCCAGGGAAATTTGTTATCTGCTTGCCTCCTGCCTTTTTGAACAGGGGAAATATGATGAAGCGAGACCTGTAGCGGTGAACCTGGTTTCACAATACCCCGACTATGCCCCCGGGAAGCTCCTGCTGGAGACGATAGAAAACCTCGAACAAAAGGGCGCATCCGGAGTCTACAGCTCAACAAACGGGAACTCGGCTATTTCCGGCGGAACCAATGGAGGCGCCAACATCTGCCGGGCGGAAGGACTTTTCATCCCCGGCCCCAGGCCTCGCCTCAAACTTTTGGTAGGTCCGGGACTTACCGATCAGCGCGAAAATGAGGCCTTTCTGGTAAAGGCCCTGAAGCGGGTCGCTGATGTTGTAACGTTCGATCACAACCCGAAGCAGTTCGAAGAGGTGCTCAGAGCGCTTCCAGCGAGATGGACGCCCGATGCCGTGCTGGTGCGCGACGCCGAATATTACAAAATTCCGCCGGGTCTCGAAGCGGCCCAATGCCCTGTTTTCTGCCTTCTGGGGGACTACAACCTTTCACTCAACCAGATGCTGCCGGTTATGGGTGCTTTCGACTATTTCTTCTGCGACCTCAAAGGCGAGAGAATCTTCCGAGACCTGGGCTACGACAATTGTGAGTACTTTTGCCTATATGGGTTCGATCCGGAAGTACACAGGCCCTACAGCCGGCAAAAAGAATGGGACCTCCTGTTCGTAGGCAACCTCAACCATAACGTCCAGCAGGAACGCGAGCAACTGCTCTATCGGCTGGCGCGGCTCGGGAGTAAGTACCGGGTCCATATCGGGACCGAGATATTCGGAGCAGAATATGCCAGGATGCTTGCCAGCTCAATCCTGGTCTTCAACAGGCCCATACGCGATGAAGCCAACATGCGCTTTTTCGAAGCTCCTGCCTGCGGGGCGCTCGTGCTGAACCCGCACACCGAAGAACTGGACCATCTCGGTTTTATTCCCGATCAGCACTACCTCGCCTATGAGTCTCTAGAAGAGGCTGTCAACGGCTATTTCGAATCCTGGCCTGAAAACAGAAAACGGGAAGCGGCAGAAAAAGCGCGCAGTGCGCTGCAGCAACACACATATGAGGCGCGTGCCGCCGAGTTGGTACGAAAGATAGCTGGAATCGAAGTGGATATTTCGAAGAAGCCATTCAGGCATCTTACGGGGGAACAAATACGGGCGAGATGGGAAATGCACCACAGGGAGCAAATTGACATTGCCGGCCTGGGGTGCTTTGAGCGTTTCGATCCGTTGCTTGTGAGATGGCAAACTCACCTGGTGAATAATGAGCTGGAGATAAAAAACTTCGATTTCATGATGTGGGCCTGGTGGACCAATCTACTGTTCGAATCCGGTCATCATTACTATCTATCGCGCTTCCTCGATGAAAAGCAACGGGTGCTCGAATCTTTCGACTGCTACCGGGAGATGGCCGATCAAATCGGAGAATGGAAAAAGATTATCGGTGTACCGGAGATTCCGGCGAGTTTATTAAATCAAGTCAACTTGGGAGAATCGGACACAGGGAGAACAGGATGGAAATAACTGGTTGGGACGGCGGCTGCGAGCAGCAATCGGCTCAGAACTGCCTGGAAAAAGGTGAAGCGGCCCTTTGCGAAAACAAGCATTCTGAAGCAATCGAATACTTTGGCCAGGTACTCAAGGCCGATCCGTTCAACGCTAAGGCCCACAGCAGAATGAGCAACGCATACTGGGCTCAGGGCAAGACCGAAGATGCACTCAACTCGCTCACAAAAGCGCTGGAACTGAAACCGGGGGATAGAGACACGGTGCTGACATGTACCCGCTTCTTCGAAGCGCTCGGCAAAGAAGACTACTCCAGGGAGGTGCTTCAATCTTATCTGGACAAAAATCCGCAGGACAAGGAGTTTCGCTCCCAGCTCGATTCACTCGCCAAGCCGGCAGATAAGGGTCATTGCGATGATGCGGCCGAGTTTCTCAGGCGACAGGGCGAAATTGAGTTCGAGCGCGGAAATATCTCGCATGCTGTAGCATGCTTCGAAATGGCTATTGGTGAAAACCCCCTGATAGCAGAGGCTTACAATAATCTGGGTGTGATTAACCTCGAGAGCGGAAAGGTCACGGAGGCTCTAGCAAATTTCTTCAAGGCGCTCGAACTTAAGCCTGAAGACACCGATATTCTCCTAAACAGCGCTCGGGGGCTTGTCGTGGCGGCTCAGACCGATGCCGCCATCGAAGTGTACAGGGAATACCTGCGGCGTTGCCCACAAGACAACCAGGCATGGTCGCAGTATGAATCCCTGGTTCGAAAGAGCGCCACGCTGGAGTGGAACCCGAAAGGCCTCTGTGAACAGGTGGCGGATATCTACTTGCAAACGGCTGAAAAGTTGGCAGAGGCGGGCGACTTAACCGGTGCTTCCGGAGCGGTCGAAAGGTCACTGAAGATCAAGCCTGAGGCGCCCGAGGCGCTTTTCGTGCTGGCCTCGCTGCACTACAGGATTGGACAGAAGGATGACGCAGCCGGAATTCTTGACCATGCGCTGACGATCGACCCATCGCACCCGCGCTGCTCTGAAATGCTTAAATCAATACGAAACGGGAACGGGGCCTGAAAACGAATTGAGGGATTCCAGATTAAGGGATCGAGGGATTAATTCCTGAATTCCTGAATTCCTCAATTCCTCAATTACACAATTACACAATTCGTTTTAAGTGGCATATGCGTGACCCTCTCATCTCACTTTGCATGATCGTCAAAAACGAGGAGAAGAACCTTCCCCGCTGCCTGGAAAGCGTTTGTGGGCTTGTAGATGAAATGGTAGTCCTCGATACCGGATCAGAGGATAATACAGTCTCAATAGCCAGGTCATGCGGTGCGAAAGTATTTTCTTTTCCATGGACCGGCGATTTTGCCGAGGCCCGCAACGAATCCCTGCGGCATGCGGCGGGCAACTGGATCATCTTTCTGGACGCCGATGAACGGCTCAATACCTTCGGTGCGCGGGATTGCCTTAGAAAGGCCGCATCCATCCCGGGGGCGGACGCTTTCGCCGTTCCCATTATCAACGCAGGTCCGGTTGGAAAAGTCGCTTCGACAGTCGGGCGCGCCGTGCGCTTATTTAGAAATCTGCCCGATATCCGGTTTTCGGGCCGCGTGCACGAGACCGTGGACCGATTTCTGATCGAATCCGGCTCAAAAGTGTACCACGCCGACTTTGAAATCGAGCATTTCGGGTATGCGCTCGAACCCGATACCGTAAGGGGAAAATACGAACGCAATCTTGATCTGCTCAAAAAAGAACTGGCCGAAGACCCCGGTAACGGTCATGCCCGGTATCACCTGGGGCTTACCTGCGTGGCCCTGGAGCGGGAGGAGGAAGCACGGCAGGCATTCGATCTCGCTCTTTGCGGCAAAGGGTTGACACCGAGTCTCGAGGCTATGATCCTCAACATGAAGAGCTATCACCATTTGAGGACCGGTGAAATCGACCAGGCGCTGGAAGCCGCTTGCCGCTCTCTCTCAGTTGCGCCGCTCCAGAATATGGCCCGATTGCTCAAGGGACTTGGCCTTTTCCAAAAACAGGCTCATTTTGAAGCACTTCCCCTGTTGCTCCAAGCCTATCGGTTCCTTTCACTTCCGCCGAAGGACCGCAGGAGCGACATATCGTTCGAAGACAGTTTAGATAAGATCGACCTGGTGGAAATTATCGGGGTCTGTTTTACGGAAACCGGACGGTTCTCAGAAGCAATCCCTTTTCTCAAGCTAACCGTGCGCCTTAAACCAGGACCCGCCGCTTTCGAACGCCTCGGAGTCTGTTTCCTCAATTCCGGCAATTTTCCGGCGGCTTTGGAGTACCTCCAAAAGGCCCGGGACGGTGTGCCTGAACCCGATTCACTCGCCCTTCCGCTCGCCTTCGCATCCCTGAAGACCGGCGACCTGGCCGCCGCCGCTCAATACTTTTGCAGTTCCAGCCCCGGGGACGAAAGTGAAATGTCGGTAGCCTTTCAAATGATAGAAGCTATGGCGGCCGATAGAGCCTTCCGGCCCTATCTCGCCGACTGTATCAGGAGCAGAGAGGATGCCTTTCGCCAGGCTTTTCCGGAGCGATTTCTAAGTCTTGTGTCAGCACTCGGGGACCCTGAGTCTTTTTCCAAAACTACCCAACCAGGTGGAGGCGATAACTGATGCCGCAATCCCCAGGCCTTTCGGTCTGCATGATCGTAAAAAACGAATCGGCCAATCTTGCCGAGGCACTGGCCTGTTTCAGCCCTTTCGCGGATGAGATCATTGTTGTCGATACCGGCTCGAGCGATAATACAAAAGAAATAGCCGCAAGGTTTAACACCCGGATTTATGATTTCGAGTGGGCTGAGGATTTTTCGGCCGCAAGAAACTTCGCCATGTCAAAGGCAGGGAAAAGTTATCATCTCTGGGTTGACGCGGACGACAGGATCACCCCGGAAAATCAGGGTCACATCGAATCTCTGAAATCACACTTCGACGGCAGGAAAGCCTTCTATTTTATTTTGGAAAACCTTCAGAACGATGTGCCTGCATCTTCCTGCCTGCAGTTGCGCTGCACTCCCGTTACTGAGGACATGCGGTTCGAGGGGCGCATACATGAACAGCTATTTCCAAGCGCCGTCCGGGCCGGGCTAGAGTTGGCGAATACAGACATCGTCATCAATCACTACGGGTATTTGACCGAAGAGATTCGGGTGGCCAAGGCAAGGCGCAATCTTGCGATAATGGAAAGGGAAAGAGAGGAAGGCAGGGACGATGGCGCGCTGCATTTTTTCCTGGCCCTGATTTATGCGCCACTGGGAAAGCGAAAGGACGCCATACGGAGCATGAAGGACGCCCTGGAGCGTTTCGAGAAAGAGAATTATAACCATCACCTCATTGCGGAAGGTTACCTTTTTCTGGCAAAGGTCAGCTTCGAGATGGAAGATTGTGACAAATGTATCCGCTATCTGGCCATGGCCAAAAGCCTGGTGGGCGGAAACCCGCTGCATAATTTCAACATGGGAATCATCTACCAGAGGCTGGGAAAGCACCGGGAGGCGCTCGAAGTTTTTAGGGAAGTCTCGGGCAAGGCATACGTTCCCAATCTTTTCCCAACACAACCGCTGCCCAATCCCTCCGAACTGCTCCTTCACATAGCCTACAGCTTCTATTGCATGAACGATCACCAAAACGCTCTCAAGCTCATAAGCTCCTCAGCCCCCAATGGGCCGGAGCTCGGCAGAAGCTGGGAATGGCTGGGCACGAAGGCTTTTCTGTTCGAAAATATGGGGCTGGCCACTGTAGCATTCGAAACGGCCCTGCGCTTTGGTGCACTTGAGCAGGGCAGTTGGGAGCGCCTGGGCGCCGCTTACAAACTGCGCGGTTTTTCGGAAAAGGCGCAGGAATGCTTCGTGCGCGCGGGGGCGGGGTCCTCTCAGCCGGCTCCGGGCCGGGAATCAACCACCGCTATTAGTCAGGTTGGTCAAAAGGTGAAAGATTCCGGTGTCCCTTATTCGGTTTAACCGCGCAGCGCACGCGTAACCGTTATGGCATGCACCTCGGATGCGCCTCCCTTTCTCTTCAGGGTCCTTGCGCATTCGCTTAAAGTCGTGCCTGTAGTGAACACATCGTCGACCAGGAGGATACGGCGGCCCCGCACATCCTGCGCTCCGGAGAGTTCGAAAGCCCCTTTCACATTTTTCAGGCGCTCCATGCGGTTGAGGCGAGTCTGAGGTTCGGTCCGGTTTTTTCGTATCATGGTATCGAATGAAACCGGAACCCGGAGTTTATGCGCCAGTTCCCCGGCCAGCAGTCCCGACTGGTTGAATCCCCTCTCCTTCAGGCGTTTGAGATGCAGGGGCACAGGCACAACGAGGTCGGGGACAGGCAATCCCCAACCGGCATGGGCGGTTTTCAGCAACTCCACCAGGGGCGGCGCCCATTCCATTTGGGCTCCGAACTTGAACTGGTGGATACGGGCCCGAATAATGCCCTCATGGAATACGGCCGACCTCGCCGTGTCAAAGTGGAAAACCGACTCGATGCACTCGCCGCACAGATGGTCGAGCGAATCAGGTGCGTCTCTAAAAGGTCTTCCGCATATTGGGCAAAGAGGCGATAAGGCCCAGGGGATTTCGTTCCAACATCGGCGGCACCAGGAGCTTTGGGGCTGATTGTCTATCCTTTGGCAGCCTGCACAGCTCCTCGGAAGGCAAAAATCCAGGAGAATCGATCCGGCAAATTTCAACCCTGACCCAATTCTACAGAGTTTACCGGACGCAGGATACCGGATAACGGATGCAGGGTCCCGGTCATTTTTCACTCTGGTTCTTTCTCTACCGTAAAGGGTGAGTTTTTCATGTAAGCCGTGATCCAGTATCAAATAAAATTCTTTAACCTTCAACCATGAAACTGCCGATTAGAGATAAAAGAGGGAAAATCCAATGGATAGGAAAAAAAAGAGAGAAAAACCCGGGTGGAGTCTTTCTCAATTTCTCAAGCTGACTGGAAATTATCTTATTGGGTCGAGTATTTTTTAAAAATTTTTCAACCGATCCCAGACGTACAAGAGTTGCAGGGATACGGACATTTACTGTGTTATTTCAATGTCTTATAGTCGGAAAGCTGCAATTTCCAAACGACTGTCATTCCGGCGGACTCATGGACAGTGATATTTTTTTACAAAAATTAATTTGACATATATACCGTTGTATTATATTCGGAGCGCTAAGAGTTGCATCGGCTTTCGCCGAAGGGGCGATTCTGTTGACAACGTGGTGACATACTGATATTTTTGCGCCTCAGTCCGGCGTCTGACTGAAGGCAACTCTCGTGAGTTGGACTTCCATTCGGCAGGGGCTTGGCTATGCCGGAGATGAAAGGGGGTGATGAGCACCGACGGTTGCCCGTAAACGGGTGAACATCAGAGCGGATGGAGGGCACAGGTTTTACCGCTCTGGAGTTTCGAACTTAACTTTTTGCAATTTGAGAGGGAAGAGATGAAGAAGTTACTTTTGGCATCGCTTTTATGCTTGGCAGCGGTGATGGTGATCACTCCTGCTTACGCAACGGAGACGTGGGACCCACACCTTCACGGTGTAGACGAAGGCTTGGCGGCCGGGGCGCTCCCGCCTCCGGGTGTTTATTTCATCAATGACAGTTATTTTGCCCCGGTCGCGCCCGTACAAGGGCCGGACGGACATCAGGCACCAGGCGTAAAGTTGTTCGCTTACGTCGATGTTCCCATCCTGCTGTGGGTTCCGGGATGTAAGTTTCTGGGCGCAGACTATGGTGTTGCCATAGCTGAGCCGTTCGACTACGTGAACCTGATGACCCACCTGCCTGGTTCGGGGGCTCCTGGCGTTCAAGTATCCGGATCGCAATGGGGCGCATTTAATACCGTTCTCCTGCCCTACATTTTGTCGTGGAAGCTCCCCTGTGATTTCCGCATCAAGACCGCTCTTGCGATTGGTGTCGACGATCCAACGAGTTCTAAGTCAGACTCCTGGGAAGCTGCCCAGGCTAACCCCACAGCCCCATCCGGCAACGGCTACTGGTCCTTTACGCCGGAAGTCGGAATCAGTTGGCTGCATGCGGGGTGGAATGCCAGCGCCGAGTTGTTCTACACTTTCGGACTTAAAAACAACGATTTCGAGGGCGGATATTCGTCCGGCAACCAGTTTGCGGCAGACTACACTCTCACCTATACCTGTGGCAAATGGACGTTTGGCGCCGGCGCCGCCCAGGAACAACAGGTGTTTAACGACTCAAATGGGCTCGGGACAATTGGTAACTCCATGGCCCGTCTCTGGACTGCCGGTCCGATTGTCGGCTACAATTTCGGCCCCTGCAGTCTGATGCTTACGGCGAATTTCCAATGTTCCGGAACCAACGATCCTGTCGGCGCGTTCTATAACGTACGCCTCGTAGTTCCGCTCTGGAAATAAGTTATTACCTGATCTAAACAGTATAGAGGTTGCGCCGCCCTTAAGGGGCGCAACCGCCCTTCGCGCCGCGCCATCGCGGCGCTTCTCATTTTTCGCCAGCGAAATCTGCCGGGATTTCATCTTTGCGTGATGCAAGAGCATTCACCGCCCTCGTTCATCTCCCTTTAGGACACTCCGGACCATAAGAAAAACCCTACGGGTCTGAGTTTTGCCGTCCGCATGAATCCCTGAATTCATAAATGAACTGCTGAGTTTGCAGGGCTGAACAATCAGTTTGGAAGGTTTTACAATGCTTGCCGCCGGGGGTATGCCGTTCACTGAATTATTTGCTGGCATCAAAAGCAACCAACCCCCCTGAGGTCCTTAGTCCCCGGGAGGGTTGGTAAATTTTGAGGCTTGAAAAGGTAGTGTTAATTCCAGGAGCCTATTGTGTCCGGCAGTGCCATGCGTATCCGCGATGCCGGAGTTGCCGATAAAATATGTTATTTGTTGGGACCCCTGCCTAATCGGGGTACATATGCCTCATGTGTATCTCCGATGGCAGAGCTGTCAGCAAAATTAGTAAGCGCCTACCGCGCCAAATGCACTCGGTACAGTCGGGCCATAGTTATACGCGCCTTGGCAAGTAGCCTCTGACCTGTCCAAATCTCTCTTCTCGGCAACTTGTCCACAGGTTCCAAACAAGCATGACGGCAAGCTGATGTGAGGCAGACAGCCAAAGCCGCAATCCGCTTGTGCACTAAAAAGAGAACCGCTGAATAAAACAACTGCTAAGGCCAATCCCAGAATCAGCTTCTTGCTCATCTTTTTGCTCATTTTTATCTCCTTTTATATCCGATAGATCCTAATAGTCATTCTTTTAAATGCTGCAAGCACCTGACAACGCACTGCAAATCTTGTAGACGAAATATAAGTCGCCCTCAAATCTTGTCAACCGGCAATGACCCCGATCAAGAAAACCCTCTTGTACTTTTAAACAGTAATATCCAGTAATTAGAGTTAATTAAACAAGTAGAATAGAAAAGAAATAATTTTCCGCGCACAACTGCTCTTTAAAAACAGGCGCCGACCGAACTACATTCATTTCTTGGGCCACAGGAGGTCGGGTGGAGTATTACTGTTCAGCCGAACGGCCGGTCGTTTCGAGTCAAGAACAGGAGGCTTCTGGAAAATTTTGGGTTGTAGCCGGGGATATGTGGACGTGGCGCTTTTTGCAGGCACCCCCCTGGGGTCTTTAATCCCCGCGGGTTGGTCAATTTTCATTGATCAGTGAAGGGATGGTGTTATTCCCATGAGCCCATAATGTCCGGCACCTTAGGACCATTGGTATCCGCCATGCCGGGGTTGTCGATAAAATCACTATACTGAGGAATTGCCGCGACTACCGCAAATATGAACAAAGACGCCAATATTGCATTCTTTAATTTTCTCATCACCGCACCTCGCTTTCGAGCCCTCATTCGGACTCGTTGGTTGACCATTGCCATGTTATCGCCTGGACTCCTGCCGAATCGGGGTACACAAGCCTCATGTGTATCCCGATGGCAGGGTTGTCAGCAAAATTAGTAAGCGCCTACAGCGCCCATTATACTCGGTGCGGTCGGGCCATAGTTAAACGCGCCCTGGCAAGTAGCCTCTGACCTGTCCCTATCTCTATTCTCCGCAACTTGTCCACAGGACAAGCATGACGGCAAGCTGATGTGAGGCAGACAGCCAAAGCCGCAATCGGCCTGTGCGCTAAAGAGAGAACCACTGAATAAAACAACTGCTAAGGCCAATCCAAGAATCAGTTTTTTGCTCATTTTATATCTCCTGAAAATCCTAATAGTCATTCTTTTAAATTGGACAACCACCTAACAATGCACGGTAAATCTTGTTGAACGGAATATAAGCCGATCTAGTGTCTTGTCAACTGGAAAGGAGACGCAAACTAAGCAAGAACACTAGACCCTATCACGGTGTTTATTTAATAACATCCGATAATTATGGTTATTTATAAAACCGCTGCTGAAAAGAAATAATTTTTTGAAGACAACAAACTTCCAAAAATTCATGCTTCTTCGAGCATGCAGGTTATGGGATACCGGATGCTGTTCTGCGGCAGTGGATGTAATAAGTCTCAAAGTCGAAGGGCAGGCGCACAGCTCAAGCGTCTGAGCCGGCCATCGGAATTC